>NZ_JBIBHR010000006.1:0-458084 GCF_042957125.1 Streptomyces sp. NPDC008125
TGCGCGAACCGGTTCGCCCGCACATCGAGCTGACGATACGTCAACTCAACCGCACCATGGACCAGCGCGACCGCGTCCGGCGTCAGGACCACCTGCGCCGCGAGGGCCTGCGGCAGCGGGACGGCGTCCACGTCCCGGGCGGTCTCGTTGTCCTGTTCCACCAATCGGTGGAGTTCGCCGGTGTCGAGGAGGCCGATGGCTCCGATCGTCTGCTCCGGGTCGGCGGTGACGGCCTGCAGCAGGAGCGTCCAGCGCCGGACCAGGGAGACGACCGTCGAGTGGTCGAACAGGTCGGTGGCGTATTCGACCGCGCCGACGATTCCGGCCGGGCTCCCGTCGGGACCGAACCGCTCGACCATGCTCACGCCGAGGTCGAACTTGGCGGTCCTGGTCGCGACCGCGTAGGTGGCGACGTCCAGCCCGGGCAGGTCGAACCGGCCCGTGGGGGCGTTCTGCACGGCCAGGATGGTCTGGAAGAGCGGGTGGTGGGAGAGGGAGCGGGACGGGTTCAGCGCCTCCACCAGATGCTCGAACGGCACGTCCTGGTGCGCGTAACCCGACAACGCCGTCTCCCGCACCCGGCCCAGCAGCTCCGTGAAACTCGGATCACCACTCGTGTCGGTCCGCAGCACCAGCGTATTGACGAAGAACCCGACCAGATCGTCCAGCGCCTCATCCGTACGCCCCGCGATCGGACTGCCGATCGCGATGTCCGTCCCCGCACCCAACCGCGTGTACAACGCCGCCAACGCCGCCTGCAGCACCATGAACAGGGTCGCCCCCGATCGTCGCGCCAACGTCGTCAGGGCGGTGTGCAGCTCCGCGTCGAGTTCCACGCCGACATGGTCGCCGTGCCGGCCGGCGACGGCGGGGCGCGGCCGGTCGGTGGGCAGTCGGAGCAGTTCCGGCAGTTCGGAGAGCTGCCGCTTCCAGTAGTCGAGTTGCTCGGCGAACCGGCTCTCGGGGTCGGCGGGGTCCCCGAGCAGCTCACGCTGCCACAGCGTGTAGTCCGCGTAACTCACTGGCAGGGCAGGCCGGTTCACCGTATGCCCTTCGCAGCGGGCCGCGTACGCCTCGGCCAGGTCGCGGGCGAGTGGCCCGGTGGACCAGCCGTCGGCGGCGATGTGGTGCATGACCAGCAGGAGTACGTGCTCGTCCGGCGTGACGGCGAACAGCTCGGCCCGCAGCGGCGGCTCTGTCGCCAGATCGAAGGGCTGCCGGGCCGACTCGGCCAGACGCTCGGGCAGTGCGGCCCGGGTCACCTCGGTCGGCAGGGCCGGAAGACGCACGGCCGAAGAGTCCAGTACGTGCTGGCACGGCACGCCGTCGACTTCGGGGAATACCGTCCGCAGGCTCTCGTGCCGGGCCACCACGTCCGCGAGCGCCTGGTCCAGCGCGCCGCGGTCGAGTGTTCCGGTCAGGCTCAGTGCCAGCGGGATGTGGTAGGTCGCGGCGGCGGCGTCCATGCGGTGCAGGAACCAGAGCCGGCGCTGGGCGAAGGAGAGCGGCACGGTCACGGGCCGCTCGTACGCGGTCAGGGCGGGTCGCGCCCGCCCGGCCCCGGTCAGCGCCTCGGCCAGACCGGCCACGGTGGGCGTCTGGAAGAGGGCGCGCAGCCCGAGCTCCACGCCGAGCACCGAGCGCAGCCTGGCGACCAGCCGGGTGGCGAGCAGGGAGTGCCCGCCCAGCGCGAAGAAGTCGTCGTCGACCGAGACCTTCGGCACGTCCAGCACCTCGGCGAACAGCCCGGCGAGGATCTGCTCCTGCGGGGTGCGCGGCATCCGCCCGCCGCCCTGCGGAGCGGATTCGGGCGCGGGCAGCGCCGCCCGGTCCAGCTTTCCGTTGGGCGTCGACGGCAACGCGTCCCTCACCACGAAGACGGACGGCACCAGGTAGTCCGGCAGGCGCTCGCGCAGGTGCGCCGCCAGCTCCGTGGGACGGACGGCCAGGTCGGCACGGGTGGCCACGTAGCCGACGAGCCGGTCGTCCCTGGCCACGACGGCCGCCTGGGCGACGGCGGGGTGCTCGGCCAGCGCGGCCTCGACCTCGCCGGGCTCGACGCGGAAGCCGCGGACCTTCACCTGCTGGTCGGCGCGGCCCACGTACTCCAGTGCGCCGTCGCTCCGACGCCGTACCAGGTCGCCGGTGCGGTACATCCGTGTGCCCACCGGCCCGAACGGGCAGGCGACGAACCGTCCCGACGTCAGTCCCGGCCGGTTCAGGTAACCGCGTGCCAGGCCGGGACCGGCGACGTACAACTCCCCTTCCACGCCCGGCGGCACGAGGCGCAGCCGCTCGTCCAGCACGTACACCCGGAAGCCCGCGACCGGTCGCCCGATCGGCGGCACACCGGATACCGCGGACAGCGGGTCGCTCATGGTCGCGCACACGGTGGTCTCGGTCGGACCGTACGCGTTGATCATCCGGCGTCCGGGAGACCAACGCTCCACCAGCTCCGGCGGGCACGCCTCGCCCGCCACCACCAGAGTGGTGGCCGTGAGCGCGGCGGTGTCCAGCGCGGCCAGCGCCGAGGGGGGCAGCGTCACGTGGGTGACGGCGAGCCGACGGTCCGTCAGGGCTTCCGACGGAGCCTCGGCCGGGGCCAGGACGAGCGCGGCGCCGCTGAGCAGGGCGCTGCAGAGGTCCCAGAAGGACGCGTCGAAGCTCGGCGAGGCGAACTGGAGCACGCGGCTGCCCGGCTTCACGCCGAGCCGGTCCGCCTGCGCGGCCACCAGGCCCGGGACACCGGCGTGGCTCACCGCGACGCCCTTGGGGCGGCCGGTCGATCCGGAGGTGTAGATCACGTAGGCCGGGTGGCGCACATCGAGCGCGACCTCCGGGTCGGTGTCCGGCCAGTCGCCCTCCGCCACCACGGCCGGATCGTCGACGACCACCACCGGACGGGAGTCCGCCAGCATGAACGAGATCCGCGACTGCGGATACCCGGGGTCCACCGGCAGATACGCCGCCCCCGCCTTCAGCACACCCAGAACCGCCACCACCGACTCCACCGACCTCGGCAGAGCCACCGCCACCACCTGCTCCGGACCGACCCCCCGGGCGATCAGCGCATGCGCGAACCGGTTCGCCCGCACATCGAGCTGACGATACGTCAACTCAACCGCACCATGGACCAGCGCGACCGCGTCCGGCGTCAGGACCACCTGTGCCGCGAAGAGCTCGGGCAGGCTCGCGCCGGGAGCCGGGTCCTGGACGGCGGGCAGCAGTTCGCCGCGTTCGCCGGCGGAGAGCAGATCGATCCCGCCGATCGGCCGGTCGGGCGCGGCGGCGACCGCGGCCAGCAGCCTGGTCAGCCTGGTGGTCAGGAGCTCGACCGTCGGGCGGTCGAACAGGTCGGTGCTGTACTCGACCGCACCGCCGAGCCCGGCCGGCGCGCCGTCGGGGCCGTATTCCTCCGCGAACCCGAAGGTCAGGTCGAGCCGCGCCGTGCCGGTGAGCACGGCCATCCCGGAGACCTGGAGGCCCGGCAGTTCGAAGTCGCCGCCCGGCGCGTTCTGCACGACCAGCCCGGTCTGGAAGAGCGGGTGGTGGGAGAGGGAGCGGGACGGGTTCAGCGCCTCCACCAGATGCTCGAACGGCACGTCCTGGTGCGCGTAACCCGACAACGCCGTCTCCCGCACCCGGCCCAGCAGCTCCGTGAAACTCGGATCACCACTCGTGTCGGTCCGCAGCACCAGCGTATTGACGAAGAACCCGACCAGATCGTCCAGCGCCTCATCCGTACGCCCCGCGATCGGACTGCCGATCGCGATGTCCGTCCCCGCACCCAACCGCGTGTACAACGCCGCCAACGCCGCCTGCAGCACCATGAACAGGGTCGCCCCCGATCGTCGCGCCAACTCGAGCAGCAGACCGTGCAGTTCGGCGTCGATCCTGAGCTCCGTCAGGTCTCCTCCGTACGACATGACGGCCGGGCGCGGCCGGTCGGCGGGGAGTCGGAGCTGCTCGGGCAGCCCGGTCAGCGCCTGCTTCCAGTAGGCGACCTGGCGGGTGAACAGACTGTCGGCGTCGTGCTCGTCGCCCAGGATCTCGTGCTGCCACAGGGTGTAGTCGCCGTACGTCACCGGCAGCGGCGGCCATGCAGGCGCCTCGCCGGCCTGCCTGGTGGTGTAGGCGGCGGCCAGGTCGCGGGCGAGCGGTCCCATGGACCAGCCGTCCCCCACGATGTGGTGCATGACCAGCAGCAGCACGTGTTCGTCCGGCGCGACGGCGAACAGCTCGGCCCGCAGCGGCACTTCCGAGGTCAGATCGAAGCCACGCACCGCCGACTCCCGGAGCAGGGATCGTACGTCCTTCTCCCCGGTGGTGCGCACGGCCAGCGGGGGAGCGACCTCGGCCGTGTCGAGCACCCTCTGGTGCGGGACTCCGCCCGTGTGCGGGAAGACCGTGCGCAGGGTCTCGTGCCGGGCCATCACGTCCACCAGCGCGGCGCTGAGCGCGCCCCGGTCGAGGTCACCGGTCAGCCGCAGGGCCAGCGGCATGTGGTACGTGGCGCTCGGCGCCCCGAACTGCTGGAGGAACCAGAGGCGCCGCTGCGCGAAGGAGAGCGGCATCGGTTCACGGCGGGGCCTGGGTACCAGGGCCCGCCGCGCGGCTTTGGCGTCGTGCAGCCCGGCCGCCATGCCTGCGGGGGTCGGGCTCCGGAACAGGGCTCGCAGCTCGACTTCGACCCCGAGGGTCGCCCGGACCCGCGAGACCAGCCGGGTGGCGAGCAGGGAGTGCCCGCCCAGCGCGAAGAAGTCCTCGTCGACCCCGACCCGGGCGAGGCCCAGGACCTCGGCGAACAGCTCGCACAGGATCTGCTCCTGGGGCGTGCGCGGAGCCCGGCCGCCCGCGGGCGTGGCGGGCTCCGGGACGGGCAGGGCCGCCCGGTCCAGCTTGCCGTTCGGTGTCAGCGGCAGCGCGTCGAGCAGCACGAAAGCGGACGGCACCATGTACTCGGGCACCCGGTCGCGCAGGTGCGCCGCGAGCGCCGCCGCGGTCGCCCCGGTCCCGTCCGAGGGGACGACCCAGGCGACGAGCCGGTCCTCCCGGGCCAGTACCGCGACCTGGGCGACGCCCGGGTGCTCGGTGAGCTGGGCCTCGATCTCACCCGGCTCGATCCGGAAACCGCGCACCTTGACCTGGTGATCGACCCGGCCGGCGAATTCCAGCTCACCGTCGGCGCGCCAGCGCACCAGGTCGCCGGTGCGGTACATCCGCGTGCCCGCCGGCCCGTACGGGTCGGCGACGAAGCGTCCGGCGCTCAGGCCGGGACGGTTCAGATAGCCGCGGGCCACTCCTGCGCCCGCGAGGTAGAGCTCTCCCGTGACGCCGGGAGCGACCGGCCGCAGGGCCTGGTCCAGCACGTACGCACGGCAGTTGGCGATCGGGCGGCCGATCGGCACCGGCTGCGGGCAGTCGGCGGCGTCGGCCGGCAGCGGATAGGCGGTGATCACATGGGTCTCGGCGGGCCCGTAGTGGTTGTGCAGCACCCGGCCCGGCCGGCGGGCCTGGAGGCGGCGCACGGCAGCCCCCAGCCGCATCGCCTCTCCGGCCTGCGCGACCAGCCGCAGGTGCGGCAGGTCAAGACCCGCCTCCTCGGCGGCCTCGGCGAGTGCCTCGATCACCAGGTTCGGCGCGAACAGCTCCTCGACCCGGTGCCGGTCCAGCCAGTGGGCGAACAGTTCGGCGCTGCGCCGCTGCTCCTCGGTCGGCACCACCAGGGTCTTGCCGTACAGCAGCGCGGAGAGCATCTCCTGGACCGAGACGTCGAAGCTGATCGCGGTGAACTGCGCGGTGCGCGTGCCTGGTTCGCCGCCGACGGCCCGGTGGTGCCAGGCCAGCAGGTTGAGCAGTCCGCCGGCGGGCATCACCACGGCCTTGGGCAGGCCGGTGGAACCGGAGGTGTAGATGACGTACGCCGGGTGCCGGTCGTCCACCGGGACGGCCGGATCGTGCTCCGGCAGCGGGCCGGAGGGTGTGACGGCCGCGAGGTCGTCGAGCACCACGGCCGGACGGGCGTCCCGCAGCATGTGGTCGATGCGGGCGGACGGGTAGTCCGGGTCGACCGGCAGGTACGCCGCGCCCGTCTTGAGTACCGCGAGGACGGCGACCACCAGCTCGGCCGAGCGCGGCAGCCGCAGGGCGACGACCTGCTCCGGGCCCACGCCCCGCGTGATCAGCGCGTGGGCCAGGCGGTTCGCCCGGCGGTTCAGCTCGCGGTAGGTCAGCACGGCGTCCTCGAACAGCACCGCCGGGGCGTCCGGAGTCTCCCGGACCCGCTCCTCGAAGAGCGCGGGCAGGGTGGCCTCGGGGGCCTCGCAGGCGGTGTCGTTGCGGCGGACCAGCAGCTCCCGGCGCTCCTCGGCCGTGAGGACGTCGATCCGGCTGAGCGGACGCTCCGGCTCGGCGACCACCGCCGCGAGCAGCCGCAGCCACCGGGCGACCAGTACCTCGACCGTGGCGGGGTCGAAGAGGTCGGTGCTGTACTCGACCCGGCCGACGATGCCCTCGGCAGCACCCGTACCACCGCGCTCCAGCAGGTGGAAGCCGAGGTCGAACATGGTCGTGGGCGTCCGGACCAGAAGAATTTCGGCGTCCAGACCGCTCAGCGCGAACTCGGTGCGAGGCACGTTCTGCAGCGCGAGCAGCACTTGGAACAGTGGCTGGCGGGCGAGCGAGCGGGCCGGGTTGAGGGCCTCGACGACGTGGTCGAACGGCAGGTCCTGGTGTGCGTAGGCGCCGAGCGCTCCCTCGCGGACCCGTCCCAGCAGCTCGGCGAAGGACGGGTCGCCGCTGGTGTCCGTACGGAGTACCAGTGTGTTGACGAAGAACCCGACGAGGTCGTCCAGCGCCTGGTCGGTCCGGCCGGCGATGAGGCTGCCGACCGGGATGTCCGTGCCCGCACCGAGCTTCTCCAGCAGCGAGGCCAGAGCGGCCTGCAGGACCATGTACACGCTGGCGCCGTGCCGCCGGCCCAGCCGGATCAGTCCGTCGTGGAGTTCGGCGTCCAGCTCGATCGCCAGGTGGCCGCCTTCGTGGGAAGGCGTGGCGGGGCGGTGGCGGTCGGCGGGGAGCCGGATCTGCTCGGGCAGGTCCGCGAGCGTCCGCTTCCAGTACGCCGTCTGGCGTGCCGACAGGCTTTCCGGGTCGGTCGGTTCACCGAGCAGTCGCTGCTGCCAGAGGGTGTAGTCGGCGTACTGCACGGGCAGCGGCGCCCACGGGGGCGCCTCGCCGCGGCGGCGGGCCGCGTACGCGGTGGCGAGGTCGGCGGCGAGCGGGCCCAGCGACCAGCCGTCGCCGGCGATGTGGTGCATCACCAGGAGCAACACGTGCTCGTCGGCCGAGATCTCGAACACCTGGGCGCGCAGGGGTGGTTCGGCCGCGATGTCGAATCCGTGTGCCACCGCCCCGGCCAGCAGTCCGGGCAGGCCCGATGCGTCGGCCCGGGTGACCGATACCTTCGGGCGCGCCTCCCCCGCGGCGAACACCTGCTGGTAGGGCACGCCGTCCACGCTCGGGAAGACCGTGCGCAGGGTCTCGTGGCGGTCGGCGAGGTCGCCCAGCGCCGCTTCGAGGGCCGCCAGGTCCAGCGTTCCCGAGAGCCGCCAGGCGAGCGGCATGTTGTAGACCGAGTCCGCGCCCTCCAGTTGGCGCAGGAACCAGAGCCTGCGCTGAGCGGAGGACAGCGGTACCCGTTCGGGCCGCTCGCTCCGCTCCAGGGCGGGCCGGGCCCGGCCCGCGCCGTCCAGTCCGGCGGCCAGCCCCGCCACGGTCGGGGTACGGAAGAGGGTGCGCAGCGGCAGCTCCACGCCCAGCGTGGTACGGACCCTGGCCACCAGCCGGGTGGCGAGCAGGGAGTGCCCGCCGAGGTCGAAGAAGTCGTCGTCGGCACCGACCCGGGGCAGGCCCAGCACCTCGGCGAACAGCCCGGCCAGCACCTGCTCCTGCGGAGTGTGCGGAGCCCGTCCGGCCGGCGTCGCGGTGGTCGCGGGCTCGGGCAGGGCACGCCGGTCCACCTTGCCGCTGGTGTTCAGCGGCAAGGTGTCGAGGGAGACGAACGCGGTCGGCACCATGTAGTCCGGCAGCCGCTCGCGCAGGTACGCCCGCAGGTCCTCCGGCCGGAGCTCCGCGCCGGTGACGGGCACCGGATAGGCGACCAGCCGGGAGTCCTGCGCCCGGTCGTGCCGGACGATCACGGCGGCACGCGCGACCTGGGGGTGGTCGGCGAGGACCGCCTCGATCTCGCCGAGTTCGATGCGGTATCCGCGGATCTTGACCTGGTCGTCGGTGCGGCCGAGGAACTCCAGGTTCCCGTCCTGGTTCCACCGCGCCAGGTCGCCCGTACGGTACATCCGCGAGCCACCGGGACCGAACGGGTCCGCCACGAACCGCCCCGAGGTCAGGCCCGGCCGGTTCAGATAGCCGCGCGCCAGCCCCGCACCCGCGATGTACAGCTCACCCGCCACACCCGCCGGCACCGCCCGCAACGCGCCGTCGAGCACGTGCAGCCGGACACCGCCGAGAGGCCTGCCGATCACCTGGTGCGGGCTGGATCCCAGGAATGCGACGACCGAGTCCACCGTGCACTCGGACGGCCCGTAGTAGTTCAGGGCGGTCACCCCGTCGGCGGCCCGCAAGCGCTCCCACAACTGCTCGGGGACGGTCTCGCCGCCCAGCCCGACCATCGTGGGACGCCACCGCGGGTTGTCCAGCAGGCCGTTCTCGACGAGGAGTTGCAGATAGGACGGGGTGCCGCCGACGGTGTCCAGTCCGGCCCGGGCGGCGTGGTCGAGGTAGGCCCGCGGATCGGACCTGGTCGCCTCGTCCAGCACGTGCAGCTCGTGGCCCGCGAAGAGGGCGATCAGCTGATCGAGTGAGGCGTCGAAGGACACGGACGTGGTCAGCCCGATCCGCATCCGCTTCTTCGCACGGAAGACCAGGGGCAACTGGTTGGCGAACAGGTTGAGGAGGCCGCCGTGGGTCGCCACCACGCCCTTGGGCCTGCCCGTGGAGCCCGAGGTGTAGATGACGTACGCCGGATGGTCCGGACCGACCGGCACCCCCGGGTCCACCACCGGGCACCCCGCCACCGACGCCGCCGTCACCGGCTCGTCCACCACCAGCCGGCCGACCGGCCCCTCCGGCAACCGGCCCCCGGTCCGCACATCCGTCACCAGCAGAACCGGACCGGCATCCCCCAGCAGATACGCGATCCGCGCAGCCGGATACTCCGGATCCACCGGAACATACGCCGCACCCGACTTCAACACCGCCAGAATCGCCACCACCAACGCGGCCGACCTCGGCAACGCCACCGCCACCAACCGCTCCGGCCCCGCACCCCGAGCGATCAACGCATGCGCCAGACGATTCGCCCGCACATCCAACTCCGCGAACGACAACGACGCGTCCGGACCCACCACCGCACACTCGTCCGGACCCTCACCCACCCGAGCCCGGAACAACTCCAGCAGACCGTCACCGGACACCGTGGCTTCGGGACCGGTCCCCAGGGCCACCAACGCGCGGTGCTCGTCCACCGTGAGCAGATCGATGCCGCTGAGCCTGCGCCGCGGATCGGCGACCGCCGCGCGGAGCAGCCGCTCCAACCGCCCGATCATCGTCTCGACGGCAGCCCTGTCGTACAGGTCGGTGGTGTACTCGACGGACCCGTCGAGGCCGTCCGGGGAGCCGTCCTCCGCGAGCCGCTCGGACAGGGTGAAGATCAGGTCGAGCTTGGCCGTGGTCGACGCCGACGGCATGTCGGCGACGCGCAGCCCGGCCGGCGCGAAGTCGGCCCGGGGCGCGTTCTGCAGCACCAGCATGACCTGGAACAGCGGGTGGTGCGCCAGCGACCGGGACGGGTTGAGGACCTCGACCAGGTACTCGAACGGCAGGTCCTGGTGCGCGTACCCGGCCAGAGCCGTGTCCCGGACCCGGTCCAGCAGCTCGGCGAACGTCGGATCGCCCGACGTGTCGGTACGGAACACCAGGGTGTTGACGAAGTAGCCGACCAGTTCGTCCTGCGCCTGGTCGGTCCGTCCGGCGACAGGGCTGCCGACCGGAATGTCGTCGCCCGCGCCGAGCTTGCTCAGCAGCGCGGCGAGCGCCGCCTGGAGGACCATGAACAGACTGGTGCCGTGCGCGCGGGCGAGTTCGCGAAGACCGCGGTGCAGCTCGGCGTCCAGCCCGGCGCTCACGGAAGCACCCCGATGCGAGGCGATCGCCGGGCGGGGGCGGTCGGTGGGCAGCTGGACGCACTCCGGCAGACCCGCCAGCTGCCGGGCCCAGTAGTCCGCGTGTCCCGCGAACAGGCTGTCCCGGTCGGCGGCGTCGCCGAGCAGTTCGTGCTGCCACAGGGTGTAGTCGGCGTACTGCACCGGCAGGGGCGCCCACCGCGGCTCCTCGCCACGTCGGCGCGCCGCGTAGGCGGCGGTGAGTCCCTGGGTGAGCGGACCCAGCGACCAGCCGTCCCCGGCGATGTGGTGGAGCACCAACTGGAACACGTGCTCGTCCGGAGCGAGTTCGAACAGCGAGACCCGCAGCGGCACTTCGGCCGCCAGGTCGAACGGACGGTCCTTCTCCTCCGCCATCAGCGCGGAGAGTCCGGTCTCGGTGGTCCGACCGACCAGCAGCCGCGGGCGGGCTGCCGCCACGTCCAGCACCTGTTGGTGCGGCGCGCCGTCCACTGCGGGGAAGACCGTACGCAGGCTTTCGTGCCGGGCCACCACGTCCGCCACGGCGGCTTCCAGTGACTGCCGGTCGAGGTCTCCGGAGAGCCGCCAGGCCAGGGAGATGTGGTAACTGGCGGCCGCCCCCTCCAACTGGTGCAGGAACCACAGTCGCCGCTGCGCGAACGACAGCGGAACCGACTCGGGTCGCTCGCGCCGCACCAGGGCGGTCTGCGCCGGCCCGGCGGCCACCAGGGCGGCGGCCAGTCCCGCCGGGGTCGGCGCCTCGAACAGGGTGCGCAGCGGCATCTCCACGCCGAGCGTCGCGCGGATGCGGGCGGCCAGGCGGGTGGCCAGCAGGGAGTGTCCGCCCAGGTCGAAGAATCCATCCTCCACACCGGCGGACGCCACTCCCAGTACCTCCGCGAACAGCCGGCAGAGGATCTGCTCCTGCGGGGTGCGCGGGGCGCGGGAGGTGGATGCCGGGGCGGTGTCCGGGGCGGGCAGGGCCCGGTGGTCCAGCTTGCCGTTGACGGTCAGCGGCAGCGCGTCCAGCATCACGAACGCCGACGGCACCATGTACTCCGGCAGCCGCTCCCGCAGGTGTCCGCGCAGCCCGGCGGCTTCGAGCACGGCGCCCCGGGCGGGTACCACGTACGCGGCCAGCCGGGTGTCGTCGGCCCGGTACTGGCGGGCCAGGACGGCGGCCTGTGCGACACCGGGGCACGCGGCCAGGGCCGCCTCGATCTCGCCGAGTTCGATCCGGAATCCGCGCACCTTCACCTGCTGGTCCGCCCGGCCCACGTAGCGCAGCGTGCCGTCCACCGCACGGCGGACCACGTCGCCGCTGCGGTACATGCGCGATCCCGGCGGTCCGAACGGGTCGGCCACGAACCGCCCCGCGGTCAGGCCCGGCCGGTTCAGGTAGCCGCGTGCCAGGCCCGCGCCCGCGACGTACAGCTCACCGGGCACGCCCGGGGCCACCGGGCGCAGACCGTCGTCGAGGACGTACGCCCGCAGGTCCGGGAGGGCCGTACCGATCCGTCCGGTGGCCGGGGAGCGGTCGAGCGCCGCGTGCGTGACGTGCACCGTGGTCTCGGTGATGCCGTACATGTTGACGAGCCGCGGCGCGTCGTCCGGGTGCCTCTCGTACCAGCTCGACAGCCGGCCGTGTTCCAGCGCCTCGCCGCCGAACACCACCGTGCGCAGGGCGAGTCGGCGGCCGGTCTCCGGCGCCTCCGCGTCCGCCTGCGCCAGCTGGTAGAAGGCGGACGGTGTCTGGTTGAGCACCGTCACCCGCTCGCGGGCGAGCAGGTCCAGGAACCGGCCGGGCGACCGGCTGGTCTCGTGGTCGACCACCACCAGGCGGCCGCCGTGCAGCAGCGGGCCCCACAGTTCCCACACCGAGAAGTCGAAGGCGTAGGAGTGGAAGAGAGTCCACACGTCCTCGGCGGTGAAGCCGAACAACTCCCGGGTGGTGTCGAACAGGCGCACCACGTTGCGGTGCGGGACCACCACGCCCTTGGGATTGCCGGTGGAGCCGGAGGTGTGGATGACGTAGGCGGCGTGGCCGGGGTCGAGGGCGATCCCCGGGTCCGTGTCCGGCAGCGCGTCAAGGTCGGCGGTGTCCAGCAGCAGCCGGTCCACGCCCTCGGCCTCCAGCCGCCCGCCGGTCCGGCTGGTCGTCACGAGCAGCGCGGGCCGGGTGTCACGGAGCAGGTAGGCGATGCGGGCGGAGGGGTACTCCGGGTCCACCGGGACGTAGGCGGCGCCGGCCTTGAGTACCGCGAGGACCGCCACGACCAGCTCCGCCGAGCGCGGCAGTGCCAGCGCCACCAACTGCTCAGGCCTTACTCCGCGGGCGATCAGGGCGTGCGCCAGACGGTTGGCGCGTGCGTTCAACCGACCGTACGTCAGGGTGGTCGCGCCGTCACTGAGGGCGGTGGCGGAGGGGTTCGCCCGTACCTGCCGCTCGAACAGCGCGGGCAGGCTGCTCTCCGGCAGCGCCCCGTCCCGGTCGGTGCCGCCCGGCAGCAGGGCCCGGAGCTCGTCGGCGGACAGCACGTCCACCTGTCCGATCCGCCGGTCCGGGCCGGCGGCGACGGCACGCAGCAGCCGCTCCCACCGCTCGACGATCCCGGCGACGGTGGCCGCGTCGAACAGATCGGTGCTGTACTCCACCACGCCCGACAGCCCGTCCTCGTCCGGCTGTTCGGCCAGGACGAAGTTCAGGTCGCACTTGGCCGTCCCGGTGGGGACCAGGTCGGTCGCCACCCGCAGCCCCGGCAGGTCGAAGGTGCCGAACGGTGCGTTCTGGAGGGTGAACATGGTCTGGAAGAGCGGGTGGTGGGCGAGCGTCCGGTTCGGGTTCAACGCCTCCACCAGGTGCTCGAACGGCATCTCCTGGTGCGCGTAGGCTTCCAGCGCCCCGGAGCGCACCCGGCCCAGCAGTTCGGTGAACGAGGGGTCCCCGGACAGGTCGGTACGGAGCACCAGGGTGTTGACGAAGAAGCCGACCAGGTCGTCCAGGGCCTCGTCGGTGCGCCCCGCGACAGGGGTGCCGATGGGGACGTCACTGCCGGCGCCGAGCTTGCCCAGCAGAGCGGCCAGACCTGCCTGCAGCACCATGAAGAGGCTGGCGCCGCCGTCGCGGGCGAGTCCGCGCAGCGCCCGGTGCAGCTCGGCGTCGATCCGCACCGGCAACTGGGCACCGCGGTAGGTCATCGCCACGGGCCGGGGCCGGTCGAAGGGAAGCTCGACCTGGTCGGGCAGGCCCGCCAGTCGCTGCCGCCAGTAGGCGAGTTGGTCGCTGAGCAGGCTGTCCCGGTCGGCGCCGTCGCCCAGCAGCTCCTGCTGCCAGAGAGCGTAGTCGGCGTACTGGACGGGGAGCGGCGACCACGGGGGCTTCGCTCCCCCGCTGCGGGCCGCGTAGGCGGTCGTCAGGTCCCGCGCGAGCGGCCCGGTCGACCAGCCATCACCGGCGATGTGGTGCGTCACCAGCAGCAGTACGTGCTCCTCGGCGCCGAGGCGGAACAGTTCGGCGCGCAGCGGCGGTTCGTCGGAGAGTTCGAAGCCGCGCCGCGCCGCCCGTGCCAGCCTGTCGGGCAGTTCGCGCTCGCCGACTTCGGTCATCCGCAGCCGCGGTCGTGCGGCGTCGGCGTCGAGCACCCGCTGCCGGGGCACGCCGTCGGCCACCGGGAAGACGGTGCGCAGGCTCTCGTGCCGCTCGGTCACGTCCGCGAGGGCGGCTTCCAGGGCGCGCGGGTCCAGGGTTCCGGACAGCCGCAGCGCCAGCGGGATGTTGTAGGTGGCGCTCGGGCCCTCCATCCTGTGCAGGAACCACAGGCGGCGCTGTGCGGAGGAGAGCGGGACCGCCCCGGGCCGCTCGCGCCGCCCGAGTGCCGGGCGCGCCCGGCCGGCGGTGTCCACCGCGGTAGCCAGTTCCGTCACCGTCGGTGCGTCGAACAGGTCGTGCAGCTTCAGCTCCACGCCCAGCACCGACCGGGCTCGGGCGACCAGCCGGGTGGCGAGCAGGGAGTGCCCGCCGAGGTCGAAAAAGCTCTCGTCCAGTCCGGCTTCGGCGACCCCCAGCACCTCGGCGAACAGCCTCTGGAGCAGGTGCTCGACCGCGGTGCGCGGAGCCCTTCCGGGTGCGGCGGGCCGCAGCTCGGGGGCCGGGAGGGCACGTCGGTCGAGCTTGCCGTTCGGGGTCAGCGGCAGCGCGTCCAGCACCACGAGGGCGGACGGCACCATGGAGGCGGGCAGCCGCTCCCGCAGCCGGTCCCGCACTCCGTCCGCCGTGACGGCCTGCCCCTCGGCGGGGACGACGTACGCGACCAGCCGGGGTTCCTCGTCGGTGCGCACCGTGACGACGGCACGCGCGACCTGGGGGTGGTCGGCGAGGACCGCCTCGATCTCGCCGAGTTCGATCCGGTGACCCCGGACCTTGACCTGGTCGTCGGTGCGGCCGAGGAACTCCAGGTTCCCGTCCTGGTTCCACCGCGCCAGGTCGCCCGTACGGTACATCCGCGAGCCACCGGGACCGAACGGGTCCGCCACGAACCGCCCCGAGGTCAGGCCCGGCCGGTTCAGATAGCCGCGCGCCAGCCCCGCACCCGCGATGTACAGCTCACCCGCCACACCCGGGGGCACCGGCCGCAACGCGCCGTCGAGCACGTACAGCCGCGCGTTGGTGACGGGCCGGCCGATGACCGCGCGCGGGCTCGACGACACGGGCGCGGCAACCGAGTTGACGGTGCACTCGGAGGGTCCGTAGAAGTTGAGGCAGGAAGTCCCGTCGGCGGTCCGCAGCCGCTGCCACAGCTCCTCGGGTACGGCCTCACCGCCGGCCGCGACCAGCGCGGGGCGGTGGCGTGGGTCGTCCAGCAGGCCGGCGGAGACGAGGTCGTGGAGGTAGGAGGGGGTGGCCTCGACGTAGTCCAGTCCGTGGGACGCCGCGTACTCGACGAGGGCCTCCGGGTCGGTCCAGGTCGCGTGGTCCAAAACGTGCAGCTCGTGGCCCGCGAAGGGGGCCATCAGCTGGTTCCAGGAAGCGTCGAAGGACACCGAGGTGGTCAGCGCCACCCTCAGCCGCTGCCGGTCCTTCAGCAGCGGTGCGAACTGCACCAGCTGATGGTCGGCGAGCAGGTTGCGCAGGCCGCCGTGGGTCGCCACCACGCCCTTGGGCCTGCCCGTGGAGCCCGAGGTGTAGATGACGTACGCCGGATGGTCCGGACCGACCGGCACCCCCGGGTCCACCACCGGGCACCCCGCCACCGACGCCGCCGTCACCGGCTCGTCCACCACCAGCCGGCCGACCGGCCCCTCCGGCAACCGGCCCCCGGTCCGCACATCCGTCACCAGCAGAACCGGACCGGCATCCTCCAGCAGATACGCGATCCGCGCAGCCGGATACTCCGGATCCACCGGAACATACGCCGCACCCGACTTCAACACCGCCAGAATCGCCACCACCAACGCGGCCGACCTCGGCAACGCCACCGCCACCAACCGCTCCGGCCCCGCACCCCGAGCGATCAACGCATGCGCCAGACGATTCGCCCGCACATCCAACTCCGCGAACGACAACGACGCGTCCGGACCCACCACCGCACACTCGTCCGGACCCTCACCCACCCGAGCCCGGAACAACTCCAGCAGACCGTCCGGGTACGGCTCCGCCACCGGACCCGTACCGAGAACCGCGAGCTCACGACGGTCCGCGGCGGTCAGCAGGTCGATCCCGCCCACCGTTTCGCGCGGGTCGTACTCCGCGACGGCGTCGAGCAGGGCGAGCAGTCGCTCCTGGTGCGCGGCGAGGTCGTCGTCGGCGTATGCCTCCGGCGCACCGTGCAGCCTGAGGAGCGGTGGGGTGCCGTCCCGGTAGTCGAACACCCAGACGGCCAGGTCGGTGGTCGACCCCGACACGAAGTGGTGCACCGAGGCGGGGTGCCCGGCGAAACTCGGCCTCGCGTTGAAGGCCATGATGTTGACGATCAGCGGGAAGGCCGTACCGATACTTCCGGGGGCGCCGAGGTCGCGCAGCAGGTCCTCGCTGCGGTAGCGCTCGTGCGCGACGGCCGACTCGACCTCCCGGGCCGCTTGGGCGACGAGTTCGCCCCAGGGCATGTCGGGGCGCACGGTCAGCCGCAGGGGCACCACGTTGGACATGGTTCCGGGCACGGACAACAGGCTGCGCCCCGAGCCCCGACGGGCGGTGACGGGAAGGGCGAGCACCACGTCCTGGGCGCCGCTCAACCGGTGGGCGTAGAGGGCGGTCGCAGCGATGACCACGCGGGACCACCGGACACCGGCCCGGCCGGCCGCGGCACGCAAGGCCTCGGGGCTCCTCAGTTCCCGCTCCCCGGCCAGGCGCAGGGCCCGGTGCGGGTCGGTCGCGGAGGTGTCGGTGAGCCGTGTCGGAGCGGGCAGATCGGCGAAGCGCCCGGTCCAGTAGGCGCGGTCGGCGGTGAAGTCGGCCGACGAGCGGTATTCTGCGTCGCTGTCGACCAGGTCCCGGAGGGAGCCGAACGGGCAGGGCGGCACGTCGCCGCCCTCGGCCAGGGCCGAGTACACCTCGCCGACCCGCTGACGGACCATGGAGCTGCTGATCGCGTCCAGCACCAGGTGGTGGTAGTTGAGGTACCAGAGGTACTCCGTCGGCGACAACCGGATCAGCGCATGGCCGAACAGCGGGTCGCGGGCGAGGTCCAACGGGCGGGACAGGTCCCGCTCCATCCACCGCATGGCCGTCGCCCGGGGATCCGGATCCGACCCGAAGTCGAGGCGCGCGGGCGCCCAGTCCCACGTCTCGCGAAGGATCTGGCAGGGGCCTTCACCCTCGTCGACGAAGGTCACGTGCAGGGCGTCGACCTCGTCCACGACCAGGCGCAGCGCGGTCTCGAACAGCTCCGGATCGACCGGACCGTGGATCTCCAGGCACTCACCGACGCGGTAGCCCGGGATCGGCGTCCGGGAGCTCTGCTCGGCGAGCCAGATCTCCCGCTGGGCCGCGGTCAGGGAAAGGACGTCGCCGTCGCGACGGGACATGGGGGTACCTCCAGAAGTATCGGGTGGGCATGCACGCAGGGCGTGCCACCGGCGCCGGTCACGGTGTGTGTCACGTGGTCGGCGAGGGGTCGCCTCGTCTGCGGGTCAGGCGGCGATGTCGCCGGCCTGGAGCTGCCAGAGGGATGCGTAGAGCCCGTGCTGGGCGAGGAGTTCGTCGTGGGTGCCCTGCTCGGCGACGATGCCGCGCTTGTCCATGACGTAGATCCGGTCGGCGTGGCGGACCGTGGAGAGGCGATGCGCGATGACGATCATCGTCCGGTCCGCCGCGAAGCTGCGCAGCGTGCGCTGGATGGCGGCCTCGGTCTCGTTGTCCACGGCGGAGGT
This sequence comes from Streptomyces sp. NPDC008125, assembly GCF_042957125.1. Taxonomy (NCBI): domain Bacteria; kingdom Bacillati; phylum Actinomycetota; class Actinomycetes; order Kitasatosporales; family Streptomycetaceae; genus Streptomyces; species Streptomyces sp. NPDC008125. Next base: position 17,571 of record NZ_JBIBHR010000006.1, read on the forward strand.
GGCCTCGTCGAGGATGACGACGGGTGAGTCCTTGAGGATCGCGCGCGCCAGGGCGATCCGCTGCCGCTGGCCACCGGAGAGCGTGGCGCCGCGTTCACCGATCAGGGTGTCGTAGCCTTCGGGCAGGGTGGCGACGAAGGTGTGCGCCTCGGCCATGGCGGCGGCCCGGACCACGTCCTCGTGCGAGGCGCCGAAGGTGCCGTAGCGGATGTTGTCGGCGATGCTGCCGTCGAAGAGGAATGGATCCTGCGCGACGAAGCCGACGGCGTGGCGCAGGTCGTGGCGCCGCAGATCCCGGACGTCCTGCCCGTCGAGCAGCACCCGGCCCGACTCCGCGTCCTGGTAGCGCATCAGCAGTTTGGCGATCGTCGTCTTGCCCGAGCCGGTGGCTCCCACCAGGGCGGTCACCTGCCCGGCCGGGATGGTCAGGGAGAGGTCCTCCAGTGTCGCCGGGCGGCCGGGGTAGGCGAAGGTGACCCCGTCGAGGACGATCTCGCCCCGCACTTCGGTGAGTTCGAGCTGCCCGTCGCCGCTGTCGGCCTCGACGGGCAGGGCGCGCAGGCGCTGGACCCGGTCGTAGGACGCAAGGGTGCGCTGGTACTGATCGGCGATGCCGCCGAGCCGGCTCATCCGCATCAGCAGCATCTGGGGCAGTCCGATGAGTGGGCTGAACACCTCGAAGCGCAGGGTGCCGTTGAGTACCGACCGACCGCCGATCAGAAGGGTGCCGGCCATGGACGCGGTGGTCCAGGCCCGTACGGTCTCGACGTGGCGGATCGTGGTCCGGTCGGCCTGCCGGCTGCTCTCCTGCACCGACTCGCTCAGCTCGTCGACGCGTGTCGCCTCGTACTCCTCGGTGCAGAAGCTCTTGACGGTCGCACCGGCTTCGAGCGAGTTGATCACCTGGCTGCCGAGCCTGGCCCGCTGCTCCCCGGTGGCGGCGTAGGTCGCCGCGGCCTCGCCCTGGTGGCGCAGTGAGAGCCAGGCGACGATCGGGATCGGCAGGAACGCGATCCAGGCGATCTGGGGTGCCAGCAGGAGAAACGCGGGCACCAGGACGGCGAGGCTGGTGCCGAGTTGCAGAACGTCATTGGCCGGGCCGGCGAAGAAGGCGCCCAGCTGGCCAACGTCGTTGGTGAGCGCGCCGGTCACCCGGCTGGTCCGCTCGCCCTCCAGGTGCCCCAGTTCGAGGTGCTGGACGTGCCGGTAGGTACGGCTTCGCCAGTCGTGCTCGATGTCCTGGCCGAGTCGGCGCCATTGGAGGTTCGAGGCGTAGGAGAGACCGGCCACCGCGGCACATGCGGCGGCCACCAGCCCTGCCAGCCCCAGGAGTTGGGCCGATGCCGTGGTCAGGCCGAGGCCGACCAGCGGGGCCGCCTCGCCCTTGATGAGGACGAGGCCGGTCCATCCGAGGAAGGTGCCGAGCGCCATCTCGGCGGCCTGGCAGGCGACGGAGAGGGCCGCCGCCCGGTAGAGGCGGCGGCGGTGCGGACCGACGATCTCCAGCAGCGGGTGGCCTTCGGCACCGGTCCCGGCCGCGTGCCGGGCCCCCTCGGCCGTTGTGCGCCAGGCTTTCCGAAGGACGAACGCGGTCGCTGCGGCAACCCCGCCCGCCGCCACCAACTGCCCCTTCCTCGCCACCCCCTTGATCAGCGTGGCCCCGGCCACGATGCCGCCGACGGCGAGCACCGGGCGCACGACCAGGCCGCGGTCGGTCCGCGGGGCCGCGGTGACGGCGGGGCCGGCCGGCCGTGCCGGACGTCCCGCTCCGGTCGCGTTCTCCGCAACTCGGGTGACGGCTCCGCGGATGATCCGGCCGACGTCCGCGGCGAGCAGCCGCGCGTCGTGCCGGACGAGCACGCCACCGGTGACCGGGTTGGCCCGGGCCTCGGTGATCCCTGGAACGCGACGCAGCACGGCGGCGAGGATCTCGGCCGTGCGGGGGCGCCCGAGCACCAGCTCGACGTCCCAGCGCTGACGGCCCGGGACGACCGAGCGCGGGCTCGCACTCGATTCCACGGCGTGGAATCCGGCTGCGGCACCCAGTAGCGATGGCATGTGTACGATCACCTGTTTGCGGAGGTCGCGGGAATCCGTCGTGGACACGACGGAATGCGGCGACGAAGCGGGAAAGCCTGAACACGGAACGCGGCGACGGGAGGAATCACTGAGCGGCGGATCCCTGCGGCCGGACGGCCTGCCAACGGCCGCCGCCCGGGCACGCTCCGCCGAGATCGATCGGCACGCACGCCTGGCGGCGGCCCTGGTTCCTACGGGCCGTCAGTGGGACTTGCCGGAGGCGGAGCCTGCGGTCGAACGGATCTTCGGGGTCCTCGTCTCCCCTTCGGGGCGGTCGACGGCCGCGTCCTTGGTGGCGGCACGCTGGCCGACGACGGAGTGCCCTTCGGTCTCACTGGCGGCGATCTGGGCGGCCACCACGTCGGCGGCCACCTCGGCCGCGAGGTCGTGCATGTTCTCCCCGGCCTCCTGGGCCGCCTTCTTGACCTCCATCGCGATACCGACCGACGTCCTGACGACTCCGCTCACCAGCGGCTTGAGCAGGCGCTTGGCCAGCGGCGCGACGATGAGGCCGATCAGGAATGGCGGGACTACTGGCGGCATGATTCTCCATCCTCTCCACACATACGTATGACAGGGAACCCGGACATGACGACATCCGAATCAGCACACGACCGGGCGGGATTCATTCTCGAATATCCGGGACTCACCCGGCCCATCGGATTCCCGGACGCGGAACTCACCATCCGATCCCGTGATCACCGTAGCGGAATCACACCCGTCTGGGCCAAGCAGCCCTCCCCGTTCACTCGTGCGAGTGTTCATGATTCTTTGCGCGTAACCCGTGAACCATGCGCCCCAGAAAAGCACTCAATGCGATTATCCGATTATCTCTCTCGCCATATTTCCTTTCCGTGATGCCCGTCGCAGCGGCGACGGCGGGACGGCACTTTGCCTCCGCCCCGATCCGGGGAAGTCCCGCGCCCCGCGCAAGCACCCTCGCCCCCGCCCGGCCGACAGGCACGACGAGTCCAGCCCCCCTCGTACGGGTGAACCGGGATTGACCGCCCCGCAGCCCCCGACCGCCCGCCGCCCAGCTGCCAGGCGGCTCGTGCCATTCGAACGCCCTTACCGCACAAGCCAGTTGGATGACCAGGACCGACACCCCGATGGCACCATGACGCCATGTTCCGACGCTCCCCGCCGGTCGCCCTGGCGGCCGCCCTCACCGCTTCCGCCGTCGCACTGGGCGGCTGCGGCGGAAGCGCCACCTCCTCGACCACCACCCCGCTGGTGATCCGCGGCGCCGTACGGATCGCCGGGACCAGCGAGACCCCGAGTTTCGACCCGTACTCCGCGTTCGGCGCCGCCCAGTCCGGCTACGCCTACGACTCCCTGGTCAACCTCGCTCCCGGCGGTGGCCTGGTCTCCGGCCTGGCCACCTCGTGGCGGGCCACGGCCACCACGGCCACCTTCACCCTCCGCCGGGGCGTCACCTGCTCCGACGGGACCAAGCTCACCGCCTCGGCGGTGGCCCGCGCGCTCACCTACGCGGGCGACCCGGCCAACCAGCTCGCGGGCGCCCAGACCGTCCTGCCGAACGTCCCGTTCGAAGCGAGCGCCGACGACGGGGGCGGCACGGTGTCGGCGACCGCCGCCGCCCCCTTCCCGTTCCTCACCCGCACCATCGGTCTGCTGCCGATCGTCTGCCCCGCGGGCCTCGACCGGCCCGACTCACTGGACCGCACCACCCAGGGCACCGGCCCCTACGTACTGACCCGCTACACCCCCGGCGGACCGTACGAGTTCACCGTCCGCGACGGCTACTCCTGGGGCCCCTCCGGGGCGACGACCAGGGAACCCGGCCTCCCCGCGCGCATCGTCCTCTCGGTGGTGCCCCAGGCGTCCACTGCTGCGAATCTGCTGCTCACCGGGGGCGTCGAGATCGCCGGTGTGAGCGGGCCGGACCGCGCCCGGCTCACCGGACGCGGCCTGTCCACCACCGACGTGGCGACCGTGGTCGGGCTGACCTTCTTCAACCAGCGTCCCGGGCGGGTGCTCTCCGACCGGGCACTGCGCCGCGCCCTGGTCTCCGCTCTCGACCGCCGGGGGCTCGCCAACGTCGCCGTCGGCGGCACCGGAGAACCCGCCACCGACTTCGGTGCCGAGGGCTCCGTCTGCCACGCCGACCTCGCCGACGCCCATCTGCCCGCGCACGAGGCCCCCGACGCCCTCCGGGCGGCCGGCTGGACCCGATCCGCCGACGGCCCGCTCACCAAGGACGGCCGACCGCTCCGGCTCCGCCTGCTCACCAGTCCCGACCTCGGCCCGACCCTGGTCTCCGTCGCCGAGCTCATGACCCGGGAGTGGACGGCGCTCGGCGCCGAGGTCGATCTGGTGTCCGAGAGCCTGCCGGCCCTCGTCAACGCGATGTACCGGAGCGCCGAGTTCGACGTGGTGGTCGGCAGCACGCCGGGGTTCGCCCTGCCGGTCGGCTTCGTCTCCTTCTTCTCCGGCCCCACCCCGGCCCGGGGACTCAACTTCGCGGGGGTGGCCAACCCCGAGTACGACGCCCTGGTCTCCCGGGCTCTCCGGGAGACCGACACGTCGGGATGCGGCACCTGGAACCGGGCCGCCGCCGCTCTCTTCCGCTCGGCCGACGCGCTGCCGATCGCCAACGGCAGCAGCGGCCTGTACGGCTACCGCACCACCTTCACCACCACCTTCGGCGGCCGGCTCGTTCCCACCAGCATCCGCCTCCATCAGTGACCTGGGGCCCACCATGTCTGCATCCCAGCCGTCGCGGCACCCCTGGACCGTGTTCCTCGGCCGCCGCGGCGCCCGGCTGCTCCTCTCCCTGGCAGTCGTGGTCACCGCGTCCTTCGCGATGATCCGCCTCATTCCCGGCGATCCGGTCCGGGCCGCTCTCGGCGTCGACGCCTCCCCCGGCCTGGTGGCCGCCCGCCGGCACGACCTCGGGCTCGACACCCCCTTCCTCTCCCAGTACCGCCACTACCTCCACGGCCTGCTGCACGGCGACCTCGGCACGTCCCTGGTCACGGGCGCACCGGTCGCCGAGCTGGTCCGCACCCGGCTGCCCGCCACCCTGGAGATCGCCGTCCTCGCCTTCCTGACGGCCCTCACCGTCGCTCTGCCCGGCGGCCTGCTGGCCGCCGTCCGCACCCGTGACGGCCGGCGCCCGCGCACCGAGCTGGTTTTCACGGCGGTCACCGCCGGTCTGACGGGGGTACCGGACTTCGTCCTGGCCGCCGGACTCACCGCGCTGCTGGCCGTGGGCCTCCAACTGCTCCCGGTGGCCGGGGCCGCGGGCGCCGAGTCGCTGATCCTGCCCGTCGTCGCGCTCGCCCTCGCTCCCACCGCCGTACTGCTGCGCATCGTCAGGGTGGAGGCACTGAAGGTGCTGAACGAGGACTATCTGCGCACCGCCCGGAGCAAACGGCTGTCCTCGGCACGCCGCTACCTCCGGCACGCGGCACCGAACATGGCGTCCGCCGCGCTCACCGTCGCCGGAAGCCTGCTGCCCGCTCTGATCGCCGGCACCGTGCTCGTCGAGAAGGTCTTCGCCTGGCCAGGTATCGGCTCGGCCATGGCCCAGTCCGTGGTCGCGCAGGACTACCCGGTGGTCCAGGCCATGGTTCTGGTGCTCGGCACCACCGTGCTGCTCGCCGGCCTCTTGGTGGACGTGCTGCTCACCCTGCTCGATCCGCGCTCGGCGATCCGGGAGATGTGACCATGAGGCCCCTGTCCGTACGTCCACGTTCTCCCATGGCCTGGGTCACCGCGGTCATGCTGGCGTCGCTCGTCGCGCTCGCTGTGGCCGGCCCCATGGTCTGGGGTGCGGCGGCCGACCGCCCTGACCCGTCGGCCGTGCTCCAAGGCCCTTCCCCCACGCATCCGTTCGGCACCGACGGCCTCGGCAGGGACCTGCTCGCCCGCGTCCTGACGGCCACCCGCCCTTCCCTGCTGCTCGCGCTCTCGGCGGTGCTGCTCGGCGCGGGCGCGGGAGTACTCCTCGGGGCGTGCACCGCCGTCCTCGGGCGACGCGGACGGCGGCTGACCGGCGGGCTGATCAACCTCCTGCTCGCCTTCCCGGCCCTCCTCGTCGCGATGTTCCTCGCGGTCGTTTTCGGGGCGGGCGCCACCGGGGCGGTGCTGGCCCTGGCCGCGGCGGCCGTCCCGGGGTTCGCCCGGCTCGCCCAGACCCTGGCCGCAGGCGTCGCGGGCACCGATCACCTGGCCGCGGCCAGGGTGCTCGGCCTGCGCCGCCACCGCCTGCTGTGGCGGCACGTCCTGCCCAACATCGCGGAGCCGCTGCTCCTGAGCGTCACCACGGCGGGGGGCACCGCCCTGGTCGCGCTCTCGGGGCTGAGCTTCCTCGGACTGGGCGTCCAGCCGCCCGGCTACGACTGGGGACAGCTGCTCAGCCAGGGGCTCGACCGGATCTACGCCGAGCCGGTGCCGGCGCTCGCCCCCGGCTCGGCCATCCTCTACGCGGCTCTGACCTTCCAGCTGCTCGGAGAGGTCCTGGCCGGGAACGTCGCACGGCGCGGGCCCGTGCGGCGCGACCCCGCACCGGTGCCCGCTCCGAGTGGTCCCGCCGAGGACGGGCTGGTCCTCCAGGTCGAGGACCTCTCCGTCGAACTCCTCACCTCTCGCGGCACGATCCGGCCCGTGCGCGGCGTGAGCCTGTCCCTCCGGCCGGGCGAGATCGTCGGCCTCGTCGGCGAATCGGGGTCGGGCAAGTCGCTCACCGCGCTCGCCCTCGCCGACCTGCTCCCGTACGGCGCCCGGGCGTCGAGGCGCACGCTGCGCCTGCTCGGGAAGGACCTCTCCGCCCTGACACCGAAGGAACGGGACCGGCACCTCGCGACGGGCCTGTCGGTGATCTTCCAGAACCCGGCCTCGGCGCTCAACCCGTCCCTGCGCGTCGGCACCCAGCTCACCGAGACGGTCCGGGCCCACCGGGGTGCGAGCCGCGCGCAGGCCGCCGCGGATGCCGCCGACGCCCTGACCCGCGTGGCGCTGCCCCCGGCGCTGCTGCGCTCACGTCCTCACCAGCTCTCCGGCGGCCAGCGCCAGCGGGTGATGATCGCCTCGGGGTTGATGGTGCGGCCGGGACTGATCATCGCCGACGAACCGACCACCGCTCTCGACGTCACCGTGCAGCGCCAGATCACCCGGTTGCTCACCGACCTCCGGCGGGACACGTCCGCGGCGATCCTGTTCATCAGCCACGACGTCGCGCTCGTGGGCGAGTTCTGCGAACGGATCCTGGTGATGTACGCGGGCACCATCGTCGAAGCCCTGCCCGTGGACCGCCTCGCCGACGGAGCCCGGCATCCGTACACCCGGGCCCTGATCGCATCCGTACCGGACCTCACCGCCGACCGGGGCCGGCCGTTGCCGACCGTCGAGGGCGCGCCGCCCGACCCGTTCGCGCCCGCGGCGGGGTGCCCGTTCGAGCCTCGCTGCCCGCGCCGCCAGGACCGCTGTGCCGAGCAGGCTCCCCCGCTCGAGGACGTCGCCAGCGGCCACCGGGTCGCCTGCTGGCATCCGGTACCGGCGACGGCCCCGGAGGCGGTGCCCGCGTCATGACCACTCTTCAGCTGATCGACCTCATCGTCCGCCACCCCGGGCCCCGGGACTCCCCCGCCGCCGTGGACGGCGTCTCGCTGGAGATCCCGTCCGGCACCACCCTCGGTCTCGTCGGGGAATCCGGATCGGGGAAGTCGAGCCTGGCCGGCGCGATCGTCGGCCTCGTTCCCGTACACAGTGGCCGAGTCCTGGTGGACGGCCGCGAGGTGCGCACCCGTACCGTCGGCGACCGGCGGCGGGTCGGCCGCCTGGTCCAGATCGTCCGCCAGGACCCGGACACTGCGCTCGATCCGCGAATGACGGCTCGTCAGACGCTCGTCGAGGCCGCCACGGTCTTCCGCCGGCTCGACCGGGCCGCCCGCGCCGAGCGCGTCACCGAGCTGCTCGGCCTGGTCGGACTGGATCCCGGGCTCGCCGATCGCCTGCCGCGCCAGTTGTCCGGCGGCCAGCGGCAGCGGGTCGCCCTGGCCCGCTCCCTGTCCGTCGAACCGGGCCTGCTGATCGCCGACGAGGTCACCTCGGCGCTGGACGTCTCGGTGCAGGCCTCCGTGCTCAACACGATGCGGGGACTCCAGCGGCAGCTCGGGCTCTCCATGCTCTTCATCGGCCACAACCTGCCGGCGGTCTGCCACGTCTCGGACGTCGTGGCGGTCATGCGGCACGGCCGGATCGTCGAGATCGCTCCCACCGGGACGATCCTGCGCGCACCGAGCCACCCCTATACCCGGACTCTGCTCGCCTCCGTGCCGTCCCTGCGCGCCGCCGTGCCGGGGCAGAGGTCTTCCTGAAACCCGGGCCGCAGGACGCGGCGGGGCCGACCGCACGGCCGGAGAAGGGTTCCCGGCAGACGCGCTCGCGGGGCACGACACGCATTCCCAGAAATTCACTGTCAAGCGATCAAACAATTCATCACGCTATCGAATGAGAGATTGATTTTACGACCTGATTTCCGTGAGATGATGCGGCGGATTTGAATGGGACGGCCCGCCGTCACCGGGTCAATTTTCTACCGATGGAGAGATACGGAACATGGGAATTCTTCGAGGAGCAGCGGTGGCCCCCGGGCGGAGCGCCGTGACATGACCGTCGCCCCGGAACAGACCACGCTCCACCAGACCGGCGCGGGCCTGTCCGTACCGTTCGCCATCGCCGGAACGGGAATCCACCTGCCGCCGACCGTCGTCACCAACGAGGAGCTCACCCGGTCCCTGGACACCAGCGACGCATGGATCACGAGCCGTACCGGCATCCGCGAACGCCGTCGTCTGGCACCGCACCTGGCCACCTCCGACATGTGTGTCGACGCCGCCCGTCCGGCCCTGGAGGCCGCCGGTGTCGAGCCCGGTCGGCTGGACGCGGTCATCGTCGCCACCTACACCTGGGACCAGCCGCTCCTGTCCACGGCACTCATCGTGAAGGAAGCCCTCGGCGCCCACCGCGCCCTCTCCCTGGACGTCACGACAGCCGCCTGTGCCTCCGGCATCCAGGCCATGCTGATCGCCGCCCACCTTCTGCAGAACCCCTCCATCACCACCGTTCTGCTGCTCGCGGCCGACTGCGCCTCCAGGGTCACCGATCCCACCGACCGCACCACCGGTGTCTTCTTCGGCGACGCCGCGGCGGCCGTCGTCCTCACCCGCACCGACGGCCCCGGTTCGGGCCTCCTCTCCTACAGTCTGGGCTCCCGGCTGTCCTACGACGTCCAGATCCCCGCAGGAGGCTCCCGGATGCCCGCCAGCGCCGCCACCGTCGCCGCCGGGGACCACTATCTGTCCATGGACGGCCGCGCCGTCTGGAACGCGGCGACCACCTGTCTGCCCGAGAGCATCGCCGGCGCCGTTCGACGCGCCGGCGTGCCGATCGACCAGGTGCGGCACTTCTTCCTGCACCAGGCCAACCTGAACATCCTCAACGAGACCACGGCTGCCCTGGGAGTCCCGCGCGAACGCGCCCCCGTCACCATCGACCGACTGGGAAACACCGGGTCGGCCGGTGTGTTCACCGCACTCCACACGGCCGTCGCCGAAGGCTCCCTGCTCCCCGGAGACATCTACGTGCTGTCCGGCATCGGCGCGGGCTTCCAGTGGGGGTCCCTGTGCCTCCGGCACGCTTGACCGACCCATGTCCCGTACGACTCTGCGGCTGCCGGGGGCCGGTGGAACCCCGGCAGCCAGGACGGGGTGTCACGTCGCCGCTCCGGTCGTTCACGGACGAGTGAACTCCCCTACGTCCGCCGGTGATCCCGCTGCCGCGAGCGCCAGCATGGACGGCATGACCATCACGCACTCACAGGCCGAGCGGGCCGCTCGGGCCCGGGCGGCCGAAGTCCGGCTCGCCTCCGACGGAATCGACGGGGTGGTGTTCGGTTGGGTCGACAACGCCGGGCTCACCCGCGTGAAGTCCGTTCCGCTCGCCCGACTCCGGCACGCCGCCGAGCACGGTGTCGGCGCCGTCCCCTGCTTCGACGTCTCCCTGGTGGACGACTCCTTCACCACCACGGCTTCGAGTACCGGCCCGACGGGCGACCTGCGGCTCGTCCCCGACCTGGACCGGCTCACCCCGCTCGCCGCCCAGCCCGGCTGGGCCTGGGCTCCGGCCGACCGTTACGCCCAGGACGGCACCCCGCACCCGGGCTGCCAGCGAGGCTTCGCCCGCCGGGCCACCGAGGCCGTCGAGCGGCGCGGGCTCTCGGTGCGCGCCGGGATCGAGATCGAGTGGGTGGTGGCCGACGCCGCCGGAGACCCCGCGACGTCCGCGCCCGGTTACGGCATGACCCGCTTCATCGAGCACTCGGACTACCTGCGCGAGGTGCTTCGCGCCCTCACCGCACAGGGCCTGACCGTGCTGCAACTCCATCCCGAGTACGCCGCCGGGCAGTTCGAGGTCTCGGTGGCCGCCGAGGGCCCGGTCGAGGCGGCCGACACCACGATGCTGGTACGCCACACCGTCCGGGCCGTCTCCGCCCGTCACGGGCTGCGCGTCTCGTACGCCCCCGTCTTCACCGAGGGCGCGATCGGCAACGGCGGCCACCTCCACCTCAGTCTCTGGCGGCAGGGACAGAACCTCGGGCACGCCGGTCCCGGCCGTCATGGTCTGCACCCCGAGGCCGAGCACTTCTTCGCGGGAGTGCTCGCCGAGCTGCCGGCCCTGCTCGCTCTCGGCGCGCCGGCTGTCGCCTCCTATCTGCGTCTGGTTCCCTCCCACTTCGCCGGTGCCTACCGCTGCTGGGGCCTGGAGAACCGCGAGGCCGCCCTGCGCCTGATCACCGGTACCGCCGCGGGGCAGGCGAACGCCGAGGTCAAGTGCTTCGACGCGGCCGCCAATCCGTACCTGGCGGTCGGCGGGGTACTGGCCGCCGGACTCGCCGGACTCGACGCCGGCATGCCGCTGCCTCCTGAGACGCTGGGCGACCCCGCCGCGGCCGGCAACGCCGAGCGTCTCCCGTCGAGTCTGCCGGAAGCCACCGACGCGTTCGAGAAGTCCGCTCTCCTCCGGCAGGGACTCGGCCCCGAGCTGTACCAGGCCGTACTGGCCGTCCGGCGTGCCGAGGCGGAGCTGTTCGCGGGGCACACGGACTCGGACGTCATCGAAGCCGTTCGCTGGCGATACTGACCGCTCTCCCTGCCCCTCCCCCACCGCTCTCCCGAACGCTCTCCCGAACGGCGCGCACCTCGGCCAGGCTCAGGTCGGGACACCGGTGAAGCGGGTACGGCAGGGCGAGCAGTAGCCGCCGAACTCACCCTCGTACTCCAGGACGAAGCACGTCGACGGCGAGGCACGGTGCCGGGAACGCAGCGTTTCCCGCCACTCGGCCAGGCCGCTCGCCGTGCAGGCACGTGCCTCCAGCGGGACCACCGCGTCCCGGTCCGCCTCCAGGAGGTGGCTGATCCTGGTGCCGGTCATCCGCCTTCTCCGTTCCGGGCCGAGCCGGCGACGCACGTGTACGGCAGCGGCGCGAAGCCGTTGAACCCCCGGGTGGCGTAGGCGACGGCGTACGCACCGCAGGAGTGGACCCAGACCGGGTCACCGGAGGCGATGGTGCGCGGGACCCGTACCAAGCCGCCCTCCTGGGCGTACGCGTCGTCGCTGTCGCACGTCGGACCGGCCACCACCGCGTCGACGAACTGCCCGTGGGGCCCGGCCGGGAACTCCAGCCGGTACTGCAACTGATCCATCTCATAAAGTCCGTTGAACTTGCCGCAGCTGAGGTAGAGCCAGTTCTCACGCGAACCGTCGGCCCGCAGTCGGGAGGTGAGCCGGGCGACGTGGGCACGGATCGCACCGTGGTCGGCGACCAGGTGGCGGCCGGGCTCCAGCAGGAAGGAGAGTGGGGCCCCGTTGACGGCGCGCAGCCGTTCCATGCCGTCGCGCATCACCGCGAACATCTTGTCCAGGGGCGGCTCCAGCGGCCGGCCGCTGCGGTCGAGGACGCCGAGGGCGGGCAGGCCGCCACCGAGATTGATCCGGTCCAGAACGATGCCGTGCCGGTTGAGCGTCTCCAGCGAGCCGGCCAGTGTCTCGATCGCCTCGCTCCAGGCTTCGGCCGTCATCTGCTGGGAGCCGACGTGCACCGACAGGCCGGACGGCACCAGTCCGGCATCCCGGGCGGCGATGAGCACCCGCAGGGCGTCCTCGGGCGAGCAGCCGAACTTGTGGCTCAAGCCCCACAGCGCGCCGTCGCCGGTGGTCGCGATCCGGCAGAACACCGCTGATCCCGGAGCGTGTTCGGCGATCGCGGCGACGTCCTCCCGGCTGTCGGTCGCGAAGTCGCGCACGCCCAGTCGATAGGCGTCGGCGATGTTGCGGTCGGACTTGACGGTGTTGCCGTAGTGGATCAGCCCGGGGGCCACCCCGGTGCGCAGCGCCTGGGCGATCTCCTGCGGGCCGGCCGCGTCGAACCCGGAGCCGAGCCGGGCGAGATGACCGAGCACCTCATCGACCGGGCACGCCTTCATGGCAAACCGGACTGCGGCGCCGGGAAGTTCGGCGCACAGGGCGGTGTACTGGCGGCCGATTCCTTCCAGGTCGTAGATGATGGTGTCCTCGGTCGCGGCGGCGAGCGCGGCACGCAGGGCGGAACCGCCGTACCGGCCGACGGGGGGCGGGGCCGACGTCACTGCGACCGGCGCAGTCGGAGCACGTTGACCGGTTCTGCCGCGGTCGGCCGGCCGACGCTGTTCGGTGATCTGACACTTGTCGGTGGCCTGAGGCCTCACGCGTGAACTCCCTGTTCCGACTGGATGATCGATGCCCTTGGCGTCCGGCACCCATGAGAGGGAACGAGGCAGGTCACTGGTGGTTATGACGCGCGGACGGATTTCCTTCCGGCCGTACTCCACGCACGCGTGACGGCTCGGCCCTGCGCCCGCGCCGCGCAGCGGCTCGCGACCGACGCGGGGCAGTCTTCAGAACTGCGCTGCTTCGGCCGTCGTGATCGTCGCTCCCATGTTGCGTTCCATCATCAGCAGTGCGGCGGCCGCGAGTTCCTCGTGGATGTGGGCGACGGCGTCCTGCGGAATCGTCACCCGCAGGTGGCGGATATGGGCATCGAGGGCGGAGTACAGCACGCACTGTTCGGTGACCTGTCCCGTCAGCACGACGTGATCCGCCCCGAGTTGGTCGAGCAGGTAACTGAGGGGCGTCTCGTAGAAGATCGAGTGCCTGGCCTTGATCACGAACAGGGACTCGTCGTCCGGCCGCACGGGGCGGACCAGCTCCGCTCGCGGTCCGGCCAGGGCGGTCTCGACCAGCTCACCGTGGTGGGAGCGCCACTGCCCGTAGTTGTCGTTGACGAAGATGACCGGCACCCCCACGGTGCGCGCCCGCTCCAGCAGGCGTACGACGTGGGGCAGTGCCTTCCGTACGGACGGGACGAGGAGGTCCGCGTCCGGGTGATCGTACGTGTTGATCATGTCGATCACGATGAGAGCGCTCTTCCCCATACGGACCATGGTGTCAGCGCACCAGGCTCGTGCAAGTCGCGGCCGTGGAGAGCGGTCCGGCCACACTCTCCCGCCCCGGGGCCGGACGGCAGAGGAACGATCCCAGGGGGCCGGGAGCGTGGTGGTCGTGCCGTCCGTCTTCTGCTGGAAGGTCCGGTACGACTCGGGCCCCTGCTCCCGGCATGGTGTGCTCTCCTCGGTCAGCGGGCCGACGGGCCTGGCGGATGCCCGGCTCGCACGCCCGGCACACCTCAGGCTTCGTGCGGGGCGCCGGACGCGGATGCTCCTACCCCGCCGCCGTTCCGAATCACCCGCCCGGCCGGCACCGCATCGCCACGAGGGCGGGCTTCCGATGTCCGGTTCCGGGCGGCCCGCCTCACGACACCGGCAGGAAAATCTCCGTCGCCGGTGCGGCGGTCGGCACCGGATCCAGTCGCACCGGCCGCCGGGCCGCCCTGCCGTGCCGCAGCGCTCCGTAGCCAATGCCGACGGCTATGAGCAGTCCGCCGGAGACCAGAGCTCCCCGGGCTCCGGCGTACTCCACCAGCAGACCGAGGAGCGGCGGCCCGACAAGGCCCCAGGCAGTGCTCGCGCTGCGCCACACTCCGAGTACCCGGCCCCGCATCTCGGGCGCCGGATCGGTCTGCAGCACTGTGGCACCCGCGGTATCGGAGACGGACTCGACCACCGCCATGGGCACGACCAGCAGAATCAGCACGACGAGTCCCGGCGAGAGTCCCGCTGCCACCTGGAGGAGTCCCCCACACGCCGCCAGCGCCCCGACCAGACGAACGGACGGCTTGCGGAGCCGGCCCGCGACCACGGCGCCGGCGATTCCGCCGATGGCCAGCACGGTGGACACCGTGCCGAAGTCGCTCTGGCCGGCATGCAGCGGGCCGACGACCAGCACCGCCAGAGTCAGCTGGTAGTTCCGGCCGAACACCGAGCTCAGGCCGGTGATGGCGGCGAGCGCCACGAGCCGGGGCCGCCGACGGAAGTAGGCGAGCCCGGCCCGAGCGCCGCCCTCGTGGGCGGGCCGGATCCGGACGCCGCGCCGCATCGGCAGGCTTCCCGTGGTGGGACCGGCTCCTGCCTCCGCCACGGTCGTGCCGCTCCCGGTGACATCTGCCGCCCGGTGCGCGCCTCGCACCGGGCGGAGGAACGGTATGACGGCCGCGACGAAGAGGAAGGAGAGACCATTCGCCAGGTACGCCGACGCCGTGCCGAGGGTTCCCACCGCGACAGCCGCCACCGCCGTACCGGCGAGCCGTCCGGAACTGTGGACCACCGAACCGAGGGCGATGGCCGACGGCACGTCCCGGGCAGGCACCAGGTCATTGCCCAGGAGGGACGTCGCGGGGCCGTCGATCGTGTTCACGATGCCGGTGACAGCCGCCAGGAGCAGGAGCACCGGCATGCTGAGCAGATCACCGGCCATGAGGGCGGCCGTGGCGAAGGCGACCGCCCCCAACACCACCTGGCTGACCGCCGCGGTGGTCTTGCGGGGCCACCGGTCGACGGCCGCGCCTCCGACGACCCCGAGCAGCAGCCCGGGGCCTGCCTGCACCGCCAGCGACAGTCCGGTGGCTGCGGCGGAGCCCGTGATCTGCAGGACCAGGAGGTTCTGGACGGTCAACTGCATCCAGGCGCCGGTGTTCGACACGAGGTTGGCGACGGACCACCAGCGCATGCTGCGGCTGCGAAGACAGCGCCATGGGCTCCGGTCGGAAGCGGCGACCGGCTTGCGGGAGCGGGCAACCGCCAGGGAGAAAGGAGGCACAGAACGTACATTTCCGACGAGGACGGGGGGAGAGACACACGTCGGGCTGTGTGGGAGCGGTGCAGTGGTGCCTCGGTGCCGGGCAGAGGTCGCCGGGGCGATAGGAGACCCTCTGGACTGCCGGCTCATTCATCTTGACAAACCCCCCGCGACGACGGGACTCGCGCGCTGCGGCGGGACGGCCGACTCCCCCGCTTTCACCCCAAATCCCCTGGCACGTAGGCGTATACACATGCGGGTGTTTTTCCTCACGCGACCCTCCGGACCATCGGGACAGGGCCTCGTCGGCTCTCCCGTGCGCCTGAGGTGCAGGCGGTCGCCGAGGCCGACACGGCTGCGGCGACAGGCGCGTGCACGATCGCTCGGAGCCGCGGCACCGTGTCACGAGCCGCGCGATCCCGCCGCGGCCCCCGCCGGAGGGGCGCCGCGACGGCGAGGCGGGGTTGCGGGTACCGATGCGCGGTGGGGGCAGCCCGTACTCACCCCAGCCGCTGGGGACCGCTGGAGCTCGCCTCCTCTGCCACCACCGGGCTCGGGACGGACGCGCTGGACCGGCGGCGTGATCAAGAACCTTTCGGCTCAGGTCCTCACCGGCCCGTGACGGAGCGGGCCCGGATCACATCGACGGGCCCGGGGAACCGGGCGGGCGGCGGGGGCTCGACGACCGTCGAGTCGCCGTCGCCGCGTGCCTGGCTCCGGCCGCCCCCTCGCGACTCGGCAGGACCGCGCCATGAGCGCGATGCCACCCCCTGCCGCCTTCCGACCGCACCGAGGCACCGCCCGGGACACGTCACCTGCGCGGGCGGAGCCGCGCTTCGGGGGGGTGCTTCGCCGGTGATGCTGGCGATCAGCTCGGCGCACAGCGAACGAAGCTTGATGTTCCGGTGCTGTGAGGCCGTGCGCAGCACTTCGAAGGCTTTCTCCGGCGTGACCCTCTGCTGGCCGACGATCACGCCGATGGCCTGGTCGATGACCGTACGCGACTGCAGGGCCGCCTCAAGGTCGGCCGCGAACTCCTCCGTGTCCGCGATGCGCTGGGCCAGGGCGATGGCCCCGGTTGCTTGAGCGGCGAGCAGTCTCAGCTTCGTCAGGTCGGCGTTGTCGAAGACGTTCGGCAGCGGTGCGTACAGGTTGAGGGCGCCGGCGGTGTGGCTGTGCGGAGCGATGGGCAAGGAGAGCGAGGACCGGGCGCCGCAGACTGCCGCGTAGGCCGGGTAGTCGGCCCAGCGGGTCTCCCGGTGCGGTCGCCCAACGCCTCGTCAGCCGGACGCTCACCCCCCAAGCGGTGGCCGGAGCCGCGCGCCTGCCGCAGGAGTAGCGCGATCGGTCGTCGGGCCGCGTCCCTCAGCCGACGTACTGTCGAGCGGTGGACGACCTGCGCGCCAGTTCGAGCGCGCGTATGCGTGCCTCGACGTGCGGCGCCACCGGCCGGCGTTGCCGGAGCACCCATGGCAGACCGGTGGCCGCGCGTGCGAAGGCGGACAGCGAAGCCCGGTCGCGAGGGACCGTGCGCAGCAGGTGGAAAGTGCGCCGCACGGCGGAGCCCATGGGACGGCGCAGCCAGGTGAACCAGAGTGTGTTGCGCAGGCCGAGGGTCCGGCGCTCGGTGCTGTCGCGGACCGTGGACGCGGCGTGGTGGACCAGCAGATCGGGGACGTGGGCGAGCCACCACCCCCGGCTGAGCAGGTCGGTGGCGAGCAGCTCCTCCTCCCCGCCCAGCCAGAGGCCGGGATGGAACCCTCCGACCGACCGGAAGGCGTCGGTCCGCATCACCGTCGCACCGGCCAGGAAGGAGCCCAGGGCCGGTCCTGGGAGCCAGTCCGGCCCGGTGAGTGGCGAGTCACGCATGTCGGCGACGACAGGGTCGTCCTCCCCCGAGGGTTCGACGACGATGCGGGCGGTGATCGCGGCAAGGCCCGGGCGGGTGTCGAGGAGATCGGCGGCGCGCCGCAGGGAGTGCGGCTCCCACCATGTGTCGTCGTCGCAGAACGCCACGTAGGGGCTTCTCACCTGCTCCACTGCCAGATTTCTGCCGACCGCGCCCAGGTTGCGGCCGGGGGTCAGCAGGATGATCTCGGGGAAGAGGCGGCCCACCACCTCCGCCGTGCCGTCCTGGGAGGCGTTGTCGGTCACGACGACCTTGGGCGCCTCGGGCAGGGAGCGCAGGGCGTCCAGGGTGCGCAGCAGTTCCGGTCGGCGGTTGTGGGTGATCACCACGACCGTGACGCGGGGGTCCGGGTCCATCACGCGCTGCCCTCCTCTTCGGTATGCCGCACCGCGGGTGGGTGGCGTTCCAGCAGGCGTACGGCGTGTTCGACCCGGCGCGGCAGGCGGCGACGCAGGCGCAGGGCCGCGGGGAGCCGGGTGCCCGCTTGGCGCAGTGCGACTGCGGCTTCCGCGTCACCGCGCCAGGCCTCGACGCCCAACGCCAGCGTGTGCCGCAGGGCGACGCGCACGGGTCGGCGCAGCCAGGCGGTGAGCAGTGCGTTACGGCGCAGGAGCGCGGAGCGGCCGGGGCGCTCGCCGGGGTCGGGGTGGTGGTGGGCGGTGACGGAAGGGTCGTAGGAGACGCCCCAGCCGGCTGCCGCCAAGTCGTAGGCCAGCAGCGTCTCCTCCGCTCCGAAGAACAGCACCGGATGGTAGCCACCCGCTTCCAGGTGGGCGCGCCGCCGGACGACGCAGGCGCAGCCGAGGAAGCCGAGGACCGGACGGCCGGGCAGTCCGGCGTCCGACGGCAGTGGGGAGCGGGACAGCAGTTCGTTCAGCGGATCGTCCCGTTGCTCCGGGCCGACCAGGCTGCGTGCGGCCAGGAGTCCGAGGCGCGGGTGGGCGTCGAGCAGGTCCGCGGCGCGCCGTAGAGCGCCTGGCCGCCACCAGGAGTCGTCGTCGCTGAAGGCCACGTAGGGGGTGGTCGCGTGGCGCACGGCCAGGTTCCGGCCCAGCGCCCCGGTGTTGCGGCCGGGGGCCAGCACCAGCGCACCCATCGGGTGGGCACGCAACGCCTCGGTCACCGCCGGATCGAGTCCGTTGTCGACCACGACGACAGGGGGGCGTTCGGGCAACGCCGCCAGCCGGTCGAGCGTGCGCAACGCACTGGCCGGGCGGTCCTTGGTGATCATGGCGACCGTGGTCCGGTCGTCGGCCGCGCACGCGTCGTCGAGTCCCCGGATGTCACGCACGTCCGTTCACCTTCACCGGCTGGGAGCCCTCCCTGCCCGTGCTCCGGCGACCGACGTGGGACAGGGCGGCGGCGAGCACCTCGTCGGCACCGATGCGCAGCAGCGACGGGTCGGCGGACGTGCCGTGGGGGTCGCCGGGCGGGCCGGGATACCAGAGCGAGGTGTGGCGCGGATCGTCCGGGGGTGGCCCCCACAGACGCGGCGCCACCGGGCCGAACAGCGTCACGGACGGCGTGCCGTGCGCCACGGCGAGGTGCGCGGGCCCGGTATCGCCGCTGACCACGCATCCGGCGTCCGCGATCAGCGCGGAGAGTTCGGCGAAGGGAAGCCCGCCGGTCAGTACGTCGTGGGGCCCGAGCCCCGCGCCCCGGGCCACCGCCGCGGTCAGCTCCTCCTCGGCGGGCCCACCGGTCACCACGACCCGGTGGCCCTCCGCGACCAGTCGCTGGACGACCACCGTGTACCGCCGGACGGGCCAGCGCCGGGCGGCCGCCTCGGCGCCGGGATGCACCACCACGGCGTCGGGCGCCGGTGACGGGCAGGACGGCCTCGCCAGGCGGACGTCGTCGGGGTCCGCGTCGATTCCGTAGGCACGCAGGAGCCGGCACCACCGGACGCGCTCGTGGTCCTCGCGTTCCCACCGGGGGGGCGGGAGCCCGTCCGAGGACGGGCAGGCGTACGCGAGGACGCGGCGCGGACGGAGGGCGGCGAGGGCTGCGTAGCTCTCCGGCCCGTTGCCGTGGAGGTCGACGGCGATGTCCGGCGCGGCGCCGTACCAGCCGGTCAGTGCCGGTACTCCGCGCCGGGGCGCCGTCGCCGGGAGGATGGTGTCCACGGCGCCGGTGGCCAGTGCGGCGTCCCGCAGGGACGGCGGCGTGGCCAGGACGATCTCGTGGTCGGGGAAGCCGCGGCGCAGGCCCCGCAGCGCGGGCACGGCCGCGAGGAGGTCGCCCAGTCCGAGGGCGCGCAGGACGAGAAGGCGGGGCGGCGGGGCGGACGTCATCACCGCCTCCTTGCGGGGCGGAGCGCGTCGGCCGCCGGTCCGCGGGCCGCCCGCTCCGCGAGCCGGGTGGTGGAACGGCCGTCCAGGTACGGCAGGAGCACCACCTCTCCTCCCCAGCTCCGTACCAGCGCGGCTTCGGGGAGCTCGGCCAGGGCGTAGTCGCCGCCCTTGGCCCAGACGTGCGGGCGCAAGGAACCCAGCACATGTTCGGGGGTGTCTTCGTCGAAGACGGCGACGGCGTCGACGCAACCGAGGGCCAGCAGAACCTGGATACGGTCGGCAGCCGGCACGAGCGGCCGCGAGCCGCCCTTGCGCCGCCGGACCGAGGCGTCGGAGTTCACGCAGACGACGAGGCAGTCGCCGATGCGCCGGGCCGCCTGGAGCAGCGCCACGTGGCCGGCGTGCAGCAGGTCGAAGCACCCCCCGGCGGCCACGACCGTACCGCCGCCCTCCCGCACCCGGCCGGCCAGGGCGAACGGATCGGGGCCGGTTTCCGTGGGCGGGGGTTCCACGGGCCGGGCCGTGGCGGACGGCGTCGTGCCGATGCGGAGCGCCCCGGCACCGCCGGCCTCGACGTACCGGGTGGCTGCGCGGACGGCCTCCTGCACCGCGGTCTCCGGCAGCTCTCCGTCGGCGAGCAGGCCCGCGGCGGTCGCGGCGAAACAGTCACCCGCGCCGCAGGCGTCTCCCCGCACGTTGCGGGCCGTGGACAGGACGAGGGGGTCCCCGCCGTGCGAGAGCAGCGCTCCTTCACCGCCGAGGGTCACCGCGACGGAGGTGACGCCCCAGGCACGGACCAGCTCCCGGGCGTCGTCCGCCGGACCGCGGAAGCCGGCGTGGGTGCCGACCCGCACCTCGTCCGGCACCGCTGCCGCCCCCGGGCCGGTGCGGAGGCCTGCCGCGAATTCCCGGGCCTCGGCCGCCGACGGGGTCACGAGGCGCACGCCCCGAACGGGTCGGCTGCCCCGGAGATGGGGGTCCCAGACGACCGGCACCCTCGCGGCGGTGCGGGTGAGGACGTCCCGCAGTGCCTCGGCGGCCCCCCTGCCGTAGTCGGCGACCAGGATGGCGGGGGCAGCTTCGACGGCCGCGATCGCCTCCTCCGTGGTCCCGGACGCACGCCCGTCACCGTCGTCCAGCCGGAGCACCGGGACCCCTCCGGCCAGCACCCTGGTCTTGCGGGACAGCTGTCCGTCGAGCGGCAGTTCGACGATGCGGACCCTGTCCTCCAGGAGCCGCCGCACCGTGCGGGCCGCCTCGCCGTCGCCGAGTGCGGTGATCAGGGTGACGTCACGGCCGTCGAGGGCCGCGAAGTACGCGGCGAGGGCGGCGCCGCCGGGCCGCGCGACCGGTCGGGCTCCCTGGACCACGGGCACCGGTGCGTCGGGGGCGAGCCGGTCGGCCCGGCCGGACAGGTCCTGGTCGAGCAGTGCGTCTCCGACGACCACCAGCGGGACGAGGGCGTTCACAATGCCCCCTCGACCGCGGGTTCCCCCGGAGTCGGGTACTGACCGGCAACGGTCACGCCCTGCTCCCATGCCTGGTCGAACGCCTCGCAGATCATGTGCACCGCTACCAGATGGAGCTCCTGGACAGTGGCCGAAGCCGGCGCGTCGACGCAGAGCGCTTCGTCGCAGGCCGCTTCGAGCGGGTTGGGGGCGGGACCCGTCAGTGCCCAGACGGACATCCCGATCCGCCGGGCTTCGGCCGCCGCCGCCAGCAGGTTGGCGCTTGCCCCGCTGGTGGACAGCAGCACGAGGACGTCGCCGGGACGGCCGTGGGCGCAGGTCTGCCGCGCGAAGACCTCCTGGACGCCGTAGTCGTTGGCGATGGCCGTCGTCGAAGAGGTATCGGCGTGCAGGGCGAGGGCGGAGAACGGCGGGCGGTCGTCCCGGTAGCGGCCGACCAGTTCGGCGGTCAGATGCTGGGCCTGGGCGGCGCTGCCACCGTTTCCGGCAACGAGCAGCCTGGCTCCGCCGCCGAGACGGCGAGCGAGTTCGGCACCCCAGCGGTGGGCCACGGGGCAGGAGGCGCGGAACATGGCGAGAGCGTCCATCAGTTCGTCGCAGTGCCGGCCGTCGTGAGTGGGGTTCATCGGAGGACTCCTGAGAGTGAGGGGGTGGCGTGCACAGCGGCATAGACACGGGCGACCCCGTCCGCGACGCGCTCCCAGCTGTAGTGCTGGAGAACGCGGGCGCGTCCGGCCGCGCCGTAACGGGCCCTGCGGTCCGGATCGTCCAGAAGGGCGCGGATCACGGCGGCGAGGTCCCGGTCGCCACTCGGGTCCGCCTGCACCAGAGCGCCCGTGACCCCGTCCACGACGGTGTCGAGTTGGCCGCCGACCGCGGTCGCCACCACCGGGGTGCCGCACGCCATCGCTTCGATCGGCACGATGCCGAACGGTTCGTAGTCGGGCAGCGAGAGGACGAGGTCGGCGCCGGACATGAGGGCGGGCATGCGCTCGTGGGGCACCGCCCCCAGGAGGGTGACCCGGTCGGCGACCCCGTGCTGCTCCGCCGCCTTCAGGAGTCGTTCGGCCTCCGGTTCGGCGAACAACAGGTCGGCGGGCGGCCCGCCCGCGATGAGCAGGTCGGCGTCGGGGATGTCGGCGAGCGCCCGGATGGCACGGTCGAATCCCTTGCGCCGGACGAGACGGCCGACGGCGACCAGCCGGCGCGGACCGGACCGCGTGCCGGCGGTGCCGGCGACCGGGGCGAAGTGGTGTGGATCCACGCCGCACGGGACGACCGACACCCGGTCCCGCGGCACACCCATCGCGGCGAGTTCGGCGACCTCGTCGGCGCAGGTGGCGAGGACCCGTCGGCAGGATCTGCCGATGTCCGCCTCGATCGCCAGGCGCTGGGCCGGGCTGGAGTCCTCGGCCCCTTGGTGACGCTTCTTCACGGTCCCCAGCGCGTGGTACGTCTGGATCACGGGCACTCCGAGCCCCCGGGCACCGGCCAGGGCTGCCGTGCCGGACATCCAGAAGTGCGCGTGCACCACGTCCGGCGGTGCCGAACGCCAGCGACGGGCGAGGAAAGCTCCGAACTCGGGCATGTGCGCCAGAAGGTCGTCCTTCGGGACCCGCGAAGGGGGCCCGGCGGGCACGTGGACGACCTTCACACCACCGGGCGTGGTGACCTCGGCGGGCAGGCGGGGACCGTCCCTGCGGGTGTAGACGGTGACGTCGTGGCCGCGCCGGGCGAGGTGATCGGCGAGCTGGGCCACGTACACGTTCTGGCCGCCGGCGTCGGGGCCGCCGAGGTCGGCCAGCGGGCTGGCGTGCTCGGAGACCAGGGCGACACGGAGAGAGGCCGGGCGGGCGTACCTCATCGTGTGACCTCCTTCGTCAGTTGTTCCCAGTCGTCCAGGAAGCGCTGCACCCCGTAACGGGCCTGCGCCGCGGACCTTGCCCGCTGCCCCGCGACGGCGGCGCAGTCGGCGTCGGAGAGGAAGGTGCGTACCGCCTCGTCGAGGACGTCGAGGCGGTTGGAGACCACTCCCGCGTCGTCGGGGACCGCTTCGCGGACCTCCGTGGTGTCCAGGGCGACCACGGGCATGCCGAGGAACATCGCTTCCAGGAGGGAGAGCCCGAGCGACGTCCATCGCACCGGATGCAGGTACAGCCGGCAGCGGGCCATGGCCGGATACAGTTCGCCCTGGGGCAGGTCGCGCGCCCGGCAGCGGTCGGTCGGCAGGCCGAGGTGGTGCGCGAGTCCGCCGGTGCGCATGCCGAAGACGTCGAGCGGTGCGGAGCGGGCGAAGCGCGGAAGAAGGTCCGTGCCGGTGGTGCGCCCGCGGCGCACGGGGTCGTTGACGACGACGGCGGCGCGGCGCTCCTCACCGGTCCACAGCGGGCCCGGGTCGATGATCCCGTGCTCGATGACCGTGGTCGGCGCGCGTCCGTTGTCCCACATCAGCCGGTTGAAGTGGGTGACGTGCACCAGCGGGATGTCATTCCGGTCGGCCAGCGGATGGCGGGTGCCGACCGCCGAGGCGTCGGGGCTGTTGTGTTCCACGTACACGGCAGGCACGTCGACCCCCGGCCGCCGCCCGGTCCATGCCGCGGTCAGCTCCACTTCATGGGGCCGTTGGAGGACGACGAGATCGATGGGCTCCTCCCGCAACCGGTCCGGAGTTGCCTCGCGGACGGCGGATGGCCACTGCCAGCTCGTGGCGCGACCGAGGCCGTCCGGCCCGCGGTCGGGCGTCACGGGGACGAGGTACGTGTGGGGCCCCTGGACGAACGACGTGGCCCAGGAGCCGTGGACGTGCCAGATGAGGATGTTCACGCGGTCTCCTCGATGAGCTTGCGGACGGCCATGACGACGTCGTGGGGGGTGACGTCGTCGAGGCAGGGGTGTCCGGGAACGGGACAGTGCCGGGCACGGCTGCCGGCGCACGGGGCGCGCTGGTCGCCGAGCACCACGGCCGGGACACCGAACGGGCCCCACCGCTCCGCCGGTACGACCGGGGAGAAGAGGGAGACGACCGGCGTGCCGACGGCCGCCGCCAGGTGGGCCGGTCCGGTGTTGCCGCTGACGAGGACGTCCGCGCCGCGCAGTACACCGGCCAGCACCCGGGGCTCGGTGCGGCCCCCGAGGTCCACCGCCACCTGGCCGCTGACCAGGCTGGTCAGATCCGTCTCGTCGGGGCCTCCGGTGACCACCACCCGATGGCCCGCGTCCGCGAGGCTCATGACAGCTTCGGCGCACCGCTCGGCACCCCAGGCGCGTGCGGGAGCGCTCGCGCCGGGGTGCACGACGACGTAGGGGCCATTGCCCGTCAGCGTCGCGGTGTCGGGGGGCGGCAGCACCCGCAGTCGGCCGTCGTCGCCCTGCCGCGGCGCGAATCCCATGGCGACGGCGGTGTCCAGGCCCGCCTCCGCTTCGTGCCGGCCCGGCAGTCGGCGGTTACGGACGTCGAGCAGGGTCCCGGGATGGTCCACACTGTCGGCGCCGATCCGTCGCACACCCGCCATGCGCAGCAGCAACGCGGCAGGCAGCGGGCTCTGGTGGAACGAGGTCAGGACGAGGGCCGTGTCGTACGCGGCCTCGCGCAGCCGTCCCACGAACCCTTCGACACCGGCCGTCTCCACGGTGGGTGGGCTCGTCCCCTCCCAGGGGGCCTGCCAGACGACGACGTCGTCGACCCCGGGCAGAAGGCGCGCGGCGGGTTCGCCCAGCGGGCCGCACAGCAGCGTCAGGTGACAGGCGTGTGCGGCGACCGCCCGGACGGCCGGTCCGGCGAGAAGGACGTCCCCGAAACTGTCCAGTCTGACGACGAGCGCCCTCACGACGGCCACTCCCCCGGCTTCAGTACCATCCGCACCGCCGTCAGCAGATCGGGGGCCGTCCAGCGTTCCGCCTCGACCTCGGCGCGCAGGGTGGCCGCGTTCGGGACCAGGACACCCCAGGCCCCGGCCGCTCTCGCGGCAAGGACATCGGCCTGGATGTCACCGATCACCACGCACGTCTCCGGCGGCACTCCGAGCCGGCGTGCGGCCTTCACCACGAGACCGGGCCGGGGTTTGCGGCACGCGCAGCCGGCGTACGGGGTGTGCGGGCAGAACACCCAGGTGCCGAGGGTGCCGAGCAGTTCGTCGGCCCGCCGGTTGACCCGGATCACGTCCTGCTCACGGAGCAGCCCGCGGCCGATGCCCGACTGGTTGCTGACCACGCCGGTGGCGATCCCTTCGGCGCGCAGCAGGTCGGCGGCCTCGCGCGCGCCGGGCAGCAGCCTGACCAGGTCGGGGTCTCCGTTGTAGGGCACGTCCTCCACCAGGGTGCCGTCCCGGTCGAAGAGCACCGCCGACACCCGGCGGCGCGTGGGAGGGGTTTCGCTCACCGGGCGCCTCCCGGGGGACGTACCCGGCGGTGCCTGACCCGGCCCGCGGTCCAGTGCCATGCCGCGGCGGGGGGAATCACCACACTGGTGGCGGCCATGGTGGCGATCTCGTCCCGGGTTCTCGGCCCCGGAGCGATGCGCGCCCGGGCGAATTCCGCCGTGGACGCGGTCCAGAGCACCGCGGCGAGTGCGGCGGCGCGTGGCCGGCCCGCCGCGGCGCAGGCGACCGCGGCGCAGGCGAGGGCCGTGGTGGCCAGGTGTCCGGGGAGCCGGCCTCGGGGCGCCTCGGCGCGTGTCCACCAGTCGCGTCCGTGCAGACGGTTCATCAGCACGTCGTCGGCGTTGCCGCGCTGGGCCCGTACGGAGGCCCAGCGGCCGGCCGGGCGTACCGGATGCCGGGTGGTGCGCCCGCCCCGCGCCAGCGTCCAGCCCGCGTCCATGACGCGAAGCGCAAGGTCGGCGTCCTCGCGGAACGCGCGCGGGAAGCGCTCGTCGAAGCCGCCCACCTCCTTGAGCGCTGTCGCTCGGTAAGCCATGTCGGCGGTGGCCCAGGCCGCGCTCTCCAGCCCGGCTGTGCCCCGCTCCCAGTCCGTGGGCCTTCGGTCCTCCGGCAGGGGGACCGTCAGCCGTCCCTGGACACCGGCTGTTCGTTCACCGGCCGAGGCGAGATCTTCGGCGAGCCGCTCGCCCCAGTCCGGCAGTACCTGGACGTCGTCGTCGAGGAAGACCACCCAGGGCGCGCCCACCGCGCGGGCGCCCGCGTTGCGGGCGGCGGCGGGGCCCCGGCCGCCGGTGGTCAGCACGCGGACGTGCGGCTGGCCGGCGGACCCGGGCGGCAGTCCGTCGCGAGGCTCCGGGCGGTCGTCGACCACCACCACCTCCGCCGGGCGCGGGCCGGTCGATTCGGCCAGTGCGCCGAGGCAGTCGGCCAGGCAGGGCCGGCCGATGGTGGGAATGACGACCGCGTACTCCACCGACGTCTTCATGCGAACGCCCCTCCCCGCCGGACGGCGAAGGGACCGAGAGCCAGCAGGTCCACCGGGGCCGAGCCGAAGCACTCCAGCGCGTCGCGCGGATCGTCGACCATGGGCCGGCCGGCGGTGTTCAGGCTGGTGTTCACCACCACCGGCAAGCCGGTGAGCTGCTCGAAGGCGGTCAGCATCCGGGCCACCAGCGGTTCCGACGCCGCGTCCACGGTCTGGACCCGGGCGGTGCCGTCGACGTGGACCACCGCCGGAATCCGTTCGCGCCACTCTTCGGCGACATCGTGGACGAAGAGCATGTAGGGGCTGGGCAACGGGCCGTCGAACAGTTCGGCCGCACGTTCCGCGAGGACCATCGGCGCTACGGGACGGAACTCCTCTCGTCCCTTGACCGCGTTGAGCCGTTCCAGGTTTCCGGCCCGCCCGGGATGCGCCAGCAGGGAGCGGTGTCCCAGCGCCCTGGGGCCGAACTCGGAGCGCCCCTGGAACCACGCGACGATGCCGTCCCGGCCGAGCTCTTCCGCCACGGTCCGGGCGATGTCGTCGGGCTCCTCGTACGGTACGGCGGCCCGCTCCAGCCAGCCCCGTAGTTCGTCGTCGCTCCAGCCCCGGCCGAGGGCCGGGGTAGGCATCGCCTCGACGGGCTCCTTCTCACCCGCCACGTGCAGGGCCGCGCCCAGAGCCGTGCCGGCGTCGCCGGCGGCGGGCTGCACCCAGATCTCGCGGAAGGGCCCTTCGCGGTGGAGCCGGGTGTTGGCGACGCAGTTGAGCGCCACTCCTCCGGCGAGAGCGAGCACGTCGTCGCCGGTGCGGCCGTGCAGCCACCGGGCGAGGTCCAGTACGACCTCCTCCAGGCACGCCTGGGCGCTCGCCGCCACGTCCGCGTGGTCCTGCGTCCACGGGGTTCCCGGTTCCCTGCCCGGTACGAGTGAGGCCCAGGGCACGGGCCGGGCGGTGAAGCCGCCCTCGCCGTCCGCCCGTACGAATTCCCGCAGGCGCTCGGCGAAGCGCGGCTTGCCGTAGGAGGCGAGCGCCATCACCTTGAATTCGTCGCTGCTGCGCAGGAACCCCAGGTGCTGCGTCAGGTCCTCGTAGAACAGGCCGACGGAGTGCGGCAGCTTCTGCGAGGACAGGACCGTCAGTTGCCGGTCGACGTAACGGCCGGAGAGGTGCGAGCCGCACTCACCGCGGCCGTCGAGCACCAGGACCGCGCAGTCGGGATGCGGCGACGCCTGCCCGGCGGACGCCGCGTGGGCCACGTGGTGGGGGACGAAGCGCACTTTGCCCGGATCGAGTCCAGGCAGAGCCTCGGCGAGGAACTCCGGTGCCCGACGGGCGTATTCCTGGCGCAGGGGGTCCCAGGGGTCGTTCAGTTCCATCGCTTCGGCGGGGCGGGCGAGACCGGGGTCGTAGGAGTAGGCAACGACGTCGAGGTCGGCGGGCCGGAGTCCCGCCTGCTCCAGGCACCAGCGGGCGCTCAGTTCGGGCAGCTCCCAGGCGGAGAAGGGAAGGGGGCGTTTGCCGTGCTTGCGGCGGCTGAATCGTTCCTCCTCCGCGGCCGCGACGATCCGGCCGTCGACGACCAGGGCCGCGGCGGGATCGTGGAAGAGGGCGTTGACACCGAGGACGCGCATGGAAACCTCCGTCAGAGCCGGGGGGCCGGGGACATGGCTTCGGGCAGGGAGGAGAAGTGGGCGATGGTCCGCTTGAGCCCCTCCTCCCAGCTCACTCTCGGTTCCCAGCCCAGCAGTTCACGGGCGAGCGCGGTGTCGGGCCGACGACGTTCCGGGTCGTCCTGGGGGCGCGCGACGAAGGTGAGAGTGGAGGAAGACCCGGTCAGCGCGATGACCCGGCGTGCGATCTCCAGGACCGTGGCCTCTTCGCCGCCGCCGATGTTGACCGGGCGCACCGCCTGGCTGGCCGCCACGCGGAGGACTCCCTCGACCGTGTCGTCCACGTAGCAGAGCGAGCGGGTCTGACTGCCGTCGCCCGCCACCGTCAACGGCTCACCGGCGAGCGCCTGGCAGACGAACGTCGGGACGGCGCGGCCGTCGTGGGCCCGCATACGGGGGCCGTAGGTGTTGAACATGCGCACGATTCCCGCGTTCATTCCCTTGGCGCCGACGTGCGCGGTGACCAGCGCTTCGGCGAATCTTTTGGACTCGTCGTAGACGCTGCGCGGCCCCACCGGATTGACGTTGCCCCAGTAGTCCTCCCGCTGCGGATGGACCAGCGGGTCCCCGTAGACCTCGGAGGTGGAGGCGAGAAGGAAGCGCGCACCGTCGCGCAGCGCAAGGGCCAGCGCGTTGCGGGTGCCGAGGCTGCCGACGTCCATGGTCGCCAGAGGATGGCGCAGGTAGTCGGCGGGCGAGGCCGGGCACGCGAAGTGCAGGACGAGGTCGTAGGGGCCGGGCAGGTCGTCCGTCATGGAGTCCGAGGAGACGTCGCACCGTACGAACCGGAAGCCGGGGCGCCCGGCCAGATGCGCGATGTTGCTCTCGGAGCCGGAGAGGAGGTTGTCCGCGCAGTCGACTTCGACTCCCGAATCCAGCAGTCGTTCGCACAGGTGGGAGCCGAGGAATCCGGCTCCTCCGGTGACGACGGCCCGGCGCCAGGGGCCGGATGGCGTCAGCAGGGGCATGGGACGGCCTTTCGTCCGCAGATGTGGAAGTGCGAGGGCGCGTGGCCGCGGTGATCCCGACGGACACGAGCGGCTGGGTTCCCGAGTCAGCAGCTTTCACACATTGAATTCGGCTTGCAACAGCAAACCACCCGAGCGGGTGATCCGGCTCCGCCACCGGGCTGCCCGCCCCCGCCCGGGGGACCGACCACCCGGTGACGGCCATGAGCCGTCGGACCCGGCCCCAGGACTGGATCCGACGGCTCCTGCGGTCGTCGACGCGCTCCTCGCTCAGTCGGTGGAGAGGGCTTCGAGCAGATCCCCCACCTGGGGGTCGGTCAAGGACCGGGCGACGTCGGCCGTGGCGACCACGCCGACGAGCGTGTGGCCGTCGATGACCGGGAGCCGGCGGACTTTGTCCGTGGTCATCGTGCGCAGAATCTCCTCGGCGTCGTCGTCGGCGCCCATGGTGACCGCCTCGCCCTGGGCCAGCTCT
This sequence comes from Streptomyces sp. NPDC008125, assembly GCF_042957125.1. NCBI lineage: Bacteria > Bacillati > Actinomycetota > Actinomycetes > Kitasatosporales > Streptomycetaceae > Streptomyces > Streptomyces sp. NPDC008125. Next base: position 47,056 of record NZ_JBIBHR010000006.1, read on the forward strand.
CCGGCGGTGCGCGTGGCCGGGTCCTTGCCGGCGCCGAGCACCTTGGTCACGATGTCGCGGTCCGTGAGCATGCCCTTGAGCTTTTCGTCCGCGCCGCAGATCGGCAGCGCGCCCACGCCCGGGCCGGTCATCTTCTTCGCGGTCGCCGAAAAGGCAGGCCCCGGGCGTCGACGGCCCCGGACGCGAGGTTGCCCGCTTCCGGCATGCGGGCCCCGTCGGCAGCGCCGATGCTGGCAGGAGGCAGCGATGCGTTCGGACGTGACCCGACGCCCCTCCGAGAGAAGGGAACGCCCCCATGCCCGGCAAAAAAGACAAGAAGCTGTCCAAGGGCGACGACGTCAGCTGGAAGAGCCACGGACAGAACGTGGAGGGCTCGGTGCGGCGCAAGATCGACAAGCGCACCGAAGCGGCCGGCCGGACCGTGGACGCCTCCGAGGCTCAGCCTCAGTACGAGGTACGGAGCGACCGGACGGGCAAGTCGGCCGTGCACAAGCCCGAGTCGCTGCGCAAGAGGGACGGCGGCTCGTGAGCGCCGGCGGCGACGAGGACCGGCAGAGCGTGCTCGACAGCTTCGGCGAAGCCGTCAACATGTCCGCCGGCGAGCTGGAGAAGTGGCTCGGGACGGATTCCGCCCGTCAGGTGGGCCAGAAGGAGGGCGGCGGCGAGTCGGCCGGCCACGCCTCCGGCCGGAGGATCGTCGACCTGCTGCGTACCAAGAAGGCGGATCTCGGCGACGACGATCTCGCGCACATGCGCAAGGTCACCGGCTACGTGCACCGGCACCTCGCACAGCGCCCCGAGGGCGACACCAGCGACACCCGGTGGCGCTACTCCCTGATGAACTGGGGTCACGACCCCGAGAAGTAGCGCCCGGCCCGGCGAGGAGCCTCGCGCATCCTACGGCGGGCCAGGCTCCGCGGGCCGTTGACGCGCACCACGCCCTCGGACGAGCCCCGGCCTCGAAGGCCTTCGTCACGGAGAACGGGTAAACCGCCCCAGGTGGGGTACTCGGCAGCTCCGACCGGCCGTCCGGTGGCCCAGCCGGGCAGCACGGCCCCGTGAGGACCGGTGCGCGTACGCGCACGACCGGCCCGGCGGAGAGGCGGCCCGCAGGCCGTCGTCGCGGCGGCGGCGCCCGCCGTCCGTCCCGTATCCCTTCCCACTCCGCCCAGCAGACAGTTCCGTCGAAAGCAGAGGGAGCACCATGCCGAGCAACGACCGGCCGCAGGACCCCAACCGGCTCCATCCACGTCCCGACTTCCCGCAGCAGGAGCAGCAGCATCCGGGCTGGACGGGCCCCATGGACCCGCCGCCCGACCACGGCGAGGACTCCTACCAAGGATCCGGCCTCCTCACCGATCGCAAGGCCCTCGTGACGGGAGGCGACTCCGGGATCGGCCGCGCGGTGGCCCTGGCGTTCGCCCGGGAAGGCGCCGACGTCCTGCTGACCCACCTCGCGGAGGAGAAGGACGAGGCACGCGAGACCGCGCGCCTGGTGGAACAGGCGGGCCGCACGGCGATACCCGTGGCGTGCGACATCAGGGACGAGAAACAGTGCCGGGCCCTCGTCGAGCAGGCCGTCTCGGCCTTCGGCCGCATCGACGTCCTGGTCAACAACGCGGCGTACCAGATGTCTCAGCCCGATGGGATCGCCGCCATCTCCACCGAGCAGTTCGACCGGGTCGTCCGCACCAACCTGTACGGGATGTTCTGGCTCTGCAAGACCGCTCTGCCGCACATCCCACCGGGCGGTTCGATCATCAACACGACCTCCGTCCAGGCCTACAAGCCGAGTCCGCACCTGCTGGACTACGCGATGACCAAGGGCGCGATCGTCACCTTCACCCAGGGCCTCGCCCAGATGCTCGCGGCCGACGGCATCCGCGTCAACGCCGTGGCCCCCGGCCCCGTCTGGACCCCCCTCATCCCGGCGACCATGCCCGACACCACGGAGTTCGGCAAACAAGGCCCCTTCGGGAGGCCCGCACAGCCCGCCGAGATGGCGCCGGCCTACGTCTTCCTGGCCTCGGCGAACGCCTCGTACATCACCGGGGAAATCATGAACGCCACCGGCGGGACTCCCCTTCCCTGAACACGGTCCCGCCCGGGCCCTGCGGGTTGTGCGCAGGCCGGGACCGGAGCGTCGAGTACGACCGGGCGCGGCCTGGTGAAGGCACCGGTGGACCGAGCAGCAGATCCGTCAGCACCCCAAGGAGACATCCGCCATGCGCGCACTCGCCCTCGTCTGCACTCTCAGCGCCTCACCCGCCCGCTCCAGCAGCCATCTTCTCGCCGAGCAGGTCATGGCCGAGTTCGCCCGCCTCGATGTGCAAGGGGAGGTCGTCCGGGTTGCCGACCACGACGTACGGGCGGGAACCGGACTCGACATGGGCCCCACAGACGCGTGGCCGGCCCTGCGCGAGAAGGTGCTCGCCGCCGACATTCTCCTCATCGCCACACCGATCTGGCTCGGCCACCCCTCCAGCAACTGTCAGCGGGTTCTGGAGCGGCTCGACGCGGAACTGTCCGAAACCGACGACCACGGCCGTCCCCACACCTACGGGAAGGTGGCCGCCGTGGCCGTGGTGGGCAATGAGGACGGAGCGCACAAAGTGAGCGCGGACCTCTTCCAGGCACTCGACGACGTGGGTTTCTCGCTGGCCCCGGGCGCCGTGACCTACTGGGTCGGCGAAGCGATGGGCGGCACCGACTACCAGGACGTGGACGAGACGCCCGACACGGTCGCCTCGACGACGCGCACCCTCGCCGTGAACACCGTCCATCTGGCACGCCTGCTGACGGCGAACCCTTACCCCGCATCGTCCTGACCACGCCGTGACCACGACCGGAAGGCGGCGGCCCGCCGGCCGGGCTGGGCGGAACCCGGGCAAGGAGCCGGCCGCCCCCCACGGAGCATCCACCACGTCGGTGAGCGCGGCGACCGGGCACGGCGCGTCGCACGGCCCGACGCGTTTGGTCATGGTTCCTCCGGGTAGTGCACCGGATGTGCTTCGGACATGAGGCGCGCCCGTGGGCACACCGGGCGCCGCATGTCCGGCCCCCGGCGACTCCCACGGTGGATGTGTGGACCTCGGCGAGGAGCGACCAGCATGCAGACCGTTTCCCCAGCGAAGCCGCGCACGCTCGCGGGCGGCCCGTGGGACGCCGACGTCTTCCGTCGTCTGCGCATGCTCCCGCCGGGCCCGGAGCGCGAGGCTCTGCGGGTGGAGACGATCTGCCTGTGGCTGCCGACGGCACACCGGCTCGCATCCCACTTCGCCGACCGCGGCGAGCCGTTGGAGGACCTTCGGCAGGTGGCCGCTCTGGGGCTCATCGAGGCCGTGGACCAGTACGACCCCACTCGGCACCGGACGTTCGTGACCCACGCCGAGCCTCTGGTCGCGGGAGAACTCAGGCGGTATCTGCGCGACGGCGCCTGGCACGCCCCGTTGCCCCGACCGGTGGGAGATCTCCGCGACCAGGTCCGGGCATCGCGGAGACGACTCGCCCGGGCGCGCGACGGGTCGCTTCCCAGCTGGGCGGAGGTCGCCGCCGACACCGGGCTGAGTGACGCCGAGGTCATCATGGGCATGGAAGCCCTCCACCGGCGGCGTACGACAGCGAGGGTCGCGGAAGCGGCTGGAACGAACGGCCGCTTCGCCCCGTACGAACAGATGGACGACGGCGCCCGCGCTCTCGATGCGGCCGTCGACCGTGAGGCGATCAGACCCGCCCTGCGCACGCTGCCCGAACGCGAGCGGACCATTCTGTACCTGCGGTATTTCTGCGACATGACTCAGTCCCGGATCGCCCGGTCGCTCGGCATCTCGCAGGTACATGTCTCGTACCTGCTGAGCCGCTCGTGCCGGCGACTACGTGCCCATGCGCTTCAGGAGGCCGCGTGAACGACGCCACCGAACGGTTTCTGCGGGACGAGGCGACCGGCCTCGTCGGGCGGCTCGACCGTCTGCTCCGCCTGAGGAACCCCGGAAGCCGGGTTCTGGTCACCGGCTGGTTCAGCTTTCTGGACGGCGAGGTGACAGCAGGCGATGCCTTGGCCGAACGAGCGGTCGCCGCCGCACTCGACCATCTGGAAATCCAGCACGACACGGCGTGGAGTCCTGCGTTCGCCCCGGAATCGCTGACACTCGAAGCGGCGCTCCCGGAGGACTACGAAGTGGTCGTGTTCGTCTGCGGTCCGCTGCACGGCGAACGCCTCGCCGAACTCCACCGCCGCTACGCCTCCTGCCGCCGGGTGGCCATCGGAGTGAGCGTTCTGAGTTCGGACGATGCGGCTGTGCGGGGGTTTCACGAGGTGGTGGCACGGGACGGCCCGGACGGCACCGCGATGGCCGACCTCGCGGCGAACGCTCCCGCACGGGCCGCCCCGGCGGTGGCGGGAGTGGCACTGACTTACGGTCAGGGGGAATATGGCAACCGCCGGAACCACGACCGCGTGGGCGACGTACTGCTGCCCTGGCTGGCCGCCCAGGACTGCGCACGGATCGAGGCCGACACCCGGCTGGCCCGCGACGACTGGCACCACTGCCGCACTCCCGACCAGTACCTGTCCCTGGTCGGCCGACTGGACGTCATGATCACCGACCGGCTCCACGGCCTCGTTCTCGCTCTGCGGGCCGGCATACCCGCCCTCGTCGTGGACCCTGTCGAGGGTGGCGCCAAGGTCACGGCGCAGGCCCGGCTCCTTCGCTGGCCCGCCCTCCTGCGCGGTGAGACGCTCCTGCCGGAACTCCTGGACCACTGGTGGGCGTGGTGCCTGTCGTCCGCAGGCTCCGCCGCCGCCCGGCGTCGCCGCACCTGGTTGCTCGGGGACGCGGGGGCTGAGGAGTCGGTCACTGACCGCGACGGCCGCGGCGTTTAACCACTCATGAGGGTGGTACCCGACCACGGGGCGCACGATCCGCCCGGACACGATGGTGCTGCTCGATCTGTACGGACTCGATCACGACCCGGACCTGTGGCCGGACCCCTACCGGTTCGATCCCGGCCGGTTCCTCGGTCGGCCCGTTCCCGAGGACGCGCTGGTCCCGCAGGGCGGCGGCCCGGTGGAGGGGCACCGGTGCCCGGGAGAGGACGTGTGGCAGTCCTGTCCACGGTGGCGATGTTCCTGGCGCGGCTCTCGTACGAGGTGGACGAGCAGGATCTGCGCATCCCGTTGCGCCGCATCCCGACGACGCCCCGCAGCGGGTTCGTCGTCAGCGGCGTGAGCCGCCCGAAGCACGGCGGGCCGCGGCCCGCCGCACATCCGTAGGCTCGTGCGTCCGTAGGTTCGCGCGCGGGCGGGGCCGCTCCGCGGGCGTCGCAAGAGGAGGGCAGCCCCCGTTCGCCGTTCAGCCGACCTTGTTGCCGGTCAGCGGCGCGGTGGCTTCTCCCCTGCCCTTCCGTACCCCTCGCAGGAACGCCTCCAGGGCTTCCTCCGACGAACGGGTCGGCGACCACCCCAGCTCGTGGTGCGCGCGGCTCGGGTCGAGCAGCGGCAGTCGCAGAACGGCGTCGAACAGATGGGGTGAGGCGGGCACCGCGTGCACGCGCCAGGTGGCCGCGACGGCTGCCCGCACCAGGGCCCGGGGAACCCGGACGACCCGGGAGCCGAGGAGTTCCGCGAGCTTCGGAGCGTCGATCACCGGGTCGGCCGCCAGGTTGAAGGCTCCCCGTACGTCGCGGAGGGCCGCCAGCCGGTAGGCCTCCGCGGCGTCGTCGGTGTGGAGCACCTGGAAACGCAGGCCGTCCAGATCGGGCACGAAGGGCAGCAGGTCGGGTCGGAGCAACTGGCCGGGGACGTACCGTCCGGCGAAGATGCGCCGCTGTTCGGGCGCCGCCGTCTCCTTGAAGAGGAAACCGGGCCGCATCCGGACCACCCTGACGTGGGGGTGCCGCAGCTCGAAGGTGTCGAGGACGCGTTCCAGGTAGGCCTTCTCGCGACAGTAGGCGGCGTCCGGCCAGCCGTGCGTCGGCCAGGACTCGTCCACCCCGGGCTCCTTCTTGGGCCCCGGCGCGTACGCACCGACCGACGAGGCGTGCACCAGTGCGGGTACCCCGCTGCGCGCCACCGCGTCGAAGACCCTCAGCGAGCCCAGTACGTTACTGCGCCAGGTCACGACCGGGTCGTGGGTGGGCTGGAAGCGCCAGGCGAGATGGATGACGACGTCCGCCCCGCGCACCAGGCCGGCCAGCCGGTCCTCGCTCCCGGGCTGCGACACGTCGACGGTCTCCCACCCCACACCCGCGATGCCGAGCGACGGCCGCCTTCGGGCCAGCGCGAGGACCGAGGCGACTTCGGGATCGGCGGCCAGCGCACGGACGACACTCGTCCCCACGTTGCCGGTGGCTCCCGTGACCACGATCCGCTTTCCTCCGGACCGAACGGTCTCCATGACGGACTCCTTTCTGCCTTGCCCCCGCGCGCGAAGTACCGAGGTGCCCAGGGTCCTTCCGGGCCGACGGAGGCGGCAACTTCTGGATCGAGGCTCGTGGCCTCGTGCGGCTCGACCGGACCGCGGCGCGAGTCCGGTTCAGCCGCGCGCGCTCTTCGGCGTGAGCTGCCTGACCGGGCCGTCGAGGTCGGAGCGGTAGAAGTCGATGAAACCGTCCGGGTCGGGGCCGGCGTTCTGCATGACGAGGTGGTCGAACCCCGCGTCGACGAACTTCTGCGCCACCTGGAGGTACCGGGCGGGGTCCGCGCCGCAGGCGAACTTCTCCAGGATGTCGTCCTCGCGCACGGTCGTCGTGGCCGCGTCGAAGTTGACGGGATTCGGCAGCTCACTCATGACCTTCCACCCGGTCAGGGCCCAGCGCGAGGTCTGAAGGGCGGCCCGTGCCGCGGTGTGCTCGTCGGGCGCCCAGGCCATCGGCACCTCCGCATAGCCCGGTCCCGTACCACCAGCGTCTCGGTAGTGCCGGACGATCTCGGGCTTCTCCTCGGTGGCGAACAGGCCGTCGCCGAGTTCGGCGGCGATGCGGGTGGATTCCGGGCCGCTCGCGGCCACCGCGATCAGGGGCGGCTCGACGGGAAGATCGAACACCCTGGCGTCCTCCAACCGCAGGTGCTTCCCCTCGAAGGACTGGTACCCGCCGCGCCAGAGCAGTCGGATGATCTCCAGGGCCTCCCTGAGCATCTCGTGCCGGGTCCGGACCGTATCGGGGAATCCACGGCCCACGACGTGCTCGTTGAGCCGTTCTCCCGAGCCGACACCGAGCACGAACCGGCCGTCCGACAACAGAGCGAGCGTCGCGGCGGCCTGAGCGATGATCGCCGGGTGGTACCGCACCGTCGGGCACGTCACCCCCGTCGCAAGCCCGATCCGTGACGTCTTGGCGGCGATGCTGCCCAGCACGCTCCAGGCGAAGGGCGAATGCCCCTGCACGTCGAGCCAGGGGTGGTAGTGGTCGCTGATCTCGACGAAGTCGAATCCCGCCTGCTCCGCGAGCACCGCCTGTCTCACCAGTTCACCCGGGCCGAAAGCCTCCGCGGCAAGCTTGTAGCCGATCTTCACGTAGTCCTCGTTCCTCTCGTCCATGGCCCTTGGCAGCACAGGGGTACCCGTCGGTGTCCCCGCATAACGTCGGTGCCCGCACACGGCCCCCATTGGGCCGAGGACCCACTCGGGTGTTCGCGCCCGACGTGGAAGCAGGTGTGTCATGCCGCCCGGAAAGCCTTCCGGGCGCGCCGATGTCCACCGGGTCCGCCCGCTCGGCCGGCGTGGGGGCTGCTCAGCAGGTCACGCGGCGTCTCACCGCGCTCGGTACGGGGCTGCCGCGGCATCCGGGCCCCGCCTTTCCGCTTTCCCCCACACCCTGACGCGGCGCTCGGGCCGCCACGTGGCCACCAGCGCGACGGCCAGGAGGAGTTCGGCGACGTCACCGCCGTAGTACATGATCTCGGCCCCCTGCTGGACCTGGACGACGGGCGCGTGGATCTGGACGAAGAACCCGCCGTACATCGCCTGCGCGACCAAGGCGTGGAAAGCGATCGCGATGCCCAGGTACACCAGCCGGACCGGGACGCCGGCCCGGTGCGGGGCGGGGTCCGGGCCTGCCATCACGTGGGCGAACAGGTACCCCGACAGGAGGAAGTGCGTGTGCAGCAGCCGGCTTCCCGCGGGGTGAACCATGGCGGTGTCGTACAGCGGGGTGAAGTACAGCAGCGCCAGGGTCCCCGTGCTCAGCAGCAGGGCGACCGCGGGGTGGGACAGTACGCGTGCCGGCGGGCTGTGCAGGACTGCCGTGGCCTGCCTGGCCCTGTCGGCCGGGAGGGCCCGCAGCGCGAGGGTGAGCGGTGCGGCCAGTGCCAGCGCCAGCGGCGCGTACATGCCGACGAGCATGTGCTGGGCCATGTGCGCCCGGAAGTCGGTGTGCGCGGTGTGCCCCAGCGGGGGAAGCAGGGCGATGCCGAGCAGCGCCAGACCGGTGAGGAACGAGACCGACCGCCAGGAGTTCCAGCCCCGCACGGCGTTGCGGCGCTTCGCCCGGCGGACCGCGCACAGGTAGCCCCCTGCCGCGACGAGCAGAACCAGGACGGTCGTCGCCGCCCCCGGCAAGCCCCCACCGCCATGACCGTGGGGCGGCGTCATCCCCTCCATCAGGCACGACCTCCGGACTGCTCCGCACCGCGGTGGACGCTCGGGTCGAAGGGACGGCCGCTGCGCCGGAGGAGGTGGCCGCCGGCCAGGAAGAGCCCTCCCAGGACGAGGAAGCCGGCGTCCCACCAGGCCTGATGGGGGCCGCCGTGGACGTGGTGGATGCCCAGGATCTGGTGGTCCAGGATGCCTTCGACGAGGTTGAAGACGCCCCAGCCGACCACGATCCAGCCCCACAGAACGCGTGAAGTCCACACCGCCCGCCGGTTGTGGGTGACCCGGGAGTACAGGACGGCCAGGCCCAGCAGTACGGCGAGCCAGCACACGGTGTGGAAGATGCCGTCCCAGACGGTGTTCATCTCCAGCCCCGACACGGTGTGCGGGCTGTAGTACGTGACGCCGATGCGGTCGTGGTTGGTGCTGGTGAGCATGTGGTGCCACTGGAGGAGCTGGTGGAGAAGGATCCCGTCGACGAATCCGCCCAGTCCCACTCCGAGGACGATTCCCGGCAGTTGCAGGCTGCTCGGTTCCGCCGTAGTCGTGCCCGCCATCTTCCGTTCTCCGTTCCGTCGACAGCACGCGGACGTTCTGGCCACGCATACCCCCGACCGCCGTCCCCGGAGCACGAGCGGGCGGTACCTCCGTCGATCCACCACCGTCGCCTGGGCCATTCGGCCCGCCCGGCCGGGGTCGCCGCACCGCGCGCCCACAAGGGGAGCGGGTCGATACACCACGTCGGTCGCGCCGGAAGAGCGCAATCCGTGTCTCCGCGGCGATCTGCCGTGTCTTTCCGGTCAGCGAGGACCAGCGGCCCGTCTTCCGCAGTCGTCCTCACCCCGGGTCCGGCCCGGTGTCTTCCGCGTGGTCCCTCCAGTCGTCGTGGACCTCGGTCAGCAGGGGCAGCTCGTCCGTGGTGACCAGGAGTCGTACGGTCCCGGGACCGCCGAGCCGTCCGGGCCCCTCGTGCCCGGCCACGACGGCCCACGGCGCCCACCGCGCGTTGCGGGATGCCCAGCGGGCGAGGCGCGCCAGCGGCCAGGGGCCGTCGACGGGCCGGTGGTCGTAGGCGATCAGCCGCCGCCAGTTCTTCCGCCCTGTGCTGGTCGTACGAGCCGTCGGCCAGGCTGTAGGCGTGCGCTTCCAGCTCGGACGTGGCGGTCGCGGGGTTCGTGACCATGCCCTTGACAGCCTTGTCGCCAGTCTGTCGGCGCCCGGGATCTTGATCTTGGGGATGGGTGGGAGCTTGCGGGTGGCGTTGCTCGCGCGGACCTCGTCCTCCTTGGAGGAGACCGCGGCGAACACGGTGACACCGGGACCGAGGTGCTCGATCGACCACACGCCGCCGCGCGCGGCCTCCCGGGGGTCGAGGTCGGCCGGCAGGTGACCGCCGAGCCGGATACCGAGACGGTTCGCCTCCCGGAGGGCCGCCAGGAAGGTGACCCGGGTCGTCATACCGGCCTTGACGAAGTCGGCGCCGTCCCGGTGCTGTTCGCGCACGGCCCGCACCGCGCCGCCGGCGGTGCTCGCGTTCAGCGGGGTCAGCAGGTCGCCTGCGGTCGCTTCTCTCCTTCATGCCATCACGGCTGATCGCTTCGAGTGACGGGCTTCTTCTGGCGTCACGCGTCGAACAGGCGGCGCGCGTTGCGCGTGGTGAGGTCGCGCCAGGTGTCGGTGGCCGACGGTTGCGCCGCGGAGTCGACGGAGGCGACCTGGGCGAGCGCCCCCGCCACGGGGGTCCAGCAGTAGTCGCTGCCGTACAGCAGGCGCTCGGTGCCGAACGCGGCGTCGAGGGCCGGGATCTGGCGCGGGAAGGGCGTCCCGGCCATGTCGTACCAGAGGCGGCCGAGCTGCTCCACCGCGCCGGGCACGTCCGTGGAGCCGTCACCGAACACGGAGCCGAACAGGTCGATGCGGTCGGCGAGCAGCGGCAACGCTCCCCCGCCGTGGGTCAGCACCCACCGGATCCGCGGGTGACGGGTGAGCACGCCGCCCAGGAGCAGGTCGCTCGCTGTGCGGGCGGTGTCGAAGAGAAACTCCAGCATCGGCCGCGGCCGGCCCAGCGAGACGTCGTCGGCGTGGGGCGGGGACGTGGGGTGGACGAAGACGAGGGCGCCCCGCCGGTCGAAGTCCTCCCACAAAGGTTCGAACCGCGGGTCGCCGAGGTATACGCCGTGGTGGTTGGTCTCCACGGCCACCCCGTCCGCACCGAGTACGTCGAGGGCGTGGGCGGCCTCCGCGAGCGCGCCCTCGACGTCGGGCAGCGGCAGGGACGCGAAGTGGCCGAACCGCCGCGGGCGCTCGCCGCGGACGCCGGCCCCGAACTCGTTGACTTCGCGCGCGAGGGAACGGGCCTCGGCGTCGTCCCCGAAGTGCACCCCCGGCGAGGAGACCGACACGTAGGACTTCTCGATGCCCGAGCGGTCCATCAGGTCGAGATGCTGTTCGACGCTCCACGCAGGCCAGCCGGGCATCCCGTCGGGGTGCTCGATCCCCGCGGTCCGGGCCGCGGCGACGTAGCTGTCGGTGACGAAGTGGGCATGTACGTCGATGAGACCGGCGGGGGCCATGCGGAACTCCTTCGCTTGCAGGTGCTTACCTTCAGCCAGCGTAGGAACGGCGTCGTAGGGTGGCACGTGTGATGCCGATGAATGAAACACCGGGTGCGGACAACGGCAGCCCGAGCGGGCGACGCGGCGGGAAGCCCGCTGCGGGACAGCCTGTCATCGACCGGGCGTTCGCCCTGCTCAGCACGTTCGACACCCACCACCGCGCGCAGACGCTCGCCGAACTCGCGCGGCGGAGCGGTACTCCCCGCAGCAGCGCCCTGCGGCTCGCCCGGTCACTGGTCCACGCGGGTGCGCTGGAGCGTCTCGACGACGGCCGCTACGTCGTCGGCCTTCGTCTGTTGGAGACCGCGTCCTTGGCGCCGCGCGGCCACGGCCTGCGATCCGTGGCCATGCCGTTCATGGAAGACCTCTTCCACGTCACCCGGCAGCACGTCCTGCTCGCCGTCCGCGAACAGGACGAGGCGGTGCTCGTCGAGCGGCTGTCCGCGCTGGACGCAGGACCTGTGCGCTACCGCGTGGGAGGACGCCTTCCGCTCACCACCACCGGCGTCGGACTGGTGCTCCTCGCCTTCGCGCCGAAGGACGTCCAGAACCGGGCCATCACCACCTACGAGCCCGCAACGAGCCGTCTCCGACAGGGCCACGACGACATCCGCACCCCGGCCGACCTGCGCCGCGCGCTCGCCGAAGCACGGCGCGGAGACCACGCGTACGGCCGGCAGAGCCACCCCTGGCCGGTGGACACCATGGCCGCACCGGTGCGAAACGGCGGCGAGGTGGTCGCGGCGTTGTCGGTCGTCGCGCCCAGCACCGGCTTCACGGAAGCCGGCTACGGACCGGCCGTACGGGCGACCGCCCGCGCGATCTCCCGCCGGCTCGAGGAGGACGGCCCGTGAAGGGCCTACCGCCCGGCGATGCCCATGCCGCGCCCTGAGGCCACCGAACCCACGCCGAAGGCGTGCCGACTGCGGCGAGAGTCGGCCTGTTCGAGCGCGGCGAAGCGCCTGGACCGCTGACCGCCGGCTGCTCCGAGCAGGAACGCCTGACACTCCGGCGGTGTGGTCCGTGGCCATCCGCCCTGGCGCCGGCCTCCACGCGGTGATCCGACAGCGCGCACGAGCCGAGAGCGAATCCCACGAAGAGGGTTGCCAGACCCGTGAGTTCACGCAATGCTGTCATGAAGTCACCACAAGTGACCACAGTCTCGAAGTGTGGATCCCTGGCATCCGTACGAGATGTCCGCGATGCAGGCTCCCGCTCGAGTCCGCGTCGCGAAAGGGCTCCCATGAACGACCGGCCCCGCCAACCACTCCGCACGGCCGTGAGCATGCTGGCCGCGCTCCTGCTCGCTTTCACCTCCGCCCTCCTGGCGGCACCCACCGCCCACGCCGACCCCGTGATCATGGTCTGCACCGGTACCGGACTCCAGACCTACTCGCCCGGCATCACCCTCACCACCCAGCAGACGGAGGTCACCAACACCTCCGACCTCACCACCTGCCTCGGCGGCCCCGTGTCGTCCGGCCGGCACAGTTTCGGACCGTTCGACACCACAGCCAGTTGCCTCTACACCCCGCCCATCGGCGACGACGCATTCGACCTCACCTGGAACGACAACACCACCAGTCACTACGAGGGCACCTACGTGGTGGTCGTCACCGGCGGCCAGCTCATCGTCACCAGTACGGGCACCATCACCTCGGGCCGCTTCGCGGGCAAGGCTCTCCAAGAGATCGTGACCTACCTCGCGCCCAACCTCCTCCAGTGCGCAACCCCCCAAGGCGTCACCAGCATCTCGGGACCGATCAGCATCGTCATCACCGGCTGAGCACTCGGAAGCCGGCGCGGCGGCGGCCACCTGACCCCTCGGAGTCTCCGACAACCGCCGTTGAAGCCAGACCCTACGAGGCCCCGCCCGGGGAGTCGCCGATTCACCGGCACCCGCAGCCACGTGACCGGCCACCCCCCGGAAGCGCCGGTTCCTGCGTCACCGACTCTGCTGCCAGGATCGAGACCTGGCCGGACGGTGGCCGCACCGGACTCGTCCGGGCCCGGGCAACTCCCGCCCGGGGCTTCGCCGAACGGGGCCCCTAGGCTCACGCGCCCAGGCAGTGGCCATCACCATGAAAACGCTTCCCACCCGCGGGACGGAGCCTGGCGAGCAGCCAAGGGCGACCGGATCAGGCTGGTCCCGACAACGCGGCGAGCGTACGTGGCGGGCGTCGCCGGGCGGGCGGGACTTTCACGACAGGGCCTGGGCGGCAGAGGACCGGTCTCAGGGGATCAGGAGCGTTTTGATCATGCCGTCGGTCTTCTGCTGGAAGGTCCGGTACGCCTCGGGCCCCTGCTCCAGGGGCAGGTGGTGGGTGGCGAACGTGTCGACGCCCAGGGGGTCGTCGTCGGTGAGGAGCGGCAGGAGGTCGTCGACCCAGCGCTTCACGTTCGCCTGGCCCATGCGGAGCTGGATCTGCTTGTCGAACATGGTCATCAGGGGCATCGGGTCGGCGGAACCGCCGTAGACGCCGGACAGGGAAATCGTGCCGCCGCGGCGCACCGCGTCGATCGCGGCGTACAGCGCGGAGAGCCGGTCGAGGCCCGCCCTGTCCATGAGGCGTTCGCCGAGGGCGTCCGGCATCAGCCCGACCGCCCACTGGGCCGCCTTGGCGACGGGGGCTCCGTGCGCTTCCATCCCGACGGCGTCGATGACCGAGTCGGTGCCCCTCCCGTCGGTGAGCTCGCGGATCGCGTCGCCGAGGTCCTTGCCGTAGCGCCGCAGGTCGAGGCACTTGGCGCCGTAGGCGCTGGCGCGCTCCAGCCGGTCCGGTACGAGGTCCACGCCGATGACCAGGCCGGCCCCGCGGTGCTGGGCGATCCGTGCGGCCATCGCCCCGATGGGGCCGAGGCCGAGTACGGTCACCGTGCCGCCGGGCGGGATCGCCGCGTACTCGACGGCTTGCCAGGCGGTGGGCAGCACGTCGGAGAGATAGACGAAGCGGTCGTCCGGCGGTCCCTGCGGGACCTGGATCGGCAGGCTGTCGCCGAAGGGGACGCGGAGCAGTTCCGCCTGCCCGCCGGGGATCTGGCCGTAGAGCTTGGTGTATCCGAAGAGCGAGGCCCCGGTGCCGCGTTCGCGTACCTGGGTCGTCTCACACTGGGAGTGCAGGCCCCGGTCGCACATGTAGCAGTGGCCGCAGGAGACGTTGAACGGGATCACCACGCGGTCGCCGGGGGAGAGCGTGGTCACCTCACGGCCCACCTCCTCCACGATGCCCATGGGCTCGTGGCCGAGGATGTCCCCGGGGTCGAGGTAGGGGCCGAGCACCTCGTAGAGGTGGAGGTCGGAACCGCAGATCCCGGTCGAGGTGACCCGCACGATGATGTCGTCGGGCTGCTCGATCTTCGGATCGGGAACGGTCTCGACCGTGACGTCCCGCTTTCCCTGATAGGTCAGTGCCCTCATGTCTGTCTGCCTTTCGCATCACGTGCAGGTGTTCCGGGCGCTCCTGCTGCCCTTTCCGCTCGGGGAGGGTGCGTGGTCCGACGCGTTGTCGGGCCGGAGGGATTCAGGAGCGCTTTCGCGCGTCTTCCTGCGCTTCTTCGTTCGGTGTCAACGCGTCCGCGGCTTCACCGTCTCCGTCTCCGTCTCCGGTGGGCTGCTCGCCGGCGGCCACGTCTTCCGTCTCGGCGTCCTCGATCTCGTGGAGAACTTCGTCGGAGGCGCTGTCGGAGGGCTTCTTCCCGCGCTCGTGGTTGCTGGGGTTCATGTTTCTCCTCATGTGGACGGGGGCATCGCGGCCGTGGAGGGCGTCACACCGTCGCCGGTACGGTTCAGCGCCCGGGAGCCTTGGCCGGCTCCGGCTTCTTCATCGACGAGCGGCCTTCGATGCCATGTTTCCTGGCCTCCGCGTACAGCTGGTCCTTCGTGGGCCCCGACCCTGCGGCATGTTCCTCTCCTCTCGCTGGGGGCACACCGTGGACGGCCGCCCACGCGTACATGGGTCGGCGATCTCCGCCTACCCGGTCGTCGGGTACTCACCCCATCTGGCGGCTGGCCCCCGGCAGTGTGCGAGTCGGGAGGGTCCGAACAGCTGAGAGAACGGCCGGGCCCCGCCGCGGCGGGGCCCGGTTCTCCGCGGTGGAGAGAAACGCCCGTTCAGCGGGTCCCGGCCTTTGACCGCGAGGGTGGGAGGCTGGATCAAGCACATGTGGCCGAGGAGGGCTTTGATGTCTGCGATCACCGGGCAGCGGCTGCCCGCGCCGGGTATTCCGTGCTGGGTCAACCTGATGGTGGAAGATCTGCCTGCGGTCCGAGCGTTCTACGCGGCGGTCCTGGGCTGGGAGTTCCAGCCCAGTCCTCTGGGGAATCAATTCCTGGTGGCTTTTGCCGATGGTGCACCGGTGGCGGTGCTCGGCACGCGAAAGCCGGGCTTCGCTCCGGAGTCCGAGTGGACCCCCTACTTCGTGGTCCGCGACGCCCATACGACCGCGGCCAGGGTGCAGGAGCGAGGTGCCACCGTTGCCGTCGGCCCGGTGGCGTTGGGCGCGGGCCGTGCCGGTCTGGCAGCGGATCCGGAAGGCGCGACCTTCGGGTTCTGGGAGGGAACCGTTCCGGCGTGGACGGGTGAGTCCCGGGTCCGTTCTCGGGTCGATCTGCAGACCCGCAACGTCTTCGATGCCGCCTTGTTCTACGGCGGAGTGCTCGGCTGGGCCGAGGAGCCCGGGATCGACGTCGCCTACCAGGACGACCACGTTCTGGTGGAGTCGGAGGGCACGGTCGCCCTCACCTTCCGGGGCGGCGGAGCACCCGGATCGGCCGAGCCCCACCTGCGTCCGCGCTGGCTGGTGAACTTCAGCGTCGACGACGTCGAGGCCGCTGTGGTGGCGGCGGTACGAGCAGGCGGTCGTCGCCCTCGCCTGCCCTCCACGAGTTGGACGCCCAAGGGGTTTTCACGGACGCTGCAGGACCCGACGGGCGGACTCTTCACCCTGACGCACCGTCGTCCCTGAGCACGGGACACCGGGCAGGGATCACGCAGGCGTACAGCCGGGGCCGGGGGGCAGAAGCGGAATGCCGCCGACAGGCCGCTGAAAGGGCGTGACGGTCAGCGGCATGGTGCTATCGCCTACAGAGAGGATGTCGTGATGGTGATGGGACCCATCGCGATGAGTGCGGGCGCTGTCACGGTGCGGCCGAGAAGGACCGTGCGGCTCCCGGGTGTCTACGCCCCTCAGACCGACAGCTACTTCCTGGCCGCCGCCCTGCGGCGGGAGGGCGTCGGCCCCGGCATGGACGTCCTGGATCTCTGCACCGGGACCGGAACCCTGGCAGTGCGGGCGGCCCAGTTGGGTGCGCGGGTGACGGCGGTCGACATCAGTCGGCGGGCGGTGACCGCGGCACGTGTGAACGCCTCGCTCGCCAAGGTGCCGGTCTTCGTGCACCGGGGCGATCTCCTCGCAGCCCTGCCCGGCCGCCGCTTCGACGCTGTGATCAGCAACCCGCCCTACGTACCGGCGCCCCGTCGCACACTCCCCCGGCACGGGCCGGGACGTGCCTGGGACGCCGGTCCGGACGGGCGCGCCCTGGTCGACCGCATCTGTGATGCGGCGCCTGCCGCGCTGCGGTCGGGCGGCCTGCTGTTGATGGTGCATTCGGCGCTCAGCCGCCCCGACGAAAGCGTCCGCCGCCTGGAACGTGCCGGCCTGAGCGCATCCGTCAGCGATCGGCTGTCCATCCCGTTCGGGCCGGTGCTGCGAGGGCGCCTGGGCTGGCTCCGCGACTCCGGTCTGCTGCCACCGGGTGCCACCACCGAGGAACTGGTGATCATCCGTGCGCGAAAGAACTGAGGAGACAACCGTGACCGGGCCGGGCGGGGAAACACCGGCCGGCGCCCCTCGCGCCCGTCTGGTGACCGTGGTCCCCGGGGGGCCGGTGCTGATCGAGGGCCCTGTCACCGTGCGCATGCCCGACGGGCGCGCCGTGACTTCGGAGCGGTTCACCACGGCGGTGTGCACCTGCCGCCGCAGCCGTGCCTACCCCTGGTGCGACACCAGCCACCGCCGGCGCGAGCGGGAGTCCGCACCGCCCGACGAACCCGGGCCGAAGCAGGCAACCGCCGGGCACCGGCCCGCACATCCCTCCGCGAGTGAGGAGACCACACCGTGAAGGCCGCCGCGTATACCGACCCGGCGCGCCCCGCGCCGATACCCACCGGTCCCTCAGGCCGCGCCGAGGCAGGCCCCCGCCTGCCGCGTCCGCGGGGCGTCCTGTCCGCCGCCGTGGTCGCGTACCTCACCGGCAACCGCACGCGCTTGCCGTCGGACGACGACGTCCACCGGGCCGACCCGTTCGGCGACGACCTGCAGCTGCTGATGTACGTCCTGTACGAGACGCACTACCGGGGTTTCGCGTCGGTCGACGAGGAGCTGGAGTGGGACCCGGCGGTTCTGGCGGTGCGGTCGGCCGCCGAGCGGCACTTCCTCGACGCCGTACGGGCACAGACGTCGGGCGACGCGGACGTGGCGAAGGCGGTCGAACCGCTGCTGGTGGAACCGGTGGGCGACGACGGCACCAGCGTCAGCCACCACCTCCTGCAGGAAGCGAGCCTCTGGCAACTGCGGGAGTACGCCGCCCTGCGCTCGCTCTACCACCTCAAGGAGGCCGACCCGCACCTGTGGGTGGTTCCGAGGCTGCAGGGCCGGGCGAAAGCGGCGATGGTAGCCATCGAGTACGACGAGTTCGGAGCCGGACGGGCCGAGGACGTCCATGCCCGGCTGTTCGCCGACCTCATGGCCGACCTCAGCCTGAACACCGCATACGGGGCGTACGTGGACGCGGCGCCGTCCGAGGCGCTCGCCACCGTCAACCTGATGTCGCTCTTCGGGCTGCACCGGTCGCTGCGCGGCGCGCTGGTCGGGCACTTCGCCGCCGTGGAGATCACCTCGTCACCGGGCTCGCGCAGGCTCGCCCAGGCACTACGGCGTGCCGGTGCGGGCCCCGCGGCACAGCGCTTCTACACCGAGCACGTGGAGGCGGACGCGGTGCACGAACAGATCGTGCGGCGCGAGGTGATCGGCGGACTGCTGGAAGACGAGCCGTGGTTGGCCGCTGACATCGTCCTCGGTATCGAAGCCACCGAGCTGCTGGAGAACCGGCTCGCGGCACACCTTCTGACCTCTTGGCGCGAAGGTCGCACAGCGCTGCGCGAGCCCCTGAAACCGGCAGCTTCTCCCCTGCCTGCTGCAGCAGGCAGCTGAGGGTGGCGGTGCGCCGCACCGCCACCCCTCTGAGTCCGAACAGGTGGCGCAGTCGGCGCATTCTCTTCGAATGCACAATTTTGGGCGTTTTTCTTAGCTTTTCCGGCTAAAGGAGATTTCATGACTGAGAAGAAGAACCCTCTGAAAGCGGCGGCGGAGAAGGCGGCGGACGCCCTGCTGGGCACCGACGGACCGCCCGGCGGAGTGCCCGGGGTGCCGGGCTCGCTTCCGCCGTCGGTGCAGGAGCCGACCACACCGCGCGAGCCTCTGCCGCCGAAATCCGACCAGACGGGGCCGGAGACGGTCAGCCCCACCGGGCAGCCGACGGGTGCGGACCAGGCCCGGAACGCGCAGAGCGGGGCGTACCTGACGACGGCCCAGGGCGCCCGGCTGTACGACACCGACCATTCGCTCAAGGCCGGACCGCGCGGACCCGTGCTCCTGCAGGACCACCACCTGCGGGAGAAGATCACCCATTTCGACCACGAGCGGATCCCCGAGCGTGTCGTCCACGCCCGGGGCGCCGCCGCGCACGGCGTCTTCCGCGGCTACGGAACAGCGGCGGGGATCACCAAGGCCGCATTCCTCGCCAAAGACGTGGAGACCCCGGTGTTCGTCCGGTTCTCCACCGTCCTGGGCTCGCGCGGATCGGCCGACACCGTGCGTGACACCCGTGGCTTCGCGACGAAGTTCTACACCGAGGAGGGTGTTTTCGACCTCGTCGGCAACAACATCCCGGTGTTCTTCATCCAGGACGCCATCAAGTTCCCCGACATCATCCACGCCGGGAAGCCGCACCCGGACCGGGAGATCCCTCAGGCACAGAGCGCGCACGACACCTTCTGGGACTTCGTCACCCTGCACACCGAGGCCACCCACCACACCCTGTGGAACATGTCCGACCGGGGTATCCCGCGCTCCTACCGGATGATGGAAGGCTTCGGTGTCCACACCTTCCGCCTGGTCGACGCGGAAGGCCGCACCACCCTGGTGAAGTTCCACTGGAAGCCGAAACTCGGCGTGCACTCCCTGGTCTGGGAGGAGGCACAGATCGCCGCCGGCGTCGACCCCGACTTCCACCGCCGCGACCTCGCCGACGCCATCGAGGCGGGCGCCTTCCCCCAGTGGGAACTCGGCGTCCAGACCTTCCCCGACACCGAGGAACAGACCTTCGAAGGCATCGACCTGCTCGACCCGACGAAGATCGTGCCCGAAGAGCTCGCCCCCGTCCAGCCCATCGGGTTGATGACCCTCAACGCCAACCCGTCGAACTACTTCGCCGAGACCGAACAGGTCGCCTTCCACCTCGGCCACCTCGTCCCCGGCATCGACGTCACCAACGACCCGCTCCTGCAAGGGCGCCTCTTCTCCTACCTCGACACCCAGATCAGCCGCCTCGGCGGCCCCAACTTCGGCCAGCTGCCCATCAACCGCACACACACCCCCGTCAACGACATGCTGCGCGACGGCATGCACCAGACCGCCGTCCACCGGGGCGTCGCACCCTACCGCCCCAACTCCCTCGACGGCGGCTGCCCGTTCACCGCGGGCGCCGACACCGGAGCCTTCATCGACGTGCCCGTCGAGCTCCCCGCCGCGCGCAAGGTGCGCGAGGCGCCGGCGTCCTTCGACGACCACTTCAGCCAGGCCCGGCTGTTCTGGCTCAGCATGACCCCCACGGAACGCGAGCACATCGTCGCCGCCTACACCTTCGAGCTCGGCAAGTGCTGGGAAGAAGCCATCAAGGTGCGCGGACTCCAGGTCCTCGCCAACATCGACTCCGACCTCTGCGCCCAGGTCGCGACCGGTCTGGGGCTCCCCGCCCCCGAGCCGACCATCGCGCCGGCAACGGTCGAACCAAGCCCCGCGCTCTCCCAGATCGGCGGGGAGTGGCCGCTCGACGGCCGGATCATCGGCATCGTCACGGACGGATCCGACGATCTCGACGGGGTACGAGCCGTACGCCGCGCGATCCTCGACGCCGGCATGGTCCCCCTCATCGTCGCCCCGCAGGGAGGCACCCTCGGCCAGGGCGACGACCCCGTCACCGTGCAGCGCACCTTCGCCACCGCCCGGTCCATCGAATTCGACGCAATCCTGCTGGCCGGAGCACCCGGCCCGGCAGCCGACGGCTACGGAGCACGGGACGCCAAGGCGGACGACGCGGCCGCCGCCGTCCTCGCCGTCGATCCCCGCCTGCTGCTGATGATCGGCGAGGCGTTCCGCCACGGCAAGGCCCTCGGCGCCTGGGGCGAAGGAACCGACGCCCTCGCGGCAGCGGGCCTCCCCGCCGGCTCCCTCGGCGTCGTCGTCGACGAAGCACCCTCCCACGTACTCCAGACCATCACCGGCCTGCTCGCAGCACACCGCGCCTGGGACCGCTTCACACCCACCCTCTGACAGAGCTGCCGTTCGGGCGGCAGTCCCATGAACCGCCCGGAGGTCCACCTGGAGCGGCGTACGCGTGGCGCGACCGCGTGTGCGCCCCTCCAGGTGTACGGCACGGCCCCGCCCGGTCCCGCCCTCGAGTTTCGTCCCTCCCGCATCGGAAAGCCGCACCTCATGGACCACTCCGAAGCTCCCGTACTCGACGCCTTGGCCGCGTACCAGGCGAAGGACCAGCTGCCGTTCACCCCTCCCGGCCACAAACAGGGCCGGGGTGCCGATCCGAGGGTCCGGGCCGTCCTGGGCGACGCTCTTTTCCGGGCGGACATGCTGGCGGTGTCCGGTCTGGACGACCGGACGATGTCACACAAAGTCATGGAGCGCGCCGAGGTGTTGATGGCGGACGCGGTGGGCGCCGAGCACACCTTCTTCTCCACGTGTGGCAGCTCTCTCTCGGTGAAGGCCGCGATGTTGTCCGTCGCAGGGCCGCATCAGAAGCTGCTGGTCGGGCGCGACGTCCACAAGTCGGTGATCTCGGGCCTGATCCTCGCGGGCATCCGTCCCGTCTGGGTCGATCCCCAGTGGGACACAGGCCTCCACCTCGCCCACCCGCCGGTCCCCGACGCCTTCCGGGCAGCGTTCGAGGAACACCCCGACGCGCGCGGGGCCCTGGTCACCAGTCCCACCCCTTACGGCACCTGCGCGGACGTCGGAGCCATCGCGGAGCTCTGCCACCGACGCGGAGTTCCGCTGATCGTGGACGAGGCGTGGGGAGCCCACCTGCCCTTCCACCCCGATCTGCCCACCTGGGCGATGGACGCCGGCGCCGACGTCTGCGTGACCTCGGTCCACAAGATGGGCTCCGGGCTCGAGCAGGGATCGGTCTTCCATCTCCAGGGCGACCTCGTCACCAAGGACACCCTCGCCGCCCGCGCCGACCTGCTCGACACCACCAGCCCGTCGGTACTCGTCTACGCAGCCCTCGACGGGTGGCGACGGCAGATGGTGGAGCACGGCCGCGAACTCCTGACCGAGGCCCTCGCGCGCGCCCACCGGGTTCGCGCGGCCATCCAGGACATCGGCGGTCTGCACGTCAACGGACGCGCCGACTTCTGCGGCGCCGGACGAGCCGCGGACCTGGACCCGCTGCAGGTCTTCATCGACCTGAGCGACGTACCGTTCGACGGCTACACCGCCGCCGACTGGCTGCGCCGGAACCACCACATCAACCTGCACACCTCGGACCACCGACGCGTCAACGCCCAGCTGACGTACGCCGACGACGACATCACCACCACCCGGCTCCTCGACGGGCTGCGTGATCTCGTCGCCCACGCGGACGAGTTGCCGGCCGCACCGGACATCCGCCTGCCGGACCCGGGCGAACTCCGGCTCCACCAGGCGACCCTCCCCCGCGATGCGTTCTTCGGAGAGGTCGAGCAGATCCCCGCCGAACGGGCGGTCGGCCGGATCTGCGCCGAAATGCTCACGCCCTACCCGCCCGGGGTCCCCGCCGTCCTCCCCGGCGAAGTACTCGACCAGGCCGTGGTGGACTACCTGCGCGGCGGGGCTCGCGCCGGGATGCTGATCCCCGACGCGGCGGACGGCACCCTGGACACCATCCGCGTCTCCGTGCGCGACGTGGACGCGGACTGACCCGCCCCCCGGGGGCGGCGCCAGCCGCTGCGGCCCCGCGCCCCGCCCACCGCCACCGCCCAGCCCCGCGGCAACCCCGGCTTCGACACCCGGGAACACGGCACTGACCCGGACGAACGGAGAACGGAGGCAGCCACGGCATGGCCGATGACCAGACGACCGCGGGAGAGCCGAGAGGGGCCGGGCGGTTGGCCGGCTGGTGGCGAAGGGCGGCGTACGAAGACAGTTCCGAGCGGCACACCCTGTTGCTGATCGGCAAGAGCACCCTCGCCGCCACCCTCGCCTGGCTGGTGTCCTACGACCTCATGGACGCCACGTCACCGGCGTTCGCCCCGTTCTCCGCGGTGACGATCATGTACGTCACCGTCTACCAGTCCGTCGTGCAGTCCCTTCGCTATGTCGGGGCGGTCACGGTGGGAGTCGCAGTCCAGGCCCTGCTGGGCTTCCTCGCCGGCCCGGATCTGCTGACCTTCGTACTCGTGGCGGTGATCGCCCTGTCCATCAGCCGCCTGCGCGTCCTGGGGGCACAGGGCCCGCAGGTGGCCACCGCCGCCCTCTTCGCGTTCTCCACCTACGTCAGCACCACCGACGACTCCACCAGAGTCAGCCGACTGGGGCAGATCGTGCTCCTGGTCCTCATCGGCTGCGCCATCGGCACCGCCGTCAACGTCGCCATCGCCCCGCCCCTGCGCTACCGCAGCGCCGAACACGCCGTCCGTGTCCTGGCCCGTACGCTTCACGACCTCACGTCCGACATGCACCCCGCCCTGCGCGACGGAACCCTCGACGCGGACACCACCGCCCGCTGGCGCGACCGGGCCGCCCGGACCGGCAGCCTCATCGAACAGGCCAGAGCCGGTCTCGACACCGCCGTGGAGAGCGTCCGCTACAACCCGCGCCGACTGCTGCCCCGCCACCGCGGCCACCTCACGTTCCAGGGCTATGCCTCGGTGCTCGGCGCACTGGAGAGGACCTTGTACCAGCTGGCCTCCATGACCAGATGCCTCGACCAGTGGCACGACGAGGAGAACGAATACGTCTACCAGCCGTTTCTGGTCCGGTACGCCGACTTCCTGGAAGCGGTGTCAAAGACGGCCCTCACGCTGAGCACCCTCGACGAGGCGACCCTGCCGCAGCAGACCGAAAGGCTCGACCGGCTGGCCGGGGAGACCGAGGACCGGTGCCGCGAAGTCGTCGTCGAGGCCGACGCACGCACCCTTCCGCTGTCCGATCCCGGTCGGCCCTACGGCGTACTCGTCGTCGAGGCCACCCGTCTCAAGGAAGAGGTGCGGTACACCTGCGACACCCTCAGCGACTGGGTCAGGGCGTAGGCCCGCAGACGACCCTCCTGCCCGTGGTGAGGGCCCGGCGCGAGGAAGCCGACGGCTCGTGGTGGTACGACCTCCAGGTCCACGTCCGCAGCCCGGGCAGCGGGCGAGACCGGTTCCTGGTCCCGCCGGCCGCCGTGGACCTCCAGGCCCCGGCATTGCTCTGTGCGCCGGTCGACGGAGAGAGCCCCCGGACCGGGTCCCACCGCGAGGTACGGCGTCGATCACGTGCGGACTCCGGGAACCGGCCCCGCCCGGAGGCCCGGTCGGAGGCCCGGTCGGAGGCCCGGTCGGAGGCCCGGTCGGCTGCGGAGAGGCGGTCAGGGACCCTCTGTTGGCTCGGTGTGCCGCAGGTCTCCGGTATCCCAATGTCACGGTCGGAGCGAACCTGTCGAGCACACTGCCGGAACCCCGACGCGACGCTGCCCGCGATGTCAGTGCAGAACGCTGACGGCGCGTGCGATGACGAGCAGTGACGTCGTGAGTGCCGCGATGCTCTCGAAGCTCATCAGCAGTTTGGCGCGGCTGGAGAGCGGCATGGTGTCGGTGGGGCTGAAGGCAGTGGAGTTCGTCACGGAGATGTACAGGTAGTCCACGAGGGTGGGCACCCAGTCCGAGGTGCCGCTCGCACCGTCGGCGACCTCCTGGATCGCGTCGTCGTTCTCGTCCTGGGAGAACCGGAAGTCCGCCAGGGGTAGTTCGTCCCGGGGTGCCTGTGTCCGCGTGACGGGGCCGCCGCGGTCCAGTTCCCAGAAGGCCAGCCCGAACACGATGATGTTCGTCAGCCACACCTGCAGGGCCGCCGTGAGCAGCGCGGCACCGTCCTTCACCCCGGCGTGGATCAGTTCGTGGACCAGGATGCCCAGCGCGGTCATGTTGCTCGCCGCGATCACGAGCACGAGGGTCAGGGACAGCACGCGGAACGTCCGGGTCTGGCGGGTAAGGCGTCGGGGGTTGATCGCCACCAGGGGGACGAGGAGGAGCAGTTCCAGGCCGGGCAGTACGAACCGCGGGGCGACCAGCAACTGTTGCGGAAGGGCCAGGTAGAGGACGATCGCCACGAGGGTCGCCGCGACAGCGGGCAGTCGCGCCTCACCTCGCCGCTCATGACGCGGATGCCTGAACCTCGTCTCTGCCCGGCTCCTCGCCATGCGCTACTCCATTCAGCAGGGACTGCACTGTGATCAGTTCTCTTCCCCCGATTCGGGCAACCCTTCCCGCCACCGGAGCGCCGACATACGGAGCGGCGCGCCGCAAGGTCGGCCGGGGGAGCTTCGCAAGGTTGGTGCAGTCTCACACGGGCGTTACCAACGGCATCCACCCGAACCGAGGAGCGTGCCACCCGGACCGCTTGACGCCGTTGCGCGACCCGGTCGCGCGAGCGTCAGCCGCACGCCTGGTGCCGCGTCGGGCGACGCTCGCCCCAGCCAGGCGGAGTGATGATCTCCGTGGTAGCTTCCGGGCCGCCGTGCAGCACTGCGCATGCGAGGAGGCGCGTCCGATCGACGCTGTCACAGGCCGGGCTCCCTGGCCGCCGCGGTGCCGAAAGCACGGGACACATGGGCGGGCTTCCCGTCGCGGCCCATCCGCCCCAGCCGGACCCCACTTCCTCCCCCGCCTTGCCGGGTGCCTCCTTACGGAGTGATGACGTACCCGGCCTGTCACGGAGTCGTCGTGCACGGCGGGCTTAACGTGCCCGTATGCGTGTTCTGGTCACCGGCGGAGCCGGCTTCATCGGGTCCCATGTCGTCGATGCGTTGCGTTCGTACGGCCATGAGGCGGTGGTGTACGACGTGCGGGACGATCCGGGAGCGGACGTACGCGATGCGGCGGCGGTCGCCCGTTCACTCCACGGGATCGACGCGGTCTGCCACCAGGCTGCCATGGTCGGGCTGGGGAACGGGGTCGCCGACGCGGCGGAGTACGTCTCCCACAACGACCTGGGTACGGCCGTCGTGCTGTCCGCGATGGCGGCGGCCGGCGTGGGCCGGCTCGTGCTGGCCGGGTCGATGGTGGTGTATGGGGAGGGGCGGTACGACTGCGTCCGGCACGGGGTGGTGCGGCCCGGTCCACGAACCGCCGGCGACCTCGGTGCGGGCGTGTACGAGCCGAGGTGCCCGTCGTGCGGGAACCAGCTGTCCGCCGGCCTCACCGCTGAGGACTCCCCTCTCGATCCGCGCAACGTGTACGCGACGACCAAGCTCACGCAGGAGAATCTGGCGGCGGCCTGGGCCCGTTCGACGGGCGGTTCGGCGGTGTCGTTGCGCTACCACAACGTGTACGGGCCCCGGATGCCCCGCGACACCCCGTACGCGGGAGTGGCCTCCTTCTTCCGTTCCGCACTGGCCCGGGGCGAGGCGCCACGGGTCTTCGAGGACGGGCGGCAGCGACGGGACTTCGTGCACGTACGGGACGTTGCTGCCGCGAACGTGGCGGCGTTGGAGGCCGCCGCGCGGGACGGGGCACTGACGGTGTACAACACCGGCAGCGGGGAGCCGCACACCGTCGGCGAGATGGCGCGGGCCCTGGCCGGCGCCTGCGGGGGTCCCGGGCCCGTCGTCACGGGCGAGTACCGTCTGGGCGACGTCCGGCACATCACGGCCGACTCCTCGCGCCTGCGGACCGAGCTGGGTTGGAAGCCGGAGATCGGCTTCGACGAGGGGATGCGGGAGTTCACGAAAGCGGGCTGAGGAGCGGATGAGCCGGTCCGGCGAGCGCCCGTGGCATGCGGGAGTTGTCCGGGGCGGCCCCAGGCGCCCCGGGGCCGGAGCTCCGGTCGGTCGGTCAGGACCGTACGGGCAGGGTGACCTCGAAGCGGCAGCCACCGGGGATGTTGCGCACGGTGGCCCGGCCCTGGTGCGCCTCGACGATCCCTCGGACGATGGCGAGTCCCAGGCCCGCTCCGGCCGGCGGCGTGCGGGCGTCGGTGCCTCGCCAGCCGGTGTCGAAGACCCGTGCGAGGTCTTCCTCGGGAATGCCACCGCAACCGTCCGTCACCGACAACACCACACCGTCCGAGGCCCGTTCGGCAGCGATGGCGACGGTGCCGTCCGCCGGGGTGCGCCGGATGGCGTTGATCAGGAGATTGCCGAGCACCCGGCTCATCTCCTTGGCGTCCACCTCGACCGGAACGGGTTCGACCCGGTCGCCCACCAGCTTGACGCCGTGCTCACAGGCGAGGGGGTCGGCTCCCGCCAGCGCGTCGCCGACGAGGTCGTACAGGGAGATGCGTGAAGGGGCCAGCGCGAGAGTGCCGGCGTGGATACGGGAAAGTTCGAAGAGGTCTCCGACCATGCCGTTGAGCCGTTCGACCTCGGTGCGGATCTGCGCGAGGTAGCGGGCGGGGTCCGGTGCGACGCCGTCCTCCAGCGCCTCCGACATGGCGCGCAGCCCGGCCAGCGGAGTGCGCAGGTCGTGCGAGATCCAGGCGACGAGTTCCCGCCGGGACGCCTCCAGTGCCCGCTCACGCTCACGGGATTCGGCGAGTCTCGCGCTGGTGGCCGCGAGCTCGCGGCTGACCGCCTCCAGTTCGGCGGTGGCCGGGCCGTCGGGTGCGGCGAACGGGCCGTCGCCGAAGGTGCGGGCGGCATCGGCCAGTTCGTGGCTGCGGGCGACGACCCAGCGTCCCAGCAGCAGGGCGGTGGCCAGGGAGACGACGGCCGCCATGGCGACGACAGTCGTCACGACCGTCAGGTCGTGGGGTGAGAGGAACATCGCCCAGGCCACGGCCAGTGTTCCGGCGAGCATGGCCAGCACCCCCACCGTCGCGGCGACGGCGAGGGAGGCGGTGAGCGACCGGCGGCGGATCATCCGCAGGACGACCGCTCCCGCCGAGCCGGTGACGGCGGCACCCGCGAAGGCGTACAGCGCGATGAGGAGGATGTCACCCACGGCTGCCCGCCTGCCGATGCGCCTGTCCGGACGACTGCCCGTCCCGCTCTCGCGCCGCGGGGCGCCGTCCCGGTTCGAAGCGATAGCCGACGCCCCACACGGTCTGGATCAGACGGGGCCGAGCCGGGTCTTCCTCGATCTTGGCGCGCAGCCGCCGGACGTGGACGGTGACGGTCGACAGATCCCCGAAGTCCCAGCCCCACACCTCACGCATCAGATCCTCTCGGCTCCAGGCGCGCCCGGGGTTCCTCAGGAAGAAGGCGAGCAGGTCGAATTCCCGCAAGGTGAGGGCGAGTTCGTTTCCGTCTTTGGTGGCGCGGCGGGCTGGGGGGTCCACGGTGAGTCCGTCCGCCCCGAAGGGACGTGACTCCGAGTCGGGCCTTGAGCGGCGCAGTACCGACTCGACCCGCAGAACGAGTTCCCTGGGGCTGAAGGGTTTGGTGACGTAGTCGTCGGCGCCGACCTCCAGGCCGAGGATCCGGTCGCCCTCGTCGCCGCGGGCGGTGAGCATGATGACGGGGACCGGCCCGCGTTCGCGCAGTCGTCGGCAGACTTCCAGACCGTCCATGCCGGGCAGCATCAGGTCCAGTACGACCAGGTCCGGCCGGTGTGCGGCGGCGTGGAGGAGCGCCGTCGGCCCGTCGGGTGCGCGGTCCACGAGGTGACCTGCCCGGCCGAGGTATCCGGCGACGACCTCGGCGACGGTCGGATCGTCGTCGACGACAAGGATCCGGGGGGACGGACCTTCTGCTGGTGGGCCCGAGGACTCGTACGGCTGTTGCATGTCCCCCACCCTGCACCACCCCGTCAACTTCCTGGCCGCTGGGCCTCCGCGCAGCCCCGACGTCCGCGTTTCGTAAGGACCGCAGGCCCGAACTGTCCGATTCGCGCTCGTAGGGTGAAGGGCGTGACCACACCACCGGACGTCGATGTCGTCCTCCCCTGCCTGAACGAGGCCGAGGCACTGCCCTGGGTGCTCGCGCGCATTCCCGATGGTTGGCGTGCCCTGGTCGTCGACAACGGCTCGGACGACGGTTCGGCGGAGATCGCCCGCGCACTCGGCGCGACCGTCGTGCACGAGACGCGCCGGGGCTTCGGCGCCGCCTGCCACGCGGGACTGACCGCTGCCACGGCCGACATCGTCTGCTTCTGCGACTGCGACGCCTCTCTCGACCCCGCGCGGCTCGTGCCGTTCGTCGAAGAGGTCCGCTCCGAAGGCGCCGACCTGGTCCTCGGAAGGCGTATTCCACACACCCGGGGCGTCTGGCCCGTACACGCTCGCGTGGGCAACCTCGCTCTCGCGCACATGGTGCGCCGACGTACCGGGCTGCGCCTGCACGACCTCGGCCCCCTGCGCGCAGCACGTCGCGATCCGCTGCTCTCCCTCGACCTCACCGATCGACGCAGCGGCTACCCCCTGCAGATGGTGGTACGGGCGGCGGACGCGAACTGGCGTGTCGTGGAGCGCGACGTGCCGTATCTGCCGCGCGCCGGCGCGTCGAAGGTGACGGGCACCTGGCGCGGCACCTGGCAGGCGGTACGGGACATGAGCCGGGTCCTGCGCGAGACGGCCGCACACGCGGAAGGGAGCACGGGGTGACCACACTCCTCGTGATCGCCAAGGAACCACGGCCGGGCCGCGTGAAGACGCGGCTCACGCCGCCCTTCACCCCCGAGGAAGCGGCGGGACTCGCGGAGGCAGCGCTCGCCGACACCCTTCTCGCGGTGGCCGCCACGTCCGCGTCCCGGCGGATACTCGTCCTCGACGGTGCCCCGGGACCCTGGCTGCCTCCCGGGTTCGACGTGGTTCCGCAGTGCGGCGGTGGCCTGGACGAGCGGCTGGCGCGGGCGTTCGCGCACTGCGACGGACCGGCCCTGCTCATCGGCATGGACACCCCCCAGGTGACACCGCACTTGCTCGACGTGGACTTCACCGGGTGCGACGCGTACTTCGGTCCGGCCGAGGACGGTGGATTCTGGGCTCTCGGCCTGTCCCGCCCCGATCCTGACCTGCTGCGGGGCGTGCCCATGTCGACGTCGCGGACAGGCGCCGTGCAGCGGCAGCGACTGGTCGCGGCAGGCCTGCGGGTACGCGACCTCCCGGCCCTCCGGGACGTCGACATCGCGGCCGACGCCCACGCGGTGGCCGCCCTGGCGCCGCAGAGCCGTTTCGCGGCGCGGCTCGCCCGCTTCGCGACGGGGGAGGACGGCCGATGAGTACCACCACCGCACCTCCGTGGGCGGCCGCCGACTCCTACGCCGCGGCCCTGCGCGCCGGACGGGGACCGTTGTTCCTGCGCCGGGACGACGGCTGGCTGCTGCCACTGGAAGTGGAACGGTGGTGTGCCAGAGCCGACCCGGTGGATCTCGACGTACTCGACCGGTGCGAGGGCACCGTGCTCGACGTCGGGTGCGGACCCGGCCGTCTGGTGGCGGAACTCGCCGCCCGGGGCAGAACCGCCCTCGGCGTCGATGTCAGCGAGGCCGCGGTCGACCGTACGGTGCGGCTCGGCGGGGCAGCGCTGCGGCGCTCCGTGTTCGATCCGCTGCCGGGCGAGGGCCGTTGGGGAACGGTCCTGCTCATGGACGGCAACGTGGGCATCGGAGGGGACCCGCGCGCGCTCGTCGAGCGGGTCGCCGGTCTCCTCGCTCCTGGTGGGCTGATGATCGCCGAGACCGCGCCGGTCGACGTCGACGAGCGCCTGCGCGTCCGCATCACGGACGCGCGCACCCCCGCGGGCGCCCGCTTCCCCTGGGCGCGGGTCGGCACCCCGGCGTTGTACCGGCATGCGCCGGAGTGGGAGCGGACAGCTCAGTGGTCGGCCGGCGGCCGTCGGTTCGCCGCCCTCCGCAGCCGCAGGGCGAGCAGCAGCGCCGAGCCGCCGAAGAGGACGGCGGTGATCAGCAGCCAGCGGGAGAGGAACCCGTCCGACGGCAGCCCCGTGGCGAGCCGGTAACGCCTGCTCACCATCCCGCTGATCAGCGGGAACCACACGAGCAGCAGCAGGCCGGACAGTGCGGCGGGAGCCCGTAGGTACATCACCCACTCCCGGCGGCCGGCCGCTTCGAGAGCTTGTACCGCGGCCCGGTCCGCCGCCGCGTACAGGGGCAGCAGCACGAGGTCGTGCAGCAGCGCCGCCCCGACGATCCACAGTCCCACGCGGAGCCAGTCGTCCGCGAGGAGGCGGACACCCGCGTACGCGGTGAGAGCGAACGAACAGGCGAACAGCAGCAGTCGCAGCGGGCTGCCGACGGGATAACGTCGGTGCGTCACAGTTCTCCGAACGTCAGTCGGGCCACCCACTTGGTGTTCAGCACGCCGGGCGCGGCGGGCACGATCACCCGGGCGGGAAACCCGTGGTCGGGCGAGAGGTCCTCTCCGTTGACGTACAGGGCCAGCAGGGAGCGCGAATCGGCGACCTGATTGGCGCGCAGGGCCGACCGGCGGAAGGACCCGTGCCGCTGGAGGGACTCGACGAACACGTCCGGCGGATCGCCGTCGTGGCCCACGAGCGCCGCGAGGTCCCGCAGCCGCACCCCGCGCCACCACTGGTCGGACGTCGACCAGCCCTCGACGCAGGCGATCGGCAACGCCGAGCTGTGCAGCGGGAGCCGGAGAAGGTCCGTACGGGCGAGGCGGACGGTTCCGGTGCGCCCCGTGACGACGAGCCGCCAGGCGTCCTCGCCCGTCTCCGCCCCACCGATTCCGGCGTACGCGGCCGTCTTGTTGATCTGGAACCCGTTCGGGCCGGGGCCGGGTTCGGCACCTCCGTGCGGCGCGAGCAGAGCGGTTGCCCGCAGGGAGTCGGAGCTCCGTCCCACCGTCGTACCGAACAGCAGCAGCGAACCTCCCCCGACGAACCACAGCGCACCCCGGCGGGAGACCGTCGGACCGGCGGGTTCCGGGGCCACGAGTTCGGTCCGTTCCTCCCGCAGACGTCGCACGTTGCGCAGGGCGGCGGGTGTCTTCAGCAGAGCGTGCGCCAGGAACGCCGCGAAGAAGACCCACGCCCCGTAGAAGTGCAACGGGTAGAAGGACCCCGGGAAGACGTAGTTCAGCTGGACGTTGAAGACCCCGGTCACGAAGACGAACAGCCCGCCCCCGACCAGCAGCAGCAGCGAGATCCGCTCCAGTGCGTGGACGACGGACCGGGCCGGCGGCAGGACGAACAGTTTCGGTACCACCGACCACAACTTGCCGAACAGCACCGGGATCAGGGAGATGCCGAGGGTGACGTGGGCACCCTGGACGACTCGGTACGACCAATGGGGGCTCGTGGGCCAGGGAAACAGATAGAACCCGAGGATCCCCTTGCCGGGGGTCTTGTCGTTCACGGGCGACAGACCGGGGTTGTAGGCGGCGTACGAGAGCAGGCCCGTCACGAACAGCACCATGACGCCGCCGAGCAGGACGAGACCGAGCACGGACGTCAGCCGCGGGCCCCGCAGAGGGCTGCGCCAGAAGGCGGGGGACGTCGGGAACCGCGGGTCGTCTCTCATGGTCCGACCGTAGGCCGCAGTCCTTCCGGTGCGGTCCGCGCGACTCATGACGAAACTCTGACGTCCCGCCCGGACGGGGGTGGGCGGAGGTCTTGCCGCCCTAGCGTTCGGGACGTGATCCGCACCGTGCCTCGCACCGAACCGCATCCTCCGCGCCCCGCGCCCCGCCCGTCCGACGGCGACCGCTACGACCTGTACGCCGCCGCGGCGGCCGTGCTGCTGGTGACTGCCGCCGTGCTGATCGGACACCACATCCAGGACACCCGTCACACGCTGTCCGTCGGCTGGCCACCGGTGCTCGGCTCCTGGCAGCCCCACGGAGGACCTGGCACCCCCGCGGCTCTGCTCGTCGCGGTCCTCACGGTCGCCCACGGCCCCGCCCTCTCCGTCCGGATCCCGTGGCGGGTCCTGCTCCCGCTGGCGTGGGCCACGTCCATGGCCTGGATCTTCTCCCTCGCCCTGGTCGACGGCCCCCGCCGGGGCATCGCCGTCCGTCTCACGACGCGCAACGAATACCTCCAGGTCATCGACCGCTTCCAGGACATCCCGGCGGCTCTGCGCGGCTTCACGCAGCACATCCTGATCCACTCCCCCGACAACTGGCCCGCCCACGTCGCCGGACACCCTCCGGCGGCCACCCTGACGTTCGTCCTGCTCGACCGGCTCGGTCTGCGGGGAGGCGCCTGGGCGGGAGTGTGGTGCGTCTCGGTCGGAGCGACCGCCTGCGTGGCCGTGCTGGTCGCGATACGCGCCCTGGCCGGCGAGCGCTTGGCGCGGCGGGCGGCCCCCTTCCTGGCCGTCGCACCGGCCGCGGTGTGGATGGGCACCTCGGCAGACGCCTACTTCGCCGCCGTCGCCTCCTGGGCGGTGGCTCTGCTGGCCGTCGCGCTGACCCGGGGCTCCCTCCGGGCCGCCGCCGCGTCCGGGCTGTTGTTCGGTCTGACCTGCTACCTCTCCTACGGCCTCACGCTCTTCGCGTTCATCGCCGCCGCAGTACTGTTCCTCGGTCGGCACGCAATCCGCGAACGCCCCGTGCTGATCGCCCACCTGCTCGTCGGCGCGGCCGTCGTGCCGATCGCGTTCACGCTCGCCGGATTCGACTGGTGGGAGGGGTACCACCTGCTGGTCGTCCGCTATTACCAGGGCGCGGGCGGCACCCGTCCGTACGGGTACTGGGTGTGGGCCAACCTGGCGTGCACCGTCCTCATCACCGGCCTGGCGACGGCGGCGGGCCTACGGCGGGGCGGCGCGAAACTGGCGAACGGACCGGGTGGTGCCCTCAGCTCCCCGGACGGCTCGGGCGCCCGGGCACCGGCCGACCCCCGCCTCGCGTTTCTGACGGCAGCCGCCCTACTGGCCCTGCTCGTCGCCGACCTGTCAGGGATGAGCAAGGCGGAGACGGAACGCATCTGGCTGCCCTTCGCCATGTGGCTGCTCCCCGCCTGCGCCTTCCTCACCCGCCACCGCGCCTGGCTCGCCGCTCAGGTGGTGCTCCCCCTGCTCCTGAATCATCTGCTGCTGACCGGCTGGTGATGGGGGAGCACCGGGCGACGGCTGTCGCGGGGTCCCGCCGGTCGGACGCCCTGTCCGGCTGCTGTGCGTGCCCCGCGGATTCACGATCGAGCCGCCCCCGGCTTCGTCGTCTGCGGCTGTGGGTCGAGCTCGATGAGGAGCAGGGCGGAGTCGTCGTCCGGTGGCGCTCCGGTGAAGGCCGCGACATCGGCCCGGATCCGGTTGAGGGCTTCTCCCGGGCTGCCTTCGCCCAGCAGTGGCGCGACCCTCTCGCCCACGGGGTAGAAGTTGCCTTCGCCGTCCCGCGCCTCGCTGAGGCCATCGGTGTAGAAGAAGAGCCGGTCCCCGGCATGAAGGGTGAGCCGGTTGACGCCTTCTTGCCGGGCCCCGCCCGTCATGGCGCTCAGGCCGAACGGTGGCATCGGATCGTTCGACTCAACGAACGTCGTACTGCCGTCACGGGCATGCAGCAGGGGCGGGGGGTGGCCGTGGTTGAACGCGACGAGCTGCCCGGAGGGGCTGATCCGGGCGAGGATGCCGGTCACGAACCGCTGGCCGTCCGTTCGGCGTTCCAGGGCGGACTCGATGCGGCGGTCCACGTCCGCGAGATCTGCGAGGTCCGGGCCGGATTCCCGGAAGGCGGCGAGCACCGTGGCGGCGCAACGGACGGTGGCCAGTCCTTTGCCCTGAACGTCGGCGATGATCAGGCGGACGCCGTCGGGTGAGGCCACCGCGTCGTAGAGGTCCCCTCCGATGCGGGTGGCACGGCTGGCGGAGATGTACGAGGCTCCGATGCGGACGGGGCCGATGACCGGCGGTACAGCGGTGAAGAGCACGTCCTCCAAGGTCTCGGCTACTTCCCGCACGTCGATGAGACGTTGTTCGGTCTTCACTCGTGACCACGCCGCGAAGGCGGATGCCAGGGTGACGTAGGCGATGGCGGCGAGCGCGACGCTCATCCGCAACTCACCGAAGCGGTCGGCTTTCCATGCGAACAGCAGGCACAGGAGAACGGCCACGGCACCCATGGCCACGACGTTCCGCAACGGCCCTCGCGCCGAAGCCACCGCGGGTCCGGCGGCGTACACGGGCAGCAGGTTGTACTCCGGGCCAGTGGCCGCGTCCACGACCGCGATGCCCAGCAAGACCCCCAGTGACAGCGCGCTCGGGGAACGAGTCATCCCGTTCAACCATCGACGCCATGGCCTCACCGCACCTCCCGCACTGATCGCCTCGAAGCCCTCCGGCATCGGCCCGACCGACGATGACCATTTGTACGCAAATGGCGGCGAAGAGGAGCGCAACAATCGAAATGCAACGCGCGCAGGAGCGAGGGAATGAGCCGAATGCGCGAGTCGTGCTCTGCGTGGCGCGCTCGACGGCCGAGCCGAGTCCGGCCGATTGCCGATGCCCGCGCTAACCCCTCAGAGTCTCCAGCAGCCTCAGCCACACCTCGCTGATGGTCGGGTAGGACGGAACTGCGTGCCAGAGGCGTGCGAGGGGCACTTCCCCCGCCACCGCGATGGTGGCCGAGTGGATGAGCTCGCCGACGCCCGGGCCGACGAAGGTGACGCCGAGGAGGGTCTCGCGGTCCAGGTCGACGATCATGCGGGCGTGGCCCCGGTAGCCGGAGGCGTACAGGCTCGCGCCCGAGACCGACCCGAGGTCGTAGTCGACGGCCCGGACGCGGAGGCCGGCGCGTTCGGCTTCCGCGAGGGTGAGGCCGACCGAGGCGGCCTCCGGGTCGGTGAACACGACCTGGGGGACGGCGGCGTGGTCGGCGGTGGCCGCGTGGGCGCCCCAGCGGCCGGTCTCCAGGGGCGTTGTGCCCTGGGCGCGGGCGGCGATCGCGGCGCCCGCGATCCGGGCCTGGTATTTGCCCTGGTGGGTGAGGAGTGCGCGGTGGTTGACGTCTCCGACCGCGTAGAGCCAGCTGCTGCCCTCCACCCGGCAACTGTCGTCCACGGTCAGCCAGCTACCGGGCTCCTGGCCCACCGTCTCCAGGCCGAGGTCGTCCGTGCGGGGGGCCCGCCCGGTGGCGAAGAGGATCTCGTCGGCCTCGATCCGGTCGCCGTCGTCCAGTTCGACGGTGACCGGTCCGTCGGGGGCGGGCCGGTGGAGGGCGGTGGCCGAGACGCCGTACCGGATGTGCGCACCGGCTTCGGTGAGTGCCTCGGCGACCAGTTCACCGGCGAAGGGCTCCATCTTCGGCAGGAGTCCGCCGCCCCGGACGAGCAGCGTCACCCGGGCGCCCAGGCCCTGCCAGGCGGTGGCCATCTCCACGCCGACGACTCCGCCGCCGACGACGACGAGCCGGCCGGGCACGCTCTTCGCGCTGGTCGCTTCCCGGCTGGTCCAGGGGTGGGCGTCGGCGACGCCGGGCAGGTCGGGGACGACGGCGCGGCTGCCGGTGCAGACGGCCACGGCGTGCCGCGCGGTCAGGGTACGGACCGTTCCGTCCGGGGCGGTGACGGAGACGCTCTTCTCACCGGTCAGCCGCCCCTGGCCGCGGAAGACGTCGGCGCCGACGCTCTCCAGCCACTCCACCTGTCCGTCGTCCTTCCAGTGGGAGGTGAACCCGTCGCGGTTGGCGAGGACGGCGTCGGCGTCCAGGGGGCCCTGCACGGCGGCTTCGAGCCCGGGCACCCTGCGCGCCTCGGCGCGGGCGACCACGGGGCGCAGCAGTGCCTTGCTGGGCATGCAGGCCCAGTAGGAGCATTCGCCGCCGACGAGTTCGGCTTCCACGACGGCGGCGCTCAGGCCCGCCGCCCTGACCCGGTCGGCCACGTTCTCCCCCACCGGTCCCGCTCCGATGACCACGACGTCGTACTCGGCACTGCTCTCTGCTTCGTTCATGGGCCCAGTCTGTCCGGGCGTGTGCCGTACGGCCACAGGGGCAGGCGGAATAGTGCACGGATGGTCACGGTTGAGCCGGACAGGTCCCCACCGGCACGAGAAACCGGCACAGGAAGAGGTAGCAGAGAATGAGCACCGTAGAGCTCACCAAGGAAAACTTCGACCAGGTCGTCAGCGACAACGAGTTCGTCCTGATCGACTTCTGGGCTTCCTGGTGCGGTCCCTGCCGCCAGTTCGCCCCGGTCTACGACTCCGCGTCGGAGCGGCACCCCGACCTCGTCTTCGCGAAGGTCGACACCGAGGCGCAGCAGGAGCTGGCCGCGGCTTTCGAGATCCGGTCGATCCCCACGCTCATGATCGTCCGTGACAACGTGGCCGTGTTCGCGCAGCCGGGCGCGCTGCCGGAGGCCGCGCTGGAGGACATCATCGGGCAGGCGCGGAACCTCGACATGGACGAGGTGCGCAAGTCGGTGGAGGAGCAGAAGAAGCAGGCGCAGGGCCAGCAGCAGGCGTAGCACCCCGGAGCGGAGGCTCCTGGACGCCCGGCCTTCGAGGCCCCGGGTGGAGTGCACCGGTGTGTGCCGGTGTGCTCCGGCCGGGGCCTCTAGGGCGTGTCTGACAATTCGCGTCGGGTCGGCGGGCGGTGTCCGGTGCGGTGCATCGCAAGGCGGAGGACCGCCCGAGTACTGGATGTACTCGGACGGTCCGACAACGCCGCGAGGTGCCGTGCCGGGCGCCGACCGCCCGGTGGGAATTGTCAGACACGCCCTAGCGTGGTCGGATCGCCGGGCGGGACTTCCGCCGGAGGCCGAGGTCTCAACCGCCCGCTCGGCCCGCGGCCGGGTCGCCGCCCGGTGCGGGGCTGCGGTCCGCGACGCGTACCGAGAGGCCGTAGTCGATCTCGGCGCCGTCGATCAGGAGCGCTTCGACCGTCCGCGTGGCCGGGTCGATGTCGGCCTCGATGCCGTCTCCGGCGTAGCGGGGGTAGCCGGACGCGCCGGTGGCGCCGGTGGCCTCCACGATCCCGGACCGGATGGCGCTGCCGGGCCGCGGCGGGTCGTCCCGTTCGCTCTCCCCCCTCTTCACCGGTCCCGGCTTGTCGGCGCCGGACGCGTCGGCGTACTCGGGTACCAGCAGGATTTCGTAGCTCTGCGGATGGCTCATGGGCCGACGCTAAGGGCTGTCCGGCGGTGGCCGGTGGACCGGCGCGCGCCGTCAGGTCGAGTCGCGGGGCACCGCCACGGCCCGCAGGAGTTCGTGGTGCTCCGGTTCGCCGCCGGGGTGCCGGACGAGCCGGTCGATGAGCTCCGCGAGGGGCTGTCCGGTGGCGAGCGCCATCCGTACGGTGCTCAGCCGGGGGCGGAGCAGTCTTCCGAGCATCAGGTCGTCGGCGCCGATCACGGCGGCCTCGGCGGGCACCCGGATCCCCGCGTCCTGGAAGGCCCGCATCAGCAGCATCGCGTACTCGTCGTTGTAGGCGAAGACGGAGTCCAGGCCGAGGTCGCGCCAGCGGGAGGCCAGGCGGGCGGCGGCCCCCTCGTCGTACGCCAGGACGAGTTCCTCGGTCCGCGCTCCGGCCGGTCGCGCCGCCTGCCGGACGCCTTCGAGGCGCGGGACGGCGAAGGGGGTGGTCGCCTTCTCCTCGGGCACGACCACGCCGATCCGCCGGTACCCCCGCTCCAGCAGGTGGGCCGCGGCGCGGCTGCCGACCTCGCGTTGGTCCAGCACCAGGCCGTGCGCTCCGTCGACCGGGTGCGGGCCCAGGGTGATGACGGCCTTGGCGCCGGAGCGGTGGAGGACGGCGATGCCGTAGGCGGTGAGGGCCAGCCCGGCCGGCGCGACCACGGCCACGGGGCGGAGTTCCGCCCAGGCCCGCGCGGCCTCGTCCGCGCCGAGGCCGGCGCTGCCGTACTGGACGACGGTGTAGTCGAGTCCGCGCAGGCCCGCCTGCAGTTCCTGCAGGAAGTGGCGGTAGAGGGGGCCCTCGGGGAGGTGCCCGGCGGGCAGCAGCACCATACGGGTGTGTCCGGCGCGCAGGCTCCTCGCCGCGGCGTGGGGCACGTAGCCGAGGTCTCGGGCCGCTTCCCGCACCCGGCGGCGGGTGGGTTCGCTGATCCGCATGGTGGGGTTGTTGTTGAGTACGTAGGACACGGTGGCCCGGGAGACGCCCGCCAGCCGCGCCACGTCGGCGCTCGTGGGGACGGGAGATTCCGAGGGCTGCTTGGGTAACTGGCTCATGGCGACGGGCAGTCTTGCAGACGCACCGGAGGGGGTCGCGTCCCGGGGCACCCCGAGACACTCCGGCTGCGCGCGGGGGCGTACACGCGCTCCCGTCGTGCGCCTCCCGCGCCGCCCCGTGCCGAGCCGTCGTGACGCCACGTGCCGGGCGTTCGCACCGCTTCGCTTGGGTTCTGACGGTCCTTCGCACCGCCTTCCGCGCCGCCTTCCCCCTCGGCCTTTGCCCCGCGTCATGTGCGCCGCCGGTCGCGGTCCGCTGCCGGTGCGGAACCATGGGAGCGATTGTCCTACGGTGTGTTGATGACATATCAGAACGGCATGCCCGAGACCGTCTTCCCGCCCACCTCCCCCGGCCGTACCGGCCCGTTCGCGACCGCCGAGGCGGAGCCGCGCGAGGTGGGCCCGGTCCGCACCTCGTACGCCCCCGACCGCGACGGCGACCCCGACCCGGGGGAGATCGTCTGGACCTGGGTGCCGTTCGAGGAGAACGACGGCCGGGGCAAGGACCGGCCGGTGCTCGTCGTGGCACGGGAACAGGCCGGCACCCTGCTCGCGGTGCAGCTTTCCAGCAAGCAGCACGACCTGGACCGGGAGTGGGTGGCTCTGGGAGCGGGTCCGTGGGACAGTTCGGGCCGGGCCTCCTGGGTCGATCTGGACCGGGTGCTCAGGGTGCACGAGGACGGGATGCGGCGCGAAGCCTGTGCGCTGGACTTCGAACGGTTCCAGCGCGTCGTGGAGCGGCTCCGGGAGCGCTACGGCTGGAGCTGAGCCGGGTCCGCCCGGCCCCGGAGACGCGGCCCCACGTCCCCGGGGTCCGGCGCGGCGCTCGCCCGGAAGCGGTCGGCGAACGCCGCTCGGGTGGCGGAGCCGGGCGCGCGGTCGAGGATGCCGAAAACGACCTGCTCGAAGTGGCCGGCGAAGCGCCCGCCGTCCGCGAGCAGCCCCCCGAAGGCATCCGCGACCTGCGCGGGACGGTTCTGGAAGACCCCGCAACCCCAGGCGCCCAGGACGAGCCGGCGGTATCCGCAGGCGGCGGCGGTCTCAAGCACCCGTTCGGCCCGGCTCGCCAGGGCGGCGGGGACGCGGTGCGCCTCCTCGGGGGTCTGGCGCCGGATCACGCCCGCATTGGGCGCGGGCGAGGTGAGGAAGCCCACGAGGTACGGGGTGTCGAGCAGCGCGCCCCGGTCGTCGCGGAAGACCGGCACACCGGGTGAGTGGATGACCCGGTCCGAGTAGAACGCGCTGCGGTGCGCGCGGTGGTGCGCGTAGTACTCGGGGGCGCGCAGCAGGGTCGCGTGGAGCGCGGAACCACGGCAGAGGTCCTCCTCCTGCGCCCGTGCGCCGTTCAGATATCCACCGCCCGGATTGCGGGCCGAGGCGTAGCTGAGCACGGCGATCCGGCCCGGCCCCTCCTCACTCAGCCGGCGGGCGGCACGCAGGCTGCTCTCGCCGGTCACCTCGAAGGCGGTCGCGCGGTCGGAGCCGAGTGCGGGGACCGCCACCGGGTCCGGTCCGTACAGCCCGGTCCCGGCCAGGGCGGCGGTCGTGAGGCTTCCGATGGAGACCTCACGACCGCCGGACGTGCGGTAACGGCCCTCGTGGACGATGGCCTCGGTCTCACGCGCCAGAGCGCGCATCCGTGCGCTCACGAGCGCCCCCTCCAGCGATCCCCCCGAACAGTGCATCACGCACATGTTCGACGTCGGGTGAACTCCGCGCAACGCCTTTACGCCGGGGCGGGGCGCCCTTGTGCGATCGGTCGGCAGGGGTTTGGGTGGAAGGGAGGCATCGGAAGAGGAGGCACGTATGCCCCCGAACGCGACCACCGGAACCGGCACCCGCACGCATGGATCGCCTCTCGGCGAGAGCGAGGCGGAGGATTTACTGCAGGCCATCTGTTTCAAGACGGGTCCGCCCCGCACCGTCGGCGTGGAACTCGAATGGCTCATCCACGACGCCGTACATCCCGACCTCCGCGTCACCCCGGAGCGCCTGGACGGCGCCTTCGCCGAGGTACGGGCGCTGGCGCTCGACTCGGCGCTGACCTTCGAGCCCGGAGGGCAGCTCGAACTCAGTTCGCGGCCCGCCGGATCGCTGATGGCGTGCGTCGACGCGGTCTCCGCCGACCTGGCGGCCGTACGCGGCACGCTGGGCCGGTCGGGCCTGGTCCCGACGGGACTGGGCGTCGACCCCTGGCAGTCGCCCCGGCGGTGGCTGAGGGAGCCGCGTTACGACGCGATGGAGGCGGCCCTCGACCGCTCGGGCACGGCCGGGCGGGCGATGATGTGCACCTCCGCGTC
This sequence comes from Streptomyces sp. NPDC008125, assembly GCF_042957125.1. Lineage (NCBI taxonomy): Bacteria > Bacillati > Actinomycetota > Actinomycetes > Kitasatosporales > Streptomycetaceae > Streptomyces > Streptomyces sp. NPDC008125. The sequence goes on from NZ_JBIBHR010000006.1 coordinate 88,140, forward strand.
GGTGCAGGTCTGCCTGGACGCGGGCGAGGAGGAGCCGGGTCCGCTCGGTTACGGCCGCCGGTGGCAGCTCGCGCATCTGCTGGGCGCGGTGCTGGTGGCGGCGTTCGCCAACTCACCCTTCCAGCAGCGGGCGCGGACCGGCTGGCGGTCGACCCGTCAGGGGCTGTGGGCGGCGCTCGACCCGGACCGCACGTTGGCTCCACCGGGGCATCTTCCGCCGCGCGAGGCATGGGCCGCGCACGTACTGGACACCAGCGTCATGTGCATCCGTACCGAAACGGGCCCCTGGGAGGTGCCGGACGGGCTCACGTTCCGCCAGTGGATCCGGGGCGGTGGCCCCCGGCCTCCCTCCGCCGAGGACCTGGAGTACCACATGACCACCTGCTTCCCGCCGGCCCGGCCACGCGGTCATCTGGAGCTGCGCATGATCGACGCCCAGTCCGGGGCGGACGGCTGGCTGGTGCCGCTCGCGGTCGCCACCGCACTGTTCGACGATCCGGAAGCGGCGGAGACGGTGTACCGCACCGTGAAACCGCTGGCCGAGACGGCCGGGCCGAACGCGGCGCCGCGCAATCCGCTGTGGCGGGCGGCGGCCCGCGACGGGCTGACCGATCCGGAGCTGCGGGCCGCGGCCACCACCTGCTTCGAGGCGGCACTCGGCGCACTCCCCCGGATCGGTGCCACCACCGCGGTGCTGGACACCGTGGCGGACTTCACCGAGCGGTACGTCGCCCGCGGGCGATGTCCCGCCGACGACCTGCCCGACCTCCTCTCCCCCGCAGCGGCCGCCGCGTGGGCGGAGGCGTCCTCGGCGGGCGGCTCCCGGACCACTCCCTCCGGAAAGGGACTCCCGGCATGACCACCGTGTCCGACAGCAACTTCCCTCTCACGCCGGAGTCCGACGCCGAGGCTCTCCGCAACCGGGCCCTGACCGCCCTGCTCGCCGCCAGGGCCCGCACCTCCGTTCTGACGGACAGCGTCGAAGACGGCGAACTCATCGCCCAGCATTCGCCGTTGATGTCCCCACTCGTCTGGGACCTCGCCCACATCGGCAACCAGGAGGAGCAGTGGCTCCTGCGGGCCGTGGGCGGCAGGGACGCGATCCGGCCGGAGATCGACGGCCTCTACGACGCGTTCGAACACCCGAGGTCGGCCCGGCCGTCCCTGCCGCTGCTGGCCCCCGCCGAGGCCCGGACGTACGCCTCGGACGTTCGCGGCCGGGTGCTGGAAATCCTGGAGAGCGCCCCGCTGCACGGCGGCGGGCGCCCGCTGGAGCGCGCCGGGTTCGCGTTCGGCATGATCGCCCAGCACGAACAGCAGCACGACGAAACCATGCTGATCACCCATCAGCTGCGCTCGGGGCCGGCCGCGCTGACCGCCCCCGAGCCGCCCCGGGCCCAGGACTCCGTACGTCTCCCGCACGAAGTGCTGGTGCCCGGCGGTCCGTTCACCATGGGTACGTCCACCGAACCCTGGGCGCTCGACAACGAACGCCCGGCGCACCGGGTGGAGGTGGCCGCGTTCTTCCTGGACACCACCCCGGTCACCTGCGGGGCGTACCAGCGGTTCATCGAGGACGGCGGGTACGCCCAGGAGCGCTGGTGGCGTCCGGCGGGCTGGGCGATGGTCCGCGAACACGAGCTCACCGCACCGCTTTTCTGGCACCGTGAGGCCGGCCAGTGGCTGAGGCGGCGGTTCGGGGTGACCGAGCCCGTGCCGGACGACGAGCCGGTGCTGCACGTCAGCTGGTACGAGGCGGACGCCTACGCCCGATGGGCCGGGCGGCGGCTTCCGACCGAGGCCGAGTGGGAGAAGGCGGCCCGGCACGACGCCGCGGCCGGGCGCTCGCTGCGCTACCCCTGGGGCGACGCCGACCCCACGCCGGAGCGGGCGAACCTCGGTCAGCGCCATCTGCGTCCGGCCGCCGCCGGCGCCTATCCGGCCGGGCAGTCGGCCGACGGGGTGCGCCAGTTGATCGGCGACGTGTGGGAGTGGACGGCCAGCGACTTCCTGCCCTACCCGGGATTCGTCGCCTTTCCGTACCGCGAGTACTCGGAGGTCTTCTTCGGTCCGGAGCACAAGGTGCTGCGGGGCGGTTCGTTCGCGGTGGACCCGGTCGCCTGCCGGGGCACGTTCCGGAACTGGGACCTGCCGGTGCGCCGCCAGATCTTCGCCGGTTTCCGCACCGCCAGGGACGCCTGATGTGTCGTCACCTCGCCTATCTGGGGCCTCCGGTGGCGCTGGGAGAGGTGCTGGTGGCACCGGAGTTCTCGCTCGTACGGCAGTCCTGGGCGCCGCGTCGGCAGCGCAACGGCACGGTCAACGCGGACGGGTTCGGGGTCGGCTGGTACGCGCCCGGCGACCCTGTGCCGGGCCGGTACCGCAGGGCCGTCCCGGTCTGGGGGGACGAGACGTTCCAGGAGCTCGCCCGGGTGGTCCGCAGCGGGGCGTTCCTCGCGGCCGTGCGGGACGCCACCGAGTCGGGTGCGGACGGGGAGGCCGCCGCCGCCCCGTTCAAGGCGGGCCCGCTGCTGTTCAGCCACAACGGCGCCGTGCTCGGGTGGCCCGGCTCCCTCGCACCGCTCGCGTCCACGCTGCCCGCGTCCGTCCTCCTTTCCCTGGACGCGCGCAGTGACTCGGCGGTGCTGTGGGCAATGATCCGCCACCGGGTCGAGGAGGGCGACGACCTCCCGCAGGCCGTCGCCGACACCGTCCTGGACGTGGCGCGGTCCGCGCCAGGCTCACGTCTCAACCTGCTGGTCGGCGACGGGACGACCGTCGTGGCGACCGCCTGGGGCGACAGCCTCTGGTATCTGCACCGGCCCGGCCTCCGCACGGTGGTGGCCTCGGAGCCGTACGACGACGATCCGGCCTGGCGCGAGGTACCGGACCGCACCCTGCTGGTGGCGACCGTCGACGAAGTCCTGCCCACCCCGCTCAAGGAGACCCCCCGTTGAGTCCCTTCCTGCTGACCCGCACCCTGCCGGTGGACGCCACGGAGGCATCGCTCCGCGCCGATGTGCTCGCCGGTCTGTCCCGGCGTCCCAGGACACTGCCGCCGAAGTGGTTCTACGACACGCGGGGCAGCGAACTGTTCGAAGAGATCACCCGGCTGCCCGAGTACTACCCGACCCGCGCGGAGCGGGAGATCCTGGTGGCGCACGCGGCGGACATCGCAACCGCCTCGGGTGCCCGGACTCTGATCGAACTGGGCTCGGGCTCCTCGGAGAAGACCCGCCATCTGCTCGACGCCCTTCCGCGGCTGCACAGTTACGTCCCCGTGGACGTGAGCGAGAGCGCGCTGACCGGCGCCGCCGAGGCGCTGCTCGCCGAGCGTCCGGAGCTGAACGTGCACGCGTTGATCGCGGACTTCACCGGCGGCCTCGCTCTGCCGGGAACCCCGGGCCCCCGGCTGGTGGCGTTCCTGGGCGGCACGATCGGCAATCTGCTGCCGGAGGAGCGGGCCACGTTCCTGCGCTCGGTCCGCTCGATCCTCTCCCCCGGCGACGCGCTGCTGCTCGGTACGGACCTGGTGAAGGAGCCGGCGACGCTGGTCGCGGCCTACGACGACGCGTCCGGGGTCACCGCCGCGTTCAACAAGAACGTCCTGGAGGTCGTCAACCGGGCACTGGACGCGGACTTCGACCCCGCGGACTTCGACCACGTCGCGCGCTGGGACTCGGACGCCGAGTGGATCGAGATGCGGCTGCGGGCCCGTTCGGCGCTCACGGTGAAGATCCATGAGCTCGATCTCGTGGTGTCGTTCGAGGAGGGCGAGGAGTTGCGTACGGAGGTGTCGGCGAAGTTCCGTCGGGACCGGGTGCGCGAGGAGCTGGGCGACGCGGGGCTGCGGCTCGATCAGTGGTGGACGGACACGGCGGGGAGGTTCGCGGTGTCGCTGGCGACGGCCGTCTGAGCGAGGCGGGCGAGTGTCCGTCGGTCACCCGCCCGGTCCGCCGGGAGCGCCGGCAGCAGGGTGACCTCTGCTGCGACTCCGGCGGCCCGCACCACCCTCCACAGCGAGGCGTGGAGCGGGTCGTCACCGACGAACGCGACGGCGCGGGCCGGGAGGCGGGCGGCGTGGTCGCCGGCTCCGGCGGGGGCGGGCTGGACGCGGTAGGTGATCCGGGCCGGCCGCACCGTCGCGCCCGCGTCGACGGCCGCCTGGAAAACCGCGTGGCGGAAGGCGCCCGGCGGGCCGCCGCCGCACCGCGTGGAGCCCTCCGGAAAGGCCACCACCCGGTCTCCGGCGCGCAGCGCGTCGGCGACGGCGCCGACGGATGCGGGCAGCGCCCGCAGGCTGTCCCGGTCGATGAAGAGGGTGCCGCCGCGTGCGGCGAGGGCACCGAGCAGTGGCCACTGCCGTATCTCGGACTTGCCGAGCATCCGCGCGGGGAGGGCGGCGGCGACGAGCGGTATGTCGAGCCAGGAGATGTGGTTGGCGACGACCAGTTCCCCGCCGCTCCTGGTGACGGCCGGTTCCCCGCCCGGCCCTTCGACGACCGGTTCGCCGCCGCTCCCTCCGCCCGGGTTGCCGGTGACCCGCGTGCGCACTCCGAAGGTGCGCAGGACGGTCCGTGACCAGCGGCGGACCAGCCGGTCGCGGACCGGCTGCGGGAGCGCCGCCGCGAGGGGTGTGCACGCGGCGCCGCCCAGCGCGAGCAGACTGCCCGCCACCAGCCGTGCCACCGCGGGCAGGAGGGGGCGGACCGCTCCGTGGTGGCCGGCGCATGCCCGGGGTGTGCACGGGGAGACGGGGGACCAGGCGTTCATCGCAGAGGCGCCATGGAGAGGAAGTGCCGCAGGTAGCGGGGATCGGTGCGGCGCAGGGAGAGGAGTACATAGAGGTCGGCGCAGTCGAAGTCCGGGTCGTACGCGGGCGATCCGCACACCCAGGCGCCGAGGCGGAGGTAGCCCCGGAGTAGCGGCGGCAGGTCGGTACGGGCCCCGGCGGCCGGTCGCGGGCCGGGTGCGCTCGGGGTGCCGGACCAGAGGCGGTGCGGGGTGACCCAGTACTCCTCGGGGGCCAGGTGCCTGGCGCGTACGGTCTCCCAGCTGCGGGCGGCCCGGATGCCCCCGTCGCCCAGGGGAAGCGAGCAGCATCCGGCCAGCCAGTTGTGGCCGGTGCGCTCCATGTAGCGGGCGAGGCCGGCCCAGATGAGGGCGATGACCGCGCCGTCGCGGTGGGCGGGGTGGACACAGGAGCGGCCCACTTCGACGAGGTCGTCGCGCAGAGGGGCGAGCCGGGTGAGGTCGAACTCGCTCTCCGAGTAGAGGCGTCCTGCGGCGCGGGCGCGCTCGGGGGGCAGCAGCCGGTAGGTGGCGACGACGTCGCCGGTGGCGGTCTCCTTCACCAGCAGGTGGTCGCAGAAGGCGTCGAACTCGTCACTGTCGAGGCCGGGTTCGGGGCCGTCGAGGAGGGCGCCGAGCTCCCCGGCGAACACCTGGTGGCGCAGCCGCTGGGCGGCACGTACGTCGTCGGGGCCTGCGGCGAGGGAGAGGTGGTAGGCGGGGGCCTGGGACCGGGCCGAGGGGGCGGGGGGCCGGGCGGGGGCCGGCACTTCAGAGACGGGGCGTACCGGTGGGGCGACGGGCAGCGCGGTCATGGCGGTCTCCGGGGACGGATCAGCAAGCGGGGCCGTCGGACCTCCGCGCGGCGGCGAAGGTCCGGCCCCCTACTTCTTCCGCGTCCGGCTGGATTCGACGTGGCCGCCATGGAGCGTGCGGATGTGCGACGGCTTAATCCCGGGGTGCGGCCCGGGCCCGCCCTTTCCCCGCACCACCTCACCGGTCCCTCGGCCCCGGCGGCCGGGCGCGGGGCGTCAGCTGCCCGCCAGGAGTGAACTGATGCGCTCCGAGGCCGACTTCGCCTCCTCGGCCGGGTCGCGTCCCTCCAGCACCGCGGTCATGTACGGCTTGATGGGGTTCTCGGCCTCGACGTCCGCCCACTGGGCCGAGTTGGGAGTGGCCCGTCCCTGGGCGGCTCCCTTCGCCATCGCGGCGGTGCCTTCCTGGTCCTCGACGGCGCCCGCGAGCTCCGGCTTGTTGGGGACGTAGCTCATGGCCAGGGCGAGTTCGCGCTGCCACTTCTCGCTCGCCAGCGCCTCCACCACTGCGACGCCGGCGCTGCGGTGCTCGGCCTTCTCCGGGACGATCAGGTCGGAGCCGCCGGTGAAGACCGCGCCGGGCTTCTTCGTGGTCTTGCCGGGTATCGGGAAGTAGCCCAGTTTCCCCTTGAGTCCGGGGTTGGCCTGCTCGATGAGCCCGGCGCTGCCCGGGGTGGAGATGATCTGGGCGACGTCGCCTCGGGCGAACACGTCGGTCTGCGGCGGGTTCTCCTCGTCGGCGTCCTTCGGGCCGGCACCGAGCGCCTGGAGCTTCTTGTAGAACTCCATGCCCCTGAGTGCCTCGGGGCTGTCCAGGGCGCCGGTCCAGTCGCCGTCGTCCCCTTCGGCGAGTTCGCCGCCCTCGTCCCAGATGAATCCGGCGAGGACGTACCAGTTCTGCCCCGCGAGGTAGATGCCCTGGTTCCCGTCCGAGTCCAGGCGTTCGGTGTCGGCGATCCACTGCTCGCGGTTCTTCGGCGGGGTGTCGATCCCCGCCTGCGCGAAGAGGTCCTTGTTGTAGATGACCACCCGGTTGGCCGCGTACCAGGGGATGCCGTACTGCACTCCGTTGATGCTGCCCGGGTCGGCGAGGCCCGGCAGCCAGTCCTCGCTGCCGAGGTCGCGCATGGCCTCCAGGGTGAGGTCGCGCAGGCCGCCGCTCTCCGCGTACTGGGCGACCTGCGTGTTGCCGACCTCGATGACGTCCGGGGAGTCCTTGCCCTTGAGCGCGGACAGCACCTTGGGGCCGATACCGCCCCACTCCTGGAACTTGAACTCCAGTTCGACCGAACTGTGTTCCGCCTCGTACGCCGCGGTGAACTTGTCCAGGAATTCGGTGGAGGCACTGCCCTTCATCAGCCAGACCGTCACGGTGGTGTCCCCCGCGGCGGAGGGGGACAGGTATCCGCATCCCCCGAGGGCCACGGACGAGACGAGTGCGATGGCTCCGGCGAGAATCCGGTTCTTCACGAGCGTCACCTTCTGCGAATCAGCACGATGGAATCTTGACCCGGTGTGGGGGGACGCGGGCGGTGCTCGCACGGGTGTGTGGCTGGATTTTGGTATGGACCATTGAGCAGGTCAAGGGCCGCCCGTCGCCCGGGCGCGGCCGACCGCTCCCTCGCGCACCACCCGGGAGTAAGGCACCGTGGAGACACGAAGGGAGACATACGATGTCCAATCACACCTATCGGGTCACCGAGATCGTAGGAACCTCCGAGGAGGGCATCGACGCGGCGATCCGCAACGGCATCGCCCGAGCGTCGGAAACGTTGCGCAATCTCGACTGGTTCGAGATCAAGGAAGCGCGCGGACACATCGAGGACGGCCGGGTGGGGCACTACCAGGTGACGCTCAAGGTCGGCTTCCGGCTCGACGGACCTTCCTGACGGAGCCGGGGACGACAGGGCGTGGTGCGGCGTGGTGCGGCCCCACGCCACGTGACCGGCGCCGGACGATCCCTCCGCGGCGGTACGTCCGCGGGCGCTCTCGGCTCCGTCACCGCGCAGTACGGGGGACGGGGGCCCGGCCCCCGTACTGCCGGACCCTCTGACGCCGCCACGGGACTCCCGCGCTTACGGGACGGGACGGCACGGGACGGCACGGGACGGCACGGGACGGCACGGGACGGCACGGGACGGCACGGGACGGCACGGGACGGCACGGGACGGTACGGGACGGCCACGCCGGGGACGGCGACCGCGGACGGAGCGCCGCGAGGGGCCCGCCCCCGGAACCGGAACCTCGGGTGGCGGGCCCCTCGCGTGAGCGGGCCGTGGGTCAGGCCTTCTGGCGCTCCGGCTCCGCGCCGGTCAGCTCGGGCTCCAGGCCCTCGCCGACCTCGGTCCGCCGGCGCCCCACATCGCTGCGCCACGCCTCGAAGGCCCAGGCGGTGAGCGCGACCACCGCCGCGCCGAGCAGCCAGCCGCCGACCACGTCGCTGAACCAGTGGACGCCGAGCGCGACCCGGGTGAACCCCACCCCGACCACCGACAGGGCCGCCACGCCCCAGCACACCGCGTGCCAGGCGCGCGGCACCATCGGCAGCAGGACGAGCAGCAGGACCGCGGAGGAGGTGGTCGCGGTCATCGCGTGCCCGGAGGGGAAGGAGAAGCCGGGCGCGTGCGCCACCGGGTCCTCCAGGGAGGGCCGGGTGCGCTCCACCACGGTCTTGACGAGCAGCCCGATCAGCCCTCCGCCGACCGCCGTCACGGCGGCCCAGGACGCCAGCCGCCAGGCCCGCTTCCACAGCAGCCAGGCCGTCAGCAGCGCCACCGCGGACCGCAGGGTGGTCGGGTCCCACACCCAGTCGGAGAGGAACCGCAACGTGCTGGTCCACGCGGGGTGGTCGAGGGCCGTGCGGTTGAGCCGCAGGGCCGCCGAGGCGTCGAGCCGGCGCAGCGGCTGCCAGTGGCCCTCCACGAGGACGAGCAGCAGGGCGAAGGGCACCGCTGCCACGGCGGCGACCGCGACCGCCCCGAGCAGCCGGGCGCCGAATCTCCGGTCGGCCCGGCGGCTGTCGCGGAGGCGGCGGGCGGTGGTGCGTACGGGCATTCGGGCTCCCGGGTCCGGGGTGGATCGGTTCGGTTCGGTCCGGCGGGGCCTCAGGCCCCGGGGTCGGGCTGGATCGGTCCGGGCCGTCGGGCCCGCACCGCTTCGAGCTGCGCGGCGAAGGACAGCCCGAGGAAGAGAGCGATCGAGGTCAGATAGGCCCACAGCAGCAGCGACATGAAGGCGCTGAGGGGGCCGTAGACGGTGTCGAACGAGCCGCTGAACGCGAGGTACTTGCTGAGCAGCCAGGTCAGTGCGGTCCACAGCACCAGGTAGACGGCCGCCCCGAACGCCAGCCAGGTGTAACCGGGTTGCTTGCGCCGGGGCGCCCGGCGGAATATCGCGCTGGCGGAGATCAGGGCGAGAATCACCCCCAGCGGCCACCTCAGCAGGTCCCAGGCGGTCCGGGCGCCGTCGCCGAGGTGGTAGACGGTGGTCGCGGCGGCCACCAGGTCCCCGCCCGCCACCATCAGCAGCGAACCGATGCCGAGCGGGATGCCCGCGCTGAGGGACATGACGAGCCCGCGCAGGTACTTCCGGTGGAAGACCCGGTCGCGTTCGACACCGTAGATCCGGTTCGCACCCCGCTCCACCTGGCACATCGCGGTGGTGGTGTTGACCATGGAGAAAGCGAGTCCGAACCAGAGCGCCAGACGGGCGCCGATGCCCGTCTGGCGTCGGCTCTGGTCCAGCGCCTCGTCGACGACGTCGGCGCTGGGGCCCGCGCTGAGCCGGTGGATCGTCAGCTCGGCGAGCCGGCCGATGTCCTCGGTGTGCATCTCGGCGGAGAGGCCGACGAACGCGATGACCAGCGGTATCACCGCGAGCACCGTCTGCAGGGCGAGGGCCCGGGAGTGACTGAACCCGTCGGAGTAGCGGAAGCGGACGAACGAGTCGCGCACCAGTTGCCAACTGCCGTACCGGCGCAGGGTGGCCAGCGCCTCGTCGGCGGAGAGCTCGTCGCCCGTCATGTCGCGGGTCTGCGGGACCCGGGTCGCCGTACCCATCACGCGCCCCCGTCGGGGACGAGGACGGTCAGTGCCCCGGGCACGACCTCGGCGGTGAGCCGGAGACCGGCGCCCACCGGGTCGCCGTCCATCTCGCGGGGCTGCGGCGACGCGAAGCGGAGTTCGGCGCGGCGAAAAGTGAAGAACTCGACGGGGCCCCCGTCCCCGCCACCCTCGGAACCCGTGCCCGAGGACGGCCGCAGCAGCACCCGCAGGGCGCGCAGCCAGCCGGCCGGGCCGTGCGGATCGTAGAGCGCGAGGTCCAGCAGGCCGTCGTCCGGTCGCGCGGCGGGTACGAGGGCGGTGCCGCCCTGCACCGTACCGATGTTGGCGAGGAGCACCATCCGTACGCTCCGGTGCAGCTCCGGCCCGCCGTCCAGCGAGACCGTCAGCCGGGTCCTGGGCGACCGCAGCTCCCGCAGCCCCGCCACCACGTAGGCGGGCCAGCCCACCGCGGACTTGGCGCGGTCCGAGGTGTGCTCCAGCATCGCCGCGTCCAGGCCCGCTCCCGACATGGCCGTGAAGTGGGTCGCGGGGACGCCGTCACCCTCCAGCCGGCCCAGGTCGAGCCGCTGCGGGGTACCGGCCAGCGCCGCGTGGAGGGCCTTCGCGGGGTCCAGCGGCAGCCCGAGGTGACGGGCGAGCAGATTGCCGGTGCCGCAGGGGACGACCGCCAGTGCGACGCCCGTACCCGCGAGGACGTCGGCCACCGCACGGACCGTCCCGTCGCCGCCGCAGACCACGACCAGACCCGCGCCCTCGCGGACCGCGTCCGCCGCCTGCCCGGCGCCCGGGTCGTCCGCCGTCGTCTCCGCGAAGACCGGTGCGCCGTACCCGTGCTGGGCCAGTACGAGCCGCAGGGTGTCCCGGACCGCGGGGCCGGTGACCGTGGGGTTGACGATGACGACAGTGGTCCCGGTGGTCCCGGTGGTCCGCGCGTCGGTCTGCTCGGTACGGGACTCGGCCGCGGCCACGGCGACGTCGGTCGCGGCGGCGGGCACGGGGGCCGCCGCGTAGTCGTCCGCGAGGACGGCCCGGCCCACGATCAGCAGGGAGAGACCGCCGTTCAGCAGGCCGCCCACCACGTCGGTGGGGTGGTGCATGCCCCGGTAGAGCCGGGCGACCCCGACGAGCAGGGGGATCAGCAGGAAGACGGCGCCCAGCACCTTCCGCCAGGGACCGCGCACCCGGGAGAGCACCAGGACGGCGAGTCCCCCGTAGAGCGCGGTGGCCGCCCCGGTGTGCCCGGAGGTGTAACTGGAGGTCGGCGGTGAGGCGTCCAGGCGCTCCACGTCCGGGCGGGTCCGGTCGACGGACTCCGTGATGACGAGGAAGACCAGTGACTGGAGGGACACGGCGACCGCGAGGAAGACGGCCTCCCGCCACCTCGGCAGCCGCGGGATGAGGATCAGCCCCACACAGACCAGCAGGGTGATCCCGACCACCGTGGACGTGTTGCCCGCGCCGGAGCCGATGAGCGAGGCGGAGGTGAGCGCGTGCGTGCGTATGCGCTCGAAGCCTTCGTTCACCTCGTCCTCGACAGTCAGCGGCCACCAGTCCCGCGCCGGGCCGGTGATCAGCAGGCCGAGGCCCGTCATCAGCCCCGCCTGGCAGACCGTCAGCGCACCGACGCGTACGGCGGCGCGACCGGTACCGCTGGTCAGGGCAGGGGAGCGGCCGGGGCGGGAGATGCCCGGCCGCTCCTCGTCGACTCCGGCCCGTCTCGCCGGCAGGGCAGTCGGCATGGAACCCCCACGTGTGCGCACTCGCGTTCTCGGATCCGGGCGGCGACTGCGGCCCGGCCATCGGCGTATGCCCTCGAAACGGGGCGGCAGACCTCGGCTCTGCCCGGCGGAGTCGTACGGTCGGGGGCGGGGCGGCCCGGAGGGGATGCGAGCGCTCCGCCGGGGCCCCGTGCCGGGCGGGGGCCTACTGTGGAGGGATGACCGACGACGCCCGGCCCTTCGCCGTATTCGACCTGGACGGCACTCTCTCGGACAGCGCCCACCGGCAGCACTTCCTCGAAGGCGCCCGCCGGGACTGGTCCGCGTTCTTCGCCGCCGCCGTCGACGACCCGCCGCTCGCCGAGGGAATCAGCCTCGCCGTGCGGAGCGCCGACGAGTGCGAGGTCGTCTACCTGACCGGCCGCCCGGAACGCTGTCGCAAGGACACCCTCGACTGGATCTCCCTGCACGGGCTCCCCGAGGGGCCGCTGCACATGCGGCGCAACGACGACCGCCGTCCTGCCCGCCGCACCAAGCTGGAGGTGCTGAAGCGGCTGGGCCGGGGGCGCGAGATCCGGATGCTGGTGGACGACGACGAGCTGGTCTGCGACGACGCCGAGGCGGCCGGTTTCACCGTGGTGCGGGCCCGCTGGGCCGAGTCGTCCCAGGCACTGAAGGACGCCCAGGAGCGTCTGGGGCGTACCTGAGGGCGCGCACGGAACCCCGGGTGACGAGGGGCCGCCGCGAGGAGATCCTCGTGCCGTCCCGTGGTGATGCTCTAAGGACTGTCCAGCACCTCCGCTCCGGCCTCCCACCCCGGGATCGTGGGCAGCACGGCCTCGGCCACCCGGAGGAGGGTCGCTTCGTCCGGCTCCCAGCCGTCCTCGCGCCACATCGCCACTTCCACGGATGCGCCGCCGTGCTCCGCGTCGACGGAGAGAACGCGGGACGGGACTCCGGGGGCACTCCGGGCGTCGCTGCCGTCGAGGCGGAAGCTGAGGCTGATGGTCCGGTCGGAGTAGAGGACCGCCGGGCGTCCGAGGACCGTCCGCTGCCGGGCGGTGTTCCCCAGGAGGGTGGCCAACGCCGCTGCCGGAAGTCCGTCGTGGCTCATCTCCAGCGTCACGGTGTAGGGGCCGAGTTCGACCCGGGCCGAGGGGTCGTCGGTCCCCTCACCCTTGCCCGCGGACGACTGCACGAGGCCGCCACTGCCGCTGGCGCTCAGCGCGGTCTCACCGGTGGCTTCGAGCAGTTCGGCCAGGTCGGGCCGGTTCAGCGCGGAACACAGCTGGAATCCGGAGACGGCGAGGAGCGCGTCACCGGCCTTTCCCCGGGGCGTGTCCTTCCCGCTTCGGCCGTCCTCGTCCGGGGAACAGGTGGCCGGGCGGGCTTCGGTGTCCGTGCCCGTGTTCTCGGTCTCCCCGATCGCCCACAGACCGCCACAGAGCATCCCCACGAGTACCACCGCGGAGACTGCCTGCCCCCACGGGTTCGTCCCACTTTCGGGCACGCCAGTACGTCCGTCCAAGTCCCCCACCCCTTGCCGCTGTTCCCCCGGGCACGTGCGCCCGGGGGAACGTAGCCCGCTCCTGGCGCTCCCCACAACGCGATTGATCTTTCTCCGCGTTCGCGGTGGCCCGTCGGAGGTCGAAGCGCGCCACACCGGCACAGAACGTCCGCCCGCCGGAGCGAGGGCGGTGGCCCGCACCGGCCGGCGCGGGTGAGGAGTTCGGAGCCGTCCGGCAGCGCCGGACACGCGAGGAGTCCGCCACCGGTGCGTGTTCCGGTGGCGGACTCCTCGTTGGATCCGAGGGCGTGGGAGTTGCCGGGGTCTTCTGCCCGCCGGCCTCGGCCCTCAGTCCGGCCAGGTTCCCGTCAGGCGCCGGACGGTGATGGCCCCGCCGCGTCCGACCGCGGCACGGACGGTGGAGAAGATCGCCCCTTGCAGGGCCGCCGCGGCGAGGATCTCGGGCCAGCCGCGGTCACGGTCCGTCGGACTCGGCGCGTCGTCCTCACGGGCGACCGTCTTCCACACCTGACGGAAGACGGCCCCGGCGACCAGGCCGCCCGCCATCCCGACGGCGAGGCCGACGGGCTTGTACACGAGGGCGGGGACGTTCATCCGCGCCGCCGGTGACGCGCGACGGCGACCACCGCGACGGCGGCCACTCCCCCGGCGACCAGCAGCCCCTCCTTGCCCCGCGCGGCGTGGGCCACGCGGTCGGCGCCCCGGCGCACGGGCTCGGGCGCGCGCTCCTGGAACTTCTCCCCCAGGGTCCGCACGGCCGCCCCGATCTGCTGCTGGGCCTGGGCCGCGGTGCCCAGCACGGCGTCCGGAGTCCGCTCCCGCGCCTCCGCGCGCGCCCCGGCGGCCTTCTCCGTGGCCCGGGCCCGCAGCTCTTCGGCCTTCTCGACGGCCCGGTCCTTCGCTCCGGCCGCCTTCTCCTGCCCCAGCGCGGTCACGTCCGCGGTCTTCCGACGCGCTTGCGAGGTCAGCTCGTCGGCCTGGGCGCGTACGGTGGCGTCGGCCGTCGCCGCCAGTTGCTCGACCGTCCGGCCGAGTTCGTCCCGTGCGGCCGACGCCTGTGCCCGGAGGTCCTCCGGTGTCGGTACGGAACCGTCCTCGCGGGGGTTCTGGTCATCCGTCATCGCTCAGCACTCTCCTTCTCGTCCGTGCCGGCCGGACGGTCGCCCGCCCCGGCCGGCCGTGGATCATCGGCATGCTCCCCGCGTGCCCCCGGTCGGGCGGGCAATGCCTCCCCCCGCCGCGCAGCCCTTTAGAATGTGACTGTTTCTCCCCACATGTTCGGAGTCCGCACCGATGTCCACCCCCCACGATCCGTACGTCCGGGTGCGCGGCGCCCGCGAGCACAACCTCCAGAACATCGACGTGGACATCCCCCGCGACACCCTGACCGTCTTCACCGGGGTGTCCGGTTCCGGCAAGTCGTCGCTGGCGTTCGGCACCATCTACGCGGAGGCGCAGCGGCGGTACTTCGAGTCGGTGGCGCCGTACGCCCGCCGACTGATCCACCAGGTCGGCGCTCCGGCCGTCGGCGAGATCACCGGACTGCCGCCGGCCGTCTCGCTGGAGCAGCGCCGCTCCACGGCGGGCGAGCGTTCCTCGGTGGGTACGGTGACCACGCTCTCCAACTCGCTGCGGATGCTGTATTCCCGGGCCGGGGAGTATCCGGAGGGCGCCGAGCGGCTGGACTCGGACGCCTTCTCCCCCAACACCGCGGCGGGCGCCTGCCCCGAGTGCCACGGGCTCGGACGGGTCCACCGCACTTCGGAGGAGCTCCTCGTCCCGGACGCCTCGTTGTCGATCCGGGAGGGGGCGATCGCGGCCTGGCCGGGTGCCTGGCAGGGCAAGAATTTGCGGGACGTGCTCGACGCCCTCGGGTACGACGTCGACCGGCCCTGGCGCGAGCTTCCGGCCGGTGAGCGGGAGTGGATCCTCTTCACGGACGAGCAGCCGGTGGTGACGGTTCATCCGGTGCGTGACGCGGGCCGCATCCAACGCCCTTACCAGGGGACGTACATGAGCGCCCGGCGCTATGTGATGCACACGTTCGCCGACTCCCGGAGCCAGACCCTGCGGGCGCGGGCGGAGCGATTCCTGACGAGCGTTCCGTGCCCGGTCTGCGGGGGCGGGCGGCTGCGGCCGGAGGCGATGGCGGTGACCTTCGCCGGGCACACCATCGCGGAACTGGCGGCGTTGCCGCTGGCGGCCCTGTCGGAGGTGCTGCGCGCGTCCGGCGGTGACACGACGGCGCGGGTGATGACCACGGATCTGCTGGCCCGCATCGGCACGGTCACCGAGCTGGGTCTCGGCTATCTCAGCCTCGACCGGACGGCCCCGACGCTCTCCTCGGGCGAACTCCAGCGGCTGCGACTGGCGACGCAGTTGCGGTCCGGTCTGTTCGGTGTGGTGTACGTGCTGGACGAGCCGTCGGCGGGTCTGCACCCGGCCGACACGGCGTCCCTGCTGGCGGTGCTCGGCAGGCTGAAGGAGGCCGGGAACTCGGTCTTCGTGGTGGAGCACCAGTTGGACGTGGTGCGGCAGGCCGACTGGCTGGTCGACGTGGGACCGCTCGCCGGGGAGCACGGCGGCCGGGTGCTGCACAGCGGCCCGCCCGCCGCTCTCGCCGAGGTGGCGGAGTCGGCGACCCGGCGCTTTCTCTTCGACGGGGCCGCGCCCGCCGCCCGCCCGCCGCGCACCCCCTCCGGGGAGCTGCGTCTCGAAGGGGTCCGGCGCCACAACGTGCGGGGCGTGGACGTGGCGTTCCCGCTCGGGGTCTTCACCGCCGTGACGGGCGTCTCGGGTTCGGGCAAGTCGACCCTGGTCGGCCAGGTGCTGGCCGGGGTGCTCGCCGACCGCCAGGCGTCTTCGGCGGCGGACCTGCCGGACGCGCCCGCCGTACGGGGCTGCGTGTCCGCGCGTGGGCTGGAGGCGGTGGACCGGCTCGTGCAGGTGGACCAGAAGCCCATCGGCCGTACGCCGCGCTCGAACCTGGCTACGTACACAGGGCTGTTCGACGTCGTACGCAAGCTGTTCGCGGAGACGGAGACGGCGCGGGAGCGCGGCTACCGGGCGGGGCGGTTCTCGTTCAACGTGGCGGGTGGGCGGTGCGAGACCTGCCAGGGCGAGGGGTCCGTCTCGGTGGAGCTGCTCTTCCTGCCCAGTACGTACGCGCCCTGCCCGGACTGCCACGGGGCGCGCTACAACCCGCCGACGCTGGAGGTCACCCTGCGCGGGCTCTCCATCGCCGGGGTGCTCGACCTGACGGTGGAGGCGGCGGCCGGATTCTTCGCGGGGGTGCCGGCCGCCGAGCGGAGCCTGCGCACGCTGGACGAGGTGGGACTCGGCTATCTGCGCCTCGGGCAGCCCGCCACCGAGCTGTCGGGCGGTGAGGCGCAGCGGATCAAGCTGGCGGCGGAGCTCCAGCGCGCCCGGCGGGGCCACACCCTGTACGTGCTGGACGAGCCGACCACGGGGCTGCACCCGGCCGATGTGGAGGTGCTGATGCGCCAGTTGCACGGGCTGGTGGACGCGGGCGGCACGGTGGTGGTCGTGGAACACGACATGGCGGTGGTGGCGGGTGCGGACCATGTGATCGACATGGGTCCTGGCGGCGGCGCGGAGGGCGGGCGGATCGTCGCGGCGGGCGCCCCGGCCGAGGTCGCGCGGGCGGCGGGCAGCCGCACGGCCCCGTTCCTCGCCCGGGCGCTCCGGACGGGCTGAGCGGACCCCCGGTACACGAAAGCCCCGAGGGGGTGGAGCGGCCCCTTGAAAACCGCTCCACCCCCTCGGGGGGAGTCCCGTCGGCGCCCACGGTGCGGCGGCGGGACGGTCGGGTGGCGCTTCCCCGATCAGCGCCGGACCTTGCGGGTGGCGCGCAGCCACTCCTTGTTCATGGCGGCGATGGACGGGAGCGGGATCCCCTTCGGGCAGGCGGTGGCGCACTCGCCGGTCAGGGTGCAGCCGCCGAAGCCCTCCTCGTCCATGGTGGCGACCATGTCGAGCACCCGGGTCTCCCGCTCGGGCGCGCCCTGCGGGAGCACGTTGAGGTGGTTGATCTTCGCCGAGGTGAAGAGCATCGCCGAGCCGTTGGGACAGGCGGCGACGCAGGCGCCGCAGCCGATGCACTCGGCGTGCTCGAAGGCGAAGTCGGCGTCCGGCTTGGGCACGGGGGTGGCGTGGGCGTCGGGGGCCGTACCGGTGGGGGCGGAGATGTAACCGCCGGACTGGATGATGCGGTCGAAGGCCGAGCGGTCGACCACCAGGTCCTTGATGACCGGGAACGCGGAGGCGCGCCAGGGCTCGATGTCGATGGTGTCGCCGTCGTCGAAGGACCGCATGTGGAGCTGGCAGGTGGTGGTGCGCTCGGGGCCGTGCGCGTCGCCGTTGATGACGAGGCTGCACGCCCCGCAGATGCCTTCGCGGCAGTCGTGGTCGAAGGCGACCGGCTCGTCGCCTTCGAGGATGAGCCCCTCGTTGAGGGTGTCGAGCATTTCGAGGAACGACATGTCCTGCGAGATGCCGTCGACTTCGTAGGTGGCCATGGCGCCGGGCGCCTCGGCGTCTCGCTGGCGCCAGACGCGCAGGGTGAGCTTCATGCGTAGCTCCGCTGGGTGGGGTGTACGTACTCGAACACGAGGTCCTCCTTGTGCAGGACGGGGGCCTCGCCGGTGGCGGTGAACTCCCACGCGGCGGCGTAGGAGAACTCCTCGTCACGGCGGGCGGCTTCACCGTCCGGGGTCTGCGACTCCTCGCGGAAGTGGCCGCCGCAGGACTCGGCGCGGTGGAGGGCGTCGAGGCACATCAGCTCGGCGAGCTCCAGGTAGTCGACGATCCGGTTGGCCTTCTCCAGCGACTGGTTGAACTGCTCGCCGGTGCCCGGGACCTTGACGCGGCGCCAGAACTCCTCTCGGATCAGGGGGATGCGCGCGAGCGCCGTGCGCAGGCCCTCCTCCGTGCGTGCCATCCCGCAGAACTCCCACATGAGTTCGCCGATCTCGCGGTGGAAGGAGTCGGGGGTGCGGTCGCCGTCGACGGCGAGCAGCAGGTTGAGCCGGTCCTCGGTCTCGGCGACCGTCTCCGCGACCGCCGGGTGGTCCGCGCCCACGGGGGCGGTGTGCGGATTGCGGGCGAGGTAGTCGTTGATGGTGGACGGCAGGACGAAGTAGCCGTCGGCGAGGCCCTGCATCAGCGCGGAGGCGCCGAGGCGGTTGGCACCGTGGTCGGAGAAGTTGGCCTCGCCGATCGCGAAGAGCCCGGGGACCGTGGTCTGGAGGTCGTAGTCCACCCAGAGGCCGCCCATGGTGTAGTGCACGGCCGGGTAGATCCGCATCGGGGTCTCGTACGGGTCCTCGGCGGTGATCCGGGCGTACATGTCGAAGAGGTTGCCGTACTTCTCCTCGACCTTGGCGCGGCCCATCCGGGCGATGGCGTCGGCGAAGTCCAGGTAGACGCCCTGGCCGCCGGGGCCGACGCCGCGGCCCTCGTCGCAGACGTTCTTCGCGGCGCGGGAGGCGATGTCGCGCGGTACGAGGTTGCCGAAGGCGGGGTAGATCCGCTCCAGGTAGTAGTCGCGCTCGTCCTCGGGGATCTCATTGGCCGGGCGGTCGTCGCCCTTGGCCTTGGGGACCCAGATCCGGCCGTCGTTGCGGAGCGACTCGCTCATCAGGGTGAGCTTGGACTGGTGGTCGCCGGTACGCGGGATGCAGGTGGGATGGATCTGGGTGAAGCAGGGGTTCGCGAAGCGGGCGCCGCGCCGGTGGGCCCGCCAGACGGCGGTGGCGTTGGAGTTCATCGCGTTGGTCGAGAGGTAGAAGACGTTGCCGTAACCGCCGCTGGCCAGCACGACCGCGTCGGCGAAGTAGGTGTCGATCCGACCGGTGACCAGGTCGCGGGCGACGATACCGCGGGCCCGTCCGTCGACCACGATCAGGTCGAGCATCTCGGTGCGCGCGTGGAGTTCGACGTTGCCCGCGGCGATCTGCCGGGAGAGCGCCTGGTAGGCGCCGAGGAGGAGCTGCTGTCCGGTCTGACCCCGGGCGTAGAAGGTGCGGGAGACCTGGACCCCGCCGAAGGACCGGTTGTCGAGGAGGCCGCCGTACTCGCGGGCGAAGGGGACGCCCTGCGCGACGCACTGGTCGATGATCTCGACGGAGATCTGCGCGAGCCGGTGCACGTTGGATTCGCGGGCGCGGAAGTCGCCGCCCTTGACGGTGTCGTAGAAGAGCCGGTGGACCGAGTCGCCGTCGTTGCGGTAGTTCTTCGCGGCGTTGATGCCGCCCTGGGCCGCGACCGAGTGGGCGCGGCGCGGGGAGTCCTGGAAGCAGAACTGCACGACGTGGTAGCCCTGTTCGGCGAGGGTGGCGCCGGCCGATCCGCCGGCGAGGCCGGTGCCGACGACGATCACCGTGTGCTTGCGGCGGTTCGCCGGGTTGACGAGCTTGGCCTCGAAGCGGCGGGTGTCCCAGCGTTCGGCGACGGGCCCCTCGGGGGCCTTGGTGTCGACGAGCGGCTCGCCGGTGCGGTACTGCGTGTAGTCGCTCATGTCAGCTCACGACTCCGGTCATGACGGCAACGGGTACGGACACGAATCCCACGGTGAGCACCACCGAGATCACGTTGGCCAGGGTCTTCAGGACTCGGTCGCGGGTGGCGCTGCCGACTCCGAGGGTCTGTGCGGCGCTCCAGAATCCGTGCTGGACGTGGAGGCCGACGGCGAGCACCGCGACGATGTAGATGACGTCGCCGTACCAGGTGGAGAAGGTGTCGACGACGTTCTGGTACGGGTGCCCGGCCTGGAAGCCGCCGCTGTGCACGGTGCCGGTGGTGAGGTCGAGGATGTGCCAGACGATGAAGAGCGCGAGGATGATGCCGCCCCATCGCATGGTCCGGGTGGCGTAGCTCGCCCGCGCCCTCTTGTGGACGTAACCGACGGGGCGCGCCCGGAGGTCGCGCCGGCTGAGCTGGTACGCGGAGACGGCGTGCAGCACCACGGCGGCGACCAGCACCAGGCGGACGATCCAGAGTGCCCACTCGTGGTGGAGGAAGGGCTCGCCGAGCGTGCGCAGCCAGTGCGCGTAGTGGTTGAACTCGCCGGGCCCGAAGAAGATCTTCAGATTGCCCAGCATGTGGACGACCAGGTAGCCCAGCATGATCAGGCCGCTCACTGCCATGATCGTTTTCTTGCCGACGGTCGAGTCCCAGAGCGTGCGCGTCATGGACGGCCGTCGTTCCGCCCGTGTTGCCAGTGCCATGGGCACGACGGTAGGGCCGGACGCCCCCATCGGTCCAAGAGATGGACGCGCTCATCTCCATAGGCATGGCCTATGCAACGGGTTTAACCTGCCTTTATGCACTTCCAGCAGCTCACTTATTTCGTCGCCGTCGCCGAGGCCCGGCACTTCACCCGGGCCGCCGAGGCGGTGCACGTCTCCCAGCCCTCGCTGTCCCAGCAGATCCGGGCCCTGGAGGACGAGCTGGGCGCGGAGCTGTTCAGCCGGGCCCGGGGCAACATCGCGCTGACCGATGCGGGCGAGACCCTGCTGCCACTGGCCCGGCGCATCCTCGCGGACGCGGAGAGCGCGCGCCGCGAGGTGCAGGAGCTGGTGCGGCTGCGGCGCGGGCGCATCCGTCTCGGCGCCACCCCCAGCATCTGCACCGGCCTGCTCCCCGACGTACTGCGGGCGTACCACGACCGGCACCCGGGGATCGAACTGCTTCTGGAGGAAGGCGGTTCGCACGACCTGGTACGTCAACTCGCGCGCGGGGCACTCGACATCGCACTGCTCGTACTCCCGCTGCCCGCCGCCTCGCCGGCGTTGACCACGGTGGAGCTGCTGCACGAGGACCTGGTCGTGGTGTCGGCGGCGGACGCGCCCGCCCCGGGACGGGGGAAGTCCGTGCGGATCGCCGATCTCCAGGGCGTACCGCTGGTGATGTTCCGCCACGGCTACGACCTGCGGGAGCTCACCGTCGCCGCCTGCCGGGCGGAGGGCTTCGAGCCCACCTTCACGGTGGAGGGCGGCGAGATGGACGCGGTGCTCGGTTTCGTACGGGCGGGGCTCGGCATGGCCGTGGTGCCGCGCATGGTCGCGGGCCGGGCCGGGCAGGGCCTGCGGATGACTCCGCTGGCCCCGCCCGGGCTGCGGCGGACCATCGCGCTGGCCCACCGCACCGACGTGGCACCACCCCGCGCGGCCAGGGAGTTCCAGCGGATGCTGCTGGAGGCGGACCCGGGCAGCCTCCTCGGCGGGTCCGCCGGGCGGGGCTGAACAAGCCCCGGAAAGCCGTCCGCCTCCGCTCACACGGCGTCGGCCAGCACCAGCGAGTGGATGCGGTCCGGGGCGCCGGGGCGGGCGTAGTACCACCCCTGGGCCGTGTCGCAGCCCAGCTCCCGCAGCTGCTCCGCCTGGGCCGCCGTCTCCACGCCTTCCACCGTGACCGCCAGTTCGAGGCTGTGCGCCAGGGTGACGATCCCCTCCACGATCTTCAGGTCGACGGGGTCCGCCGGATGCCGCTGCATGCCCCGGGTGAAGGACCGGTCGAGCTTGAGCACGCTGACCGGGAGGCGGCGCAGGTTGGCGAGGTTGGAGTAGCCGGTGCCGAAGTCGTCGAGGGCGATGTCGACGCCCATCTCCGCGAGCTGGCGCAAGGGTTTGAGCAGTCCGTCGTCGGCGCCGATCAGGGCGGACTCGGTGAGCTCCAGGCAGAGCGCGCCCGGCTCAAGACCGGACCGCTCCAGCACGTCCACGGTCTCGGCGACGAGCCGGGGGTGGTGGAGCTGGGTCGGCGAGAGGTTGACGTTGATCCGCAGGGGGCCGCCGTCGCTGTGACGCTCCTGCCAGTGGTGGGCCTGGCGGACGGACTCCTCCAGCACCCAGCGGCCGAGCGGCACGATGAGGCCGGTGTGCTCGGCGAGCGGGATGAACTGGTCCGGTCCGAGGATGCCGTGCTGCGGATGCAGCCAGCGGACGAGGGCCTCCGCGCCGTGCACGCTGCCGTCGCCGAGGTGCACCAGCGGCTGGTACTCGATGAAGAACTCGCCCCGCTCCAGGGCCGCCGGGAGCGCGGTGGTGAGCCCGTGCCGGGTGATGGCCCGGGCGTCGGCCTCCTCGTCGGCGAGCTCGAAGCGGTTGCCGCCGGCCGATTTGGCGCGGTACATCGTGATGTCCGCGCTGCGCAGCACTTCGGCGGCGCTACGGATGCCGGAGGGGCCTTCGACGACTCCGATGGAGCCGCGCACGGTCAGTTCCCGCCCCTCGATCCGGATGGGCGTGGACAGCACGTTCAGAATGCGGCAGGCGAGGTCGCCCACCTCCCGCGCGGTGTCCGGTCCGGTCGTCAGCGCCACGAACTCGTCGCCGCCGAGCCGGGCCACCATCTCGCCCTGCGCCGTCGCGCAGCTCTGCAGCCGGTCCGCGACCTCGACGAGGAGGCGGTCGCCCGCCGCGTGGCCGAGGCTGTCGTTGATCGCCTTGAACCCGTCGAGGTCGAGGTAGCAGAGCCCGAAGCGGGTGCCGCCCTTGGCCGCCACCGCCTTCTCCAGCCGCTCGAAGAAGAGCGTCCGGTTGGGCAGTCCGGTGAGCGCGTCGTGGGTGGCCTCGTACCGCAGCCTGAGGTTCAGCAGTCTGCGCTCGGTGGTGTCCTCCATGAGCGCCAGCTGGTACTCGGGGTCTCCCTCGGAGTCGCGCAGCAGCGACACCGTGAGGTTGGTCCACAGGACCGTGCCGTCGTTGCGGTAGTAGGGCTTCTCGACGCGGTAGTGGTCGCGTTCACCGCGTACGAGTTCGTGGTAGTACCGCCAGACGTGCGGGGTGTCCTCCGGGTGGGCCCAGTCGGTCAGCTTGCGGCTGCGGACATGGCTGTCGAGGCCGCCGAACATCCGGGTGAGGGTGTCGTTGCTCTCCAGCAGGTTGCCGTCGAGGTCGGCGATGGCGATGCCGATGGCCGCTTCCGCGAAGACCGCCCGGAAGCGGGTCTGCGTCTCGTGCAGCACCTGTTCGGCGTGCGAACGCGCGGTCAGCGCGGAGCGGGCGATGGCCTCCTGCTCGCCCAGGGTCCGCTCGCGCAGTGCGTGACTGTACCCGCCGGCCAGGGCGTGCTGGATGCGCGCGCTGCGGGCCCGGCTGTCCTCGGTCGAGAGCTCGGCGGGGCCGTTGCCGCCGCAGTAGAGCACCAGGTACGAGTCGATGACGCCGAGGGTGGCGCTGAGGGCGTCGGGGTCGGTGCAGTGGGCGGCGACGAGTGCGGTGCCGACCTGTTGGGCGGGTGCCGCGTCGAACGGGAGGGCGTGCAGGGTCTCGTTCAGCTCGCGCGCCAGGGGCAGCAGATGCTGTTCGAACTCGGGACGGGTCAGCGAGGTGGCCGTCGACGGGAAGATGGCCCGGCTCCAGATCGTGGCGAATCTCCGGAGCCGGTCCTCGGGGCCGTCCGGTTCCTCGTCCGGCGCTCCGGACTTCTGGGTGGGGATGCTCACGCCTTGCGCCCCACACCGGCGTAGCCCGAGAAGGCGAACGGGTCTTCCGGCTCGCCGGCCGTGCCGGGGTCGGGCCGCCAGTCCGGCATCGGGACCAGCCCCGGGTCCACCAGCTCCCAGCCCTCGAAGAACCGGGCCACCTCCGCGGGCGAACGCATGATGAGCGGATTGCGGATGCTGCTGTACACGCCCACGGCGCCGCCCGCCTCCTCACGGGTGAGCGGGATGCCCTCGTACGCGGCGTGAGTGACCACGAGCAGGCTGCCCGGGGCGAGTGCCGCGCGCAGCTCGGCGACGGCGGCGTACGGGTCGTCGGAGTCCTCGACGAAGTGGAGGACGGCCACCAGCAGGAGGGCCACCGGCCTTTCCAGGTCGAGCAGTTCGCCGATCTCCGGGTTCTTCAGGATCTCCTGCGGACGGCGCAGATCGGCGGCGACGACGGTGGTGCGGTTGTCACCGTCGAGAACCGCACGGCTGTGCGCCACCGCGACCGGGTCGTGGTCGACGTAGGCGATCCGCGCGGTGGGATCGGCACCGTGGGCGACCTCGTGGACATTGCCGAAGGTCGGTATGCCCGAGCCGATGTCCAGGAACTGGGTGACGCCCGAGGCCACCGCGTAACGCACCGCCCTGCGCATGAACGCGCGATTGGCCTGCATGATCTTGGGGAGACCGGGCATGAACTCCATCGCCCTGCGGGCCGCTTCCCGGTCCACCTCGAAATTGTGCGAGCCGCCCAGATAGAAGTCGTACATGCGGGACACGCTCGGCACCGATATGTCTATGCCTTGCGGTGCCCAGGCGGGACGCTCCATCGATGTCTCCAACAAGTCGCCACGACGATCCGGCCATGTTCATGGTCAGTGTTGACCAGAGGCTACTGACCGACCGCCAAGAGAGCGAGAGGAAACGGAAATTAGCGGTCCGTTATTGGTCACACCCTGCTGACAGGTGTGACCACCGTACGTATCAGCAGGTGAACGCGGAGCGACCGGACATCCCGCCGGGTCGCCGAGGGGCGATCCGGAACCGGCCAACTCGGCACCGGTGTTGAATCGGGCATCTCCGGACCCTTCATATCACATATCGCCCGGCGCTCTTCCACGGGCCTCACCGGAGCACTCTCGCGGCATCACCGCCCTTTATCGAAAGGCGAGTTGTCGGCCCGCGATCGGAAACCGACCCCCCGGTAACCGCACACCGGGGAACGTGGCCCCCGAGCGGCATATCAAGCCATGCCGAATGGGGAGCACGGGGCGAGAGGCGGGATCCCGCGGCGGGTTCCGCCACCCCGCCGCGCCGAACACGCCCGCCGGAAAGAGAAGTCGGACCTCACCGTCCGTCAGGGGCCGCTCACCCGAAACAGTCCGCGCGGTCCGAGTAGGGCGGCCAACCCCTCGGTACCTCGCCGCCGAAGACACAGCACGCTTCCCCGTTCCGTACATGAAAATCGGCGATTGTCCCACCATCAGGCGAATCACCCGAGTGCTTCGTGCGTATCCCCGCGGGGAGGACCATGATCCGGGGCGTGCACGGATCACGTATCGGACGGCTCACCGCGGCCACCGCGCTCCTCTGGCTGATGTCCGCGCCCGCTCCGGCGGTCGCGGACGCCTGCGCGGTCGCCGTCATCGGGCCGGACGGCGGTGTCACCGCGGTCGCCGTGGCGGGAAGCGGCGTATGCACGCCGCCCCCGACACCGCCGCCCTCGCCCGAACCCACACCGCCTCCACCGTCCCCCACTCCCCCGCCCCCGGCGCCCCCGGCGCCCGAACCGTCCCCCGCTCCGGAGCCCCCGCCGCCGCCGAAACCCCGGCCGCCGGCACCGCGCGCGCTCCCGCCCCCCACTCCCCGGCCGACGCCTCCGGCTCCCGCACCCGCGCCACCGCCACCGCCCGCACCGGAGCCGAGTCCGTCGCCGACCCCCTCACCCACCCCGTCCGCGCACCCCACGGCCCACGTCGTCGCGCTGCCGGTCTATCGCAAGCCCCGGCGCCAAGTGCACGACAGCGGAACCTCGTTGGTGACGCTGACTCTGATGATCACGGCTCCCGCCGTGTTCGCCGTCGCCGTGCTCCGGCCTCGTTCGTCCCGCTGACCCGACGGAGGACACCTTGTCGGAATGGATCGCCCTCTCCATCGCGATGGCATCGGTCTGTGCCGTCGTACTCACCATCGCCGTCCTCAACAACCGCCGCGTCGGCGAGGACGACGACCCCTCCGAGACGCCCGACGTCATCGAGTACATGACGATGATGATCGGCGTGGTGTACGCCATCGTGCTCGGCCTCGCCATCGCGGGCGTCTGGGAGGGCCGCAGCTCCGCCCAGGAGTACGTACGTCTGGAGGCCCAGGCGCTGCACGAGGTGCACGCGCGCTCGTCCGTCTACCCGGCGGAGGTCCGCGACCGCATCCGCGCCGACGTCGACACCTACGTCTCCTACGTGGTGGACGACGAATGGCGGTACATGGAGAAGCACGGCTCCCTCACGGATCGTGGGACCCGGCTCCTCGACACCCTCCGCGCGGACGTCACCGAGTACGTCCCGCGGAACGACCACGAGGGCCAGGCCTACCAGCCGCTCGTGGACCAGGTCGCGGCGGCCGACGACGCACGCAGCGCGCGCGGGCAGAACGCGGGCGCCACGATGCCGGGGGTGGTGTGGTTCGGCCTCATCATCGGCGCCCTGGTGACCGTCGGACTGATCTTCACGCTGCAGATCCGCAGAACCTTCAGAGAGCTGCTCCTCGCGGGCCTCTTCAGCGTGCTGATCGCGTTCCTCCTCTTCCTGATCTGGGACTTCGACGCCCCCTTCGGACGGGGCATCTCGGCGACCGCGGCACCCTTCTTCGACCTCTTCCCGCACGCCGCGCGCTGAGGAGGACCCCGGACGGACGCGTCCCCCGGGCGGTGAGCCGCCCGGGGGACGGCGCTGCCCCATTCGCCTTACTCCGATCGCGGGTGATGTGACGGGCTCCTAGCGTGTCGGACACCGAGACGTATTTCCTCGTGCTTCCCGCCTCGCGGAAACCGGTTCCGCGGATACGCCTCGGTCCCCGGAGGCTCACATGCGCGCGATACGTGTCGCACCCCTCGCCCTGTCCGGCGCCACCGCCCTCCTCCTCGCGACTCCCGCCGCCCACGCCTCACAGGACGGGGGGAGTACCCCGCCGTTCACCCCCACCGTCACGCCGTCGGTGACAGCACCCGGCGGACAGGTCACGCTGGGCAGCGGCGGGTGCACGGGCGGGACGACCGTCACCTCGGGAGTCTTCGACACCGTCGTCATCCCCAGCGGGACCACCACGGCCGTCGCCACGGTGGACGGAAGTGCCCAGCAGGGTGCCATCTACGCGGTGACCTTCAAATGCGGCTCCAGCGGCGACGCGAGGAACACCGGCCTCACCATCACCGGCGGAGCGACCACGGGCACGAGCACCACCACGAGCACGGGTACGGGCACGAGCACGGGCTCCTCCACGGCCCCCGCCGCCGTCACCCCGGAGATCGGCACCGCCACCGCAGTCGCGACGGCGAACTCCACGTCCCTTCCCGCCCCGGCGGGCGTCCAGGGCGGTCTCGGCGGAAGCATCGGCTCGCTCGACGGCGAGGAGCTCGCCCTGGGTGCGGCCCTCGTTCTGGTCGCCGCCACAGGCACCGTCTTCTTCGTACGCCGTCGTGGCTCCGCCGGCCGGCACTGACCGGTGACGGCCGGCCGGGGCGCGCGGACGTCGGTCGCCCCGGGTCCCTGGTCCGGGACTCGGGGCGACGGGCGTATCGGGCCGGGCGGCAAGGACGGCCCGAGGGTCTGATCCGGACGAGAGGCCCTACACGGCCGCATTGCTCGTCCGACGACGGCGGACGATGAAGACGGCGCCCCCGACGGCCGCGGCCGCCACCAGCGCGCCGCCGATCCGCGTCTCCGTGGAGCCCGGCCCCATGGATCCGCCGAGACCACCCTGGGCCCCCCGGCCGTCGAGCACGGTGAACCGCGCCGTCGCCACGGCGCCGTTGCCGGAGCCGTTGCCGTTGCCGTTGCCGTTGCCGTTGCCGTTGCCGTTGCCGAAGTCGTTGGCGTCGTCGTTGCCGAAGCCGTTGTTGTTTCCGCTGTTGTTCCCGTTGTTGCTGCCGTTGTTGCTGTTGCAGCGCACCGAGAGGTTGTAGTGCCCAGGGGTGGTGTCGTAGCGGACGCGCGCGGTGGCGTAGCCGGTGCGGCCCGCCGAGAGCTCCACCGTCGGGAACGCGTTCGACCACACCCGGCCGCCGCGGTTGCAGCCCTGAGCGCTGATCTGCAGCGTGGCACCCTGGTGGACCGCACGCGGGTTGACGGTGACGTTCACCGGGACGGACGGTGACGGGCCGCCGCCGGCGACGGCCGGCGAGGGGGCGAGTCCGAGCGCCGCGAATGCCGTCGCGGTGACCGCGAGAGCGCGTGTGACACGCATCGTGTGAACCTCCAGCGGGACGCGCCCCGGAAGCCTCTCCTCCGGGATCGGTCGAACGCGTCCCATGACGAACCCTCACCAGAACCTCTGACTGGTCGCATGTCGGCACCGCCGTCCCCGGTACGGCGACACGCCGGGCGGTGCACGGCGTGACCTGACGGGACCGCAGGTCACGGACCGTCAGAACTTTTATGCGGCCATTACTCCGACAGGCATTACTCCGACAGGCAGGGCGGCCGACCTGCCGCATGTCCGACGCCACCCGTTCGCGCCGCTCCGATCGCCGTCGTGCCCCCGCGCCCTTAGCGTGCCGAGCGTGGCGACGAAAGGGAGAACCATGGGCCGGGACAACTGGAAGGTCCGGCGGACCAGACACACTCCCTGGGGTGCCGTCGCCCTGGTCATGCTCACCGGGATCGCGCTGATGAGGAACGGCGTCGACGTGCCGGCCGGGCCGCCGCAGCCGGTGGCCGCCGCCCGGATCGACAGCTCCCCGGACACCGGGAGCGTCCCCCCGGCCGCGGAGCCGGTGCAGATGCTGCCGTACGCCCCCGCCGCCCGCGTCTCGATCGCGGCGATCAAGGTGGACGCCCCGATCGTGGACGTGGGCCTCGACCAGGACGGCTGGATCGCCGCGCCTTCCCCGCGGGACACCAACCTGGCGGGCTGGTACCAGAACGGCATCTCCCCCGGGCAGCGGGGAACGTCGGTGATCGTCGGGCATGTGGACAACATGTCGGGGCCCGCCGTCTTCTACGGGCTCGGCGCCCTCACGAAGGGCGAGCACGTGGAGGTGACCCGCTACGACGGCCGGGTCGCGGTCTTCGAGATCTACGGCGTGGAGGTCTTCTCCAAGGCCGGCTTCCCCGGCCCCCGGGTGTACGGAGACACCGGTTACGCCGAGCTCCGCGTCATCACCTGCGGCGGCGGCTATACGAAGGCCGGCGGGTACGACGGGAACGTGGTCGTCTTCGCGCGACTGGTGGAGACCCGCTGAACCGTCTTCGCCCGCCCGCCCGTGCGGCAGGTGCCCGGGGCCCCCGCCGGACCGGCCGGGCCCGCGGGTGCGAGCCGCGCCGCCCCTCTGCACGGCCGACGCGCCCGCCTCGCACGCCGTACCCCCGCTCCCGGTGAGTGGGCCCGGTGTTTCAGGTGCGGTACGGCACCGTGAGCCGGTAGCCCTGGTCGATCAGACGGGGCAGGTAGCGGGGAAGCGCCTCGACGGTCTGCGAGCGGTCGCCGCCCGCGTCGTGGGAGAGGACGACCACGCCCGGGGCCGCGCCGTCCAGCACCCGGCCGATGATCACGTCGGTGCCGGGCGTCTCCCAGTCCAGCGTGTCGACCGTCCAGGCCATCGGTTCCATGTTCAGCTCGGCGCCGATCTCGAAGACGTTGCGGTTCCACGCCCCGTACGGCGCCCGGAACCACAGCGGCGCGTCCCCGGCCGTCCGCCGGATCACCTCGCTGGTCCGCTCGATCTCGTCCCTCGCCTCCGCCCGGGTCAGGCCGGTCATCAGGGGATGCGTCCAGGAATGGTTGCCGATCACGTGCCCGTCGTCGGCGATGGCCCGCACCAGATCCTGGTTGTCGTCGGCCATCTCGCCGCAGAGGAAGAACATGGCGTGCACCTGGTGCCTGCGCAGGGTGGCCAGGATCTGCGGGGTGTGGACGGGGTCGGGGCCGTCGTCGAAGGTGAGCACCATCGCGTGCCCGAGGTCCGGCAGCTCCTCGAAGGGCCGGGTGCGTACGGGCGGCAGCGCGGGGCGGCGGCGGGGTGCGGCCTCGGCGGCCCGGCCGACCATGGGCTGGAGCCGGTAGCCGGAGGGCCGGCGGGGTGCCGCGGCGGGCGGGCCTGCGGCCACCGGCATCCGCGGGGCGGCGGCCGGTCCGGTGGGGGCCGCGGCCGGTTCCGCCGCGATGAGGCGCACGGTGACCGCCGCGCCGATCCCGGCGGCGATTCCCAGCAGCGTTCGACGCCCCGGCTGCTTTTTCTCGTATTTCATGACTAACTGCTCGCACGAAGATCCTTTCGTCGGACCTTGCGACACGAGAGCCGGGCGAGGTCCACCCGATGGAAGGGCCGCGCCTGTGCCGACCGGTCCAACACCGCACGTGGGACCTCGTGCGGCGCCACACGCGGGAGCGGCTAGCCTTCCAGCCGTGAGCGAGCAACAGCAACACCAGTTCGAACGAGGCACCGACGGTCCCAAGGTGATCGTCGCGGGCATCGACGGCTCCGAGTCCTCCATGAGGGCGGCGGCCTATGCCGCCGGGCTCGCGCGCAGGCAGCACGCCATGCTGGCGCTGGTCTACGTCCAGCCCTTGATGATCGCCGGGGCGGCGCTCGGCGCACCGGTGTCGGGAACCACCGGGGACGTGGCGGAGGGGCTGATCAACGAGATCCGCAGCTCCTCGGAGCGGATGAAGGACACCTGGGACGTGCGCTGGGAGTTCCACACCTTCCCCGGTGACCCGTACAACGGGCTCGTCACCGCCGCGGACGAGCTGAAGGCGGACGCCGTGGTGGTCGGCGCCTCCGAGTCGGCCGGGCACCGGATCATCGGCTCGGTGGCGGTGCGGCTGGTGAAGGCGGGCCGCTGGCCGGTGACGGTGGTGCCGTGACCGCCGAGGCCCGTCGGACCTCGCTGCCGAGGGGCTGACGACCGTTCACCGCACCGTGCGACCGCTCGCCGCACGCTCCGGCCCGCAGCCTGGTCCTCGGCCCGCTGGATGCGTTCGTATACGCCAGGCGGCGACGAGGCCGCCTGCGACCTGCGGGAAGGACGTTCCACGATGTCCACGACGACCACCGACGAGCGGGCCATCGCGGAGCTGCTGCGGGAACACGGCCCCGCGCTCCTGCACTTCCTCCAGCAACTGACCTACGGCGACAGCCAGGGGGCCGAGGATCTGGTCCAGGAGACGCTGGTGCGCGCGTGGCAGCACCCCGAGGCTTTCGCCGCACCGTACGAGTCCATGCGGCCGTGGCTCTTCACCGTGGCCCGGCGCCTGGCCATCGACGCCCGGCGGTCCCGGCAGGCGCGTCCCGCCGAGGTGAGCGACTCCGTGCTGGAGTGCGCGTCCGCCCCGCTGGACACCGCCGACTCGGCGGTCCGCTCCCTCGACGTGCGCGCGGCGGTGCGCGGTCTGAGCCCCGAACACCGTGCTGTGCTGGAGGAGATCTACTTCCGCGGGCTCAGCGTCGGGGAGACGGCCGAGGTACTCGGCATTCCGCCGGGTACGGTCAAGTCGCGCTCCTACTACGCCCTCCGGCTGCTCCAGCGCGGTCTGCCCGGCTACTCCGAAAGGTCCCGCGCCGCCGGCCGGACGAGGCGTGCGGAGACCTGCGCCACCTCCGTGTAGGCGGATGCCGTCGCCCCGGCGGGCCCCGCTCAGGAACCGTGCACGCCGGCGCGGTACTTGGGGAACCGCAAGGTGATCTTCATGCCCGCGCCGACGCCGGTCTCGATGACGAGCCCGTAGTCGTCGCCGTACACCTGGCGCAGCCGCTCGTCGACGTTGAGCAGGCCGATGCCGGTCGAGGCGCCGCCCTCGCCGCGCAGGATCTGCCGCAGGCGTTCGGGGTCCATGCCGGTGCCGTCGTCCTCGATGACGACCTCGGCCTCGGAGCCCGCGTCCAGGGCGGAGATGGTGATCCGACTGCGGGTGACGGCTCCTTCGAGCCCGTGCTTGACGGCGTTCTCGACGAGCGGCTGGAGGCAGAGGAAGGGCAGGGCGACGGGCAGTACCTCGGGGGCCACCTGCAGGGTGACCGCGAGCCGCTCGCCGAATCGTGCGCGCACCAGCGCCAAGTACTGGTCGATGGAGTGAAGTTCGTCGGCGAGCGTGGTGAATTCGCCGTGGCGACGGAAGGAGTAGCGGGTGAAGTCGGCGAATTCCAGCAGGAGTTCTCGTGCCTGCTCGGGGTCGGTGCGGACGAACGACGCGATGGCGGCGAGCGAGTTGAAGATGAAGTGCGGGGAGATCTGGGCGCGCAGCGCCTTGATCTCCGCCTCGATCAACTGGGTGCGTGAGCGGTCGAGTTCAGCGAGCTCCAGCTGTACGCAGACCCAGCGCGCCACCTCGCCCGTCGCGCGCGCCAGCACCGCGGACTCGCGCGGCGCGTGGGCGACGAGCGCCCCGAGGACCCGGTTGTCGACGGTGAGCGGTACGGCCACCGCCCAGCGCAGCGGGCAGTCGAGGTCCTCGCAGTCGGTGCCGAAGGCGGTGTCGCGGCCGTTCTCCAGCAGGTTCTCCACCTGTTCCATGACGTCCGGGCCGTGGTGGTGTCCCGCGCCGTCCCAGACGAGCACCCGCTCCCGGTCGGTGAGGCAGAGCGCTTCGGTACCCAGCAGGGAGCGCAGCCGGCGGACGGAGCGCCGTGCGCTGTCCTCGGTCAGGCCGGCCCGCAGCGGGGGTGCGGCCAGCGACGCGGTGTGCAGGGTCTCGAAGGTCGCGTGCTCGACAGGGGTCCCGACGTCGCTGGGCCGCACGGGGCGGGCGGTACGGCGGCCGAGCAGGAAGGCCGCTCCGGCCAGCAGGGCGGCCGGCACGGCGAGGACCGCGATCTGCGCCCCGGTCATCGGTCCCGCCCCGGGGTCAGGGCTTCCGGCAGGTGGAAGCGGGTCATCACCGCGTTGGTGCCCGGGGGCACGCGCCCCGGGGTGGCGAGCGAGACGAGGACCATCGCGAGGAAGCCGACCGGCACCGACCACACGGCGGGCCAGGCCAGCAGCGCGTGGGGCCAGCCCGGCTGCCGTACGGCCCCGCTCACCGTGATCGCGACGGCGAGGAGCGCCGACCCGCCGCCGAGCAGGAGTCCGGCGATGGCTCCCGGCGGCGTGAGACGGCGCCACCAGATGCCGAGCACCAGCAGGGGGCAGAAGGACGACGCGGAGACGGCAAAGGCCATGGCCACCGCGTCGGCCACCGGCACCCTGCTGACCAGCAGCGACCCGGCCAGCGGCACGGCGATGGCAAGGACGGTCGCGGGCCGGAAGTAGCGCACGCCGCGTTGCGGCAGGACGTCCTGCGTGATGACCCCGGCCACGGCGACGGTCAGGCCGGAGGCGGTGGAGAGGAACGCGGCGAAGGCTCCCCCGGCGATCAGCGCGCCCAGCAGGTCGCCGCCGAGCCCTCCGATGACCCGTGCGGGCAGCAGCAGGACGGCGGCGTCGGCGTCACCGCCGTGCCGCAGTTCGGGGGCGTACAGGCGTCCCAGCGCTCCGTAGACGGGCGGCAGCAGGTAGAAGACGCCGACGAGGGCGAGCACGGCCACGGTGGTACGGCGCGCGTCGCGGCCGTTGGGGCTGGTGTAGAAGCGGACGACGACGTGCGGGAGCCCCATGGTGCCGAGGAAGGTGGCGACGATCAGCCCGTACGTGGCGTAGAGCGGGTGGTCGGCGCGGAAGACGGCGTGCTGTCCGCCGAAGGTGACGGCCGGGCGGCCGTCGCCCTGCCAGGCGAGTACGAGGAAGAGTGCGGGGACCAGGAGGGCGGTCAGCTTCAGCCAGTACTGGAAGACCTGGACGAAGGTGATCGACCGCATCCCGCCCGCCGCGACCGCGACCACGACGACCGAGGCGACGAGTACGTCCCCGAGCCAGCCGGGTGCGCCGGTGAGGATCTGCAGAGTGAGACCGGCCCCTTGGAGCTGGGGCACGAGGTAGAGCCAGCCCGCGCCGACGACGAAGACGCTGACCAGGCGGCGTACCTGGCGCGACTCAAGACGTCCTTCGGCGAAGTCGGGCAGGGTGTACGCCCCCGAGCGGCGCAGCGGGGCCGCGACGAAGAAGAGGAGCACCAGATATCCGGCCGTGTAGCCGACCGGGTACCAGAGCATGTCGGGGCCGTGCACGAGCACCAGTCCGGCGATGCCGAGGAAGGAGGCGGCAGAGAGGTATTCGCCGCTGATCGCCGCCGCGTTGAGGCGGGGGCGGACGGTGCGGGAGGCGACGTAGAAGTCGGAGGTGGTGCGGGATATCCGCAGGCCGAATCCGCCGACGAGCACCGTGGCGAGGACGACGAGGGCGACCGCGGCCCACGACGCCGTGTGGTCGGGCGTGTTCACCGTTGGGTGCGCCCTTCAGCGGGGTGTTCTTCGCGGGCGCCTTCTTCGACGGTGCGTCCCTGACCGGGGTGGGCGAAGGGGGCGGGCGGGGGGCCGACGGGGTTCCTCACGGGGCGGAGCGACCTTCCACGAGCCGGGCGAAGTCCCGCTCGTTGCGTTCGGCCCGGCGTACGTACCACCAGGCGAGAAGGGTGATCGGCAGGTAGGCGGCGAACCCGAGGACGGTCCAGACGACCGCGCCGCTGCGCAGGGTGGTGAAGACGAGCGGGAGGGTGCCGGCGACGAGCGCGAGGGCGGCGAAGGCGGTGAGCCCGGCCCGGAGCTGGCTGCGCATCAGCGAGCGTACGTACGCTCCGCCGAGGGCGGTCTGCTCGTCTATCTCGGACTGGGTGCGGTGGCGCGGCAGCGGACGCACCCGCCGGGGCACGCCGGTGACGACCTCGCGCCGGGGCGTGGGCTCTGCGGACATGGGCTGGAAGTTTAGGGCGCGTGGGGGCCGGCTGGGAAGGGG
Source organism: Streptomyces sp. NPDC008125 (assembly GCF_042957125.1). NCBI lineage: Bacteria > Bacillati > Actinomycetota > Actinomycetes > Kitasatosporales > Streptomycetaceae > Streptomyces > Streptomyces sp. NPDC008125. The sequence continues at coordinate 122,551 of NZ_JBIBHR010000006.1, forward strand.
CCTGGTCAGCGGCTTCCCTGGCGCATCAGCAGATCGCGCAGGGCGCGGCTGTGGCGGCGGCTCACGGCGAGTTCCGCACCGCCGATGCGGACGCTCATGGTGCCGGCTTCGAGACGGAGTTCGTCGATGCGGGTGAGGGCGACGAGATGACGGCGGTGGATGCGGACGAAGCCCCGGGAGCGCCAGCGCTCCTCCAGCGTGGTGAGTGGGATCCGTACGAGGTGGCTTCCGGTGTCGGTGTGCAGGCGGGCGTAGTCGCCCTGGGCCTCGGCGTACGCGATGTCCTCGACGGGCACGAACCGGATCACTCCGCCGAGTTCGACCTGCACCGGGTCGCCGCCGGTGTCGTGCACGGGCGCGGTGCGCTCCCCCATCTGTTCGGCGACGCGGCGGACGGCCTCGGCAAGGCGTTCGCGGCGTACGGGCTTGAGCACGTAGTCGACGGCCTTGAGGTCGAAGGCGTGGCCGGCGAAGCCCTCGTGGGCGGTGACGAAGACGATGAGCGGCGGTGCGGCGAACCCGGCCAGCAGTTGGGCGATGTCGAGCCCGGTGAGGCCGGCCATGTGGATGTCCAGGAAGACGACGTCGATCGCACCGGGGCCGTCGGGTCCCGCGTCGACCGCGGCGCCGATGCGGCGCAGCGCCTCGGTGGCACCGGTGGCGCCTTCGGCGCTGCGGATGCGGGGGTCGGCGCGGAGGAGGTAGAGAAGTTCCTCCAGGGCCGGTTCTTCGTCGTCGACGGCGAGTACGCGCAGCATGAGGCCGGAGTGTAGGCGGTGCCCGGTAGCCTCTGCGTGACCTGTTCATTTCAGGAAGCGGGACGTCCTGCGGTCGGCGAGAGGCTTCCCGCCGGTCTGGCAGGTGGGGCAGTACTGGAGGGCGGAATCGCTGAAGGACACCTGCAGGACGGTGTCCCCGCAGACCGGGCAGGGCTCTCCCGCGCGTCCGTGGACGCGCATGCCACTGCGCTTCTCGGACTTGAGCTCGCCGGTGGCGATCCCGCTGGAACGGGCGACCGCGTCCTCCAGGGTGGTGCGCAGCGCGGCGTGGAGGTGGCTGATGTCGTCCTCGTCGAGGTCGGCGGTGCGCTTGAACGGGGACATCTTCGCGGCGTGCAGGATCTCGTCGCTGTAGGCGTTGCCGATGCCCGCGATCAGCGACTGGTCGCGGAGCGCGCCCTTGATCTGGCGGCGCTCCCCGTCGAGGAGGGCGGCGAGGGCGTCCCGGTCGAAGTCCGGGGCGAGCGGGTCGGGGCCGAGCCGGGCGATGCCGGGTACGTCCATCGGGTCGTGGACGAGGTACACGGCGAGCCGCTTCTTGCTGCCCATCTCGGTCAGGTCGAACCCGTCGCCTCCGGTGAGGACGGTACGGAGGGCGAGCGGACCCTTGCCGGGTCCGGGCGGTTTGGCGGGGAAGGAGTCCCGCCACCGGAGCCAGCCGGCCCGGGCCAGATGGGTGACGAGGTGGAGCGGTCCGGCACCGATGTCGAGGAACTTGCCGTGCCGGTCCACGGAGGTGACGGTGGCGCCCTCCAGCGCGGCGGGTGGCGGGTCGTACGTCTTGAGCACGTTGACGGAGAGCGGGAGGACACCGGCGATCTCCCTGCCGACCAGGTGGTCGCCGAGGAAGACCCGCAGGGCTTCGACTTCCGGCAGCTCGGGCATGTATCCAGCCTGCCGCAGGCCCCGTACGGTCGGCCACCGCTGGCCCTGGGCCGTGCTGTGCGCCACCCCCGGCGGGCATGCCCGACAAGGCCCGGCACACGCGCCCGGGGGCGGTTCAGCCGAGCCGGTACACGCGGGTCGCCGTCCCGGCGAAGACGGCGGCGCGCTCGTTGGCGGAGAGGTCCGCGGTGAGGGTGCGCGCGGCCTCCAGGACCTCCGCGTACGGCGCGGCGAGCCGGCAGACCGGCCAGTCCGAGCCGAACATCAGCCGGTGCGGTCCGAACGCGTCGAGCAGGACGTCGGTGAAGGGGCGCAGATCGTCCGTGGTCCAGTGGTGCGGGTCGGCTTCGGTGACGAGGCCGGAGAGCTTGCAGACCGTGTTCGGCAGCGCGGCCAGCGTGCGCAGGTCGTCGGCCCAGGGCTGGAGGTGGCCCTGGGCGACGGGAGGCTTCCCGGCGTGGTCGAGTACGAAGGTGAGCCCGGGCAGCAGTGCCGCGGCGGCAGTGGCGGCGGGCAGCTGGTGGGGGCGGACGATCAGGTCGTAGGCGAGACCGGCGTCGGCGACGGCGGCCAGGCCGCGCAGCACGTCGGGGCGGAGCAGCCAGCGCGGGTCGCTCTCGCCCTGGACCTGGTGGCGGATGCCGGTCAGCAGGTCGCCGCCGGGCAGGCCTCGCAGTGCGGCGAGAGTACCGGCGACGTCCGGGGCGGTGAGATCGGTCCAGCCGACGACGCCGGCGACGAGGTCGCTGCCGTGGGCGAGGGCGAGGAACTCCGGCGTCTCCTCGGCGACGGTGACCGTCTGGACGAGGACGGTGGCGCCCACGCCCGCGGCCCGGGCTTCGGGTTCCAGGTCGGCGAGAGTGAAGTCGCGCCGGATGGGGGCGAGTTCCTCGCCGGTGATCCACTCCTGGTCTCGTACGGAGAGGTCCCAGACGTGATGGTGGGCGTCGACGGTCGTCGCGGACGCGGTCATGTCATCGCTCCTCGGGGGCGCGGGACCCGGTGGGCGCGCCGGGGGCCGGAAGGAGCCCTTCGGCCCGCAGGTCGTCCCAGAGCGCCGACGGCAGCGGGGTACGCAGCAGGGCCGCGGCGTCGCGCACCTCGTCGGGTGAGCGGGTGCCGACCAGCACGCTGGCGACGGCAGGGTGTGCGAGGGAGTGGTGCAGGGCGGCGGCGCGCAGCGGGACGCCGTGCGCCTCGGTGACGGCCTTCATGCGCAGGGCGCGTTCGAGCAGTGCGGCGGGGGCGGCCGTGTAGTCGTAGGGGGCGCCGGGGCGCGGGTCGGCGAGGAGGCCCGAGTTGAAGACCCCGCCGACGACGACGCCGCGCCCCCGGGCCTCGGCCTCGGGGAGGAGTTCGTCCAGCGCGCTTCCGTCGAGCAGGGTGTGACGGCCGGCGCAGAGCACGACGTCGACGTCGGTGTCCCGCAGGAAGCGGGTGAGCAGGGCTGTCTGGTTCATCCCGGCTCCGATCGCGCCGACGACGCCCTCCTCGCGCAGCCGCTCCAGAGCGGGGTACGCCTCGCCGAAGGCGGCTTCCGCATGGTCGTCGGGGTCGTGCAGGTAGGCGACGTCGATACGGTCGAGGCCAAGGCGCAGCAGGCTGTCCTCGATGGACCTGCGCACCCCGTCCGCGCTGAAGTCCCAGCGCCTGCGGTGGGTCACCGGAACCGCGAACCCGTCGTCCAGGCCGTCGGGCACCGGGGTTCCGGCGGGCAGCGGGTCGAGGATCCGCCCGACCTTGGTGGAGAGGGTGTACGAGGAGCGGGGCCGGGACCGCAGCGCGGCGCCGAGCCGTCGCTCGGAGAGGCCGAGTCCGTAGTGCGGGGCGGTGTCGAAGTGCCGGACGCCCTCGTCCCACGCGGCGTCCACCGCGAGGGCCGCCTGCTCGGGGTCGACGGCGCTGAAGAGATTGCCGATGGCCGCTGCCCCGAAGGACAGTTCGGTGACCTCCACGGCGGTACGTCCGAGTGTGCTGCGCCGCATGGCCTGCCGCCCTCACTGAATGATCGCTTTCCGTACAGGGCGATGATTCATCGGATCACTGAGGCAAGTCAACCGGACAGACGCGGCCCATTTCCTCTCTTCATTGGGAATCAGTCCGATCACTCCACGAGGCCGAGGGTCCGCGGGGGCGTCCCGACGAGCTCCTGGAGCGCCGCGAGCTCGTCCGCCATCGCCGCTCCGAGCAGGTCGAGGTCGGGCAGCGCCCGGCCGTCGGCGACCAGGCCGACCTGCACCCGCCCGCCGTACGTCGAGAGCGCCACGGCGAGGGACTGCCCGCGCGCCAGCGGGGCCATCGGATAGAGGGAGCGCAGGGGGCAGCCGCCCAGCGAGAGTGCGGCGCGCGGCAGCGGAACGCTGGTGACCAGGAGGTCGAAGAGCATCCGGGCCGCGTTGCCGGCGAGGGGGGCGCCGAAGCGGTGGGCGAGCGGCGGCAGCCGGTCGGCCAGTACGGCGACGGCTCCCGCGCCCTTCAGCGGGCCGGCCGCCTTGTTGCGCTCCATCGCGACGCGTACGGCCCGCAGCCGGCTGCGGGCGTCCGGCTCCGAGACCGGGAGGCCGAGGAGGTAGGCGGAGAGCCGGTTGCCGTTCTGGGCAGCCACGCCGGGCCGGCGGCGCGATACGGGCACCAGGGCCCGGGGGTCGTCGCCCGGCAAGTCCTCGCCGCGCCCGGTCATCCACCGCCTCAGCGCCCCGGCGACGACGGCGAGCAGCACGTCGTTGGCCGTGCCGCCTTCGGCTCTGCGGACGCGCCGCACGGCTTCGGCGTCCAGATCCGCGGTGACGAGCCGCCGGGTGCCGCTGGAGCCTGCCGCCAGGGCACCCGAGCCGCCCGGCACCAGTCGGCTCGCGCGCACCACGGAGGCCCCGACACCCAGCGCCCGTCCGGCCTCTTCGAGCCGGCCGAGCGCGAGACCGGCGACCTCCCGGGGGCCGGGCATCCAGGAGCGCGGCGGGACGGGGGCGCGCCGTACGGCCGTCGCGCGCCGGGTGGCGACGGCCGCGATCTCGTCGAAGATGCCCGCGCCGATCGCGACGGCGCGCATGCCGTCGGCCAGCGCGTGGTGCAGTTTCACCAGCACGGCGAACGGACCGTCGCCGGACCCGCTCTCCAGCAGGTACATCTCCCAGGGCGGCAGCCCGCGGGCGATCGGGCGTTCCATCAGGTCGCCCGCGAGCGAGGTCGCCGCCGCCATGAAGTCCCCCGGCGGCAGGGCGGCGCGGTGGACATGGCGGCGGACGTCGAAGCCCTTGTCGGTGGACCAGGCCGCGCCGCCGAGGGGCAGCAGGACGTCCCGTACCCGCATCCGGAGCCGGGGGACGGCGGCCGCGCGCTCCCGGAGCAGTTCCAGCACGTCCTGCTCGGAGCCGCCGGCCACCGGGGAGAACACGGCGAGCGCGCCCAGGTGCATCGGGTGGGCCTCGGACTCCAGGTGCCAGAAGGCGAGATCGAGAGGGGCGAGCAGTTCGGTACCCATGGGGGACCTCATGTCATCGGGGGGAGAGCTGGACCGCCGTGCGCCCCCAGTCAAACCACGGCGGTCAGTTACGGTCAAGAACGGACATGTTACGTTCCGCTACCGCCAAGTAGGCGCTTTAGTCCGACCAGGTATCGGCAAAGTCCGATCCGCGTTCGAGTGAGGGCGGGGGCGAGGGCGAGGCTCAGGAACGCCGGGACGGACCGAACCGTCCGCCGTCGGGACGGTCGGAGGGCTCGGGCCGGTCGGGGAGCTCGTGGGGATCGCGGCGCCCGGGCCGCCCCGGGCGGTCGAACCGCTCGGGGATGAGGAACTCGCCCCACACGCACTTGCCGCCGCCCCGCGACTCCACCCCCCAGACGTCGGCGAGCCGGTCGACGAGCATCAGCCCGCGCCCGGAGACTCCGGCGTCCCCCGCATCGCGACGGCGCGGCAGCGCGCTGGAGCGGTCCTCCACGTCCACCCGCAGCCTGCGCTCGCCTCCGGCGAGGATCCGGATGGTGACGATCGCCCCGCCGTCCGTGTGCATCAGGGCGTTGGTCATCAGTTCGTCGGCGGCGAGTTCGATCTCGTCGGCGCGTTCCCTGGCGCCCCAGGCGCGGACCGCCGCCCTGATCATGTGACGGGCCGAACTCAGCGCCTCCGGGTCGTTCTGGGCCACGTGCTGCCGGAGCCGCCCGCCGGGCTGCGGCGTGGGCGCCGCGTCCCGCCGCAGCAGGAGGACCGCCACGTCGTCCTCGCCACCGCGCTCGTCGACCGAATCGCAGAGCCGGCCGGCCAGCCGCCGGATGTCCTGCGGGCCGGCCCGCACCATGTCGGTCAGCAGCCGCATTCCGGCGTCGAAATCGGTGTCGGGAAGCTCCACCAGCCCGTCGGTGTAGAACACCAGCGTCTGCCCGGGGTCGAGTTCGACGGTGCTCACCGGATAGTCCAGGCTGCCGAACTCGGCCGAGAGTCCGAGCGGCAGGCCGCCTTCGACGAACAGCTTGTGGCAGCTGCCGTCGGGGTCCCGGATGAGGGGCTCCATGTGCCCGGCCCGGACCATCTGCATCACCCCGGTGGTGAGGTCGACCTCGGCGTAGTTGCAGGTGGCGAAGCGGTCCGTGTCCAGCTCGTGCAGGAAGACGGAGGCGCGGGCCATGACCGTGGCGGGGCTGTGCCCCTCGGCGGCGTAGGCGCGCAGCACGATCCGGAGCTGTCCCATCACGGCCGCGGCGTGGGTGTCGTGGCCCTGCACGTCCCCGATGACGGCGCCGACCCGGCTGCCGGGGAGCGGGATGACGTCGTACCAGTCGCCGCCGATGTCGCGCCCCATACGGGCCGAGCGGTACCGGACGGCGACCTGCGCGCCCGGCACCTCCGGGATGCGGCGCGGCAACATCGCCTGCTGGAGCCCCTCGGCGAGGTCGTGCTCCTGTTCGTAGAGCATCGCGCGCTGGAGACTCTGCGCGATCGAACTGCCGAGGGAGACCAGCAGGTTGCGCTCGTCGGCGGCGAAGCCCACCCGGTCGTTGTACAGCAGGCCGAGCGCGCCGATCGGGCGGGCCTGGGCGATCAGTGGCAGATAGGCGGCGGAGGTGATCCCGAGGTGGCCGACCTGGGCCCAGAGCTCGGGGTACGAGGTGGCGAAGTCTTCGGAGGTCTCGATGAACCGGGGGTCCAGGGTCCGCAGCACTTCGCTCATCGGGTACCGCTCGTCCACCCGCGTGTAGCGGGTGCCCGGCACGAACGACCCCTCGGGTCCGTCCGCCACCAGATGGATGCGCCCGGCCTCCAGCAACCCCATGACGAGGCTGGTCGCCCCCAGGTGGGCCAGGCCCCGGGAGTTCTTGAGCACGTCGATGACGTCCTGCACCGTACGTGCGCTGGCCAGCGCAGCCGACGTGGCCTGCACCAGGCTGGTCCGCCGGCGCCGCTCCTCGTCGAGTTCCTGACGCGCGGCGGAGTCCGCCAGCTCCTGGGAGGCGTCCCGGACGATGCCCAGGATGCGGCGGGGCCGGCCCTCGGCGTCGCGGCGGATGAAGCCCTGCGTGTGGGTCCAGCGCAGCGAGCCGTCGCGGAGCCGGCACCGGAAGTAGGCGCCGTAGCTCTCCCGTCCGGCCGTCAACGCCTGCGTGACCATGGCGTCGAGCCGGGCGCCCTCGTCCTCGGGCACCCGCAGGGAGAGGGAGGCCGGCTGGTCGTCGTACTCCTCGGCCCGCAGATCGAACACGTCCAGTGCGGGCTGGTCCATGTGCATGAGGCCGCTGTCCAGATCCCAGTCGAAGCTGCCCATACGGTTCAGGGCGAGGCTGAGGTCCGGGTGGGCGGGCCAGTCTTCCGGGAATGACAGGGCACCGGCTGCCCGATCATCCATGTCGGCCACTCTGCCACCCTTTGTCCGATTCTTCGAGCGGTTCGCGAGGCGGGCGGGCCCGAGCGGCGCGACGCGGCCCGGGCCGGTCACGCCGTGGCCGTCTCCTGAGCCGCTTCCGCCTCACCGGAGTCACCGAGGTCACCGGGATCACCGGCGGGGTCCTGGAAACCCGAGTCCTCGTTCCCGGTGAAGTCCGGCAGGCCGTCGATGGACGGGTCGCCCGTGAAGTCCGGCAGGCCGTCGGCGGACGCGCCGCCCGTGAAGTCCGGCAGGTCGTCGATGGACGGGCCGCCCGTGAAGTCCGGCAGGCCGTCGATGGACGCGTCGCCCGTGAAGTCCGGCAGCTCCACATACGGATCCCCCGTGAAGTCCGGCAGGCCGTCGGCGGACGCTTCACCCGAGTCAGGGGAGCCGGGGGCGTGGACGCCGTCCGGGCCGGTGGAGGCGGCGTCCGAATCCGCCGCGCTGTCGGGCCGCTGCGCGTCGGCCGAGAAGGGGAAGAAGCTGTCCCCCGGACCGGCCGCCGGCGGGGCGGAGGGGTTCCTGTCCTCGGCGCCCTCGCCGCTCGGCCGCTCGATCCACGCACCCTCGACGAGGTCCGCGATGACCAGGCTCTCCAGCACGCCCGAGCTGGGGGCGACGTCCAGCACCCGGTCCGGGGCGTACCCGGCCCAGCGCACACCCCGGTCGGCGATCCGTCCCGTGAGGGGTACCGCGGGCGCGAGCGGGTTGCCGGAGGCGCACCGCACCCGGGGCAGCCCCCGGCTGTCGACCATCACGGCGGTACCCGCCTGGAGCACGGTCTGGAAGCTGATGGGGGCGCCCGAGGCGAAGCCGTGGTCGGTGACCCGTACGTCGGCCCGCAGCACTACGGGGGTCAGCGCACGCAGGTATCCGGGGATCTGCACCGCCTCGACGCCCGCCACCCGCGCGAAGGCCCGGGCCCGGGTGGGGTCCTCGGTCAACAGATCGGCCTGGGCGTCCACATCGCAACTGGGCGTGTTCCGGACACCTCCGTAGAGCCCCGCCGCGTCGCCCGTGACGGTACGGGCGGCCGGAGCGGCGGCGGGGGCGCCGCCCGCCGGAAGCGGCTCAGCGGCCTCGGCCCCGGGGACCGCTCCGGCCGTGGACCGGGTGAAGGGCGCCGGTCCCCGGGCGGCGGCCGACTGGAGCAGTACCTCGTGGCCGACGGTCGTCGCGGCGGGCCGGGCGGCGCCGGGTGCACCGGTACATCCGGCCGCGGAAAGGGCCGCCACGGAGACCACGGCGGACAGGGCATACGGAAGTCGTCGGGACGAGCGCACGGTGCTCTCCTGCCAGTACGTACGGGGGTGGTGGGTCCCCTCATGTCTGACGCACCTCCGTACCGGTCGCAAGCCGGGATACGGCCGCCCGGCGCAGTCTTGAACACGTTCAAGGAACGTACTAAGCTCGAGGACGGATCACCGCGCCGCGCCCGCGGCACCACGGTCGGACGCCGAACAGAGGGAGGCCCCCCGTGCCCGCCTTCACCTACCCGGAGACCGGCGCCACCCGTCGGCGCCCACTGCCGCGCGGCTACGACCACCTGCAGCACCGCGCTCCGGTGGGCCGGGGCCGCGCCTCGTTCGAGGCGGCCGGCGCGGCGGTGACCGAGTGGCGCATGCACCGTGCGACAGGGTTCCTCGTCGCGGCTTCCGCCGACCGCGCGGAGGTGGGAGCATCCGTCGAAGTGGCCCTGCGCCTGGGGCCTTTGCGCGTCAAGGCTCCCTGCGAAGTGGTGTGGACCGAGTACACCGGCGAGCGCATCGGCTTCGCGTACGGAACGCTCGACGGTCATCCGGAGCGGGGCGAGGAATCCTTCGTCGTGGAGCTCGCCGACGACGGCACCGTCTGGTTCGCCGTCACGGCGTTCTCCCGGCCCGCCCTCTGGTACTCCCGCATGGCCGGACCGTTCGTCCGGGTGCTCCAGCGGAGCTACGCCCGATACCTGGGGCGGACACTGCGCCGCATCGCCGCCACCTGAGCTCAAGCCGGGACGGCGGGTCGCCACGACCGCCGCGTCGGTCACACGGTGCGGGGCCGGGCTGACCGATACTGACGCCGGTGGACTGGTTCACCGCGGACGACTACGGGCTGAGCAGGCTGATCTTCCAGCGGGCTCTCGCCGCCATCTATCTCACCGCATTCCTCGCCGCCGCCCTCCAGTTCCGCGCGCTGATCGGCGAGCGGGGCATGCTGCCGGTGCCCGAACTGCTCTTGCGTACCCGCTGGACCACCGCTCCCGGACTTTTCCGGCTCCACTACTCGGACCGCTTCTTCGCCGCCGTCGCGTGGTCCGGCTGCGCGGTCTCCGTCGCGCTCCTGGGCGGGCTCGACGGCCTGTTGCCGCTGTGGGGCGCCCTGATCCTGTGGGCGCTGCCCTGGGTCCTGTACCTCTCGATCGTGCAGGTCGGGCAGGTCTGGTACGGCTTCGGCTGGGAGTCGCTGCTGCTGGAGACCGGATTCCTGGCGATCTTCCTGGGCAACGAGAGGACGGCTCCGCCGGTTCTGACGCTCTGGCTGATGCGCTGGCTGCTGTTCCGGGTGGAGTTCGGGGCCGGTCTCATCAAGATGCGCGGGGACGAGTGCTGGCGCCGGCTGACCTGCCTGGACTTCCACCACGAGACGCAGCCGATGCCGGGCCCGCTCAGCTGGTTCTTCCACCATCTGCCGGCCCCGGTGCACCGGGTGGAGGTGGCCGCCAACCACGTCACCCAACTCCTGGTCCCCTTCCTCCTCTTCACCCCTCAGCCGGTGGCGAGCGTGGCGGCGGCCGTCATGGTCGTCACCCAGCTGTGGCTGATCCTCTCCGGCAACTTCGCCTGGCTGAACTGGCTCACCGTCGCCCTCGCGCTCCCGGCGATCGACTGGTCCCCGCTCGCGGGCCCTTCCCGGCCCCTGCCCGCCGCACCGCTCTGGTACGAGATCGTGGTCTGCGCGATCACCGTTCTTCTCCTGGTGCTCGGTTACCGTCCGGCCCGCAACCTGCTCTCCCGTCGCCAGGTGATGAACCGCTCCTACGACCCGCTTCACCTGGTCAACACCTACGGCGCGTTCGGCAGCATCAGCAGGGTGCGCCTCGAAGTCGTCGTCGAGGGAACCGACGACACGGTGATCCACCCGGGTACCCGCTGGCGGGAGTACGGCTTCCGGGGGAAGCCGGGGGATCCGGGCCGCCTCCCGCGCCAGTTCGCCCCGTACCATCTGCGGCTCGACTGGATGATGTGGTTCGCCGCGCTCTCCCCCGCGTACGCCCGTTCCTGGTTCGGCCCGCTCACCGAGCGGCTCCTGCTCGGCGACCGCGACACCCTGCGGCTGCTGGGCCACAACCCCTTCCCCGACGGGCCGCCCGCCCAGGTGCGGGCGTCGGTGTACCGGTACCGCTTCACCGACGCCGCCGAACTGCGGAGCACCGGGCGGTGGTGGCACCGCACCTACGTACGGGAGTTCATGCGTCCGGTGCGCCGGCCGCTGCCGCTCCGGCCGCCGGAGGACTCCGGGTGACCGAAAGCGAGGGCGAGCGCCCCGACGTGCGAGAGCCCCGGTCCGCCCGTCGGGGCGGGAACCGGGGCTCTCGTGCACGACGGGAGACCGAGGGTCAGTCGATGCCGGGCAGGATGTGCGGTTCGGCGAGATCGTCCTCGTATCCAGCCAGCCGGATCGGGGCCGACCTGGCCCAGACCTCGATGTTCCGGAGCTTCTCGGGCCTACGGGCCCGATCGCCGGTCCGTTCGGCCGGTCGCTTCTCGTCTGTCGTCAGTTCAGGTGTCACCGCGCACTCCTTCGCGTCGCGTAACCCCCGGCAGTGGGGTACCGCGGCTTTCTCCACCGCGGACCACCGCACACAGGGGCAGGGGCATGGGCATACGGTCGCGGTGGCGCCGGTACGGGGCGGGACGGCGGCCTGGTTGCAGGCCTGTCCCGGGACGATCGAGGAAGCTTCGTGGATCCCTCGGTGCCGTCCGTTCGCCCCAGCGTAACCAAATGAGCGGCATCCCGCTCGACAGAACGTGTGCCTTGGGTCACTTTCGGCCAAACGAAGCCGTTCAACGGGGGGCGGGGAGGACGGGTGGGACCGGTGGGACGACGAAAAGGAGGACGGCCGCACCCCGGGTCGGGGTGCGGCCGTCCTTCGACAACGCGCTTCAGGCCGGAGTCACCACCCGGCGGGGGCGTAGTCCTTCAGGAAGCAGCCGTAGAGCTCCTCGCCCGCTTCGCCGCGCACGATCGGGTCGTAGACGCGGGCGGCGCCGTCCACCAGGTCGAGGGGCGCGTGGAAGCCCTCCTCGGCCAGGCGCATCTTGTCCGGGTGCGGGCGTTCGTCGGTGATCCAGCCGGTGTCGACGGCCGTCATCAGGATGCGGTCCTTCTCGAACATCTCCTGGGCGCTGGTGCGCGTCAGCATGTTCAGGGCCGCCTTGGCCATGTTGGTGTGCGGGTGGCCCGCTCCCTTGTAGCCGCGGCTGAACACGCCCTCCATGGCGGAGACGTTGACCACGTACGCCCGGCCCGCGGCGGCGGCCATCGCCGGACGCAGGCGGCTGATCAGGATGAACGGCGCGGTGGAGTTGCAGAGCTGCACCTCGAGGAGTTCGATCGGCTCGACCTCCTCCACCGTCTGGATCCAGCTGTTGGTGTCGTGCAGGTCGGGTACGAGCCCGCCCGCGTCGATGGCCGTGCCGGCCTCGATGCGCGCCGGGGAGGCCGAGCCGGTGACCAGCGCGAGAGCGGTGACGTCGGCGGCGGTCAGCCCTTCCTTGCGGGCGGCGGGCAGCGCGGCCACCCGGTCGACGCTGCCGCTGCCGAAGATGCCGATGACCTCGGCGGGCGGCAGCACTCCGGCGGGCAGCGGAGCCGACTCGGCAGCGAGCAGTTCGCTGTACGCCTGCGGGGACCGGCGTACCGTCTGCGCCGCGTTGTTGATCAGGATGTCCAGCGGGCCCTCGGCGGCGACGGAGTCGGCCAGCGCGACGACCTGGGCGGGGTCGCGGAGGTCGATGCCGACGATCTTCAGCCGGTGGATCCACTCGTCGCTGTCCGGCATCGCCTTGAAGCGACGGATCGCGTCGTTCGGGAAGCGGGTCGTGATCGTGGTGTGAGCGCCGTCGCGCAGCAACCGCAGCGCGATGTACATGCCGATCTTCGCCCGGCCGCCGGTGAGCAGCGCGCGGCGGCCCGTGAGGTCCGTACGCGCGTCGCGCCGGGCCCTGTTCTCGCGGGCGCAGTCCTGGCAGAGCTGGTGGTAGAAGGCGTCCACTTCGGTGTACCGGGTCTTGCAGATGTAGCAGGACCGCGGCCGCTGGAGGATGCCCGCGATCTCCGCGGTGGCCGAGGAGGAGGGCAGGACACCCTGCGTCTCGTCGTCGATCCGCTCGGCGGAGCCGGTGGCGGTCGCCTCGGTGACGGCCTTGTCGTGGGCCGTCTTGGCGGCGCGGCGCTCCTGGCGGCGGCGCTGCTTCACCGTCCGGTAGATACCGGCGGTGGCCCGTCGCACCCTGATGGCGTCCGGGTGGTCGACGTCGATGGAGTCGAGCTCGTCCAGCACGCTCAGGCAGACGGCCAGCCGCTCCGGAGCGATACCGGGACCGAAGTCCTCGATCCCGGGCGCGAGTCCCTGGCTTTCCTCTGTCACCGTCATGCTGCTGCTTCCTCTGTCGTCCTGGGTGGTGTCGGCGGATCGGAGTCGGTCAGGTCCTCGTGACCCCGGCCGCGTACCGCCGGACACCGCCTGCCCCGCGGGCCACCGGTCGTCGCGGGCCCGGACACCCGGTCAAGTCTGCCATGTGCGCGCCGCTCCTCCGTCCGGGTGTACACATGCTCCGCGCGCGCGGAGGTGGGCGCGGCCCAGGACGGCCGGTGACGCGGCCCACCCACCGCGTCGACGGATCTCCGCGAAAATTTCTGAAATCGGCAGGCATGACTCCGGAATACCCGGGCAGACGCCGGACCGACAGCTACGGCAACAGGGAGGGCGACACCATGACGGCGATGTCACTGCGAACCACCGGAACCGACGCCTCGGAGGCGTCGCGGCACGACCGGGCGGGAACGCGGACACCTGCCGGTGTCGGTACGGAGACGGGCCTGGGCGAGCTGCCCTGGATCGAGGAGGCCGGGAAGGTGGCCCCGCAGGACGCGCGGGCCCTCTCGAAGATCTTCTTCGACCGCCTCCAGACGGTCGAGGAAGGAACCCGCGAGCACCAGTACGCCCGCAACACCCTGATCGAGATGAATCTCTCACTGGTGCGGTTCGCGGCCTCGCGGTTCCGCAACCGGGGCGGGGACGACACCGAGGACATCATCCAGGTCGGCACGATCGGCCTGATCAAGGCGATCGACCGGTTCGACCTGTCCCGCGAGGTGGAGTTCGCCACATTCGCGGTGCCCTACATCGTGGGTGAGATCAAGCGGTTCTTCCGTGACACCACCTGGTCCGTGCACGTGCCGCGCCGGCTCCAGGAGCTGCGCGTCGAACTGGCCAAGGCGAAGGAGCAGCTCTCCGCGAAGCTGGACCGCGACCCCACGGTGAAGGAGCTCTCGGCCCACCTCGACCTCTCCGAGGAGGAGATCATCGAGGGTCTGGTCGCCGCCAACGGCTACTCGGCCGGCTCGCTCGACACCCCGTCCTCCGACAGCGACGACGGCCAGGACCAGCGCGCCTACGCCGAGATGCTGGGCGAGCGGGACCCCGCCATGGAGACGGTCGAGAACCTGCACACCCTCGCGCCGCTGCTGGAGCAGCTCGACGACCGCGAGCGCCGCATCGTGCAGATGCGGTTCGGGCAGGAGATGACCCAGGCGCAGATCGGCGCGGAGCTGGGCGTCTCGCAGATGCACGTGTCGCGGCTGCTGAGCCGGATCGTGGCGCGGCTGCGCGCCGGCATGTCCGTCGAGGAGTAAGGCCACCTTCCAGGTGGAGCAGCCGCCGGACTCGCTCCGGCCGGCCCTCCCGAGACCCACGTCCGGCGCTCCGGCACCGGGCGTGGGTCATTTATGCTTCCAGGCGTGGCGTGGGGAAACCCGCGCCTTCCTTACGAGGGGGTGCAGTGTGACCGAGCTGCCCACGAGGGGTGTGCCGGTCCGTCAGGCGGGACCCGCCGCGGTTCCCGCTCAGCAGACGACGGCCGCCGCGGCCCCGAACGGCTCCGTGTGGGGCGTGGACGCGGTGATCCTTCTGGTGGAGGACGACGCCGGAGACGCCCTCCTGGTCGAGGAGATGCTCTCCGACAGCGACCTCGACCCCTCCATCACCTGGTGCAAGACGCTGGCGGAGGCACGACAGTTCCTGCGGACCTGCCGCACCCCCGTCTGTGTGTTGCTCGATCTGCACCTTCCCGACGTGCACGGGCTCGACGCCGTGACGCAGATCGTGGAGGCGTCCAGGGACGCGGCCATCGTGGTGCTGACCGGACTGACGGAGGCGGGTACCGGGCTCTCGGCCGTGGCCAACGGCGCCCAGGACTACCTGGCCAAGGGCCGGCTCGACCCGGAGACGCTGGGCCGCGCGATCCGGTACGCCCTCCAGCGCAAGCAGGTGGAGCGGGCGGCGGCGGCGCTGCGGGCCAATCAGCAGATGGCGCAGGAGAACGCCCGGCTCGAGCGGGGTCTGCTGCCCGTGCCGCTGCTGCGGGACGACCGCTTCGAGGCGGTGGCCCGCTACGAACCGGGCCGGGTCCACGCGCTGTTGAGCGGTGACTTCTACGACGTGGTGCAGACCGAGGACGGCACGGTCCACGCGGTCATAGGGGACGTGTCCGGCCACGGTGCCGCCGAGGCCGCGCTCGGGGTGTGCCTCCGGGTGGCCTGGCGCACCGCGGTGCTCTGCGGCACCAGCCCGCTCGACCAGATCAACCTCCTGGAGGAGATCCTGGTGGCGGAGCGTTCCGACCCGCACCTCTTCGCGACGGTGACCGCGCTCACCTTCCCGCCGGACGGGAGCCGGGCGGGCATCGTGCGCGCCGGTCACCCGGGGCTGCTGCTGCGCCAGGGCGGCAAGGTCTCCTGGGTGGAGCCCGAGACCGGCATGGCGCTCGGGCTGCTGCCGGGAGCGCGGCACTGGTCGGAGAGCGAACTGGAGCTGGGCCCGGACAGCAGTCTGGTGCTCTTCACGGACGGTCTGTTCGAGGGGCGTACCGGCCCCGACAGCCGCCTCGGCGAGGAGGGGCTCCTCGCGATGGCGCAGGGCTGCTCGGAGCTGGCGGCCCGGCCGTTCATCGACGCCCTCGTCGCGGGAGCCACGGCCGGGGCGGCGCCCTTCGGCGGGCTCGCGGACGACGTGGCTGTACTGCATCTGAGCTGGGAAAAGGTGGAAAACAATGGCTGATCCCCAGGGGAAGCCCATACGCGCTGGAGGCGCCTCACGGCTGTCGGTGCAGAGCTGGGTCCACCTCATCCTGGGCGGCTTCGTCGTCGTGGTCGTCACGTGTCTGGTCATCGGCGCGGTCGTCCTCAACGACATGTCCGCGCGGACGACGGAGCTGGTCGACCGGGTCCAGCCGGCGCGCTCCGCCTCCTTCCAGCTCCAGAACGCACTGCTCAACCAGGAGACCGGCGTCCGGGGCTTCGTGCTGACCGGCGACGACTCGTTCCTCGAACCGTACAAACAGGGTCAGCGCGACGAGAAGGAGCGACTGGCCCGGGTGCGGGAGCTCGTCGGGTCCGAGCAGCCGTACGCCGGTGACCTGGACCGGATCGCGGCGGCGGCCGCGAAGTGGCGCACCTCGCAGGCCGAGCCGCTGATCGGAGCGGTGCGGGCCAGCGGTCCCACGGGGGAGGCGTCGGCGCCGCTGCTCCAGAGCAAGAAGGAGTTCGACGCGCTGCGTGCTCTCTACGGCGCCCAGCAGGACCACCTGGACCAGGCCCGTGACCACGCCCGTGACCAGTTGGACGACGCCCGCGCGACCCGCGACCGGGTGCTCCTCGCGCTGATCGCGGGGTTCCTCGCCTCCGTGGTGGCGCTGAGCCTGCTCTTCCACCGCGTGGTCGGCAGGCCGCTGAAGCGGCTGCGCGCCGCCTCGGACGACGTCACGTCGGGGACGTACGAGGGGAAGATCGACGTACGCGGTCCGGCGGACGTGCGGTCGGTGGCCACGGCCGTCGAGTCCATGCGGGTCCGGCTCGTGGACGAGCTCGCGGAGTCGCGGAGCCGCGAGACGCTGCTCGCCGAGCAGACGGAGGAGCTGCGGCGTTCCAACGCGGAGCTGGAGCAGTTCGCGTACGTCGCCTCGCACGACCTCCAGGAGCCGCTGCGGAAGGTGGCGTCCTTCTGCCAGCTGCTGGAGAAGCGGTACGGCGAGGAACTGGACGCGCGCGGCAAGCAGTACATCGACTTCGCGGTGGACGGCGCCAAGCGGATGCAGGTCCTCATCAACGACCTGCTCACCTTCTCGCGGGTGGGCCGGGTGCACGAGAGCTGGCAGCAGGTGGACATGGAGCGCGGGCTCGACCGCGCGCTGGCCAATCTGACGCTGGCGATCGAGGACGCGGCCGCGGAGGTCGTCCGGGACGAGCCCCTGCCGGAGGTGCTGGGCGACTCCACCACGCTGGCGATGGTGTGGCAGAACCTGATCGGCAACGCGGTGAAGTTCCGCCGCGCGGACGTCCCCTGCCGGATCGAGGTGGGGTGTGTCCGCGAGGACGATGTGTGGCACTTCACAGTGGCGGACAACGGCATCGGCATCGCGCCGGAGTTCGCGGACAAGGTGTTCATCATCTTCCAGCGGCTGCACGCCAGGGACGCCTACGACGGCACCGGCATCGGGCTCTCCCTCTGCCGCAAGATCATCGAGTTCCACGGGGGCCGGATCTGGCTGGACCCGGAGCCGGTTGAGGGTACGCTGATCCACTTCACCCTGCCCGTCAGCCCGGAAGCCCCCACGCACACCACGGCGGAGCTCCTGGCTCCCGCTCTGCTCGCCGCCCCGTCCGGAGATGCCACGTGACCAGTTCCGTACAGCCCATCGAGGTCCTCCTGGTGGAGGACGACCCCGGCGACGAGCTCATGACGCGCGAGGCGTTCGAGGACAACAAGATCCGCAACACCCTGCACGTGGTGCGCGACGGGCAGGAGGCGCTGGACTTCCTCTACCGGCGCGGCCCGCACGCGGACGCTCCCCGGCCCGACCTGATCCTGCTCGACCTGAACCTGCCGAAGTACGACGGCCGCCAGGTGCTGGAGCAGATCAAGAGCGACGCCGAGCTCGCCATGATTCCGGTGGTGGTGCTGACCACGTCCTCCGCCGAGGAGGACATCCTGCGCAGCTACAAACTCCACGCCAACGCCTATGTCACCAAGCCGGTCGACCTGGACCAGTTCATCGCGGCGGTCCGGCAGATCGACGACTTCTTCGTGACGGTGGTGCGGCTTCCCGGGCGTACGTGAGCCCGCCGCCGGTTTTCCGGTTTCACCAGGAGTGGGATGCCCCGGCCCGGGTAGACGGCTCCCGTGACAACGACTCTCACCTCCCCCGCCGGGCCCTGGCTGGAGCACATGAACGAACAGGCCGCTTCGTTGCCGGACGTACCCGGACCTGGCATCCCGTGCACCGGCGTACTCCTCACGGCGGAGGTGTTCGACGGTGAGCCGGGGTGCATCGCGCAGGCGCGCGCCGTGGCGGACCGGTTCCTGACCCGGCTCGCGGCCGAGTGGTTCGCCCCGCTCGGCGCCCACACCCGCAGCGATCTGATGCTGACGGTCAGCGAGCTGGTCACCAACGCGGACCGCTACAGCCATGGCCCGTACCTCCTGGAGCTGGAGGGCACCGCCGAGAGCGTGAGCGTGACGGTCTACGACAGCAGCACCGCACTTCCGGTGCTGTACTCCCCCGACCCCTCGCGGCTCGGCGGGCACGGCATGGAGATCGTGGTGGCACTCTGTGACCGGGTGACGGCGGAGGCGGTGCCGGTGGGCAAGCGCATCCGGGCCGAGTTCCGGCTCGGTTCCTGAACCCCGACCCCGCAGAACCCCGACCCCGCAGAGCCCCGGCTCCGAAGAACCTCGGCTCCGCGACGCCTCGGCCCCTGGACGGGCGGTCTCGGCCCGGACGCGCGGGGGCGCCCCTCAGCGCACCGGCTGGCCCTTGCCCAGGGCGATGACACCGTTGCCGGAGACTGTGTAGAACTCCCGGTCCCGCTCCGGGTTGACGCCGATCGCCGCGCCGGGCGGCACGTCGACGTTCTTGTCGAGGATCGCTCCCCGCACGATGGCCCCGCGTCCCACCCGGACGTTGTCGTGCAGCACCGATCCCTGGACGACGGCTCCCTCGGCGACGACGACGCCGGGCGAGAGGACCGACCGGGAGACCTGGCCGCGGATGACGCAGCCGGGACTGATGACCGACTCGCTCGCGATCCCGCCGGCCACGATTCTTGCGGGCGGCAGCGGCCCGGCGTGGGTGTAGATGGGCCAGCGGCGGTTGTCGAGGCTGAAGGCGGGCCGGTCGGAGAGCAGATCCATGTGGGCGTCGTAGTAGGCGTCGAGTGTGCCCACGTCACGCCAGTAGCCGTGTTGTACGGACGTCTCGCCCGGCACGTGGTTCTCGTCGAAGTCGTAGACCTGCGCCTGCCCCCGCGCGGTGAGCATCGGCAGGATGGAGCCGCCCATGTCGTGGACCGAGTGCGGGTCCTCGGCGTCCCGGTGCAACGCGTCCACCAGGACCTTCGTGGTGAAGAGGTAGTTGCCCATGGAGGCGAAGACCCGGTCGGGGTCGCCCGGCAGACCGGGCGGGTCGGTGGGCTTCTCCAGGAACCTCTCGACCTGGGTGCCGTCGGTGCCGGGCGTGATGATCCCGAACGCGGACGCCTCGGCGCGCGGCACCTTGATCCCGGCGACGGTGACGCCCGCCCCGTTGTCGATGTGCTTGGCGAGCATCTGGCGCGGATCCATGCGGTAGACGTGGTCCGCGCCGAACACGGCCACGTAGTCCGGCTGTTCGTCGTGGACCAGGTTGAGCGACTGGAGGATGGCGTCGGCGCTCCCCAAGTACCAGCGCGGGCCGAGCCTTTGCTGCGCGGGCACCGGTGTGACGTAGTTGCCCAGCAGGCTGGACATCCGCCAGGTCGTGGAGACGTGCCGGTCCAGCGAGTGCGACTTGTACTGGGTCAGTACGCAGATACGCAACACGTCCGCGTTGACCAGGCTGGACAGGACGAAGTCGACCAGCCGGTACGTGCCGCCGAACGTCACCGCCGGTTTGGCCCGGTCGGCGGTGAGCGGCATCAGCCGCTTGCCCTCCCCTCCCGCGAGTACGATTCCGAGCACCGAAGGTCCACCGCGCATCGCCGCCCCTTTGTCCGACCTCCACCGGCGCCTTTGCCGGTGGTCACTCACCTGTCGCGCAGATCTCCCGGTACAGCTCCGCGGTGCGGCCGGCCACCCGGTCCCACCCGAACTCCTCGACGGCGCGCCGCCGTCCGGCCGCGCCCATCCTCCGGGCCCCGGCGGGATCGCCGACCACTTCGTTCAATGCCTGGGCGAGCCGTAGTTCGAACCGTTCCGGCTCCTTCTCGTCGTAGGGGACGAGTACCCCCGTGACCCCGTCTTCCACCACTTCGGGGATACCGCCGACGGCGGAGGCGACCACGGGCGTACCGCACGCCATCGCCTCCAGGTTGACGATGCCGAGCGGCTCGTACACCGAGGGGCAGACGAACGCCGCCGCGTGAGTCAGGAGTTGGACGATGTCGGGCCGGTCGAGCATCTGCGGGATCCAGTGCACGCCCTTGCGGCCGGCGTCGAGCTCCTCGTGGGCGAGGCGGAACTCCTCGGCGAGTTCCGGGGTGTCGGCGGCTCCGGCGCACAACACCAGCTGGGTGCCCGGCTCCAGGTGGCGCGCGGCACGCAGCAGGTGCGGGACGCCCTTCTGGCGGGTGATGCGCCCGACGAACAGGACGTACGGCCGGTCCGGGTCGATGCGGAGCCGGGTGAGGACGTCCGTGCCGGGGTCGGGTGCGTAGAGGCGGGTGTCGATGCCGTTGTGGACGACCCGCACCCTGGCCGCGTCGAGCTCCGGATAGCAGGCGAGGATGTCGTCCCGCATGCCGTGCGACACCGCGACGACCGCGTCGGCGGAGGCGAGGGCGGTGCGCTCGGCCCAGCCGGAGAGGGCGTATCCGCCGCCGAGCTGCTCGGCCTTCCAGGGACGCAGGGGCTCCAGCGAGTGGCAGGTGACCACGTGCGGCACGCCGTGCTGGAGCTTGGCGAGGTGGCCGGCGAGATTGGTGTACCAGGTGTGCGAGTGGACCAGGTCGCGGTCGCCGAGGGCGGCGGCCATCGACAGGTCCACGGAGAGCGCCCGCAGCGCGTCGTTGGCGTCGGCCGGGAGCGCCGGGCGGTGCCAGTGCACGCCGTCCTCCCGCCCGTCGGGTTCGCCCCAGGCGTGCACGGCGAGATCGACCAGTGGCCGTAGTTCGCGCGCCAGGAACTCGACGTGCACGCCGGCGCCGCCGTAGACGCCGGGGGGGTACTCGCGAGTGAGCAGTCCGACCCTCATGCCTTGATGGTCACTCACGCGGCGCCCGCGCGAAAGACCCCGTCACGTTGCGGGTACGCGGTGTGGCGGTGCGGATCTTCTCCGGCGGCCTCGGAGAAGGAGGGCTACCGTCGAAGGAAGGACGTCGCACACCTGCCCGTACTACAGAGGCAGTACGCCGGATCGCCCCCTCTGGGACGACGACTCGGCGGCTCGCGGAGGACATCGTGGTCCCATGAGTTCCCTGGTGTTGTCGGTGCTGCTGTCCCTGGTCTCCGCGGTCGCCTACGCGGCCGGGGCGATCGTGCAGGAGCGGGTGGCCTCCGGCGGGGACCGGCGCTCGTACGCGCCGTTGCGCAACGCCGCCTGGTGGGCGGCCGTGGGGCTCAACGGCGCGGGGGCGCTGCTGCACGTGGTGGCGCTGGCGTACGGCCCGCTGAGCCTCGTCCAGCCGCTCGGGGCGCTGACGATCGTCTTCGCGCTGCCGATGGCGGCGCTCTTCGTCGGGCGGGCGGCGGGGCGCACCGCGTGGCGTGGGGCCGTCATGGCGACGGTGGGACTCGCCGGACTGCTGGCGCTCACCGGGAGCGCCGAATCGCACGCGCTGGGTGGTGCCGAGCGACTGCTGCTGGCGACCGCGACCTTCGGGGCGGTCGCGGTGCTCTTCCTGGCGGGTCAGGGGCTGGGGCGTGGCTCGCACGCCGCCGGACAGGCGGGACTTCCGGCACATGCTCCCGGGGCGCAGCGGCCGATGCTGCGCAGTGTGGTGCTGGCGACGGGTGCGGGAGTGGCGTTCGGGATGGCCTCGGTGTTCACCAAGACGGTGGCCGTCGAGTGGACCTCGGGCGCGCTCGGTGAGGGGCTGCCGTCGCTGCTGGTGATCGCGGTGTTCGCCGCCGCGGGGCTGCTGCTGTCGCAGGCGGCGTACCGGGGGGCGGGGCTGACCGCGCCGCTGGCCACGGTGACGGTGGTGAACCCGGTGGTGGCGGCGGTGGTCGGGCTCACGCTCTTCGGGGAGCACTTCCGCTTCGGGCCTCTGGGGACCCTGCTGGCGCTGGCGAGCGGCGCGCTGGCGGCGGCCGGGCTGGTGCTGCTGACGACTCAGCGGGTGGCCGCCGAGCGGCAGGACGGCCGGCCCGTCGGGGAGGCGGACGGGGCGGGCTCCGGGGCGACGCGGCGCCGTACGCCCGGTCCCCGGAAGGGCGGGCGGGGCCGGGTGGCGCTGCCGGAGCCCGCCGAGGAGCCCGAACCGCCGGCCGCCGGATCGGGCGGGGCCGAGCGGACGCGTTCCCCGGCGGTGGGCGGCCCCGCGTCGGCCGCCCCCGGTAGCGGGATCAGACCTTGACCCCGCCGGCCCTCAGGTAGGCGAGGGGGTTCACGTCGGAGCCGTAGGCGGGTCCGGTACGGATCTCGAAGTGGAGGTGCGGGCCGGTGGCGTTGCCGGTGGAGCCGGAGCGGGCGATGCGCTGTCCGGCGGAGACCTGCTGGCCGGCGCGCACGTTCAGGGCGGAGAGATGGGCGTACTGGCTGTACTTGCCGTCGCCGTGGCGGATGACGATCTCGTACCCGTACGCACCGGCCCAGCCCGCGGAGACGACGGTGCCCTTGGCGACGGCCTTCACCGAGGTGCCGGTGGCGACCGGGAAGTCGACGCCGGTGTGATAACCGCTGGCCCAGGAGCCGGACTGGTGGTACGGAGTGCCCAGGGACGCCTGGACGGGGGCGACCATTCCGACGGCCTTCGACGCCGGCTTGGCGGGGGCCGGCTTGGCGGGGGCCGGCTTGGCCGCCGGTTTGGCTTGCGCGGGCTTCGCGGCGGGCTTCGCGGCCGGTTTGGCTTGCGCGGGCTTCGCGGCGGGCTTCGCGGCCGGCTTGGTCACCGGCGCGGTGGCGGCGGGCTCGGTGGCGGTGGGCTTGGCGGCCTGCTGTCCCGCGGTGCCGCCTGACGCCCGGGCGGGGGCGAGGTCGAGTCGCTGGCCGGGAAGGATGAGATCGGGGTCCTCGCCGATGACCGTGCGATTGGCGGTGTAGAGCCGCTGCCAGCCGCCCTGGAGCCGCTCGGTGGCGGCGATGGCGGAGAGCGAGTCGCCGCGCGCCACGGTGTACGCCTCGCGCTTGCCCGGCACCGAGGTGGGGGTGGCGGCGGAGGCCTTCTTCGGCGCCTGCTCGGCCGTGGCGGCCGGGGTCTGCCGGGGCGCCTGCTGGGCAGCCTGCTTCGCGGTGGCCGGTAACGCTGCGGGGCGGGACCCCTGGGCCTGGGTGACCGTACCGGACCCCACGTCGTCCCGCGTCAGCCCCGCCCGGTCGGAGCAGACCGGCCAAGCGCCGGGGCCCTGCCCGTCGAGGACCTTCTCGGCGATCGCGATCTGCTGGTCCTTGGTCGCGAGATCGGCGCGCGCGGCGAAGGCGGTGCCTCCGTACGCGGCCCAGGTGGACCCGCTGAACTGGAGTCCGCCGTAGTAACCGTTGCCCGTGTTGATGTGCCAGCTGCTCGTCGACTCGCAGGCGGCGACCTTCTCCCACGTGTCCGTCGACGCGGCGTGGGCGGTGCCCGCCGTGATCAGCGGCAGGGCTATCCCGGCACCTCCCGCCGTCACCGTGAGCGACGCCCGGTTGATCCGGCTCGGCTGGTATCTGCGATGCCGTCCGTTCGCGGCCATGATGCGGCTCCCCCGCTGGCAGGTGGACACGGTTCAGGCGTCAACTTAGGTGCGCGCAAAGGCTCGTGACAAGTGCACGACCGCGTCGGCGTCCCCACCGGAGCCGGGCGCAGACGCCCGGCACCCGCTCTCCAGGGTGCCTGACCAGGGCCGTCGGCAAGGCGGTGGCGCTGCGGACCGTGGTCGGCGGCCAGGGCCACCGACGGTCGATCAGCCGGGGAGGACCGCGTTCCACTCGTCCCGGGTGGGGCCGTCGTGCCGGGGCGTGAAGTCGGGGCGTGCGGCCAGCCACGCGCTCACGTGCCGGTCCACCTCGTCGGTGCCGTAGGCCTCGTGCGGGTGGCGCAGGAGATGGCGCACCTGGGCCCGGGCCCGCATGACGACGGGATCCTCGAAGGCGCAGGCGGCCCGGGCGGCGGACCAGCGGTCCGGGTGCGGTGAACCGGACGCGAGCCGCTGCCCGTTGGCACGGTCGGCGGCCACCTGCCCGTCGAACCACGGGCGGAGGGCCTGGTTCGTCCACGCGTGGTACACCGCCGGGTCGGCGGCGATCCGGTCGGCACGAGTGGCGAGGTACTGGGCGGCGCGCAGCCCGAGGGCCGTTCCCTGGCCCAGGGTGGGGTTGGTGTGGACGAGGCTGTCCCCGACGCCGACCAGGCCGGTGACGACGGGTCCGCGGTCGTCGGTCAGCGGGGTCCAGCGGTTGTCCAGGCCCGCCATCGCCAGCACGCCCGACTGCGGTTCGGGCGCCAGGGCGAGCCAGGCGCCGAGGGCGGGAAAGAGCCTGGCCGCGGCTTCGAACACGGCCGGATCGGTGAGCGCGCCCCGGCCCGGATCACGGGTGGAGAGCACCAGGTTCACCGCAAAGGTCTCGTTGTCGGAGGGGAAGACCCCGGCGAGTGCGAACGGTGCGGCCGAACCGGTCTTCACCCGTCCAGGACCGCGCGGGCCGTCGGGCCGCAGGCGGTACCAGCGGCAGAGATACGCGATCCCCGTCCGATGACTTTCGGCCACGGGCGGGCGGCAGCCGGTCCCGGTCAGCCAGCCGGGCACCGGCGAGCGCCGGCCTGCCGCGTCGACGACGAGGTCCGCCCGGTGCGTCTCCTCCCCCACCCGCACGCCGGTGACCCGGGCGGGACGGCCCGCCTCGACGGTGAGGCCGTGCACCCGGCGGCCCGACCGCACTTCGACGGCGGGTTCCCGCCGCACGGCCGCGACAAGGGCGGCCTCCAGCACGATGCGCCGGGTGCGCAGGGTGACCAGTTCCTCGTCGCCCGGACGGTACGGGGGATGCTCGTCGAACCAGTCGAACTCGTGGTACTCCCGGGCCCCGCGCGCCAGCAGGTCGGCGTACACGTCGGGGGTCTCGGCGCGCAGCACCGTACGTACGGGCGCGAGGAGCGCGTGGGGTTGGTCCGCCTGCGGGACCCGGGGTCTGCGCCAGTGGAAGAAGTCCTGGTCCAGGTCGTCGCCTGCCTGTCGGGCGTCCTGCTCGAAGAGCGTGACCGGGTGGCCGCGCCGGGCGAGCATGAGCGCCGCCCCCAGCCCGCTGATCCCCGCCCCGATCACCGCGACCCGTGCCATGTGCGCCCCCTCGCGTCCCGTACTCGTACCCGTTCCCTGCCTCTGCTCAGGGGGCGCCTCCGCTCAGAAGGTGGCTTGCGCTCAGGAAGGGTCCTCCGCCGAGGAGGCGGCGGTGCGTACGGCGGTCGCGGCGAGGGTGGTGTACCCCATCGTGAAGCGTCCCCCCAGGGAGTCGATGGCACCTCCGACCGCCTCCAGTACCTCGGCCAGCTGCTCGGGACGGAGTCGGGTGAGGCCGCCGGTGGTGGGGAGCAGATCCAGCCATTGGTCGCGCGTGTAGGACCGCTCCCAGTCGAAGCGCCACTGCTCGGGATCCTCGAACTGCCCGGTCTCCCGGATCGTGTCGGCGACCTTCGCGTAGGCCGCCTGGTAGAGGCCGAGCGGACGCCGGGCCGGCTGACCGCTGAACGGGGAGTCGGGCGCCGCCCGCCGGAGGGCTTCGGCCAGCGGTTCCGCCACCTCGGCCGGCGGCTCGTACACGTGCCCGAAGATCGCCAGTCGTCCCCCTGGACGGAGCACACGGGCCGCTTTCACGGCACCCGCGACCGGATGCACCCAGTGCCACGACTGGGCGGCGACGACCGCGTCGAAGTTCCGGTCGCCCGGCTGCCAGTCTTCGAAGGTGGCCACCTCGACCCGCAGGCCACGGGCGCGCGCGAAGTCCGCCATCCGCGCATCGGGCTCGATGCCGAGCACCTCGCAGCCGGCCGCCCGGAACTGGCGGGCCGCGATGCCGGTACCGCAGCCGACGTCCACCACGTCGAGCACGTCGGCCCCGTCGGCCCCAGGGCTTCCCGCGACGATCCGCGTCACGAGTGCGTCGGGATAGCCGGGCCGGGCGCGGTCGTAGCGTTGCGCGTCCACGCCGAACGACTCGGCCGTCCGCCGGGCCTGATACGTCGCCACGCGGGGCGGTTCCGGCTGCTCTCGCGGTAGTGTGGGCATGCGCCCACTTTAATGGGCGCATGCCCACTCGACAACGGGTTCCGAGGGGCTGACGTACGAGAGGATCCGTGAGTGCCGACCGGGGTGCACCTTCGCGACGCGCGGCAGCAGCTGTTCGAGGCCGCCGAAAGCGTGCTGCTGCGGGACGGGCCGAACGGGCTGACCAGCCGGGCCGTCACCGACGAGGCGGGCTGCGCCAAAGGCGTCCTGCACCGGCACTTCGCCGACTTCGACGCCTTCCTCACCGACCTGGTGCTCGACCGGGCCGCCCAGTTGGAGCGGCAGGCGGACGTGCTGCGCGGGTCCGTCGGCACGGGCACGGTGGCCGACAACCTCACCACTGCGCTGACCACCCTGTTCGGGCCGGTTCCGGTGGCCATCATCCCGCTCATCACCTTCCGGGACGAGTTGCGGGCACGGCTGCGGCACGCCCGGCCCGGAGGCGGCATCGCGATCCTCGCCGAGGCCACGACCGCGATCTCCGGCTACCTGGCCGGCGAGCGGGAACGGGGCCGCATCGCGGCCGACGCCGACATCGACTCGCTCACCCTCTCCCTGGTCGGCGGCGGGCACCTCCTCTTCGCGGACCGCGACCCCGGTCCGCCGGCCACGGCGGCCGTCAGCAGGCTCGTGACCGCGGTCGTCGCAGATGCCGTGGGCAGGCGACCGGCTTGAGAGAACCGCCGCGATCGCTGTCGAACGGCGGCTTCCACGGGTGCCGCTCCCACGTGGTCCGGGTGAGTTCGTACTCGACTTCGCCGTGCTCGGAGCCTTCGATCGCCTCCGGCCAGTCTCCGGTGAAGCAGCGGAGGAACGACAGGCCCGCCTTCGCCATCACGCGCCGGGATCTCGCGTTGACCGCCATGGTGTTCGCGGTCACCCGCTCCACCCCGAGAGCCGTGAAGCCCTCGCGGATCAACGCCCGTGCTCCCTCGGTGGCGTAGCCGCTGCCCCAGGCGGCCCTGTGCAGCAGCCTGTAGCCGAGTTCCGCCACTGCGGCGTCATGGTCGTCCAAGGGGCGGAATTCGAACCAGCCCAGGAAGACGCCGGTGCCCTTCCCTTCCGCGGCCCAGTAGCCGCGGGTCCCGAAGCACGGGTGGTCGTGGAGGAGCCTGGGCAGGGTCTGCGCCCGGATCACCGCGCGGCTCGTGGGCCGCCCGCCGTTGATGAAGCGCATGACGTCGGGGTCGTTGTCCAGTGCGAGCAGGTGGTCGGTGTCGGCCTCGGTGAACGCGCGCAGCACGAGCCGATCGGTCTCCAGGAAAGTGTTCACGCCGCGATCTTCACCACCGGCAGCCGGGACCGCCATCGGATATGCGCAGCAGCCCGCGGAGGAACGGGCGTACGCGCCACCTCGGTCACGACGGCGGGTTGGCTCCCTGGATGACCGGCCGGCGGGAGCACGCTGCCGCTGACATGAGGAGCTGGACTCCTGTGCCACGGAGGGTCACGAGGGCGGTGTGGACGGGGTCGAGTTCCTCCACCGGGCGCCCGAAGTAGGCAAGGACCCGTGTCACTTCCAGGTCGATGGCCGCTGTCGAGTCGGTGACGCGGTCGAAGTGGGCGCCGAGGCGAACCGTCCCGAGCATGCAGCGCACGGTGGCGGTGACCTCG
Source organism: Streptomyces sp. NPDC008125 (assembly GCF_042957125.1). Lineage (NCBI taxonomy): Bacteria > Bacillati > Actinomycetota > Actinomycetes > Kitasatosporales > Streptomycetaceae > Streptomyces > Streptomyces sp. NPDC008125. The sequence continues at coordinate 150,345 of NZ_JBIBHR010000006.1, forward strand.
GCCGGTCCTACGACGGTGAGCTGATCGATCGCCGGTTCCACCCCGGCCGCCTGCCTGTCGGGGGCGAGGGGCTCGGTCACGACACGGCGCCGGTGCACCGGACCAGGATGCCGGCTCGGCTCGGTCGTCGTGCGCGTCTCCGCGGAAGGCGACGACGTCCTCGCCGATCCCGACTGCCGCCAGGAGAACGTCCAGGGCTCTGCCCGCCTGCTCGTGCGGCCGGGTGAGCCGGACGCACGAGTCCACCTGGGGCGACGAGCGGGGCAGTCGTGCATTCCGGGACGGATCAACGGAGCGCGAGCTTGAACCCCTCGTGGCTGCGCGCGAACCCCAGTGCGGTGTAGAAGCGGTGCGCGTCGTCGCGCTGCTTGCTGCTGGTCAGCTGGATCAGCGCGCAGCCCCGCGCGCGTGCCCGGGCGGCCGTGAGTTCCATCAGGGTGCGGCCGAGCCCGCCGCCGCGCCGGTCCGCGCGGATCCGTACCGCTTCGACCAGGGCACGCTCGGCGCCGCCCTTGCCGAGTCCCGGGACGTACGTGGCCTGGAGGCACCCCACCACCGTGCCCTCGCCCTCCACCAGGACCAGCATCTCGTTGCGCGGGTCCGTGTCGATCGCCGTGAAGGCGCGCTCGTACGCCTCCGTCACCACGACCGACGCCGGGTCCGCCACACGTTCCTCGTCGGCGAGCAGAGCCAGTACGGCGGGCAGGTCGGCGCGGGTGGCGGGGCGGAGAACGGGAGAGGGCACGGGCTCGGAGGCGGACCCGGCGGGCCCGGACGCGGGCTCGGAGGAAGGAGACATGGCACAGACCCTAACGGGACCCCGACCAGGGAACTTCGCTCGCCCCGGTCCGGTGGTCACGCTCCGGGGCGGGCGCCCCAGGGTTCCACCCGACCTGGCCGGAGAACTCCAACGTCCCTCCGGGTCACACCCCTTCGGCCACCACCGCCCTGGCCCGCACCGCGTCCGCCGGGGTACGGGCGGGGCCGGCCGGGGCGTCGGGGGACGGAAGCGGGGCGGGGCGGCTGCCGCCGCGGGCGAGGAAGTCGGAGAGCGGCAGGGTGGCCGCGCCGACGGTGACCGCGTCCGGGCCCAGCCGGCCCATCTCGATGGTGACGCGGGCGGCGGCGTGCCGGAGCGCGTACGCGTCGGCGTACCGGCGGATCGCGGGGAGGAGGTGGGGGCCGATCAGCAGTCCCGCCCATCCGCCGAGCAGGATGCGCTGCGGCAGGAAGAGGTTGACGAGGTCCGCGAGTGCGGCGCCGAGGCATTCGGCGGTCTCGTCGAGCAGGGCCACCGCGACGGGGTCGGGGTCGGCGCCGCCGGGCGGCGGGTAGGCGGCGGCGAGGAGGGCGGCGAGCGCCGCTTCGTCGTCGGTGTCCTCGGGGAGCGGTCCGCCGGCCTCGTACCAGCGTTCGCGCATCGCCTCGCCACCCGCGTACGCCTCCAGGCAGCCGATGGAGCCGCAGCGGCACCGGCGTCCCCTCAACTGGACGGTGGTGTGGCCCCATTCGAGGGGGACGCTGATGCGGTTCTCGTCGAGGACACCGCCCCGGTTCACGCAGGCGCCGACGCCGGAGCCGATGAGAGCGATGGCGGCGGCGTCAGCGCCGCGACCACCGCCGAACCACATCTCGGCCTGCCCGAGCGTCTTGGCACCGTTGTCGATGAAGAACGGCACCTCGGCGGGGATGTCGACGGCCTCGCGCAGCAGCCGCTCGAAGGGGACGGCCCGCCAGCCGATGGTCTGCCCGTGCACGACCGCCCCTGGTCCGTCGGGGCCGTCGCTCCCCGAGGGGTGGGGGCGTTCGATGATGCCGGGAACGCCGATACCGATGCCGAGCAGCCGGTGCGCGTCGGCGCCCGCGTCGGCGAGGACGTCGGCGACGGCGGCCCGCACATGGGCCACGATGCGCTCGACGTCGTACCCGTGCTGCGCCAGCGGTCGTTCGGTGCGGGCGAGTTCGGTGAGAGCGAGGTCGAACAGCTCGACGCGCACCCGGGTCTCGCCGATGTCGATCCCGATCAGCAGGCCGCCCGCGGGCGCCACCCGGAGGAGGGTGCGGGGCCGGCCGCCGTCCGAGTCGACGATCCCCGCCTCTTCGAGGACCCCCTCCGCGACGAGTTCGGCGACGACGTTGCTGATGGAACCTGAACTCAGCCCGGTGGCCGGGGCGAGCTCCTGGCGGCTCAGCGGGCCGTCGAAATACAACCGTTGCAATACCCTTGCCCGGTTGCCCCGCCGCAGGTCACGCACGGTCCGTCTGTTGCGCTCGGCCATGTTGCTCCCTTCCTTCCGGCAACATACCCCGGTCCAACCCCTTGACGCGACCTTCCTTCAGCTCTTAGATCACGGCATAAATTAAGTCATGGAGGCCGTTCGGTTCCCGAACGCAGCCATCCCCGGAAAGGGGCCATCCCGTATGCGCAACATCAGAGCCGCCGCAGCCGTCACCCTCGCGATCTCCATCGCTGCCGGAGTCACCGGCTGCGGAGGCGGGTCCTCCTCGGGCGGCGGAAGCAACGAGTCGCCGAAGACCCTCACGTACTGGGCCTCGAACCAGGGCCCGAACGTCGAGGCGGACAAGAAGGTCCTCACCCCCGAGCTGAAGAAGTTCGAGGAGCAGACCGGCATCAAGGTGAAGCTGGAGGTCGTGCCGTGGGCCGATCTCCTCAACCGGATCCTCGCCGCCACCACCTCCGGTCAGGGCCCGGACGTGCTGAACATCGGCAACACCTGGTCCGCCTCGCTGCAGGCGTCGGGCGCCCTGCTGCCGTGGGACACGAAGAACTTCGACGCGATCGGCGGCCGGGACCGGTTCGTCGAGTCGGCGGTCGCCTCGGCCGGCGCGGCGGGCCAGGACCCCGCGGCCGTGCCGCTGTACTCGCTGTCGTACGCGCTCTACTACAACAAGAAGATGTTCGCGGACGCCGGCATCGCGCAGCCGCCGAAGACCTGGGACGAGCTGGTCGCGGACGGCAAGAAGCTGTCCAAGGACGGCAAGTGGGGTCTGGGCGCCGAGGGCGGCAACCTCTCCAACAACATCCACCAGGTGTTCGTCCTCGGCAAGCAGCACGGCGCCGACTTCTTCGACTCCGCGGGCAAGGCCACCTTCACCTCGGACGGTGCGGTCGCCGCCGTGAAGCAGTACGTCGACTTCATGGCCAAGGACAAGATCATCGCTCCGGGCAACGCGGAGTACGCGCAGAACCAGTCGCTCACCGACTTCGCCAAGGGCCGTACGGGGATGGTGCTGTGGCAGGCCGCGGCCTCCACGTTCGCCGCCCAGGGCATGAAGCCGGAGGACTGGGGCGTCGCCCCCGTGCCCGTCCCGTCCGGGACCCCGGGCCAGGACGCCCAGACCAACTCGATGGTCGCCGGCATCAACATCGCGGTGTTCAAGAACACCAAGAACCTCGACGGCGCCAAGAAGTTCGTCAAGTTCATGACCAGTGACGAGGAGCAGAAGCTTCTCAACAAGACCTACGGGGCGATCCCGCCGGTCAAGGTGGCCCAGGCCGACGACGCGTTCGGCGCCCCGGACCTCTCGGTCCTGCGCGACACGCTGAGCAAGAGCGCGGCGCCGCTCCCCCAGGTGCCGAACGAGTCGCAGTTCGAGACGGCCGTGGGCACCGCGGTCAAGGACCTGTGGGCCGACGCCGCGGCGGGCAAGCCGGTGACCACCGAGACCGTCAAGGCGGCCCTCGAAAAGGCCCAGCAGACCATGGGGCAGTGAGGCACCGACCATGACTTCCACCGTGACCGCCGACCCCCGGGTCGGTAAGTCGGACAGCGGTGGGGGCCGGGGCACCGGGGGTGCGCGCAGGAGACTGCCGCGCATCCCCGACCGGATCCGCAACGGCGGACTGCCCTATCTCCTGCTCCTGCCGGCGATCCTGCTCGAACTGCTCGTCCACCTGATCCCGATGATCGTCGGAATCGTGATGAGCTTCCGTCAGCTCACCCAGTTCTTCATCAGCAACTGGGGCAACGCGCCCTGGACGGGCCTGGACAACTACAGCGTCGCTGTCGACTTCGACGCCCCCATCGGCAAGGCGCTGCTCCACTCCTTCTTCGTCACCTGCGCCTTCACCTTCTTCGCCGTCGGCCTGTCCTGGCTGTTCGGCGTGGCCGCCGCGATCATGCTCCAGGAGAACTTCCGGGGGCGCGGCGTGCTGCGGGCGATCTTCCTCGTCCCGTACGCACTGCCGGTCTACGCGGCCGTCATCACCTGGGCATTCATGTTCCAGCGGGACAACGGCCTGGTGAACCACGTCCTGCACGACCAGCTCGGCATCACCGACCAGCCGTCCTTCTGGCTGATCGGCGACAACAGCTTCATCGCGCTGCTGGTCGTCTCGGTGTGGAAGGGCTGGCCGTTCGCCCTCCTCATTCTGATGGCGGGGCTGCAGAACATTCCGAACGAGTTGTACGAGGCCGCGTCCATCGACGGGGCCGGCATCTGGCAGCAGATCCGCAAGATCACCCTGCCGTCGCTGCGGCCGGTCAACCAGGTGCTCGTGCTGGTCCTGTTCCTCTGGACCTTCAACGACTTCAACACGCCGTTCGTGCTCTTCGGCCGTGCGGCACCCGAGAACGCGGACCTGATCTCGCTGCACATCTACCAGTCGTCGTTCGTCACCTGGAACTTCGGCACCGGCTCCGCGATGTCCGTGCTCCTCCTGCTCTTCCTGCTGCTGGTGACGGCCGTCTACCTGCTGCTGACCTCACGCGGAAGGAAGGGCTCCGGTGTCTAGCGCCACCACGCACAAGCGCCGTTCACCGATGGCGGCCCCGGCGTCCTTCGTGTGGACCCGGCGGATCATCCTGACCCTGCTGGCCGGTTTCGTCCTGCTGCCCGTGTACGTCATGGTCAGCAGCTCGCTCAAGCCGCTCCAGGACGTGTCCGGCAAGTTCCAGTGGATACCGTCGGGCCTCACCGTCCGCCCGTACTTCGACATCTGGAAGACCGTCCCGCTGGCGAAGTACTTCGCCAACTCGCTGATCGTGGCGGGCGCCGCCACGGTCGCCTCGGTGATCATCGCCGTGTTCTCGGCGTACGCGGTGAGCCGCTACGCCTTCCGCGGCAAGCGGGTCTTCACCATCACGGTGCTCTCCACCCAGATGTTCCCCGGCATCCTCTTCCTGCTGCCGCTGTTCCTCATCTACGTGAACATCGGCAACAGCACCGGGATCGCCCTGTACGGCTCGCGCGGCGGGCTCATCCTCACCTACCTGACGTTCTCCCTCCCGTTCTCCATCTGGATGCTGATCGGGTACTTCGACTCCATCCCGAAGGATCTGGACGAGGCCGCCAAGGTGGACGGCTGCGGTCCCCTCGGCGCGCTGTTCCGGGTGGTCGTCCCGGCCGCCGTGCCGGGCATCGTCGCCGTCGCCGTGTACGCGTTCATGACGGCGTGGGGCGAGGTGCTCTTCGCCTCGGTGATGACGAACGACACGACCAGGACCCTCGCCGTCGGGCTCCAGGGATATGCCACCCAGAACGACGTCTACTGGAACCAGGTGATGGCGGCTTCGCTCGTCGTCAGCGTCCCGGTCGTCGCCGGGTTCCTCCTGCTGCAGCGCTATCTCGTCGCCGGTCTCACGGCAGGCGCTGTCAAGTGACCATCTCAGAAAGGCAGTCCGTGAACGACCTCAACTCCCTCCCGGCCGATTTCACCTGGGGAGTGGCCACCGCCTCGTACCAGATCGAGGGAGCCGTCGCCGAGGACGGCCGTTCCCCGTCCATCTGGGACACCTTCTCCCACACCCCCGGAAAGGTGGCGGGCGGCGACACCGGCGACGTGGCCTGCGACCACTACCACCGGGTGCCCGAGGACATCGGCCTGATCAAGGAGGTCGGCGCGGGCGCGTACCGCTTCTCGCTGGCCTGGCCGCGCATCGTCCCGGGCGGTGACGGCCCGGTCAACAAGAAGGGCCTGGACTTCTACGACCGGCTGGTGGACGGACTCCTGGGCAACGGGATCACCCCCTTCGCCACGCTCTACCACTGGGATCTCCCGCAGGCCCTGCAGGACCGCGGCGGCTGGACGGTCCGCGAGACCGCCGAGCACTTCGCGGCGTACACGTCCGCCGTCGTCGAGCGCCTCGGCGACCGCGTCAAGGACTGGGCGACCCTCAACGAGCCGCTCTGCTCGGCGTGGATCGGTCACCTGGAAGGCAAGATGGCGCCGGGCCTGACCGACATCACGGCCGCCGTCCGCGCCTCGTACCACCTCCACCTCGGCCACGGCCTCGCCGTGCAGGCGATCCGGGCCGCCTCCCCGGGTGCCCGGGTCGGCATCGTCAACAACCTCTCCCCGATCGAGCCGGCGAGCGACAGCCCCGCCGACATCGCGGCGGCGGTCCGCGCCGACGGACACACCAACCGTTGGTGGCTCGACCCGATCCACGGCCGCGGTTACCCGCAGGACATGCTCGACCTGTACGGGGTCGAACTCCCGATTCAGCCGGGCGACCTGGAGACCATCGCCGCCCCGCTCGACTGGCTGGGCCTGAACTACTACTTCCGCCAGGTCGTCACCGCCGACGAGTCGGGCCCGATCCCGCACGCCCGGCAGGTCCCGGTGCCCGGCGCCCCCGTCACGTACATGGACTGGGAGGTCCACGCGGAGGGCCTGGAGCAGCTGCTGCTGCGTCTGACCGAGGAGTACGGCGCGACCAGGATCTACGTCACCGAGAACGGTTCGGCCTACCAGGACACGGTCGCGGCCGACGGTTCGGTCCACGACCCGGAGCGCACCCGGTACCTGGAGGAGCACCTGGCCGCGTGCGGCCGGGCGGTCTCCAAGGGAGCACCGCTCGCCGGGTACTTCGCGTGGTCGCTGCTCGACAACTTCGAGTGGGCCTACGGGTACGACAAGCGATTCGGGCTGGTTCACGTCGATTACGACACCCAGCGCCGTACAGTGAAGACCAGCGGACGGCGTTACGCGGAGCTGATCCGCGAACTGTCCTCCGGGCGAGTGGCGGACTCCGCCTGACGCCACTCCTCCGGGAGCAGGCCCCGGCCGTGCGACGGCTTTCCGCCGCACGGCCGGGGCCCTGTCATTCTCTTTCCGGTTTGCGGAAAGCCCGTTGGGAGCGCACGGCCGTGGCGATCGTCAGTCCGTGGTGAGTGTCAGGCCTGGTGAGTGTCAGACCTGGTGAGTGTCAGACCTGGTGAGTGTCAGGCCGTAGTGAGTGTCAGGCCGTAGTGGCCGAGGATCTCGTTGATCGGCTGGTACCAGGTCTCGCCGCCGCTGGTGCAGTTGCCCCAGCCGCCCGAGGTGACGCCCTGGGCCTGGTCGCCGCTGATGAACGAGCCTCCGGAGTCGCCGCCTTCGGCGCAGACGTTGGTCTTCGTCATCTGGTACACCGCGCCCTGGCTGTAGTTGACCGTCTCGTTCTTGGCGAGCACGGTGCCGCAGTGCCAGTGGGTGGTGGAGCCGGAACGGCAGACGGAGGCGCCGACCGGAGCTTCGTTGGAGCCGCGCACCAGCTGGTCGGAGACAGTGCCCCAGCCGAGGACCACCGGCACCGTCCACCAGCCGTTGGCGACGTTCACCCAGGCGTAGTCGTCGCCGGGGAAGGTGGATCCCTGGAAGTTGCCGATGGCCGAACCGTCCCAGCCCCTCACCGCCGCGCCGGCCCCCGAGCAGTGCCCGGCGGTGACGAATCCGCCGTTCACCGAGAAGCCGATGGAACAGCGGACGTTGCCGGTGTAGTAGGGGTCGCCACCGACCGTTCCGGCGGCGAGCGTCTGCGGAACGGCGCTGACGTGACGCACCGTCACGGGACCTGCGGTGCGGGCCTTCGCCAGGAAGGAGCGGACTTCGTGATCCTTCGCCGAGGCGGCGGCGACCTCGACGACGACGGACCCGGCCTCGGCATCGACGTGCCAGCTCGCCACGCCGTCGGGTGCGGCGAGCGCGTCGATGGCCGACTTGGCCCGGTCGAGGGCGCGTTGGGTGTGCGGGACGAGCTTGGTGTCGGCGCCGGTCGCCCGTACGGCTGCGGCGGCCCTCGCGTCGGTGACTCCGACGGTCAGCCTGCCGGTGCCCGCGTCGAACCAGGACCCTCCGTACGAGGCCCCGGCGGCGCTGCGGGCGGCCGGCTCCTGGGCGGTGGCGGTCTTCTCCGCGGCGAGCCTGGCCTTGGCCTGCGCGGGCGTCAGCCCGAGGTCCTTGGTCATGGCGGCGAGCAGGCCGGCCGAGGCGGGTTGCGAGGCGGCGGCGCTCGTGGGGGGAGCGGCGTCGGCCGCCGATGCCGGGGCCGGGCCGATGGCCGCCCAGGCGCCGACGACGAGGAGGGCGGACAGTCCGGCGCGCAGAGTTGTCAGGTGTTTCAAGGCAGTGCCCCTTCTGGTGTTCCGGTGCGTGGGGGTGGAACAGGAGGCGTCCGCGAACGCTCGCGGGGTACTCGATTGAGAGCGCTCTCAGCGCGGCACGCGACGACCCTAACGCAGCAAAATGGTCAGGTCCATGCCAAGTCCGGGATTGAAGTGCACGACCTTGCGCACCAACACCCCTACGCATGGCTGAAGTTGACCTGCCGATCGGAACAGCTGGGGGCACCGGCACGGCAGCCGGCACCCCCTCGCACGAGCAATCGCGTCCGGCTCAGCCCTGACCGGAGCGGAACGCCCGCGCGGTCCGCTCCAGCCGGTCCACGTACCTCTTCCACCACGTGGCGTCGCCGTCGGGGAGGTTGTCCCCCTGGGACCTGTAGCCGACCTCGCCGTCGATGAACTCCCGGACGATGTCGGCGTGTCCCGCGTGCCGGTGCGTCTCGGAGGTCACGTGCACGAGGACCTTGTGGAGCGTCACCTCGCGGTTCGCCTCGGACCACCACGGCACGGTCCCGAGTGCGTCGAGGGGCAGCGCGGCGATGGTGGCGTCCGAGTGCTGCCATGCGCGCCGGTAGCGGGCGACGACCTCCTCGCGGCTCTCCTCCTCGGTCGCCCACATGTCGGCGTTGTCCTCGGCACCCTCGTCGAGCCACGGGAAGGGCTCGTCCGAGGGCCTTCCGAACGTCTCACCGAAATAGCCGAGTTCGACACCCGAAAGGTGTTTGACCAGGCCCAGGAGGTTGGTGCCGGTCGGCGTCAGGGGGCGCCGGGCGTCGTAATCCGAGACACCCTCCAGCTTCAGCAGAAGGGTGTCTCGTGCTTCCTGGAGGTAGGACTGCAGATCGTCTTTGGGCTGTGATCGACTCATCCGGGCAGTTTCGCACCCCGCACCGACAACCCGTCGAGCATTTTCTCCTGGCCTCTCCCTCCGCACGGTCCACGGGGACTGCCCGACGGCGAGCCGCTCAAGGAGTCAGGAGCGGCAGTCCCGCCTCGCGCCAGAGCGCGCGCAACCCCCCTGCACACGGATTCCGCTCGGGGGAAGGCCCCAGCCCGCCGGCCTCCTCACGTGTACGCCAGTGATGCGCGCCCGAGGCGCCGTGCGCCCCGATCCTTGCCCACCCCGGCTCGCCGCACCCGGCGAAGCCCGCCCACGACCGCATCATCCGCGCGGAGAGGTCACGGTCGGCGTCGCCCGGCGGCCCTCCGACGAGGAAGTGGACGTTCTCGTCGTCGAGCGTGCCGAAGGCGAACGGGACGTCGGCGGCGTGCCAGGCCCGCACCGGCCGGGCCGGGGACCCGCCGGACCTGCGATCGAAGTGTGCGAGGAAGGCCGTACCGCCCGCCCGCGCGTGAGCCTCGGCGAGCCGGTCGCCGTACTCGGCGAAGAGCAGGTCCCCCCGGATCGCCAGGTACGTCTCGTGGACGGATCCGCCCGGCGCCCGGTCCCGATAGCCCCGGACCAGGGCGGCGGGGAGACCGAAGTCCCGTGCGAAGGCGCCCAGTCGGTCCTCCGTACCGATGTCCGCGCTGCTGCCGACCGCTTCAAAGAGGGTGTACTCCTCCGTGGTGCGGCACACCAGGAGCTCGACGCCGCTCGCCGTGAGCCCTTCGGACGCGGCGGTCAGCGGGTCGGCGGGCAGCAGGGTGCCGTCGACGACCGGTCCGTAGATGGCCGGATCGTGGTGGCGTCGGCCGGTCGCGGGGTTCCGGCGGCACGCCTCGACCACGGTGTCGGACGCGGTGACCAGCGTCTGCGGGGATGCCGCGAGCAGCGCCTCCCGGGTGGCGGGGATGCCGGCCGCCTCGGCGACCTCCCGGGTGGTGCGGGCGGCCGACGCGGCCGTGGCGCAGGAGTTGACGGCGGAGTGCAGCATCGCGCGGCCGAACAGCCCCCGGGCACGGTCCATGGCCATGAGGCAGGCGATCGAGGTGGCACCCGCCGACTGGCCGGCCACGGTGACCCGGTCGGCGGCGCCCCCGAAAGCGGCGATGTTGTCGCGTACCCATTCCAGGGCGGCGATCTGGTCGAGCAGTCCCCGGTTGTCCGGGCAGGCGTCCCTGTTCCCGCCCGGTGCTGCGGGGGACCCGGCCGGGACATGGCCGAACCCTTCGAAACCCAAGCGGTAGTTGCAGCTCACGACCGTCAGACCGAGTCCGGCGAGGGCGGCCCCGTCGAAGTCGGGCTGGGCGGAGGAGCCGAAGGCGAAGGCGCCTCCGTGGATCCAGACCAGGACGGGGAGCGCGTCGCCGGGCCCTCCCGGCGTCCAGACGTTGACCGTCAGGATGTCCTCGTCCCCGGGCTTCCAACCGGGCGCGCCGGGGAGTTCGGCCGACTGCGGGGCGACCGGACCGACGGCGAGGCAGGGGCGGACACCGGTCCATCCCGCCACCTGCCGGGGCTCCCGGAACCGGCGGGGTCCGAACGGTGGCGCAGCGTACGGGATGCCGAGGACAGCCGTCACGCCTGGCACCCGCCCGGCGGGCCGCCCCCGCACCTCGCCGGACCTCGTCGTGAACACATCCATCGGTACTCCCCCTGTCGTCGCGAACCTGTCGTCGCGAACCTGTCGTCGCGAACCTGTCGTCGCGAACCTGTCGTCGCGAACCTGTCGTCGCGGACCTGTCGCAGCCCGGCCCGCCATCGCCCGAGCTGTCGCAGTCGGCAACCACCCGGCCGGGACCCCATGGTGCCGACAAGGGCGGAGCGGGTGCCAACACCGGAATCGGGGCGATTGACGCGGCTGCGATGTGAAGGGGAGGGCAAGGTCTCCACGGCGCCTCCCCCCGAACCGCAGTGGACCGGGGTGACGCGAGCGCACTCCGACCCGAAAGGGCCGAAGCGTCCCGAGTGGCGGGAACGGCTCGGAGGGTGTGGTGCCCGCACGGCACCGTCGGGCCCCGCAGAGCCTCTGCCGAGGGTGGGCGGGGCGCTTCGACGGCCGCGATCAGGGCATACGCGCTTCCGGGGCGCCCCCACCTCGGCGCCTGCGGAGATTCTCCCTTTGCGGCGGGCGCGCGACCGGAGTGCAATTGCGGCAGGGGACGGTACGGCTCCGCCATCGGCGAGAGGACACGCAATGAGCGACACCGACCGGGGGGACGACGTCTATCAGCCCCAGCCGGAGGAGGCGTCCGACCCCGACGAACAGCTGGACATCGAGGACACCCTCGTGGACTCCGACCTCGGCGACACGCTGGACGAGGGGTACTCGCCACCGGAGCGGCCGTGGGTCGTGGAGGACGTGGGAACCACCGCGTCCGAGCAGCACGACGGGGAGTCGCTCGACAGCAGGCTCTCCCGCGAGCAGCCGGAGGTGGCCACGAACGACGGCGACGGAGCCGGCGACCTGTCCGGCGGCGAGGGCGAGCCGTGGGACGACGAGGTGGGTACGGATCGTGCCGGAAGGATCACCCAGCAGGCGGACGGGACCGTACCGGCCACGCTCACCGCGAGCGACGTGGGTGTCGACGGGGCCGCCGCCTCCGCGGAAGAGGCGGCCATGCACGTCGTGCCCGACGAGGAGCCGTGGCTCCCCGAGTGGGACCCCGCTTCCCCACCGGACTCCGGCCCGGACGCCGAACCCGATGCCACCGCGGGCCCGGACGCCGAACCCGATGCCACCGCCGGCCCTGCCGCCCCCGAGGACGACCCCGCCCACGCCCGTTGACCCCCTCTGCGAGCAGCCCCGGACCGGTCGGACGGGTCGGGCGGGTCGGTGCGTACCGCTCCGCGCGGCGCCGCACCGCCGCCACCGAGGCCACTGCTTGCCGACAACCACCCCCGAGACAGCCAGGAGCACCCTCATGACCGGCACCACCCCGACCGGCACCGCTCAGATCGGCGTGACAGGACTCGCGGTGATGGGCCGCAACCTGGCCCGTAACTTCGCCCGCAACGGATACACGGTCGCGCTGCACAACCGGACCAACGCCAAGACCCACGCGCTGGTCGAGGAGTTCGGGAGCGAGGGCGATTTCGTCGCCACCGAGTCCGCCGAGGAATTCGTCTCTGCGCTCGAACGCCCACGCCGGCTGGTCGTCATGGTGAAGGCCGGCGACCCGACCGACGCCGTGATCGCGGAGTTCACCCCGCTCCTCGAACCCGGCGACATGATCGTCGACGGCGGCAACGCGCACTTCGCCGACACCCGCCGCCGCGAAAAGGAGCTGCGCGAGCACGGCATCCACTTCGTGGGCACCGGCGTCTCCGGCGGCGAAGAGGGCGCCCTCAACGGGCCCAGCATCATGCCGGGTGGCTCACCCGAGTCGTACGACAGCCTCGGCCCGATGCTGGAGAAGATCTCCGCGAAAGCCGACGACGGGGCCCCGTGCGTCACCCACCTCGGCCCGGACGGCGCGGGCCACTACGTCAAAATGGTACATAATGGCATCGAGTACGCGGACATGCAGCTCATCGCCGAGGCATACCATCTGCTCCGCGCGGTGGCGGGATACTCCCCCGCGCGCATCGCGGACGTCTTCCGCACCTGGAACACCGGGCGCCTGGACTCCTATCTCATCGAGATCACCGCTGAGGTGCTCTCCCATGTCGATGCGGCGACCGGCAAGCCCTTCGTGGACGTCGTGCTCGACCAGGCGGAGCAGAAGGGCACCGGCCGCTGGACCGTGCAGATCGCCCTCGACCTGGGCGTTCCCGTCTCCGGCATCGCCGAGGCCGTCTTCGCACGCTCCGTCTCCGGCCATGCCGGTCTCCGGGACGCCTCACGTGACCTCGCGGGTCCGACCGCCCGCAAGCTGGGTGAGGACGAGGCGGCTGCCTTCGCCGACCAGGTCGAGCAGGCCCTGTACGCCTCGAAGATCGTCGCCTACACACAGGGCTTCCACGAGATCTCGGCCGGCAGCGAGCAGTACGACTGGGACATCGACCTCGGCAGGGTCGCCTCGATCTGGCGCGGCGGATGCATCATCCGGGCCGCGTTTCTCGACAGGATCACCAGCGCCTACGAGGCCCAGCCCGGGATGGCGAGCCTCCTCTCCGACAAGAGTTTCGCCGAGGAGATCGCCAGCGCCCAGGACGACTGGCGCCACGTGATCGCCACCGCCGTCACCCAGGGCGTCCCCACCCCCGCCTTCGCCGCCACCCTCGCCTACTACGACTCCCTGCGCGCCGAACGCCTGCCCGCCGCACTCACCCAGGGCCAGCGCGACTACTTCGGCGCACACACCTACCACCGCGCCGACCGGAACGGCACCTTCCACACCCTCTGGGGAGGCGACAGGACCGAAACCGAAAGCTGAGAAAGTCCCCGATCAGTCCCGCGGAACCTCCCACCCCACCCACACCGCTCTGCGGTGTGGGTTCACAACCGCCACGTCCGAAGGGGCCCACCGGCGCCGTCGCCGCCGCATGGCGGCGCGGGCGAACCCGACCGCCGGATGGGCGCTGTCAGGACCTGCTCACGCCGGTCGGTGAAGACCATGGCGACCGCGTGCTCCGCCGCCAGACCTCCCGCACCGCCTGGCGCGGTCGGCAAGGTACCACCGCAACGAGCTACCCCGGACGTTTCACGGACGTCACCCGGCAGGTCACCGCCTTCGCGGACACACCCCTCAACGGCGAGGCCGTCAAGCTCACTTGGAGTGCGGCCACCCTCACGTGGTCATGAACCAGCCCTGGCCGACCGACCAGGCTGCGCAACACGCTCGGGCAGCCGGCCGCCGGGACCGCCGTCGTTCACGGCCGCCTTCGAGGCCTCCAATACCGCCGGGCCGCCGCCGACGCCTTACGGTTTCCTGGAGGTCGCCATGCCGTTCAGGAGGAGTTTGAGGACTTCCTGGAGCTCTTCCGCCAGTGATCCGGCCCGGTCCGACGCCGAGTGGTGCGCCCAGCGGTAGAGGGCGCCGAGGTACACGTCACGCAGGACGTTGCCGATGCGCTCGGGCGAAAGCTCGGTGCTCAGCTCCCCCTGCCGGATACCGCCCCGCACGATCTCCGCGAACACGTCCGCGACATACGGCTCCTCAAGAATCGGTCGGCCGGCCTTCACCCAGGCGGTGAGCATGGCGACGGTGAGCTCCTGCTCCTCCTGGTTGAGACGCGCGAGGGCGGCCATGCACTGCATGAGCTGCGCGGTGGGGCCCGCGTCATACCCCTTGCCCTCGTCCAGAGTCGTCATGAGAGTGGCCCGCCTCCGATCACCCCAGGCGCTGACGATGTCTTCCTTGCGCTGGAAATAGTTGAAGAACGTTCCCCGCGCCACGTCGGCCCGCTCGGCGATCTCGTCGATGGATGTGCTGTCGTAGCCTCTTTCGATGAAGAGCTCGACCGCTGCCAAGTACAAACGTTCCTTGACCCGTTGCTTGTTGCGCTCCCGACGGCCGACGGGCGGCGTCGACGCTGTCGCCCGCGAGTTCATTCCATCTCTCCGTTCGTGTATGACCCCCGTAAGGTCGGTGGCGCGGCCGGTGGCAGGAAAACTGCAGGCCATGCCGGCCTCGGTCCGGCCGAGGTCGGCATGCTGACTCTGGAAGTCACTTCCTACACGGTCGCATTTTTTTATACCATGGTCCAAGTTTTACCGCAGTCCCACCCGGAAAATGCGGCGTCCACCGGAGGGGCGCCACACCAGGCGGCGAGACACCCCTCCCGCGCCACTCAACCCTTGGCCGCACCGGCTGCCGGGTGCGGCTCCTCCGCGCTGCGCCCGGCCAGGCTCTTCCGGATGCTCTCCACGCTCTCCGGCCCGAGCAACCGGCCGGCCGTGATCTCGATCCCGTGATCCCGGTGCAACCGTTGCCTGAGCTGGGTCGCCATCAGGGAGTCGAGCCCCATGTCGCGCAGCGAGCGCCGCTCGTCGATGGCCCCGACGGACATGCCGAGCAGGGCCGCGGAGTGGTCGAGGAACACGTCCGCGTGGGCCCCGTCGCGCGGACGTGCAGCACGCACTCCGCTCTCCGGTGAACCGGCCCTCACGACGGAGCGCCGCACGGGCGTCACGCCCTCTCCCGCGGCGCAAGACGGTGCAGCGGGGCGCGGCACGTTGGTGGGGAGCCCCGTCGCGGGGGGGCCTGCGGTCTCTCCGAACAGTCCGGTCAGCGGCGCCGTGCACCGCGCGATCAGCCGCGACAGGAGGCCGGGTATCCGTGAGAGCGGGCTGCCCGCAGGTGTCGGCATGGGGAGCCGCCGCATGCGGATCCCGGCGAACCGCGCGAGAACCCGTCCGTCCGGCTCCACGAGGACGACGTCCGCGAGGGCGGAGTCCGGCCCGTTCTCCTGACGGAAGGTGCTCACACTCCAGAACTCCTGCGTCAGTTCCCCGTAGAACTGCACGGAATCGAAGGCCACGGGCAGATAGGCGCAGCCGTCCGTGCTGGACGCACCGCTCGGCCAGGCCGCCAGGAGCGACTGCAGGCCCACCTCCCAGCCGGCTCGTAGCGGAGCCTTCGGCAGTCGCATGCGGGCCACGGCTTCGCCGTCGCGACGCCACAGGTGTTCCACCGCCCGGAACGCTTCGCCGATCTCGAACCCCTTCCGCTCGGCGAGCAGTTGAAAGTCCTGTGCGCCCAGATAGTCGCGACAGCGGGAGAGCGCGGCATCGATGGTGTCCATCGCCTCGACGGCATCGCAGTCGTCCGCCTCGACGACCTGGCCCGCGGCGCAGAAGACGGGGAACGGCGCGCCCGGCAGCGAAGCCCGCACGCTCACGGCGCGGGCTCCTCCGGCCTCGTGGTCGTCGAGGGTGACCCGAAGGACCGTGTCGGCGGCGGACTCGAGGGGCACGTGGGCCTCCCCCAGTTCCACGTTCCGCAGTTCGAACATCCCCGTCGGGCCCCTGTCCCGCGCCGTGTCGAGCATCGCCGCGAGGTAGACGGCAGGCGGTACGGAGGTGACGCCCCGCACCCCGACGCCGCTGCCCCAGTCGGCGGTCGCACCCCAGGACCCGAGGTCGATCTCCCGTACGAAGGGGGCGCCGGACCGGGTAGCGGCATCCCCGAGGGCCGCTTCGCGCTGGAAGCACACTGCGTCCCAGGGGTACGTGGGCAGGGACGGCACCCAGCGCCGGACACCGCCGTACCACCGTTCCCAGTCCACGGTTCCGCCGCTGCCGAAGATCCGGCCGGCCGCCCGGGCCAGCTCCACGTGCTCGTCCTGTGCGCGGTGCAGAGAGGCCACCGTGGCCGCGCCGTACTCGGTGTCCAGGGTTTCGTCCACGGCGGTCGCGAGGATCGGATGAGGGCTGATCTCGACGAACACGCTCTCCGTCTCGCGCGCCACCTCCCGAACGGTGTCGGCGAACCGGACCGGACGGCGGAGGTTGTCCATCCAGTAGGCGGCGTCGAGTTCGGGGCCCTCGACCGGGGCGCGGCGCACCGTGGAGACCATGACCGTCGAGGATTCCACGGGGGCGAGTCCGGCCAGATCCCGCAGGAGGTCGTCGCGCAGCGTGTCCATCTGCGGTGAGTGCGACGCCACGTTCACCTTCACCGGGCGGCACAGGACGCCGCGCGTCTCCAGTGCGGTCCGGATGCGGGCGAGTGCGGTGGGATCGCCGGCCAGCACGGTGGCGGAGGGCGCGTTCTCGGCCGCGACGCACACGGAGTCCGCAAGGCTTGCGATGGCCTGCCGCGCATCGGCGGCGGACAGTTCCACGACGAGCATGGCGCCCTGCCCGGCCGCACGCTGCATCAGCAGGCTGCGTCGACAGATCACCGCAGCCGCGTCTTCGAGCGAGAGGGCGCCGGAAGCATGAGCGGCGGCCACTTCCCCCATGCTGTGACCGATGCACAGGGCGGGTGCCACGCCGCGCTCCCGCCATGCGGCGGTGAGCGCCACCTGCACGGCCCACAGTACGGGCTGAACGGTGGCGACATCCTGGGGGAAGTCAGCGGCGTCCGACGCCAGAACCTCGCGTACCGACCACCCGAGTTCGGCGTGAACCGCCCGGTCGCAGGCGTCCAGCGCGGCGCGGAAGGCCGGTGAACGCTCGTCCAGGACCCGGCTCATGCCCGACCACTGCGAGCCCTGTCCGGAATAGACGAACACGGTGCGCTTTCCGCCCGAGAATCCGGCCTCGCCCAGGCCGCCGTCAGGAATTGTCCCGCCCGCCGCGAGGGTGCGGAGCTTGTCGGCCAGTTCATCATGGTCGGCGCCGACGGCCCAGAGCCGGTGTGGATGCGCGTCGCGCCCGGTGGCCGCGGCGGCGCAGATGTCGTGCAGCGCCTGTGCCCGCCCAGGGCCGGACGGGCCGAGGTATTCCGCGTACCGTTCGGCCAGGCGGCGCAGGGCGTTGGCCGATCGCGCGCTGAGCACCAGCAGATGAGGACCGGCGTCGGCCGTGCTGTTCGCGTGGGCAGGCGGCTCGGGAACATGCTCGCCGATGACCACATGGGCGTTCGTACCGGACAGACCGAACGAGCTGACTCCGAGCAGCGCGCGCGGGCCGGCCGCGTCCAGCGGTCGGTTGCTGGTCACCACGCGGATGGGGGAATCGTCCTGATTCAGCAAGGCGTGCGGTCTTTTGAGGTGCAGAGACGCTGGCACAACGCCCCGCTGGACGATCAGCACCGCCTTGATGAGTCCGGCGATACCGGCTGCGGCCTCGGCGTGGCCGAGGTTGGTCTTCACCGACCCCGTCAGGAGTGGGCGGTCCGCCGAGCGCCCCTTCGCGGACTGGGCGAGCGCCCGGAATTCGACTCCGTCTCCGGCCGCGGTACCGGTGCCGTGGGCTTCCACGTAATCGAGTTGCGCGGGCTCGACGCCGGCAACGCGGCAGGCCTCGCGCAGCATGTCGACCTGGCCGTCCACCGAAGGGTGCAGCAGCAGTCCGCTGCCCTTGCCGTCGTTGGTGACCGCGCTGCCGAGCAGCACCGACAGCACGGGATCGCCGTCCCGGAGCGCGTCGTCCAAGCGCTTGAGCACGACGACGCCGACGCCTTCGCTGCGTACGAACCCGTCGGCGTCCGCGTCGCCGAAGCGGCAGCGCCCGCCGGGCGAGAGCATGCCCCCTTGGGAGTATGCGATGGAGTCGTGAGGGGACAGGATGACGTTGACGCCTGCGGCGATGCCCAGGTCGCTCTCGCCGGTCAGCAGGCTCTGCCGCGCGGCGTGCACGGCGACCAGGGACGAGGAGCACGCAGTGTCCAGCACGATGCTCGGGCCTCGCAGATCCAGGGCGAAGGAGACCCGGCCCGCCGTGATGGCACGCAGTCGGCTGCCGACGATGCTGCGGACATCGGGACTGTGTGCCAGCGGGTCGGTGTCCGCATGTTCCGAGGTGGCCTGCCCGACGAATACGCCGCCCCGGCTCCCGGCGAGTCGAGAGGGGGGTATGCCCGCCGATTCGAGGGCTTCCCAGACGACATGGAGCAGGAGCCGTTGCTGCGGGTCCATGCTTCGGGCCTCCACCGGCGAAATACCGAAGAAGGAGGCGTCGAAGTCGAACGGGTCGTCGAGGAAGCCGCCGTGCCGGGACACAGTCCGGCCCGGGGTCCCCGGTGCCGGGTCGTACCAGTCACCGACGTCGAATCGATCACCGGGGACCGGGCTCACGGCGTCGACGTTGTCGACGAGGACGTCCCACAACGCCTCCACGCCGTCGATCCGCGGAAACCTGCACCCCATGCCGATGATCGCGATGGGCCTCGTGCTCGGCCGTGCTGAACGCATGGAAACTCCAGACATCAAAAGGCGGATGAATCGGACGTTCGTTCTAGCGGGATCCAAAAATACACTCCAGGCCAATTTTCGCTCGGAAACTTCCCCCTGTCTCGGTGGAAGATCCCAAGTCCTGGAAAAGGAGGGAACGTTGCGTCACAAATGATCCACTTTGACCGTCGCTCCCGGGCACGCGCAAAAACTTGTA
Organism: Streptomyces sp. NPDC008125; assembly: GCF_042957125.1. NCBI lineage: Bacteria > Bacillati > Actinomycetota > Actinomycetes > Kitasatosporales > Streptomycetaceae > Streptomyces > Streptomyces sp. NPDC008125. Next base: position 169,520 of record NZ_JBIBHR010000006.1, read on the forward strand.
CTTGCGCCCATACATAATCTGCCGACTATGATTGAGCCATGGGTCAGCATGTCGGGAAGTGGGCTGGATTTTGCGCTGACACCATGCGTCACGCCGTGGCCGTACAGGGGAAGTGGAGAAGCACGTGGACATCTCGCAGTTGATGCCGTCGATGGGCGACGAAGAGGTGGCCGCCTACCGGCTCCTCGTCGTGTCCGGTGGAGTCACCATGGAGCGGCTGGCGAGGAAGCTGGGGTGGGGCACCGCACAGACGGAACGCGTGCTGGCCACGCTCAGGAAACTGAGGCTGGTCAGACCCTGCACGGACAGCCCGAGCGACTGGGAGGCCGTGCACCCGGAAATGGCGAGGTTCCGGTACACGAAGCCGCTCGAAGGCGCCATTGACGCCTGGCAGGCCCAGCTGGACGGATTCCGCCGGCAGTTGGACGCGCTCACGACCGGCTACGACGACGGCTCGACGATCGAAGGCGTCAACCACATCGTCCCCGTCGTCGGCGCCTCGGACGTCCGCGACGTACTGGACGATGCCGCGGCCCGGTGCACTGAAGAGGTGCTCGCCGTACAGCCCCTGGGCCGGGAGCCGTCGGGCCTGGGCCGGAACGCGCTTTCCCGCCACCTCGGACTGCTGGGACGGTCCGTCCGGGTGCGCGTCCTCTTCCCGCACCTCTCGCGTTACGACGCCCAGACGCGTGAGTACGTGGAACGGGTCACGGCCGCGGATGGCGAAGTCCGCACCTCCGCCTCGCCCTTGCCCGCGCTCGTCGTCTTCGACCGGTCGGTGGCGTTTCTGCTGGACAACGACGGCCGCGGCACCGAGAAGGCCCAGGTGGTGAAGAACGGCGCTCTCGTGGACTTCATCGTCCGCGCGGCGGAAGGCGCTTGGGCCACCGGAGCCGACTTTCAGGGGGCCGGGGGCAACAACCGGATCCCGGAGCAGCTCACCCATCAGACGAAAGCGGCCATCATCCAGTTGCTCGCGGCCGGTTACAAGGACGAGGTGGTGGCGAGACGCCTCGGAATCGCCGTGCGCACGTGCCGGAAGTACATCGCGGAAATCTTCGACGACCTGGGAGCGCAGAGCCGCTTCCAGGCGGGCTGGCTGGTGCGGCAACGCATGCTCGCCGCCGGTGGCGGCGACATCGGCGAGGAGGCCACGGCCGGCAGGGGAGCCGCTTGAGCCGTCCCCGGCGACGAGCGCGGCGACCGGGAGCGGGATCGGCGGCACGGGCTGTTCCCGGCAGGCGGTCGGCGGCCGTTCCGGGGCGGACGCGTAGCCGCCCCAAAACGAGTCCCACGGAGCTCTCGCCTTTCTTCGGAGCAGGCCCAGTGTGATCCGTCCGCCGTGGGCACCAGGCCGCCGCGGAACATCGGGGCCGCGTCGCCGATCGATGAACTCCTAAGATTCAAAAGGCAGTTGAGCCTTTGCCTCGCGTGCCAGATCGTCCAGGCAGAGCGCGGGGGAGCTGTTCGCGGGCGTGGTGGGCGGGAGGGCCGGCGCGGTCATCAGCCTGACACCGAGGCGGACGCGAGGCGCTCGGACTGGACGGAGCCCGGACCGCGCGCACGGACGGCCCCGACACCCGCCGGCTCCGAGGCGTCGAAGGCTGCCCGGAGGTCCGGCACATGGAAGGCGATGTCCGCGACACCGCCCTCGTGCCACTCCGCACACGCGCTCGCCGCGCTCACCTGACTGACCATCAGGCGAATACCACCCCGCCGCAACGCCAGCGAGTGACGGTCGCTGCCCCGGCCGTCGCGAAAGCCTCACATCCGTACCGGCGCCGGAGCTTCGCCGCGCACTGGCGGACGCGTCCCGTACGGGGAACTCGACATGGGCAAGAGCCGGGCCGCTGTTCGCGGATTTGAAGTCGGCTTCGAGCACGGCCGGAACGCCCTTCGACAGAGCCACGGAAATTCGGCGGAAGGAAAACGAACTCGGTTGCTCGCACTTATCGGCCCGGCACCTGATGCGCCAAAGGGCGCGCGGCATTCATGCGCCCTGTGTGCGGAATCGCCATTTGGGTGAGCTTCGCGTCACGCGCATCGGACCGGTCGCCAATTGCCGGACGGCCCCATTGCGTCATCAGGCTGGCGAATTCGATCGCCGTTGCGCCAGTACCCGGCGAGTGCAGCAAGCTGCGGGGCACCTTGCTGCGCTCCCCGTCCTGCGGTCCCCTCACCGCACGACCAGGTTGTCGAGGTACGACCGCACGTTGCGGCGGGTCTCCGGAACGCTGTCGCCGCCGAACTTCTCCGCAACCGCGTCCGCCAGCACCAGCGCCACCATCGCCTCGGCGACGATCCCGGCGGCCGGGACCGCGCACACGTCCGAACGCTGGTGGTGGGCCTTGGTGGCCCCGCCGGTGGCGATGTCGAGGGTGGCCAGCGCACGTGGCACGGTCGCGATCGGCTTCATCGCGGCCCGCACCCGCAACGGCTCCCCCGTACTCATCCCGCCCTCGATGCCGCCGGACCGCCCGGTGGCGCGCCCCATGCCGTCGTCCGTGCGGACGACCTCGTCGTGCGCCCGGGAGCCGGGCACCCGCGCCAGCTCGAAGCCGTCGCCGACCTCGACCCCCTTGATGGCCTGGATGCCCATCAGGGCGGCAGCCAGCCGGGCGTCCAGCCGGCGGTCCCCGTGCACATGCGAGCCAAGCCCCACCGGCACCCCGTACGCCAGTACCTCGACCACACCACCCAGCGTGTCACCGTTCCCGTGGGCCCGGTCGATCTCCGCGACCATCGCCTTCGAAGCGGCCGGATCCAGACAGCGCACCGGGTCGGCATCCAGTTCCCCGGCGTCGTGAGGCCCGGGGCGGACGCCCTCCGGGACCTTCAAGGCGGCCAGCTCCACGACGTGCGAGACAACCTCGATCCCGGCGGCCTCCCGCACGTACGAGCGAGCCACCGCACCCAGCGCCACCCGTGCCGCGGTCTCCCGCGCGCTCGCCCTCTCCAAGACCGGCCGGGCGTCACCGAACCCGTACTTCTGCATGCCCGCCAAGTCGGCATGACCCGGCCGTGGCCGGGTCAGCGGTGCGCTGCGGGCCAGTTCGGCGAGGCTCTCCGGATCCACCGGATCGGCCGCCATGACCTGATCCCACTTCGGCCACTCCGTGTTACCGATCATGATCGCGACGGGCGAGCCCAGGGTGAGCCCATGACGGACACCGCCCAGGAAGGTCACCTCATCGCGCTCGAACTTCATCCGGGCACCACGCCCATGGCCAAGCCGTCGCCGTGCCAGTTGGTCGGCCACGAGGGCCGCAGTGACCGGAACGCCGGCCGGAAGCCCCTCCAGGGTCGCGACAAGTGCGGGTCCGTGGGACTCTCCGGCGGTCAGCCAGCGCAACCTGCTCAACGGTGCTCCTTCGTCATGTCAGCGGTGCTGACGGGAGGCCCGTCGGATTCGACGGGAAGTTCGTGGCGGGGAAACCGCCTTCGCGGTTCTGTGCCGAAGCCCATGGCGACCTCTCCGCCGTCCGGGCCGTCGCTCGGATCAACAGCGGCAGTCCGCCGCCGGGGCGGTGTCCGCATGGGCACCGGGTCCCAGGGCGCGCCGGACAGGGGCTTGTGCGGGCGGGCCCGCGACTGCGGGGAAATCGCCGAAGGGGAGGGTCCCCTGGCGGCTCAGGGCGGCGAGGACCGCCCTGCGGTTTCCGCGTCCGCACCACGCACCCGGGTCCGGCCGACGGCCCCCCGACCGGTTCCGGTCACGTCCCAGGACCCGTCCGACGGCCGTCGTCCACCGGCGTTCCGAGTGCTGCCGACGCCGTCCGGAACGCGATTTCGTCGTCGCCGACGGGCAGAGCCGGCACTCGGCTGGCGCCCTCCGCCACGGCGGGCAGCAGCGGCCTGTCGGCCGCACCCTTCGATCCGGGTATCCCGGCGGCCCCGACCACTCCACGGCCCGGACCGGTACACGGCGAGTGCCACGGGGCATCCGCCGTCACATTCCCCAGCAGAGCACACTTCAAGGCCTCTTACTGAGCGCCAATTTCGCCGGTGGAGGCGAATGGGTGAAATGCAGCGAGTCCTGCCGTCACAATACTAGGCGGCCACACCCTCGCTCGAACGTGCAGCAAGGTGCACGACAGCTTGCTGCACTCGGCAGAGGTGGCGTGCCACCCTCCGGCCGGGCCAGGGTAGGAGCGCGAGTTCCGCAGGATTGCCAGTCCAGACGGGCCGACAGGAGTGGGCGCCGACGTCGCCGCCCATCCGCCCGAGTAATGCGCTGAGAATGCACAATTGCTGTGCTGAGCAGGACGAATTGAGGAACGATGCAGAGTCTTGATGTGCTGCCCGAAGAATACGCGGAGCCTGCGGCCGGGAAATTCAGGTCGGACGCGGTCGGCGGAAAACACCGGACGCGCCAGGTGACCGCACCGGATGAACTCCTGAGTGAACTGCCCCTGAGCGGGCTCGCCTCCCGCACGGTTCGCGCCGGGCGCCTGATGACCCGCCAGGTACTGAGCGGCAGCGACGACCGCCTGCTCGTCCTGGTGGGTCCCTGCTCGATCCACGACGTGAACGCCGGTCTGGCGTACGCGAAGTCGCTGAGCGAGCTGGCAGCCGGTCTCTCGGACGACCTGGCGATCGTCATGCGTGTGTACTTCGAGAAGCCCCGGACCACGGTGGGCTGGACCGGGTTGCTCGCCGACCCGGCCCTGGACGGCAGCCTGGATGTCGACCGAGGGCTGCGCGCCGCGCGTGCGCTGATGCTGGAGATCGCCGAACTGGGCGTCGCCATCGGGACGGAGTGGCTGAGCCCGGCGGCTCCGGCGTACCTGGCCGACCTGGTCTCCTGGGGCGCGATCGGCGCGCGGACCGTGGAGAGCCAGGTGCACCGCCAGCTGGCGAGCGGGCTGCCGATGCCCGTGGGTATGAAGAACGGCAGTACGGGCTCGGTGGCAGTCGCCGTCGACGCCATCCGCTCCGCGGCAGCCCCGCACGCCTACCTCGGTGTCGACCCCGGCGGCCGGCCGGTGCTGCTGCGCACGAGCGGGAACCCCGACTGCCACGTGGTGCTCCGGGGTGCTTCCGGACGGCCGAATTACCACGCCGGGGACGTGCGCGAGACGGCACGCAGGCTGGCTGCCGCCGGACTGCCGACCGGAATCCTGATCGATGCCAGCCATGGCAACAGTGGCAAGAGCCACGAGCGGCAGGCGCTGGTCGCCCGGGAGATCGGGTCCCAGATCGCCGCAGGCAGCACGGACATCCGGGGCGTCATGCTGGAGGGTTTCCTGATACCCGGACGCCAGGAACTCGGCACCGGAGAACCCGTTTTCGGTCAGAGCATCACTGATGCCTGCATGGGCTGGGACGCCACGGTGGACGTGCTGCGCGACCTCGCGGACGCGGTCCGCCGACGCCGCGACGTGGTGTCCCAGCCGAGCTGACCGGACCACCCGCGGCCGGCGGGTCCGCCTACGCGCCCATCCACCCAGGCATCACGACCGTACGCACCACGACCGTACGCATCACCACTGGCCGAAAGGAACTGGAGACCGAGCATGTTGGAAATCGCCGCGCTGGGGCCGACCGGGCACTACAGGACGCGGACCCGCATCTCCGTGGCGGACGCCCGGGGCGTCCCCGCCCTAGAACTGGCCTCGGTCCCCGGCCTTGTCGTGTCCCACTGGATCGAGTCCCTCCGGAGCAGTGCACCGCTGCCCTTCGCGGAGAGGGCGGACGTGCTGCGCAAGGCGGCCGACGTCTTCGAGGACCAGCAGATCCTGGGAGACGGCCTCGACGCACATGAACAGCGGGTGTCGGCCCTCACGGGCACCCCCATCACGATCGTGCGGGAGTGCGACCGCCTCATCACCGCGACCTTGCGGGACGTCCTGCGAGCGCCGTTCCTGGCGAAACCCACGGGGTGCGGAAGCATCGGCGGGTTCATGGCGGAGGCTCCCCCGGCAGGCGCCGCCTGGTGCCGCACCGGTGAGGTCTTCGCCGTGCACGCGGCGGGCAACAGCCCGGGAGTCCACTCCATGTGGCTTGAGGCCCTGGCACTCGGCTACCGCGTCGTCGTACGCCCCTCCAACCGTGACCCGCTCACCCCCTTCCGGCTCATCACCTCGCTGCGGCGGGCGGGGGTTCCGGACAGTCACCTGGTCATGGCACCCTGCGACTACGCCACGGCGGACCTGATCATCGACCGGGCCGACCGTGCTCTCGTCTACGGCGGCCAGTCCGTCGTGGACAAATATCGCGACCGGCGCGACGTCCTGACGCAGGGGCCGGGCCGCTCGAAGCTGGTCGTGGCCGCCGACGCCGACCGCGCGGCGGGACTGGAACTGGCGCGGGCGGGCGCTCTTTACCATGCGGGCACCGCGTGCACCGCGACCACGGGTGTGCTCGTCGAAGAGGACGCCACCGGCTTCTCCGTTGAACTCGCCGAAGCATTGGCGCGGGTCACGCCGTCCCCGCTTCCCGGTGACGACGAGGCCCGGCTGCCGTGCATGCCGCGGAGCGACGCCGAACGGCTGGTGGAGGCGGTGCTGGAGCGGGTCGCCCCGGCGGCCGTACGGCTGCCACCGAGGGTCGAACTGCTGGACGAGGAGGGCGCGTCGGCCGTCATCACTCCTGCGGTCATCGAATTGGATTCTCCGAAGGACCCGCTCCTGTCGCGCGAGATGCCCTTCCCGTGCGTGTGGGTCGCCCCCTTCGAGCGGGACGCCCTGGACACCCTCGACGACTCGCTGGTGCTTTCGCTGCACACCCGGGACGCCGGACTGGTCGACCGAGCCCTGGACCTCCCGGCGGTCTCCAACGTGTACCGGGGCAAGCCGACGTCGTGGACCCATCCGGATGTACCGCACGACGCGTTCCTGGGTGAGTTCCTGATGCGGGCCAAGGGAGTGGCCCATGGCGACCAGTGAACAGCAGGCACGGCTCGCACCGGAACAGCCGCGGGAGTCGTGGGCCGCGCTCTGGGCGCTGCTGGCCGGAGCGTTCCTCGGCACGCTGGACACGACCGTCGTCAATATCGCGCTCAGGACGGTCCAGGAAGCCTTCGGGGCGAGCGTCGAGCAGGTCCAACTGGTGGGCACCGGCTACATCCTGGCCTTCGCCGCATCACTTGTGCTGGGCGGCAAACTCGGCGACAGGTTCGGCCGGCGAGCGGTTTTCCGCACCGGCGTGCTTCTCTTCCTCCTGTTGTCCGTCGCCTGCGCGCTGGCGCCGAGTCTTGCGGCGCTCATCGTGCTGCGCGTACTGCAAGGTCTGTCGGCCGCGCTGATGGTTCCCCAGGTCCTGGCGATCATCAAGGCGTCGTTCCGGCGGAAGGCCGAGATCGCCATGTCGCTCTACGGAGCGACGCTGGGCACGGCGACCATCAGCGGCATGATCGTCGGAGGGCTCCTGGTCGGGGTGGCCGGCTGGCGGTCGGTCTTCGTCATCAACGTTCCGATCTGCGCGTTCATCCTGCTGGGGAGCCGCCGCGGACGTGTTCCCGAATCACACGGCGATGTCCAGGGATTCGACGTTCTCGGGCCGGTTCTGCTGGTTTCGGCGATGGTGACGATGCTGGTTCCGCTGTCGTACCCCGGCTTCCTCTCGCCGCGCACGGTTCCCGCGGTGGTCGTCGCGCTGGTCGCCCTGGTGGCCTGTTTCTGGAGCTACGAAAGGTCCCTGGAGCGGCGGAAGGGGGACGTCGTGCTGGTCCCGCCCGCCATGTTCGGGCGGGGAAGCGTGGGCGTGGGCCTCACCGTCCTCGGCATCTATTTCGTGGGAACGGCCGGTTTCAATGTCGTGCTGGCCTTCCATCTCCAAACGGGATACGGAATGACCCAGCTCCGCACGGGAGTTCTCACCTCGACCCTGGGCATCGGATTCGCCCTGGGGTCGGCACTGGCGCACAAGGCGACGCGGCGGCTGGGTCCGACGGTGATCGTGGCCGGCTGCGCCGCGATGGTGGTCACGCGCATCGTTCTGATCGCCGGCCAGAGCCTGCCCGCGTCGGGAGCGCTCGCCGTGACGTCCGTCATGGCGGGAGCCACGGGAATCGCCCAGGGCGTCGTCGTCCCGCCGCTCATGAATCTCGTCCTGCGCTCCGTGGCCACCCGGTTCTCCGGAGTCGCCTCCGGTGTGCTCCTGACCGTCTGCAACTGCGCGATGGCCGCCGGACAGGCCCTGTTCCTCGCCCTGTACGCCGGCCACGGGGAAGCGGACGCATCGGCATCGTTCATCTCGACACAGTGGGTCATGGCGGCTCTGGCCGCTCTGACGGTTCTGGTGTCGCTGTCAGCACTCGGAATGTTCCGCCGCGATCAAGGAGTGGCACATGAAGATTAACTCCCGAAACGACCTCGACTTCATGGAGCGGATACAGCGGGACGTGACCGCCCACCACCGTGACGAGGAGTACGACGAGCAGTACTACGAGGGCAAACTCCAGGAGGTCTGGCACCGTGCGGTCCAGACACCCGCGTACGGTTCGCTGGGCGCCTTCTCCGTGCAGACGTTCCGGGGCCTCCCCGCGACCACGAAGGACCGGTTGAAGGCCCAGCCTCTCGAATTCCTGCGGGTACCGGTGGGCGGCGGCCTGAAGTACTACCAGACCACCGGCACCACGGGAACGCCCACCCCCACGCCCAGGACCGCCCAGGACATGATCGCCAACACGGTGTCCGTCGCCGAGGCCTGGCGCCCGATGCTGGCGGACAGCGACCACCGTGCGCTGATTCTGCTCCCGTCGGACATCGTCCCGGTCGCCGACCTGATGGTCGGAGTCTGCGAGTTCCTGGGAGTTCCGCACGTCAAGGCCTATCCGTTCACCACGGGGATCTCCGACTGGGACCGCATAGTCGGCCTCTGGGAAGTCTTCGAGCCGACAGTGCTGTTCGTCGCGCCCGGGGTGCTCCTGCAGTTGTCACAGATCTTGAAGAAGCGCGGGCTGCTGGACCGGCTGCGCGAGTCGGTCCAGCTCCTCATGCTGCTCGGCGAGGTGAGCACCCCCGAGTTGCGCGAGATGGTCGGTCAGTGGTGGAACGCGCGGGCATACGACGCGAGCTACGGCAGCACGGAGAGCGGAACCCTGGCCGCGTGCTGCGCCCAGGACAGACTCCATCTCCTGCGCGGCGCGAACTACTTCGAGATCGAGGGCGAGAACGGCATCACGCCCGCCGAGGCCGGCCGCACCGGCCGTTTGGTGGTCACGCCCCTCAACAATGACGCCCGTCCGTTCCTCCGTCTGGACATGGGCGATGAGGTGTCCCTGACCGGGGACTGCGCCTGCGGCGCGGACGCACCGGCCGTGACGGTGCACGGCAGGGGAAGCGACGGGACAGCGATCAAGGGCAAGCGGGTGCGCACCAGGGACGTCGAGGGAATCGTCTACTCGAACTACGACGTCATGGGGTATCTGATCGAGGTCGACGAGGCGGGCTCGATGGCCCGGCTCCTTCTGGAGCGGGACCCGGAAACCGGCCGGGACACCGAGGACGCGAAGAAGGATCTCCTCCAGCGGCGCACGCACCAGCGTTTCGGCTTCCGCTGGGACGAGGTGCGGTTCGTCAACCGCCTGCCGATGACCACGAAGAGCGGCGGCTCGCAGAAGAGCTGGAAACGTTCCAACTTCCGTGTCGTCAGTGAGGCGGGCCAGTCATGACGTACGAGACGCTGCTGCGGTCGTCCGGGGTCGTCTCGGGCGAGTCCGATCTGTGGTGCACCTACGCTGCCGTGCGGACACTGACATGGCTGGACCGCGTGGGCGACCTCCCGTCACCCGGGAGCGCACTCGGCTTCCTCGCGTCGCGCCGGAACTCCGACGGGGGCTACGCCTGGTCGGCCGGTATGCCCTCGGACGCCTGGGCCACGTACTACTGCACTCAGGCGATGCGCGACCTGACGGCGGACGGCGAGAGCGTCACCGACCGGCCGAGTTCCGCCTGGGTGTGGAGCGCCGAACACGCCGACGGCGGGTTCGCCATGTCGCCGGGCCAGGCGTCGGACGTGTGGGCCACCTACTACGCCGTACGCACGCTGGTGGAGATCCACGGCGAGAAGCCGCCGCCCGGCCTGCACACCTGGCTCGGGGCACTGCAGGCGCAGGACGGGGGGCTCGCCTGGAGCCCCGCCCACGCGAAGGACGGCACGTCCGACGTTCGGGCCTGCTACTACGCCATCACCGCCTGGAGCGCGGCGACCGGAGGGCAGGGCCCGCTGCCGTGGGACCGTGAGCGGCTGACTGGCTGGCTCAAGGACCGGCAGAGCGCGGCCGGCGGGTTCACCTTTCAGGCCGGCGACACGACGGACTGCCTGTGGGCGACGTTCCGGGCCACCAGCGCGCTGCGGCGTCTGGACGAGAGCCCACGCGATGCCGAGGCCTGCGTGTCCTGGATCCGCGGGCGGCTGCGGCCGGGCGAGTCCTTCACCAGGTGGCCCGGCTACCCGGTGCAGGATGTGTGGGCCGCGTTCTGCGGCGTCGGCGCGCTCAGAGAACTGGGCGCCGCTTTCGGGGACATCGCCGACGGGGTGGTCGAGGCCCTGCTCTCGTTCCGGACCGGGGAGGGCGGGTTCACGTACCGCACGCCCGACCTCGCGTCCGACGTGCTGACGACCTCCGCCCACCTGCTGTCCGGCGACTTCCCGGTCGCCGATGAGCCCGGTGTCGTGCGGTGGATGGAGAACTGCGTGATGCCGAACGAGGACGGCATCATGTATATGCCCGGCCGGGGCAGTGAGGTGCGGTGCACGCTCTGGGCCCTGTCCGGAGGAGCGTTCGCGGAGGATCGGTCGGCCCGGACCCGGATCGCGGACTGGCTCGCCGGCTCGATCCAGAACCCCGACGGGGGGTTCGGATTCTGGGAGGGCCGCGCGTCGGACATGGTGTCGACGTGCGCGGCCGCCGAGATCTACCGGCTGACCGGCGGTGACTCGGTACCGGTACGCATGCGGGGCGTCGCCCGGTTCGTCGCCTCCTGCGAGATCTCGCCCGGCCACTACGCCAACGTGCCCGGAGGCACGCCCACCCTGCGGGCCTCTCTGCAGGCGCTCAGGGCGCTGCACCGGGCGGGCGAGCCGGACGCCGGACGCGTGAGCAACACACTGGCCCGGCACCGGGTGCGCGGCGGGGGCTTCGCGAACACGGGCAGGCGCGTGCCCGATCTGCTGAGCACCTACGAGGCCACGCTGGCGGCGGACATGTCAGGCCTGGAATGGGACACCGAGCACATCCGGAAGTTTCTGGGCAGCGTGCGCACGGCGGACGGCGGCTTCGCCTGGACGCCCCTGATGGCCGTGAGTGGCGGTCCGCTCGCCGACTGCCTGGGACGGCGCCTGGAGCTACGACTGTCCGCGGAGCGGCACGCGCTGCCCCCGCTGGCGATCTCATGAGAGGACAAGACCGTTGCCCACCATCGAAGTGACCAGCACCCCCCTGACCGCCTCCGCGAGGCTGAAGTCCGCGCTGCGCCTCACACGATGGCTGGCGGCACACGGTTCCGACGCCGCGCACGTGGTGGTCGTCTTCCGTACCGCGGAGCCGATGACCTACTTCGCCGGCGGGATGCCGCTGACCAGGTACGGGGACGAAACCGGCGCGGGCGAGGACAGGCGGGCCCACTGGGCGTCCGTCGTGTGCCATGTCCATCCCGGTCGTGACCATCCGTACCTGTCGGAACTGGCCCAGGAGATCCGGGAGTCGCTCGGTCTGGCCGAGAGGTCCCCACATTGCCTGGTCCGTTTCGAACCCACCCACCCCGACCGGGTCTTCTACCTGGAATCGGGATCGATGACGAGCAGCGGCCCACAACAGGCAAGCCGCACCTGAGAGACCGGCCACCACAGCGAGAAGGGTCCATCGACATGCAGACCACCGACCGTACGGTCATCACCACCCGCGTTCTCACGGTCCTCGAAAAGCGATTCGGCGAGGCCGCCCGCTCGCTGCCCAGGGAGGCCGACCTGTCCGACGCGCTGCCGGGCTTCGACAGTCTCGCAGCCCTCGAATTCGTGACCGCCGTCGAGGGAGAGTTCGACATCGAGGTCGACTTCGTGGGCGACGACGTGCGCTATTCGTTCAGCACGCTCGACCGGGTCACCGAATACGTGCGTGAGCGCGTGGAAGACCAGGGGGCATGACGGCGACGGAGGATCGTACGGGCGAGATCCGCTTCGAGACGTCCGGCAGCACGGGTGTCGCGCGCCGCTGGTTCCGGCTCCCTCTCCAGATGGAGCGCGAGGTGGAACTCATCGGCACCGGCCTGGTGGGTCCCGTCGACCAGGTGATCAACTACGCGCCGCCGCAGCATCTGTTCGGCGCACTGTTCGGACAGTGGCTGCCGCGCATGGCGGAGGTCCGCGTCCATCACGCGTGGGCCGACCCCTTCGAGCCTCCGGCCGTCTCCCCCGGCGCCCGCGTCCTGGTCGTCTGCGTCCCCATGGCCTGGGATCTGCTGCGCCGCACCTGGCCGTCCCTGCGACACGCCGGCTCGGTCGTAGCCCTGCACAGCGCGGCGGCGCCGCCGGGCTCCGCGTACGAGTTCGTCCGCCGGGCCGCCCCCTTGCTGCGGGCCCACGAGATTCTCGGGTCCACGGAGACAGGTGGCATCGCCCACCGGCCGCTCGGCCCCGATGGGGACGGAGCCGCGTGGCAGGTGTTCCCCGACGTCACCTGTGTCCGCGCTGCCGGTGCGGGGCAGGGCGAGGAGCTGGTGGTACGCAGCCCGCGTCTCGCCCGCCCGGAGAACGAGCCGCGGCCACCGGCCAAGTGGTCGACGGGCGACCTCGTGGACTTCCTCGGCCCCGGCGCCTTCCGGCTGGTCGGCCGGAGCGGTTCCCTGCTGAAGGTCAACGGAGTCAAGGTGCATCTGGCCGAGGTCGCCAGGCAGTTGAGCGCACGGCTGCCGGACACGGACTGCGCGGTGATGCCGTTGCCCGGCGATCCGCTGGCCGGCGAGGGATACGCCGTCTTCTGGTCCTGCGGCCCCCGCCGCGCTCGAGGAGACACTCTCGCTGACATCAGGTCGGCCCTGCGCGGGTTCCCGAGCCCGTCGCGCGTCATCGAGCTGACGGTCCTTCCGCGGACAGCCGCCGGAAAACCTGACACACGTCTGCTGACCGAGGCGCTTCGACCGCCGGCCGGAGCGCGCTTTCCCGAGAAAGGTGAATGACATGGAGGTGAACGACATGGCGCAGTTCTTCCCCGGTGCGATCGCCGGCGGGACGGCCGACGGCCCGGACATCGGCCGCAGGGACGACGACGGCACCGGCACCGGCCCCGCCGCAGCCGGCCACCGGGCGATGCCATCGATACTGAGCGGGTCGCTGCGCGACCGGTTCCGCGCCGCCGCCGAGAACCCTGAATGGGCAAAGGCGTGCGCGGAGTCGGGTCGGCAGTGGGCGCGTGACGCCGATGAGCGCTATCGGGCGATCAGCGAGATGCATCCGACGCGACAACCGCTGCTGCGCGTCGGCGTGAAGGACAACATCCACTGCGCGGGGTTCTCGACCCGTGCGGGATCGCGCCGGTTCCGTACGTATCCGGGGGAAACGGCGGCCGTCCTCGCGGGCGTACCGGCCGACCACATCACCTGCAAGACACAGCTGACCGAGGCGACGCTCGGGCTGGACGCGGGCTGCGGAAATCCATTGGCCCCCGGCGGCTGGCCGGGTGCGTCGAGCACCGGGAGCGCGGTGGCCGTCGCCGCGAACATCTGCGACGTGGCGGTGGGCACCGACTCCCTCGGCTCGGTGCGAATCCCGTCCATGGCGTGCGGTGTGGTGGGGCTGCGGATGACCCACGACGAGGCGCTGCTGGACGGCGTGCTGCCGGTGTCCCCCTCGCTGGACGCGGTCGGATGGTTCGCCAGGACCCTGGACGATCTGCGGTTCGCCCTGGAACGGTTCGAGGTCGTCGAACCCCTCACCCCGGCTGAGCGGAAGCCTCTGCGGGTCGCGCTGGTCACGGAGGTCCTCGGGGACGACGACTGCGAGCCGGGCATCCTGCGGGCGTACGAAGCGCTGACGGACACCACGACGGGCCACGGCGTCGATGTCGTGCGCATCGCGCTGGGCGATGCGTGGAAGGCCCGCCTGCCCGCCTGGGCACTCTGTGCACGGGAGGCGTTCGACTCGCTGTCGCCGCACACCGGCCTGCTGGATCCCCTCGGCGAGGACGTGGCGAACGTCCTACGGCTCGGCGAAGGCGTCGCGCGACACGAGGCCGAGGAGGTGCGGGCGCTCCAGCGCCCGCTCGGGGAGGAACTGCGCGCGAGGCTGGATGCCCTGGAGATCGACGCATTCGTCCTCCCGGTCTACCCCTTCACGCTGCCGTCCCCGGAGGCCGTCCACTCCTGGCCCATGCTCTTCCCCGACGTCCGGGATCCCGCGGCCGAGGCCCTCGCCGGATACACGCCGATAGCCAGTCTGCTGGGCTGGCCGGCCTTGTCCGTTCCCACCGGCGGGCAGTCCTCCGGAGGGGGCCGTCAGCTGGGTGTGCAGCTGGTCGGGCGCCCAGGCGCCGAGGGCTTGCTGATCGAGATGGCTGAACGCATGTTCGCCTGAGCGGCCCCCACCCGGAATATCCTCTTTCTGAGCATTCGAAGTATTTCGCATCACCCGAACCGACGTGATTGATAAGAGGAGTTGAGCCATGTCCAGGTTGATCGTGGTGACCGGCGCGAGCGCCGGTCTCGGCAAGGCCACCGCGCAGCGGTTCGCCGAGAACAACGACAAGGTGCTGCTGATCGGGCGGCGGGAGGGCCGCCTCGCCGATGCGGCAGCGGAGATCAGGTCGAACGTGGAAGGCGCGGACGTGGACCTGCTCGCACTCGACATGTCCGAGGCGAATTCCGCATCCCTGCTCCAGGAGTACGTGCGGTCGAGCGGACTGACCGTCAGTGGGCTCATCTGCTGCGCGGGTTCGGCCCCTCTGTCCGAGGGCGAGGACGTGAAGTCGGTCCTCACCGAATGGCAGGAGGCCTATCAGTCGAACGTGCTGACCTCGGTCATCGCCGTGGAGGGAACCGCTCCTGTCATGGCCGACGGCGGCGCCATCGTTCTCTACAGTTCCATCGCCGCCTACCGGGGGTCCGGCGGGACGGGTGCCTATGGCGCCGCGAAGGCCGCCCTCCACTCGTACGTCCACACCCTGGCGGCGCGCTTCGGCCCGCGCGGCATCAGCGCGAACGCCATCGCACCCGGCTATTTCGCGGGCACCGACTTCTTCGGCGACCGCCTCACCACGGAGCGGGAGACCTTGCTCGTCAGCCAGACCGCACTGGGCCGCGCCGGCGATCCGGCGGAGGCCGCAGAGCTCGGCTTCTACCTGTGCTCGGAGCGCGGCCACTATGTCACCTCGCAAATCCTGCAGATCAACGGCGGTTCCTACCACGGTGTCTGACGGAACGCCAAGCATGCGCTCTTCGCTCTTCGATCTTCTGAACCGAGAATGTGTGGTGACACGCCATGAACGCCCGTGAACAGGCTGACGAGCACATCCGCGCCATGATGCGCTGGCACTTCGACCCGGCCACGGGGTCGCGCTTCTGGCTGGACCGCCGGGACCGGCTGGGCTTCGACCCGGTCGAGGACGTGCGGTCGGTGGACGACCTGCTCAAATTCCCCAACAGTGTCGACGAGTTGCGGGATGCGCCGATCGAGGATCTGATCCCCCGGGGCCTCGGCCCCTCCGAGCCGGTCTACGCCGTGTACGAGAGCGGCGGCACGTCCGGTGCGCCCAAGCGCTTCGTGATGTTCGAGAACTGGTTCGACCAGTACATGGAGTGGGAGAACTCCCACTACACGGAGGACGGCGAGGGAAACGCCCTCGCCGTCGCACCCAGCGGGCCCCACATGCTCGGCGACTACTCCAAACGGATCGCCAGGGCCAGGGGCGGGGTCCGGTTCAGCATCGACCTGGACCCGCGCTGGGTGAAACACCTCATCGGCACCGGGGACACCGCCGGCGCGAGCGCGTATGTCGACCACCTGGTCGACCAGGCGGAACTCGTCCTGAAATCCCAGGACATCGCATTCCTCATCACCACTCCCCCGCTCCTCGCACGGATGGCCGAGCGCGCCTCGGTCCGCTCGCTGATCGGGGAGAAGGTGCGTCTGGTGGTGTGGACCGGGGCTCATATGGATCTCGACACACTCGACTACCTGTCTGCGGAGATCTTCCCCAAGACACGGTTCCGGGGCTCGTACGGCAGCACCTCCGTGCTCAGCGGTACGGTGCAGCGGCCCGACCCGGAAGGAACGGGGAACGTGGTGTTCGACTCGTACGCGCCTCATGTCATCTACCGCGTGGTCGACCCCGTCTCCGGCAGTCCGGTCGCCTTCGGGCAGGAAGGGGCGGTGGTCATGAACTACGTGACCAAGTACGGCCTCGTGCCCAACAGCCTCGAACGCGACCTGGCCACACGGGTCCCGAGCCCGACGGGCGCCGGGGACTCCCTGCAGAACATCCATCCCGTCGCGGAGATGGACGGCCAGAAGATGATCGAGGGCGTGTACTGAGGCCGTGTCCGACCATTCACGTCGGATCAGCGGGCGGTGTGCCATGCATCGCAAGGCTGAGGACCGCCCGTGTACATCCGGTACACGGGCGGTACGACAGCGCCGCAAGGTGCCGTGTCGGACGGACACATCCATCTGCTCGCCCTTGCCCACGCGATCGACCTGCGGGGCGTGGACCGGGCCTCGCCGGCCGTCAGGGCGGTGCACGCGCTGGTTCGTGAGCAGAGCGAGTACGTCGACCGGGACCGACGTCTCGACGTGGGCATCCGGGCCGTGACCGACCCTGGTCGGGACCGGAGCCCTGCGTCGCGCCGCCGGCCTCAGCGAAGAGGACTTCGCCGCGGGCCGAGAGTTCGGCCCGATCGCCCCGCCTCGGCCCGTGGGAGAGCGCACCGTGCCGCGGCCGAAGGGGCCCGACCGGGACGACGATCGTGTGCCCGTCCGTCACTGAAGAGCCGCCCGTACCGGGCACGTCGACAACAGGCCCCCTCTCCACTCACGAGAAAGCAGGTGCCATGACTCGCACGACGGCAGCACACACCAGAGTGCTCGCTCCCTCGGAGAGCGTCAGCTCGCCGGCCCGCAACACCATTCGTATGGCGGTCCACTGCAGCGGTCCGCTCGCCCCGGACATCCTGCGGCGCGCCTGGAAGCTCGTGGGCCACGAGGACCCGGGCCTCGCGGGAACGCTCCGCCACCTCGACGGCGCGTACGTCTTCGAACCCAGCCAGGACCGGGCCGGCCTCGTCAAGCAGGTCGAGGAGATCCCGGACGGCGAACGGCTGACGGCCCACCTCACGCTGGACGAACTCGACTGTGTCGCGGCCCTGGAGATATGTACCGTCGGCGAGGACTCCCACATCGTCTCGCTGCTCATGCGCCATTCACTGGCGGACGGCAAGCACGGGCTCCACGTGCTCGACCGCCTCTGGAAGCTGTACACCGAGCTCACCGAGGGCAGTGAGCCCACCGTGCTCGAACCGATCGTCTCCGGCTCGCTCGAAGCCTCGCTCGGAGGGCGGCGCATTCCGAAGGGCACCCGCCGCGAACCGGAGCCGGGTGCGCCGGCGGTGTACCGCTCCGCGCCGGACTGGGACGGAACCCGCCTGAGCGGGCTCGAACACGGCCGCGTACGACTGACCACCGGCGAGACGGAACAGCTGGTACGGAGCTGCAAGGAGCGCTCCATGTCGCTGCACGGAGTGGTCTCGGCCGCAGTACTCCTCTCGCTGAGCCGGAGCCGAACGGACCTGCACAGGTTCGACCTCACCTCGGTGATCAACGTCCGCCCGCACATGGACCCCCCGCTGCATCCGATCGAGGGGACCTACATCCTCGGCTACTCGGTCTCCACCGTCGACGTGACGCTCTACTCCGACGTCGACAGCATCGCCAAGGCAGTCGTCGACAACCTGCGGGCCGACCTCCAGTCGGGGGCCGCCCAGACGTCCAGCGTCGACAACGCCGGGCTGCAGAACGCCGGAGCGGTGCCCACCATGCTCTCCAACCTCGGCGTCGTACCGGAGTTTTCTCACCCGGAGAACATCGTCTTCACCGACTTCAGCGCCTGGAACGAGATGGACCTCGCCCGTCCGGGGAGCCCCGACGTCCTGGCGGCCTACGGAAACATGCTCGTGGCCTCGACGTTCGCCGGCCGGCTGGGCATCGACCTGTTCCACGGGCGCGAGATGTTCCCCGACGGCTGGAGCGCCGCGCAGGTACGGCAGATCACCGAGATCCTGACCTCGTACGCGTCCTAGGGCGCCGTCCAGACGCGAGGCTCAGCCTGCGCACTCCTCTCTTCTCGTTCTCCGACCCGAGGGATCGCCATGCCCCACACCCTTGCGCTGTCTCTGCCCTTCAAGGGAGCGCAATTCAGCCGGACCACCATCGAGCGACGCGCGCTGCGCCCCGACGACGTACGCATCGACATCAGGTTCTCCGGCATCTGCCACACCGACCTGCACTTCGGCCACGACGACTGGGGCGGGACCTTCTTCCCTCTCGTGCCCGGACACGAGATCGCCGGTGTGGTGGCCGAAGTCGGTGAAACGGTCACCCGCTTCAAGGCCGGGGACCGGGTCGGCGTGGGCTGCATGGTGAACTCCTGCGGGAAGTGCGGCCCCTGCAGGTCGGGTGAGGAGCAGTACTGCGCTGACGGCTTCGTCAAGACGTACTCCGCCCGTGACCACGACGGAACCGTGACGCTGGGCGGCTACAGCCAGTCCGTGGTCGTCTCCGAGCATTTCGTCCTGCGGATTCCGGATGCGCTCGAACTCGACTCCGCCGCACCGCTGTTGTGTGCGGGCGTCACGGTCTACTCACCTCTGCGCAGGTGGCAGGCGGGTTCCGGCAAAAAAGTCGCCGTGCTCGGTATGGGCGGCCTGGGGCACCTCGGTGTCAAGATCGCCGCGGCCATGGGGGCCGAGGTCTCCCTGCTGGGCCACTCGCCGGACAAGGAGGACGACGCGCTGCGGTTCGGCGCCGCCCGCTTCGTGGACACCCGGAATCCGGACGTCCTCACCGGTCTCGCGGGTCACTTCGACCTCATCGTCAACACCGTACCGGCCCGCCTTGAGCTGGACACCTACCTCGGCCTGCTCGATGTCGGTGGGACCCTCGTGAACGTGGGCGCACCGGGCGACCCGGTCGCCTCGTACAACGTGTTCTCCCTGCTGGGTGCCGGCCGGAGCATCGCGGGCTCCTCCATCGGAGGCATTCGGGAGACGCAGGAGATGCTCGATTTCTGCGCCGGTCACGGCATCGCCGCGGAGATCGAGCGGATCTCCGCGGATCAGGTGGCCGAGGCGTGGGAAAACATGCCGGACGTCCGATATCGCTACGTCATCGACGTCGCGACCCTCGCCTCGGACTGACCTCCTGGAGCGGGCCGCCGTGCCGCCCTCCGTCGGCACGGTGACCGGGCGCCCACGCGGGAGTCGGAATCCTCTCGGGCTCGCCACCGATGGCCCGCCCCGCGCAGGGCGGAGCGACCCGGCGCGGCCCAGGTTCGCCTCTTCTGCGGTGGGCGGACGGCGCGAGGAGTGTGGTGGGCCGCGCGGCCGGCCGAGGGCCGCTGCCGGGCCGGGCCGATCCGGCCCGGTGGTCGTACGGAGGGGGTCGTGCCGGTCAGCCGCGCGGCTTCTGGAGGTAGTCGTAGTAGTGCTCGTCGCCCACCAGGACCGACGTGACGTACGCGGGCAGCCCGTCGGCGTCCCGTTCGACCTCCTGCGAGGTGTGCCGGGTGAAACCGAGCGACACTCCGGGGATCACCGGGTACTCGGGGCGTGAGGTGTCGACCGTCCAGCCCCGTCCGGTGGCGTGCCGGAGGAGCTCCGCGGCGGGGGTGGTGAACACCTCGTCCTTCTCCAGCAGGACGCGCGTGCCGGATGTGCGGCCCTCGCCGGGCCACCACAGCTCGACGGTGGTGACATGGGTCCCGTCGCCTTCGAGCAGTGCCTGTACGCCTACGTGGTCGAGGGTCCACGAGACCTTCGCAGAGTTCCTGCCGGGGCGCCGCAGCACCCGGGGCTCGCCCCATGCCTCGGGCGCGGCGGCGAGTACCTCGTCGAGCGTCATGCCCAGGAGGATCGGCGCGACTCCGCGCGGCGGGTCGAGTACCAGATCCATGGCCCGCCCTCAGTCCTTCGGCGTCTGCGCCTCGTCGTTCCAGCCCGTCATTTCCGGAGGTCGTAGTCCATCCTCCCCCCTTGTCCTGAAGCATGGCCTGGAACTTCCTGGTGTGCTGGAGGCTGTCGACCATGTCCTTGATGTGGGTGTCGCACTTGTCCCCGTAGAGCGCGCGGATCTCGTCGATGTCCATCTTCATGGCCTGGTGCGGAAGCCGGCCGCGTCGAGATGCGCGTAGGCCCCCTTCGCCGGGATGTGGTTGATCTCCTGGTCGACGGAGTTGACACGTTGGCCGTGCTCGTCCAGCAGGTTCGCCTGTTTCATCCCGCTGTACCAGCCGCCGTCTCCGTGCACCCTTGGCGATCAGGCCCTCGGGGTCCATCCGGGTGGACGGGTTGGTGGCGTAGGCCACCAGGTCGGGCGCCGGGCCAAGGCCGAGAGGGTCGGGGGCCGCGCGTGAAACCGGCTTGGGCAATGCTGCTGGTCTGGGGTTCCCCCGAGATGCGGTGGGCGGTGACAGCGGGTCAGATGGATGTCATGATCAAGCGGCTGGCAACCGATCTCGGGGTGTATCCCGAGGCCCTGCGCGGCTGGATCCGCCAGGCCGATGCCGAGGCCGAGGCCGGCGAGCGTGACGACCGGCCGACCACCGCCGAGCGCGAGGAACTCGCGGCCCTGCGCGAGGAGAACGCCCGGCTCAAGCGGGCGAACGAGATCCTGCGGACGGCCTCGGCTTTTTTCGCGGCCCAGCTCGACCCGACCCGGCCCAGGTGACGCGCTCTTCACCGAGTACCCGCATCCGAAGGTCGAGCCCACGCTCCAGGGACTGCACATTGCCTCCTCCACCTACTACCGCTGGCGCCGCGCCGAGAAGCAACCGTGCGAACGGGTCCGCAAAGACGTCGAACTCACCGACAGGATCCGCGAGATCCACACCGATTCCGGCGGGATCTACGGCTCAGGGCTTCCACCGGATCCGGGCGGGCAGCGAGGAGTACGGCTGGAACGTCGGCCTGGGCGCCGTCGCCGGGATCTGGCGGGCGGGCTGCATCATCCGGGCGGCGTTCCTGGACCGTATCCGGGCGGCCTTCGACAATCGGCCCGCGCTGCTGAGCCTCCTCTCCGACAAGGACTTCGCCCGGGGGATCGGCGCGGCGCAGGCCGGCTGGCGGGCGGTGGTGGCCCAGGCGGCGCTGCCGGGGGTGCCGGCGCCCGGGTTCGCGGCTGCCCTCTCGTACTACGACGGGCCGCGCCGAGCGGCTGCCGGCCGTGCTGACCCAGGGGCAGCGGGACTTCTTCGGGGCGCACACCTACCGGCGTACCGACCGGGAGGGGTCGTTCCACACGCTGTGGGGCGGCGACCGTTCGGAGGTCGACGCGGGCTGAACACCCGGCAGGACGCGCGGGTCCGTCCCCGCCCGGACGGGCCGCGCCCGGGTGCGGCCGGACCGCGCCTGTGGGTGAGTGGCAGTAGCCCCTGCTCCCGCCCCGCCGCCCCGCCGCCGTCCCTGGAGTGCGCCCGATGCCCGATGCCGTTCCGGACCCCGTCGCAGTGCAGCCGGTGGTGGCTCCGCTCACCGAGGCGGCTCTGATCCTCGTCGGCACGATCGAGCCGGGTGGCGAGGAAGACGTACGCTCCGTGCTGCCGGAGGTGGCCTCGATCGCCCGGTCCCTGGGCTTCCGTTTCCCGGACGCCGGGCTCTCCTGCGTGCTGGGTTTCGGCTCCCACGCCTGGGACCGGCTCTTCGGCGGCGGCCGTCCGGCGCTGCTGCACCCGTTCCAGGAGCTGCGAGGACCGCGCCACACCGCTCCGGCCACCCCCGGCGACCTGCTCCTGCACATCAGGGCCGAGCGGGCGGACGTCTGCCACGAGTGGGCCGCGCAGCTGCTCGGCCGTCTCGGCGGGGCGGTCCGGATCGTGAACGAGACGCAGGGGTTCCGCTACCTCGACCACCGTGACCTGCTGGGGTTCGTCGACGGCACGGAGAACCCGGTGGGCGACGACGCCCGGGCCGCCGCACTGGTGGGCGGGGAGGACCCCGCGTTCGCCGGAGGCAGCTACGTCCTCGTACAGAAGTACCTGCACGATCTGACCGCCTGGAAGGCGCTGAGCACCGAGGAGCAGGAGCGGGTCATCGGCCGCACCAAGGCGGACGACGTCGAACTTCCCGAGGGTGTCCAGCCCGCCGACTCGCACGTCGCGCTCAACACCATCACCGACCCGGACGGCACCGAACGGGACATTCTCCGCGCCAACATGCCGTTCGGCAGCTTCGGACGGGGTGAGTTCGGTACGTACTTCATCGGGTACGCGGCCGATCCCGGCGTCACCGAGCGGATGCTCCGCAACATGTTCCTCGGCGACCCGCCCGGTACCCACGACCGCATCCTGGACTTCTCCACCGCGGTCACCGGCACGCTCTTCTACGCC
The DNA here is from genome assembly GCF_042957125.1 of Streptomyces sp. NPDC008125. Lineage (NCBI taxonomy): Bacteria > Bacillati > Actinomycetota > Actinomycetes > Kitasatosporales > Streptomycetaceae > Streptomyces > Streptomyces sp. NPDC008125. The sequence continues at coordinate 192,051 of NZ_JBIBHR010000006.1, forward strand.
CCTGCCGCCGGCTTCCTCGACGCGCCGCCCCCGCCCCCCGCCGCCGCGGGCCTCCGGCCGGTGCCGGAGACGGCCGCCCCGCCGATCCTCCCCGCCCACCCCGCCGACGGTTCGCTGCGCATCGGCAGCCTGCAAGAAAGCGCCCAGTGATGAACAATCTGCACCGAGAACTCGCCCCCGTCACCGAAGCCGCCTGGCAGCAGATCGAGGAGGAGGCGCGGCGGACGTTCAGCCGCCATGTCGCGGGCCGCAGGGTCGTCGACGTCACGGACCCGGAGGGCCCCGCCCTGGCGGCAGTCGGCGACGGCCACCTGCGGCCCATCGACCCGCCCACCCCGGACGTGCTGGCGCGGGCCCGTACGTCGATGCCGGTGATCGAGTGGCGGGTGCCGTTCACCGTGGCCCGGCAGGCGGTGGACGACGTGGAGCGCGGTTCCGACGACAGCGACTGGCAGCCCGTCAAGGACGCGGCGCGCACCTGTGCGTTCGCCGAGGACATGGCGATCATCGACGGGTACCCGGCGGCCGGGATCACCGGTCTGCGGGACGGCTCCTCGCACGATCCGCTGCCGCTGCCCGCCGACGCGCGCGACTACCCCGCGGCCGTCAGCCAGGCACTGACCCGGCTGCGGCTCGCCGGTGTCGACGGCCCGTACCGGCTGCTGCTCGGCGCCGACGCCTTCACCGAGGCGACCGAGACCTCCGACCACGGCTACCCGGTGGCCACCCACATCGGCCGCCAGCTGGACGACCCCATTCTGTGGGCGCCCGCGATCAAGGGCGGGGTGCTGCTGTCCACCCGGGGCGGGGACTTCGAACTGCGGCTCGGCCAGGACCTGTCCATCGGCTACCAGAGCCACGACGCCACCGACGTGCACCTCTACTTCCAGCAGGCCTTCACCTTCCGGCTGCTCACCCCGGAGGCCGTGGTCCCGCTCATCGCCTGATCCCTCACGGCAGCCGCCGCGCCGCCTCCGTACGCGGTGACACAACCGCCTTCATCGGGCAATTGACCCGAGGACGCACCCCTCGCCCCCGCCCCGGGACGATCTGGTCGATACTCATCTCCCGTACCTCTCGCGGTCGGGGTGTGTACCGAGGCGAAATGAGGGGCCACGTGGCGGAGAAGAACCCGACCGGGCGTCGGACGGAACGCGGACCGGTGGACGATCCCACGACGATCGGCCGACGCGTCCACCGGCTGCGCGCGGAGCGCGGCCTCACCCAGCGTGAGCTCGCCGAACCCTCGTACACGCCCGCCTACATATCCACGCTGGAGGCCGGCCGGGTCCGGCCCTCCGAGGCGGCCGTCCGGCACCTCGCCGAGCGGCTCGGCGTGAGTTACGAGGAGATCGCCACCGGGCGCCCCGCCCACCTCGCGACCGAGTTGCGGCTGCGCCTGGTCGAAGCCCAGCGCACCCTGGCGACCGGCGCCGCCGATGACGCGGTGGCCGACTTCACCGAGCTGCTCGCCGAGGCCGAACGGCTCGGACTCGACCAGGAGAGTGCGTCGGCGGCCCTGGGACTCGGCGAATGCGCCCTGGAGACCGGCGATCTCCCCACTGCCCGGCGGCACTTCGAGGCGGCCGAGCGCCTGCTCGCGGACTCCCCGCTCTCCCAGCGGGCGCGGGCCGTCCGGGGCCGGGCCGTCGCGCACCTGCTGGCGGGCGAACTCCGCTACGCCTGCTACCTGCTGGAAAACGCCATCGAGGAGCTGAACTCCTCCGGTCTTCCGGACCCCGGCGCGCTTCTGCTGCTGTACACGGCGTCGATCGCGCCGTACATGGACATGGGCGCCCACGCACGGGCCGCACAGGCGGGTGAGCTGGCGCTCGCCCTGGCCCCCCGGGTCGACGATCCGGAGCTGGTGGCGGGCATGCACCGCGGGGTTGCCCGGTCCCTCATCGCGGCCGGGCGCACCGCCGAGGCCGACGCCTCGCTGGCCCGGGCGGCGGAGATCTACCAGCAGCTCCAGATCCGTACGGAGATGGCGCACTGCCATTGGATGCGCGGCTACGTACGGGCCCAGGGCGGCGACCTCGCGGGCGCCGAGAGCGAGCTGCGCGCCGCCCGGGACATGCTGGCGTCCAAGCGGGCGGCCCTCTACACGGCCCAGGTCGAGGTGGAGCTCGCGGACGTCCTGCGCCGCCAGGGCAAGGCGCGTCAGGCCGAGGACCTGCTGCACCGGCTGCTGGGCGAGCTCCAGCCGGACCGGGGCGCGGTGCACGCGGCCGGGGCGCACCGGCTCCTCGGGCTGATCCACGAGGACGACGGGGAAACCGACACCGCCGAGGAGCACTACGTCAAGGCGCTGGCCCTGCTGGAGCGCGCCGGGGCGGCCGGGGACCTGGCGGACGTCTGCCGGCTCCTCGGCGACCTGTTGCGCCGGGCGGGGCGCACGGAGGCCGCCCTGGACGCGTACCGGACCGGCCTCGGGCACCGGGCGGCCCCCGGTTCCACCACCCTGGGTCCCGCTCCGGTGAGCCCGCGCCCGATCCTGGGGGGCGCCGGGCAGTAGGAGGCGCGCCCCCGCTGCCCGGCGGATCTCCTCCCGAAGCGCGGGGCGACGGGCGGGGCGACGGGCGGGTGGGGCTACGGCGGGCGCGAGAGGCGGGCGTGCCGGGCTCCTTCGACGGGGCGGGCGCGAGAGGCGGGCGTGCCGGGCTCCTTCGCGGGGCGGGCGACGCCGTCCGGGCGGGCCGGCCCGCCTCCTATCCTCGGTGCCATGACCAGTGGCCCGGCTCCTTCGACCGAACCGCCCTCGCCCTCGCCCGCGCCCGGGGTCACGCGCCGGGACGTCACCCTGCGGGACGTCCTGGCCTTCGACGACAGCGGCACGCTACGGCTGCTGCTCGCCCCGGCCGGGCAGGACGTTCCCGTCCTGGGCACCGCGTTCGCCGAGCGCGGCACACCCGGGTCCGCCCGGGGGCTGCTGCTCCTCGCCGTGGGTACCGGCACCTCCTCTCCGGACGCGGTCACCGCGGTGCGCCGGGCCGCCCGGCAGGGAGCGTGCGCGGTGGTGCTGCGCGACGGTGGCGATGCCGGACCAGCACCGGAGGTCCTGGACGCCGCGCGGGAGCAGGGGATCGCCGTTCTGGCCCGCGCCGCGTGGGCGGACTGGACGGACACGGCGACGCTACTGCGCTCGGCCCTCGCGTTCGGGGCAGTGGACGGCGCCGCTCGGGAACCGTCGGCCGACGACCTCGCGCCCGGTGGGCTGAGCGCGCTCGCCGCGGTGATCGCAGCCGCCACCGGCGGGGCGATCACCATCGAGGACACCCGGTTCCGGGTGCTGGCCCACTCCGCGACCCGTCCCGAGGCGGACGGGGTCCGCCGCTCCACCGTTCTCGGCGGCCGGGTACCCGAATGGCGGGTGGCCGAGATACGCCGCAGCGGCCTGCTGCGCACGCTCTGGACCTCGCGCGAGGTGATCCACCGTCCCGCCGGAGGAGACAGCCCCGAGCGCCTGGTCGTCGCGGTGCGCAGCGGCCCCGAGATGCTCGGCTCGATCTGGGTGGCGGCGGACGGCAGCCCCCTGTTGCCGGACGCGGCCCGCGCGTTGCTCTCCGCCGCCGCGACGGCCGCACCCCACCTCGTACGCCACCGGCTGCGGGAGAGCGGCGAGGTGCGGCGGCGCGATCACGCCCTGCGCGGGCTGCTGCGGGGCGAGGGAGACCTCAGGACCCACGCCTGGTCGCTCGGGCTCGCGGCCGGCACGCCGTGCGCGGTGGTGGCGGTGGCCGCCGAATCGGTCGCTGATCCGGTGACTCCCCCACTGGACCGGACCCTCGACGTACTGACCCTGCATGCCGCCTCGTACCGCCCCGACGTGCGGGTGCTCCGGGAGGAGGAGCGGTTGCTCGCCCTGCTGCCCGTCGGCTCGGGAAGGGACCGGGAGGCCCTGGGGCTCGCCCGGGAACTGGCGGCCCTCGCTTCCTCGCTGTCCGGCGGGATGCCGGTGCTCGTGGGTGCGGGGGCCGTGGTGGATTCCGTCCTCGGTGTCCCGGCCTCGTGCGAGGAGGCGTCCCTCGTCGTCCGGGTGCTGCGCGAGAGGCTGGCCGCACGCGACTCGGGTCTCAACGAGGACCGGGCGGCGGTGCGGTGGGCGGGCGCCCCGGGACTCGGGCCGGTGGTCGACGTGCGGCGCATGCTCGACGCGGTGCGGCCGCTGTGGGAGGCGGGCGGAGGTCCGGTGCACGACCTGGTGCGCGCCGATCTCGCGGCCGGCGGCGAGCTGGTCCGGTCCCTCGCCGCCTACCTGGACGCCGGGGGTGACGTCCCGGCCGCCTCGCGCCGCCTCGGCCTGCATCCCAACACCCTGCGTTACCGGTTGCGGCGGGTCGGGGAACGACACGGGGTGAACGTGGACGACCCGGACACCCGGCTCCTGCTGACGGTGGCGGTCCGCCTCGCCGCCGGCTTCTGAGACTGCCCGACGCGCGCCGGGCACCTGGACTTTTTTCACCTGTTCGCACCGGTTCGGTCGGTGCTCACACCTTCTGAGGCCATCTGCCCGGCGTTTGACCGACAGAACGAGTCTCACCTGCAGGCTTGGCCCCGCCGACGAAGACCGGGGCCCGCCGATCGGCGATCGTCACCCCATGACCCAGACGTTTTCGGCCTCCGGCACACCGGCCACCCCGAAGTACGCCCATGTCGTGCGCCGCGCGATCGCCGACGGCCTGCTCGGAAGTTCCCAGCCCGTCGTGGGCTTCCTCGACCCCCAAGGGGTCCGGAACTCGGTCGACGCCCTGCGGGAGGCGTTCGCCGGTGCCCCGCAGGTCCTGCACACCTTCGCGGCGAAGGCGTCCCCGCTCGTTCCGGTGCTGCGCCTGCTCGCCTCGTACGGAATGGGGTGCGAGGTGGCGAGCCCCGGGGAACTCCGGCTGGCCGTGGACGCCGGTTTCGCGCCCTCGACGATCGTGCTGGACTCCCCGGCCAAGACCCGCGAGGAGATCCGGCTGGCGCTGGCGCTCGGGATCGCGGTCAACGCCGACAGCCTCGACGAACTGCGCCGCATCGGCACCCTGCGCTCGTCCAACTCCGCCTCGGTCATCGGACTGCGGGTGAACCCGCAGGTCGGAGGCGGTGCGATCGGCGCCATGAGCACGGCCACCGCGACGTCGAAGTTCGGCGTGGCACTGCGGGACCCCGGGGCCCGCGCGGCCGTGGTGCGCGCCTTCGCCGAACACCCCTGGCTGACCCGGCTGCACTCCCACGTGGGCTCCCAGGGCTGTCCGCTGGACCTGCTCGCGGCCGGTGTCGCGGAGACGTACCGGCTGGCCGAGGAGATCAACGCCCACCTCGGCGAGCGCAGGATCACCAGCCTGGACATCGGCGGCGGGCTGCCGGTGAACTTCGCCGACGACGAAGTACGGCCCACCCACGGCGACTACGTCACCGCGCTGCGCACGGCCGTACCGGACCTGTTCGACGGGCGGTACGCGCTGGTGACGGAGTTCGGCCGGTCGCTGCTGGCGAAGAACGGGTTCATCGGGGCGCTCGTCGAGTACACCAAGGACGCGGGCGGGCGGCGCATCGCCCTGACCCACGCGGGCGCGCAGACCGCGACCCGTACCGTCCTGATGCCAGGGGCATGGCCACTGCGGGTGGGCGCCTTCGGGCCGGACGGCCAGCCGAAGAACGGGCCTCTGCTCGCGCAGGACATCGCGGGTCCCTGCTGCTTCGCCGGCGACGTGGTCGCGTACGCCCAGGAGCTCCCGGAGCTGCGCGAGGGCGACTTCGTGGTGCTCTACGACACGGGTGCCTACTACTTCTCGGCGCCGTGGGCGTACAACAGCCTGCCGAGGCCGGCGGTGTACGGCTTCCGTACGACGGACGGGGGCGACGGGCACGGCGGGGTTCGTTTCGCGCCGGTGCGCGATGCCCAGACACTGGAATCGATCGCGGCGGAGAACGGCCTCGGCCACGCCGACGCGCTGGTGAGGCTCGGCGGAGTGAACAGCGACGTGCACGGAGAGGTGGGCAGCGCCTTCGCGTGACCGCGGGCGCCCGCGCCGCCCCGCACCCGGGCGGGCCCGTCCGGCACCTCGCGCCGGACGGGCCCGATGCCCGGGATCAGCCCGCGGGCTGCGGGGACGGCTCGGGATCCGGTACCGGCTCGGGGCCCGGCGCCGGCGGCTGCGGAATCGGGTCCGGAGCCGGGCCGGGCGGTACGGGCCCGGGGCCCGGCGGCGCCGGAGGCGGGGTGGGCACCGGCGTCGGCGGCCCGGGCACCGGCGGCGGGCTCGGTACGGGCGACGGGTGGACGGGATCGGGGTACGGCTGAGTCATCGCGACCCTCCCATGGTGCGAACGGTACGAGTGGGGCTCATCCCCACCGTCTCCCGCTGCGGCTGCCCGCGCCTGCCGGGACCACACCTCCCACGCCCGGACCGCACCCGGTCGGCCGGGGCCCGCCCGATGCCCGTCGGCGTCAGCGGGCGGACGGGACCGCGTGCGGGCTGCGCTCGGTGGGGGTGCCGGGTACCGGCGCGGAGGCGTCGTTCCCCAGCGCGACGATCCGGTTCTCCGCGTCGACGTGCACCACGCTGGGGACGAGCGTGCGCGCCTCCGCGTCCTCGACCTGCGCGTAGCTGATCAGGATGACCAGGTCGCCGGGGTGCACGAGGTGCGCGGCGGCGCCGTTGATCCCGATCACGCCGGAACCCCGCTCGCCCTCTATGACGTAGGTCTCCAGGCGGGCGCCGTTGGTGATGTCGACGATGTGCACCAGCTCACCGGGGAGCAGGTCGGCGGCTTCCATCAGCTCGGCGTCGATCGTGACCGACCCCACGTAGTGCAGGTCGGCCTGGGTCACAGTGGCACGGTGGATCTTGGACTTGAACAGAGTGCGCAGCACTTTGGACTCCTCTAAGACGGCTCCCTGCCTGCTTTCTGCAGGTCAAAGGCGGCCCCCACCTTACACCGGCGCGTGCCGAACGATGCCAGTGAGGAACATCGCTCCGGTCAGCCGAGACGGGTTCCTCCCTGGGTCTTTCCCCCCGCTCAGGCGTCTGTTGGGGCGATCGCCCCGGAGCACGTAGAGACTCATACTGACCGGATGCCGACCTACCTGATGAGTCATCAGGCTTCCGGGGGACCCACTGCACATGGACGACGTACGCCCACGCACCACCAAACTGTCGGGCACCGACATCGCTCCGCTTCGCGGAACACGGCCACTTCGGCCATCAACCGGTCGACGCCTGACCGCTCCGGAAGTCGGCTCGCTGCCTGCCGCCCGTCCGAGGCCCCTCGGCAGCGTGAAGCTCGCGAGCGACGGCTTCCCGCCCGGCAGCCCCGCGAGCCGCAGGCACGGACGGCAGGAGAACGACCCCGGCCGGCGACGCACAGCCCCTGCGGCACTGAGAGCGGAAGCGCCTGTGGGCCCGGCTGCCGACATTGCTAGGCGAGTAGGGCTGAGTGTTTGGGATGCGAACGTCTATTCCATGATCCGACAGAACCCATCAGCACGCGGCCGGTCGCGACACGATAAAAACGGAACAGCAGGGTCTCCCCCGGGTGGTCGTCATGGAGCCGGACGACAGCCGGCACCCACGCGAGCCGATTCTGAGGGAGAACCGCGAACCAGGGCTCGCCGCTCGCCCCGAAGCGCGAGAATCGTCGCATGGTTTGCCCATACCCCCGCACTCCTTCCCCCGACTGCGAGGATGCGGGGCGCCTGCGCAGTGAGGCGGCCGAGGCCAAGCACACCGCCGCGATGCGGGCGGACGGGTACGAGCCGCTGGAGCCCTGTCCCGGGAACGGGAGCCGCGGCGGTCCCGGCACCTGCCGTGCGGAAACATCGTCTCCCCGCGACCGGCGTATCTCAGCGCTGGGCGGGTCGGGTGCACGGAGTGCGCGAAGGAGAGCCGTCGGGCGATCCTCCGGGAGCGCGCCGACGGGGCCGAGCGGGCCGAGGCGGACATGCGGTCCGTCGGCCTGGAGCCGCTGGATGTATTGACGCAGGGTTGTTGACGCGGCTGATCGGGGCCGGCCTCCGAGTGCGGTGTGGCAGCGGTGGTGGTTGTAGGTGTGAGAGGAAGTCTGCCCGGGCTGTGGCTCGTTCGTCGTGTGACGTGCAGGGCCGTTGGTGGGCCCACTCGTCGGCCAGGGTGCGGTTGAAGCGTTCGGCTTTGCCGTTGGTCTGGGGCCGGTAGGGGCGGGTGAGTTTGCCGGCAGCGCCGAGTCCCGCCAGGGCGGCCTTCCAGGCCAGGCCCTTTCAACTAGGCCCAGGCGAAGCTCAAGCGGCTGGCCGACCGCGGGATCCCGGCCGAGACCGAGCCAGGCTTGTTCACCCAGCCCCGGCCGTCATCGACCAACGTCGCCACAACCTGCCCCCTTGGCCAGCACGAAACGAAGAATCGAGCATCAGGCCCCATACCGTGCTCTGACGTTCCGTCACCGACTACCGCATCCCGGGGAACCTCAGTCCAACTGCAGGGCCGTCCGCTCCCCGCGCGCCCACTGCGGATGCCGCCCAGCGGGCAGCGAAAAGCAACGGGCCGCGCCGCGTGCTCCAGACGTCCCAGACTCCGCTGCTCGGCGGCACCGCGCCAGACCTGAACGGCGTCCAGGACAAGGAGAGCCGTGCCCACCTGTACCAGAGGTCGCAAATGCTGCATCGCGGTGATCGTTTACCTCTATGATCACGCCACCCACAGCGTGGAGATCGTGTGGGGAAGTAGTGACTACAAGGGGAGGACTGATGAAACGAAGACTTCAAGGCGCGCCTCGGCAGCGCCACAGATCGCCAGCGGCTCTAGGGCGAATAGCCCTGACTTTGGCCGCGGCGATGGCCGCCCAGGCTGCGACGGTTTCGGTCGCTACTGGGACAGCGTTCGCAGCCAACTCGGTTGCGGCGGAGGTCTCTGCGTCTACGGAGACCAAGCCAACTGCCTCATCGGCGAATTCAGTGGCGGCGGCGCTGCTGATGGCCCGCCTGCAGGACCGGAAGATCGAGGTGCTGTCGGAGCGTACGGCATCCGCAACGACGTATGCCTTGCCCAGTGGAGAGCTTCAGACCTCTACCTATGCCGGGCCGATCCGGCAGAAAGTGGGAGGCACGTGGAAGGACATCGACACATCGCTCACCGACACCGGAGCGTCACTGGAGCCGGATGTGGCAGCAGCCGACATCACGGTGTCCGATGGCGGGGACACCGCGCTGGCTGCAGTCGACAAGGGAGACAAGTCCTTTGGTCTGGGCTGGACGTCGAAGCTGCCGACACCGTCCGTGGACGGCGACACCGCGTCCTACAAGCTTGGTGACGCGGAAACCCTCACGGTAACCGCGCTTGCCCAGGGTTTCTCCCAGAATGTCGTGCTGAACCAACGTCCGGCCGACGCGCCTGAGTACCGAATCCCCCTGCTCCTTGAAGGGCTCAAGCTGTCAGTGGCCGATTCCGGCCACTTGATGCTCAAGGATTCTGACGGCAAGCTCGTCGCCGAGGCGCCGGCACCGATGATGTGGGACTCATCAAAGGACGCCACCTCGGGTGAGTCGAAGCACGCTGCCCGCGTATCGACGAAGGTCGAGACCGCGGACGACGGAACCCAGGTCCTCACCCTGGCCCCGGATGCAGACTTCTTTGCGCAAGAGCTGACCTATCCGGTCACCGTCGATCCCACGACCACGCTCGCAGCCAGCACCGATACGTGGGTGGCCACCAACTACCCTGACTCACAGGTCTCTTCGACCGAGCTCAAGTCGGGTACCTACGACGGCGGCACCACCAAGGCACGCGCATACCTGAAGTTCGACGTGTCGGCCTTCAACGGCAAGCACATCACTGACACCAACCTTGCCCTGTACTCGTACTACTCGTCGACATGTGGCACGTCGGGTTCGGGCACTCAGGTGCGTCGTATCACCTCGACCTGGTCGTCGTCGGACATCACCTGGGGTGCCCAGCCGTCCACCACAGCCACCGGTGAAGTGATCAACAAGGCGGCGCTGGGATACGACAGTTCCTGCCCAGCGGGCACGATGAACTTCGACATCGATGCGATTGTGCAGGCGTGGGCGTCTGGTTCGGTCAACTACGGCATCCGGGTCGCGGGCGCCTCGGAGACCGACTCCCTGACGTGGCGCCGCTACCGTTCCGCCAACTACGTGTCCGGCGACGGTTCGACAGAGCCGCACCTGACGGTGACGTACAACTCCTACCCCTCGGGCGCCAGTTCGCCGGCGATCGCGCCCTCGCAGGTCAACGCGTACAACGGCATGCGCTATGTCACCTCCCTCACTCCGACCCTGTCGGCCAAGGTGATCGACCCGGACGGTTCCAGCACCAAGGCGCAATTCGAGCTCACCGCCGACCCCGCATACGCGGACACAACGTACGCGTACACGGGTACGACCTCATCGGTGGCCTCGGGTTCGACGGCGAAGCTCACCATCCCCTCGGCGAACTCACTCCCGTCGGGCAGGACCCTGCGCTATCGGGTACGTGCATACGACGGCGTCGACTACGGCCCGTGGTCCGGATACACGACATTCAGACTGAACACCGGGCTGCCCGAGGCTCCGACAGTCACCTGTGACCAGTACGAAGAGAATGGCTGGACGGCGAAGGCCGCGAGCGCAGTGTCCTGCACCTTGGACACCACCTCCACCGACGGCGCCGGCTACCTCTGGGGGCTGGACAACAACAGCCTGCCGAACAAGAAGCTGGACACCACGAACGGCACCGGCGGTGATGCGCTGACGATCAGCATCGATCCGGCAAACGGCTGGCACACCCTCTACGCCCGTACGATCGACTCTGGAGGGAACGCCTCTACCGCCACCACCGCCTACAGTTTCGGTGTCGGGGCGGACGGCGCGGCGATTCTGTCCCCGCAAGACAGTGCCGAAACAGCCCGCCGACTGACTCTCTCGGCCAAGGGACTGACGACCTACACCGGGGTGACCTGGCAGTACCGCCGTGGCGAAGAGGACTCCTGGCGTTCCATTCCGGTCAAGGACGTCACCGCCTCCGGTGCTGCGGTCTCGGCCTGGCCGGTCGGTGTCACCAACGGCAGCGCAACCAAACTGGTGTGGAATACCGTTGCCTCGCTCTCCGAGGACGGCGTGATCGAGCTGCGTGCCGGCTTCACCAACGGCAGCAGCACTGGCTACTCGCAGACCGTCGATGTGACTCTGGACCGCGACGCCGGCGCCGCACCGGACGCGCCTGCGGGTCCGGGCTCCGTAAATCAGCTGACCGGTGACTACACCTTGTCGGCTCCCGATGCCTCGGCGTTCGACACCACGGTGAGCCGTTCCTACTCGTCCCGGGCGAACGACACGGACCGTGAGGGCCAGGCCGACATCTTCGGGCCGGGATGGACCTCTTCAGTCACCGCCCAGGGAGCGGCCTACACCCAGCTACGCGCCACATCCAGCACCTCGGTCGAGATCTTGACCGAGGATGGCAGCGCCATTGCATTCACCAGCACCGCCAACGGCGGCTGGAAGGCTCAGCCCGGCCAAGAGGCACTGACCCTGACGGGCGCACTGTCGGGGACAAAGTTCACCCTGACCGACACCGATGCCAACAACACGGTGTTCACCAAGGCCACCTCTGCGGCTCCGACTTGGACGCTGTCGTCCACGGCGTCGGCTCTGAGCGACTCATCTGTCACCGTTGCGTCGGAGTCGGTCGTAGTCGGTGACCAGACGCTGGCCCGGCCCAAGTACGTGATCTCGCCGACTCCCGCGGTCACCACGTCCACCTGCCAGGCGGACCCGTCGACCAAGGGCTGCCGTGTACTGGAGTTTGTCTACGCCTCCACCACCACAGCCACCAGTAGTGCCTTCGGGGACTACCAGAACCAGGTCAAGGCCGTGAGGTTGTGGGCCACCAGCCCGGGCGCCTCTGCGTCCACGGCCGAGGCAATCACGTCCTACGCCTACGACTCCGCCGGACACCTGCGTAGCGTGTGGGACCCGCAGATCAGCCCGCCGCTGAAGACGTCCTACACCTACGACTCCGACGGCCGCATCGCGACCCTCACCGAGCCAGGTGAACTTCCGTGGACCTTCACCTACGGCAAGGCGGGCTCCGCTTCGACCGCCGGTGAGGGCATGCTGCTGCGGGCATCGCGCTCGGCACTCGCCAGCGGGTCGAACAGCGAGGTCTCCGGGACCGCCGTGACCAGCGTCGTCTATGACGTGCCGCTCTCCGGTTCCACTGCCCCCTACCAGCTGGACAAGGCGACGGTCGCAACGTGGGCACAGGACACTGCGCCGACGGATGCCACGGCGGTCTTCCCGCCGGGCTCTGCTCCGTCCTCCCCCACTGGGAGCAACCTAGCCTCGGACGCATATGCCAGCGCCACCATCACCTACATTGACGCCAACGGTGAGGAGACGAACACCGCGGCGCCAGGTGGATCGATCACCACAACCGGGTACGACGAGTTCGGCAACACGGTCACTGAACTCAGCGCGGCCAACCGCGAACTGGCCCTGGGTAAATCCAGCGATGCTGCAGACACGCTGACGACGCTCGGCCTGACCGACTTGTCGACAGCTGACCGAGCCCGACTGCTGTCCGTGGTCTCCGAATACTCTTCCGACGGTGAGCGCCTCCAGGACGAGTACAGTCCCCTCCACGAGATGACTCTCAGTGAGAAGCTGGCTGGTTCCGCCGCCGAGACCTCACTACCGGCAGGCACGGTTGTTCCGGCTCGTACGCACACGTCGTATCGGTACGACGAGAACCGACCCTCCGACGCGGTTCTGTCGGATCTGGTGACCACAACCAAGACCGGTGCCTTCATCGACGGATACGGCGCAGAGGGTGACGTCCGCACCGTAACCACCAGCTACGACTGGGCTACAGGCCAGACGAAGGGGAGCGGCGGCGACGATTCGACCGGAATGGTGACCACGTACAACGCCGATGGGAAGGTCGCAACCACACGTACCTCGGGATCGAACGGAGGCGACGCCGCGACCGTCACATATGAGTACTACACCGCCGGTGGAAGTGGCGTCTGCGCAGGTCGGCCCGAGTGGGCCGGCCTGGTCTGCAAGACCTCACCTTCAGCCAAGATCGCCGACGGCGGCAGCAACCCGGACGAGGCCACCACCACTGTCTTCACCTACGACAGGTGGATACAGATCGCTACCAAGGCTGAGACGGCCAATGGCGTGACCCGCACCACCACCATCGGAAAGGACAGTGCGGGCCGCCCGACCGGTACCACCATCACGGGTGGTACCGGTCAGGAAGTCCCCTCGGTCACCGTCACCTACAACGAGACCAACGGCCAGGTGGCGACTCGGAGCGCCGGCGGGCAAACCATCTCCTCCACGTACGATGTGTTGGGGCGTCAGACGTCCTACGGCGATGGCGCGGGAAACACCACCGTCATGTCCTACGACGTCGTTGACCGCCCGGTGAAGGTCACGGATTCGGCGCCGGCCAGCGTGACTTACACCTACGACGGTTCCGGCAACCGGAAGACCCTGACAGACTCGGTCGCCGGCACTTTCAGCGCTACGTACAACGCCGATGGCGCACTCACCTCCGAGACCCTTCCCGGCGGCAATCGGCTGACGGTGAGCATGGACACCACCGGCAGAGAAACCGGCCGCCTCTATGCCGATGCCAACGGAAACACGATTCTTTCGGACAATGCGCGCTACAACACCCGCGGTGAACAAGTCGGTCACACCCAGACCGACGGCTCCACCACGGACACCTCCTATGCCTACGACAGTGCCGGACGCCTCATCCAGGCCGCCGACACCACCGCAGCCGGCTGCACGACCCGCGCCTACACCCTTGGCGCAAGCAGCAACCGCACCGCACTGCAGACCAGCTCGGACGACTGCGACGCAAGCACTGACGACGTGAGCACGGTCACTGCGTCGTACCGCTACGACAGCGCTGATCGACTCATCGCCGATGGTGTGACCTACGACGCGCTGGGCCGTACCCAGACCAGTGGCGACAGCACCCTGACCTACTACGCCAACGACCTCGTACACAGCGAGACCGTCGGCAGCAGCCGCCAGACCTGGAACCTGGATCCGGCCCGACGACTTGCCGTCTCCGTTGACCAGACCAAGGCAACCGACGGCTCCTGGAATACAACGGGCACCGTCACCAATCACTATGGCTGTGACTGTGACAGCCCCAGCTGGAGCAAGTCCTCGGCGGGTGACGTCAGCCGGAATATCGCCGATCTGAGAGGCTCTCTCGTTGCCGTCAGCACAGCTGCCGGCAACGTGGTCCTCCAACTGTCCAACCTGCACGGCGACGTCGCGGTCCAGCTACCGCTGGACACCTCTGTGGCGCCGACCGTCCAGCAGTACGGCGAGTATGGCAACGCACTCGACGGGACCGTGTCGACCGCATACGGATGGCTGGGCTCCTACCAACGGGACAGCGGCACCTTGAGCGGGATCTCGCTCATGGGAGTACGTCTCTACGACCCCGCCTCTGGCCGATTCCTGCAAGCCGACCCGGTCTATGGAGGGAACGACAACAGCTACGAGTATTGCCGCGGAAACCCCATCTCCTGCACGGACCTGACGGGCGCCTACTCCTACTCGTTCTCGTATAATCTCGGGTTCTATTGGAGCTCCGCCAAGACGGTATTCACGTGGATTCGCACCCACTTCTGGGTCTTCCCCCTCAGCGGGTGTGGCGCCAACCTCAATCGGGGAGAGCGCTGCAACCTGAAGCCCGTTCTGGGGCCGGTGAAGGTGGAGAAGCTGACGTCGACCTACTTCCAGTTCCTGTCCTTGAAGGGACACTTCGAAGGTCCTGGCAAGAGACTCAGGTTCACCTTCAAGAAGAGCTGGGGCATGGTCTACATGAAGGTCAAGGCGTGGGGGCCGAACAAGACGAAGTGCGACAACAACAAGTACTGCTCAACAGCGAATAAGATCGCTGCTAGAACAGGGTTCGGTGTCTTCGCCGTCGATATCTCGTTCTACACGTCCGTCTACGGAATCTGGTGATGCATCATTGACACTCCAGTCCACAATCCGGTACGGCCGAGATGGAAATACCTGCTCATCGCCCTCCTGGCCGCGGTTCCGTGGCTTGTCTCTGTACTGCCACTCACGTTTGACGGCATGCAGCAGGTGCAGGAATCGGGTGGGGCAGGGAGCGGCTCGGAGACGCTGGGCCTGACGATGCTGGCGTTCGCGGCACTGCCTGTTGTTGCCGCGCTCCTGGTTCTCATGGTCAGTCGCGCCACCCGGATCCGGTGCCGCCGGGCAGCGGTTGTCGCCGCGGCAGTGCTGTTCTTCGGCGGATTGGCATCCTTCCTGCTCGCCTCGCTGCTCGCCATGGCGTAGAAGGCAGGCGCTGACCCAGGCAGGTGTGGTCCTCCAAGCGATTGGGGGACCACACCTGTTCAGGCGAAGGCGCGAGCCAGCCAATTTTCCAGGGAGCTCGGCGAGGTACCCCTCCACCCGAGATGACCATCGGGACGTACCAGCATGACCGTCCGCTTGTCTCCGGGCTCGGCGGAGGTGATCACAGTGACGTCTTCTCCCAGGCGTCGGCGAGCGATGGACGCAAGCGCCGCGGTGTCCGCGCCCGATGCGACAAGTGCCCACCGGCAACCGAGCTCATGGTGCAGGCGCGTTTGGCTGCCGTTGCCTCGCAGGCATCGCAGGTCCGGTACCCGATCACCAGGGCGCAAAGCGGCTCCGATGCGCCAACCCGGCGACTGCATCGCAAGGGGACCGTTGCGGTAGTTGGTTCTGAGCTGCGAGGACTTCTCCCACAAGAACCGCTGAGCGGTTGGAAGATTGAGTACCGGGGCCAGAACGCGGTCACGGATGACTCGTGTCAGCAGGTTCTCCCCGACCGCCAGGCGAGTAAGGCTGCTTGTGGCCGCCATCACTTCGCGTGCCACCGGCCGGCGCTCAGCTTCGTAGGTGTCGAGCAGCCGTTCCCGAGCTCGCCCCGAAGCTACCAGGGCGAGTTTCCAGGCCAGGTTCTCTGCATCACCAAGGCCGGTATTCATGCCCTGGCCACCGAACGGACTGTGCACATGAGCGGCGTCTCCGGCCAGGAGCATCCGGCCGGATCGGTACCTGGCAGCGAGACGGCGCTGAATTCGAAATGTAGACGTCCACGCAGCATTCCAAACCTCTGGCGGCCGAACTCCCGCATGGTCTTCCAAGGCCGTCTTGAGCACGGTGGATGCCTGATCGGGATCAAGATTATCACTGTCCCGTGGGGTGGAGGCTACGAGGCGCCACACATCGCTTCCCGGCAGAGGGAAAACGTTGAAAATCCCCTTCTTGTGCAGCCATACGGACACCACATCTCTAGGGAATGGTAGCGCTGCGTGAATATCCGACAGGAAGAACCCTTCCGCCATGGACGTCCCCGCGAAGTCAATCCCGGCCAATTCACGTACACGACTGTGCGCTCCGTCGCAACCAACCAGCCACTCCGAGTGAATTACTTCGTCATTGAGCTGAACTGTCACGCCCTCGGCAACCTGGTCAGCGCCGACAAGATCCCTGCCCCATTCCACATCGACACCCAGCACGCATAGCCGACGACGAAGTTGCGCCTCCACCTCGGCTTGCGAATTGATCAGCACAGGACGATTCACCAAAGTGGCATGCGCGCCAACTCTCAGGCGAATCAGCCGCTTTCCATTCACATAGGTAACAAACTCCGCCGCATGAACCGATCGCTCTGGTAGCTCCCCCAGGGCTCCCAGTCGGTCCAGGACCTCGGCGCCTCTGGGTTGCAGACCCAATGCTCGTGAAGCGGTTGACGGTCCCTCTCGCCTGTCAATGACTCTGACCGGCACCCGCGCCGCAGCAAGGCCGCACGCCAGGGCGAGTCCGGTCGGCCCTGCCCCCACAACCAGAACCGTAGGACGTAGCACTTGAACACCCTTCGCAGCTCGTTCCCGACAGCGTCGACGCGTTGATCGTAATGCGGCGATAGGCTGCCTCGTGGAGTCAGTCGCCCTTGACCTCGATTCTTCGGGGGTGATCGTTGCTGGACAGGGTGGTCATTTCGCTCCGTTTCTCCCCACTGACTTCTTTCGACACGAGCGTCAGCATTCCACTGACGCGAGCTGACCTCCTCCAGGACAGAGAAGTCGGCCACTGAAGCGGGCGAGCAGCCGTGCGCTGGAGGCGGCGAACCGGCGCACCGTGGTGTCGGTCGTGTCGATGCTGGCGACGTCGAGGACATCCTCGTGCCAGCCGTTTTGGACCGCTCCTGTGACCCACTCGGGGCGCCGCTCCCGGAGATCCAGGTGTGGGCACCGGCCACCGCCCCGGCGGTCAACACGATGTCGTCGGCCTGCTCGTGTCCGATGCCAGCGGCGGCCAGGGCCCGCAAGACCGTGATCAGTGCCGTCGTGCCGTCGTGCCGTCGTGCAGGTGTTGGCCGAATGCGGACCAGCTTTCCTGTCGTAAAGCGTCCGCGCCGTGCTGCTCGGTGCTCATGCGGCGCTTGGTCCGGAAGGCGGCGGGACGGCAGGGAGGCGCCGATTCACAGAGCGGTCGGAGGACGGCGGGGAGTCGCCTACTGCAGGGCCAGCTCCTCGCTGACCTGCCAGTACGTGACCTCAGAGCTGTCGTCGAGGCCGAGACCGGAGCCGGAGGCGGGGGCGGTGACCGTGACGTGGCCGTCCGTGCCGCCGCCGCTGGGGTCGGCCAGGGTGACGTTGAGGGCCTTGGTGCGGTGGGTGGGCTTGTCGGAGAGGTGAATCGCCGCGTACGCGGTGTGGCCGGGAGCCAGTTCCACCACGGCCTGCGGGACGGTGTCCTTGTTGACCGGCAGGTTCTTGCCCGCGACCGGGTCGGAGACGAAGGGTGCGTTGTAGACCGCGCAGTCCTTGCTTCCGGTGTTGGTGAGCGTGAGCAGGATGGAGGGGATGGTGCCGCCAGTCTCCTCGAGCTTGATGCTCGACGAGTCGAGGGTGCAGTCGTCGTCTCCGGAGGAGGCCGAGGAACCGGACGAGCCCGAGCCGCCGGACGTCGAGGTGCCCGAGGTGTCCTCGGCGGCGGGGGTGGCGGTCACTCCGGCCGAGCTGTCGGAGGAGGTGGCCGCCGGGGCGGAGGAGGTGGATGGGCTGGTTGCCGCACCCCCCGTCGCACTCCCTGCGGCGGAGCTGGCGGCCGGTGACGCCGATCCGTCACCGTCGCCACCGCACGCGGTGAGGGCGAGTGCCAGGGCGGCCGTTGTGAGGGCGGCAGAGGCGGAGGTGGCGAGTCGGACAGAGCGCATGGCTGGTGATCCCGTCGTGTGTGGACATCTGGAGCGCGGCGGAGGCGCCGGTCGCGCTGGAGAACAGGACGTCCCGAGCAGACGGTTCGCCCCCCGTCGAAGGGGCGGCCGGGGCCGCCCCTTCACCGAGACCAAAAGTAGGCGGAGGCAGGAAACCGCAGGTGACGAGGTCGTCCGGCCTCTGTGGCGATCTCGTAACGGGCGAACCGGGAACGCGCAGGGGGGACCCACCAGACACAGCACGGCGTCGCCGGCCGCGAGCGCGGCGGCCGCGGTGGCGAAGATGCCCATCACGACCACCGCATCCCGGCCTCGGACAACTGCTCCATCCGCTCCGGGGCCAACGCGCCTGCCTTGCTCCGCTGCCTGTTGACCCACGGCCCCGGGCGGTACTGGTCCTCCCGGCCGTTCTCGGCGAGATCGGTCTCTCCACGTGCTTGCGCGGGGCCTTGAGGTGGCCCGCGAACTCGGAGTAGCCCGGGCGGCGGTGAGGCTGGCGGTCCACTCGTCGGCCTGCACAAGAGTTGTCCCGCAATTCCTGGCGGGTGCGCGACGACGGCTACGACACCTCGCCGCGTTGTCGGAAGGTCCGCATACATCCAGTATGCGGACGCCTTTCCGCCTTGCGATGCACCGCATCCGACGCCGCACACTGATCCACCACGAATTGCGGGACAACCCTTTCGGGGGCCGCTGCAACTTCTCGTCCTCGCTGGCAGGGATCTAGGTAGAGGATGTCGGTCGCGCGGTCCTGGATGAGGGGAAGCTGTTCGGCGCCGGTGCGCGAACCGGGGGTGACGGGGTTGAGTACGAAGGCGCCGTTCCTCTGCTCGCGCAGGACCGGGGTGAAGTCGGGGGCCATGGTTTCCATGACGTGGAGGTAGGCCGGTCCCAGAGGGGTGATGGTTTCCAAGAGGAGGAGGTAGCTCTCCGTGTAGTCCCCACGCACCCGGGGGACCGTCGGCCATCGCTCCCTTGCCGTAGGCATCTCGGAGAATGGCCTTGAGGGCGCGGAAAATGTTCACCTGGGTTCCTCGGCCGGCCCCCGTCACCCTCCATCTCATCCAGGAACCGCTCAACCACGATCGGTGAGACGGAATGCAGCTTTCGTGATCCGAAACGGGGGACAATGCGCACCTTGATCGAGCTGTCCACGTGCTCGCCGGTCGAGCAGTCCGTCATCTTTCGCTGCCGGGGCCGCCACTGCTTGGCGTACTCCTCGGCCGTCTGCTGGCCCAGTTCCCGGGGGGTCGCAGCTACGGACGGTGCCGCGGCTGGAGCAGCAGAAGATCCAGACGGGCGGAGGCTAAGATCTCCCCCGGTCGACGACGATCGTCTCGGGCCGCACGACCGGGGCCGGGGGCACGACCGGGGCCGGGCCGCCGTCCCGGCCGGTCAGCCTCGCTCCCGCAACCTTTTCCGCAACTCCCTGTTCTCCGCCTCCAGTTCCGCGAGACGTTCGGCGACCTTTTCCAGCGAGTCCGCGAGTTCCGCCTGGGAGTAGCGAGGAGTGATGTGCTTGGCGCAGTTCCACGCCAGCCCTTCGACCCGGATGAGCATCAGCCGTTCCCGAGGGCCGTCGGTGCCGAGCCCCGCGATCTCCTCCGCGACCCGTTGCGGTAGCCCGGTGTAGTCGTCGGCGTCCCTGGTCTCCGCGCGGCCGAGCACCTTCAGCCGTGCCTGGTGCGCGTAGTCCATGAAGAAGAGCGAGACCCGGTCGTCCCCCCGGAGGTTGCCGGCGGTGATGTACTGCCGGTTGCCCCGTACCTCGGCGAACGCCAGCGTTCCCTCGTCAACGACGTGCACGAATCCGGCCGGACCGCCCCGGTGCTGGATGTACGGCCACCCGTCCTCGCCCACCGTGCCGAGGTAGAAGCCGTCCCGCGCCCCGATGAACGCCGCCTCGCGGGGGCCGATCCGGTCGGGTTCCACCGGCCCGTCCCGCAGCCGGTCCATCGCGCGGAGGCTTCCTCTCTCTTCCTGCACGCTCCGGACGTTGCCGGTAAAGGCCACCTGGGCGTACCGGCTCACGCGGGTGCCCGTCCCGCCGCTGCGGCCAGCCGGTCCGTGGCCAGACCCGCGAGGAGGCGGGCGCCGTCGCCGAGGGACTCGTTGCCGAAGACGGCGTCCGGGCTGTGGTTGAAGCTCGCCTTCGCGGGGTCGCGGTCCGGTGGGCAGGCGCCGAGGAAGAGCAAGGCGCCGGGGACCTGGTCCAGCACGAAGGAGAAGTCCTCCGACGGGCTGAGCGGGGTCGGGGACCAGACGAGCCGGCCCGGCCCCAGCGTCCGGTCGACCACCGCCGCGGCGAAGTCCGCCTCGGCCGGGTCGACGACGGTGACCGGGTAGTCCATGGCGTGGTCCACCTCCACCGTCACCCCGTGGGCCGCCGCGACACCTTCCAGCACCCGGGTCACACCGGACAGCACCTGCGCCTTGGCCCCCGGCCCGAAGGTCCGTACGCCGATCTTCAGCTCGGCCTCGTCCGGGACGATGTTGGCCGCTGTGCCCGCGTGGATGCTGCCGACGGAGAGCAGCACCGGGTCGAAGGGGTCGAAGCCGCGGCTCGCGTACGTCTGCAGGGCCAGGACCATCTCGCAGGCCGCCGGGACCGGGTCCCGGAGCAGGTGCGGCTGGGAGTCGTGGCCGCCCCGGCCCCGTACGGTCACCCGCAGCGCGTCGCCGCCGGCCAGCAGCGGACCCTTGCGGGTGAGGACCGCGCCGGACGGGAGCAGCGAGGACGCCACGTGCAGGGCGTAGGCGGCGACGGGGCGGCGGCCGGGCCCCGCCGCGTCGAGGACTCCTTCCTCGATCATCAGCCGTGCGCCGTGGTGCCCCTCCTCCCCCGGCTGGAACATGAGGATCACGTCGCCGGCCAGGTCGTCCCGCTGCGCGGCGAGCTGCCGGGCGGCGCCGACCAGCATGGCGGTGTGCAGGTCGTGCCCGCAGGCGTGCATCCGGCCTTCGTGGACGGAGGCGTACGGGACGCCGGTCGTCTCCGTCAGGGGCAGCGCGTCCATGTCGGCGCGGAGCAGCACCACCGGAGGGTGGCCGTCCGCCCTGCCGCCGCCACGGCCGCGGAGCACGGCCGTGACGGACGACAGGGCGCTGCCCGTCGTGATCTCCAGGGGCAGTCCGTCGAGCGCGGCCAGCACCTTCGCCCTGGTGCGCGGCAGGTCAAGACCGATTTCCGGCTCCCGGTGGAGGTCCTCACGCAGGCGTACGAGGTCCTCCACCGGGCCGTACGCGGGCAGCGGGCCGGTCACTTGGTCGCCGTGATGATGCCGTGCGGGGTGATGGCGTCGGTGCAGCGGGTGCGCAGCACCGAGTCGAACCCGACCTCCTTCAGGGACTCCTCGTACTTCTCCCAGGCGTAGAGCATCCCGCCCTCGCCCGCGACCGCCGCGAAGAAGGGGCTGGCGAGGGCGGCCATCAGGGGACCGTCGTAGCCGTCCTCGGACATGGAGTTGAGGATCATGACCCGGCCGCCGTCCGGCAGTACCGCGTGCGCGTGGCCCAGCAGCACCCGGATGCGGTCCTGCGGCCAGATCTGGAGCTGGTGCACGAACATCACGGTGTCGTACCCCTCGGGGTAGGCGTCCTCGAAGATGTCCCCCTCGACGACCTTGACGCGGTCGCTGAGACCAGCCTCCTCGACCCGCTTGCGGGCCAGTTCGACCACCTTCGGGATCTCCAGCACGGTGACCTCGACCTCGGGGTGCGCCTTGGCCACCGCGATGGCCATGGTGGCGTCGCCGCCGCCGACGTCGAGGATGCGGCGGGACGAGCTGAAGTCCCCGTAGTTGATGAGGTGCTTCGAGGCTACGGCGGACCAGGTGCCCATGAAGTGGTAGAAGACCTGGAGGAGTTCGGGGTCCTCGCTCAGCCGGTGGTAGACGGTGGCGCCGTCTCCGGGGTAGCGGCGCAGGCCGACGTTGGTGTTGTCCCGCAGCGACTCGGTGAAGTCGACCAGGCCGGGGTAGGTCACGTACGCCTCGAATCCGACGACCGCCTTGACCAGCTCCCAGTGGCCGCCGGTGAACAGGTCGGAGACGGACTTGGTGTTGAAGTAGCCTCCGTCCGTGCGTTCCACCAGCTTCAGCGAGCTGACGCCCAGGATCAGGATGTCCAGGGCCCGCTCCTGAAGGCCGAGCTCTTCGAGGAGTTGCTGCCGGCCGGCTCCGGGGCTGCGCTCCAGCAGGTCGAAGAGGCCGAGTTCGACGCCGGCACGCATGAACTGGAAGGCGTTGTGGCCGAGCAGCACCGTGGTCAGGGCGTCGGGGATGACGCTCTCGTGCGGGGTGAACGGGTTCTGTACCTCGGTCATGGTGTGTCTCCCTGGTCTGAGGGGGTGTCGATCGGTTCGTCGGGGCCGGGCGACCGCAGCGACCGCATGCCGGAAGCGGCGGGGGAACAGGGGCGGTACGGGACTTCGGGTACGGCGACCGCGACCGCGCCGATCACGCCGGACGGTACGTCGGCCAGGTCGGTCAGGTCGTGGGGTACGGGGCTGCCGGGCACGCGGATCCGGTACGGCCGGCCGGGGGCCGACGGGCCGCACGGCAGGTCCGAGAGGTCCAGGCCGGCCATGACGGGCAGGCCGTCGCCGGTCGCCTTGACCAGCGCCTCCTTGCGGACCCAGACGCGCAGCAGGGCGTCCGCGGGGGCAGGTGATCCGCGGATGGAGGCGGCCTCGCCGGGCGTCAGGAAGCGGCGCAGTGCGCGGCTGTCGCGGCCGGGCACGCCCCGGCGCGGCAGTCGCTCGACGTCGATGCCGACCGGGCGGTCCGCGGCGGCGGCGGCCACCACCCCGCCCGCGTACGAGAGACTGATCTCCGGTGCCGGCGCCCCGCCGCGCGCGGAGACGCGGGGGCGGCCGTGCGGGCCGCCGCAGTGGGGGCAGAGCTGGTGCAGGACGACGTCGAGCGGTGAGCCTCCCGTCCGGCGGGCGGCGCACAGGCGGGCCAGGTAGTGCGCCGCGACGAAGTCCGCGCGGGCGGCTTCGGTACGGGCGTCCGCGAGGCGGAGCGTCTCGGCCGGGGTGAGGTCGAACGCCTGGGCGCCGGGCAGCGCCAGTACGTCCCGGGTGTCCGCGACCGCGACGGTCGGGCCGGCGGCCCCGGCCACCGGGCGCGGGGCCGGGCCCCGTACGCCCGGCACCGTGTCCGGGCGCTCTCCGGCGCCCCGGTGCCGCTGCGCCGCCGTGTCGCGCACCGCTCTCACTTCTTGCGCTGGCTGAAGACGACGCCGCTGAGGGAGAGCGCGCCGCCGACGATCGCCAGCCACGGCGGGGTCTCGGAGAGGACCAGCCAGGCGAGGGTGACGGCGATCGGCGGCGAGAGGTAGGTGA
Organism: Streptomyces sp. NPDC008125; assembly: GCF_042957125.1. Taxonomy (NCBI): domain Bacteria; kingdom Bacillati; phylum Actinomycetota; class Actinomycetes; order Kitasatosporales; family Streptomycetaceae; genus Streptomyces; species Streptomyces sp. NPDC008125. Next base: position 215,619 of record NZ_JBIBHR010000006.1, read on the forward strand.
GCGCGCCCATCTTCCCGGCGGTGGATCGGGCCAGCGCATAGCCCCAGGTGGTGAAGGCGACCGAGGTCGGGAAGACGCCGAGGTAGATCGTCCAGGCGATCGACTCGCCGCTCGCGTGCGAGAGGTTGTCGATGAGCTGCGGGAGGAACGGCAGGCACAGCACCGCCCCCACCACGCAGGCGAGCCAAGTGACCACGAGGGCCGAGCTGTTGGCGAGCAGGGGCTTCTCGGTGACGACGCCGCCCGCGTACGCCACGGCGGCCAGCAGGGCGAGCAGGCTGCCGGTCCCGGCGTCCAGGCCCTTGCTGGAGGTGGCCAGGCCGATCAGCAGGACGCCGGCCAGCGCCACGCTGCCGCCGACGACCAGCGAGCGGGGGAACCCCTCCTTCAGCAGCAGCCCGGCCAGCACGGCGATGAGCACCGGACCGAGGCTGATGATCATCGAGGTGGTGCCGGCGTCGATGCGCTGTTCGGCGGCGTTGAGCGCGACGTTGTAGACGCCGAACCAGAGGAATCCGCAGAGGATCAGGCGTGGTGCGTCCGAGCGGGGAGGCAGCGGCACCCGGCGTATCAGGACCACCGCGCCCAGGAGCACGGCTCCGATGAACAGCCGGGCGAGGGTGAGGGCGCCCGGGTCGATGTCGTCGCCGGCCGCCCGGATGCCGATGAACGCGGAAGCCCACAGGACGACCGTGACCACCCCCGCCACGACCGCCAGCGGAGGCGTGCCCGCGGCGGGCGCGGGGTTCTCCGGCGGCGGGGTGGTCCCCTGATTGGCTTGCGCAGAGGTCACAGCTGTTCACTTCCTTCTCGTTCTGGCTCGTTACCGGTGGAGGGTCGGTGGGAGACCGGCGGGGGTGCGTCCCCGTCCGGCGGTCCGGGCGCCGGGGGCGGCCCCGGGTCCAGGGCCGCCGCCAGCCGCCTCGCCACCTCGGTGACGTACGGCGGGCGCAGCAGGGTGAAGTGGTCGCCGGGGAGGGTCGCCTCCTCACGGATGCCGCCCCGTGTCAACTGCGCCCAGTCCGCGCGGGGTTCGCGCAGCCGGTCGCGGGCCCACCACACGGTGAGCGGGGCGTCGACGGCGGTGGGCCGGTGGCTGAGGACCACCTGCTCGTGGTGCTCGGCCAGTTCCGCCTGGTGCAGCAGTGCCTCGGTGGGAGTGGCCGGCCGGCCGCGCTCCTCGGCGCGGGCGACCAGCAGTTTCAGCCGTTCCTGAAGCGGGAGTCCGCGCAGCCGCTCGCGGAGCCCGGCGGCTTCCCGCGGGGTCACTGCCAGGTCGGGGAGGGTGTCGGCGAGGGCTACGGCGGGGGCCAGCAGCGGGTCGGGTTCGCCCGCGCCGGGGACGGACGAGTCGAGCAGCGCGACCAGTGCGACCTCCTCGCCCGCCGCCTCCAGCAGTGCCGCCACCTCGACGGCGAGGGCGCCGCCCATGGACCAGCCGGCCAGGTGGTAGGGGCCGGTGGGCCGGTGGCCGCGGACCAGTTCGGCGTACTGGGCGGCCATCGCGGCGAAGCTCTCCGCCTCGGGCTCGCCGGACAGGGCGCGGGACCGGATACCGAGCACCTCCCGTCCCCCCGGCAACAGGCTGACCAGTTCCCGGTACGCCATGACGTCGCCGCCCGCGGGGTGGAACAGGAACAGCGGCGCCGGGGTCACCGGCGCCCGCAGCGGGAGGACCTGGGCGTGCGCTGATCCGGCGGACAGCAGCGCGGCGAACCGGGTCACGGTCGGCGCCTCGAAGAGGGAGGTGAGCGGCAGCCGCACCCCGAAGCGGCGGCCCACCGCGGCGACGAGGCGGGCGGCGAGCAGCGAGTGGCCGCCGAGTTCGAAGAAGTCGTCGTCGGGGCCGATCGCGTCCGGGTCGCGTCCGAGCAGTCCCCCCCACAGCTCCGCCACGGCGCGCTGGACCGGGGTCCGCGTGGACGCGGCGGTCCCGGGGGCGGTGGAGGCCGGGTGCGGGCCCGGTTCGGGGAGGGCGGCGCGGTCGAGTTTGCCGTTGGCGGTGACCGGGAGCGCGTCCAGGGGCACATAGGCGGCCGGCACCATGTGGTCGGGCAGTGAGCGCGCCAGGTAGGCCCGCAGCTCGTCCCGGCCGGGGGCCGCGTCGGCTCCGGCGGCCGGCACCACGTAACCCACCAGGCGGTCCTGCCAGGTGCGGACCGCGGCGGCGCGGACGCCGGGGTGGGCGGTCAGGCGGGTCTCGATCTCGCCGAGTTCGATCCGGAACCCGCGCAGCTTGACCTGCCCGTCGGCCCGGCCGAGGAACTCCAGTGCGCCGTCGGGTCGTTGGCGTACCAGGTCGCCGGTGCGGTAGAGCCGTCCGCCCGGCCGGCGGGGGTCGGGGACGAACCGTTCGGCGGTGAGCTCCTCCCGGTTGCGGTAGCCGGCGGCGAGCTGCACCCCGCCGATGTGGAGTTCGCCGACGATGCCGAGGGGCACCGGACCCAGCCGGTCGTCCAGCACGTCGAGGGTGGTGTTGGCGACCGGGCGGCCGATGGGCACCGGCCCGTCGGCGTCCTCGGGCGCGCACTGCCACGCCGACACGTCCACGGCCGCTTCGGTGGGGCCGTAGAGGTTGTGCAGTTCGACCTCCGGGTGCGGGTACCGCTGGAAGAACGCGCGTACCAGATCCGGGGGCAGCGCCTCCCCGCTGACGAAGACGCGGCGCAGGCTCCCGGCGTCCGCGGTCGCCGGGTCGTCGAGGTGGACGCGCAGCATGGACGGCACGAAGTGGACGGTCGTCACCGCCTCGCGGCGGATCAGCCCGGCCAGGTAGGCGGGGTCGCGGTGTCCTTCGGGTCGGGCCACCACGAGCCGGGCGCCGGCCATCAGTGGCCAGAAGAACTCCCACACGGAGACGTCGAAGGTGAAGGGGGTCTTCTGCACCACCGCGTCGGCGGGGGTGAGTCCGTACGTCTCCTGCATCCACAGCAGCCGGTTGCAGATGGCCCGGTGCGTGACCTCGACGCACTTGGGGACGCCGGTGGAGCCGGAGGTGTAGATGAGGTAGGCGGGCAGGTCGGGATCGGCCATGACCGCCGGGTCGGCCGTCCCCCCGGGCCCGTCGGGTATGTCGGCGCTCCCCGGCCCGGCCTCCTCCACCTGCAGGACGGGGACGCCGCCGGGCAGGCCGCCGCGCGGCAGCGGGCGGGTGGTGAGGACGAGCGCCGCTCCGGCGTCGGACAGCATGAACGCCATCCGCTCGGCCGGGGTCGCCGGGTCCACGGGAAGGTACGCGCCGCCCGCCTTGAGGACCGCGAGCAGGGCGACGACCAGGTGCGCGGACCGGTCCAGGTGGACCGCCACCGCGGTGCCGGGCTCGAACCGCCCGCCGCCGGAGAGCCTCACGGCCTGCCGGATGCGCCGGGCCAGCCGGTCGGCGGCCGTGTCCAGTGCGGCGTACGTGAGGGTGCTGCCCTCGAAGACCACCGCCGGGGCGTCGGGGGTGCGCCGCGCCTGCTGCTCCACCCGTACGTGCAAGGGGGCGGAGAGGTCGTAAGGGCGTGCGGTGTCGTTGTACGCGTCGAGGAGGGCCAGCTCCGCGTCCGACAGCATGGCCGGGGCGGACACCGGCGCTTCGGGGTCGGTGATCAGGGCGTCGAGCAGGGCGAGGTAGTGGCCGGTGGCGCGTTCGCGTTGGGCCTCGTCGAAGCAGGCGGTCCGGAAGTCGAAGTCCAGCACGAACCGGGGCTCCGCGCCGGTGTCCGGGCGCAGCTCGCGCACCTGCAGGGTGAGCCGGTCCGGGGAGTGACCGGTGTCGACGAGATCGAATCCGGCCGGGGACCCGAACCCTTCGAACACGGCGTTCTGGTAGTTGAGGTAGACGTCGTAGAGACGGGTACCGCCCCGGTGCCGGGGGGCGTGGTCCTGGTGGCGGGCCGCGTCGAGGAAGGCGCGCTGGACCTCCCGGGCGAGCGTGCGCAGGGTGGTGTCCCCGTCGATGCGCACCTGGAGAGGCAGGACGTTCATGAAGAGGCCGACGGTGGAGCGGAATTCCGCGGGACGGCTGGCGAACGGCGTCCCGATGCGCAGGAGTTCGCCGCCCCCGACCCGGCGGAGGTAGGCGAAGAGCGCCGCGCCGAAGGCGGTGGCGGGCGAGGCGTACCCTTCCGCGCGGGCGAACTCGGTGATCCGGGCGCTGCGTCCGGGGCCGAGATCGATGCTGATCCGGGCGGTGCGGGTCTGCCCCGCGAGGTCCTCCTCGCGACCGTGGAAGGCGAGCCGCTCGACGGGCCGGGCCGCGAGCGCCTCCCAGTGGCGCCGGGCCCGCCGGCGGCGCTCGCTGCCGCGGCCCGCCCGCTCGTGGTCGGCGTACGCCTGGAACGGCGGCAGCGGCTCGGCCTCGTCGAGCCGCCCTTCCCTGTCCAGGTCGTAGTAGTCGGACAGGGTGCGCAGGATCAGGGCCATGGACCAGGCGTCGCAGACCAGGTGGTCGACGTCGAGGTACCAGGCCCAGGTGTCGGGGCCGAGCCGGAGCAGGGCGGAGTCGAACACCGCGCGGGAGGGGTCGAGGCCGGTGGTCGTACGCCGGCGGGCCCAGGCCAGGGCCGCCGCCCGCGGGTCGGCCGCGCCGGACAGGTCCACCAGGTCCACCGGGGCGGGCACGGCCTCGCTCACCCGCCGCACCGGGACGCCCTCCACCTCGTGGAAGGTGGAGCGCAGGGCGTCGCTGTGGTCCACCAGCTTCTGGAACGCCCGCTGGAAGCGCGGGTGGTCGAGGGCCCCGGTGAGGGTGAAGAGCGCGGTGACGTTCTCGTAGTAGAGCCGCACGTCGCCGGAGGTCTTCTTGCCGAAGTAGAGGGCGAGTTGACTGTCGGTGAGGTTGGTGTCCGGGCTCTCGTCGGGCGAAGCGGCCTCGGGGGCCGCGGCGGTCGTGGCCGGCGGGGTGAGGGCGGGCTCGCGCGTGGGCGGTGCGACGAGGGCTCGCGGGAAGCGGACGGCCCGGCGGACGGTCTCCAGGAACTCCTCGGCCCATCCGGCGACGGTGACCGCGTCGAAGAGATCGGTGCGGTATTCGAGGCAGCCGAGCAGTTCGCCGTCCTGCTCGCGCAGATGGAGGGTGAGTTCGAGGGGCGAGACGCCGAGGTGGAAGGCGTCCGGGGCGACCGGGGCGAAAGTGGTTCCGCCCGCCCGGAGGCTGCCGGCGACGTCTGGCTGGAGGGAGAAGGCCGTCTGCCGGAGCACCGGACGGCCGGGCGGCCTCGGCGGGTTCACCTCCCTGACGATGTCCCCGAAGGGCAGGTCGTGGGCCAGCGCCCCGGAGAGCACCTCGCCCGCGTGCCGGGCCGCGGCGGTGTGGGTCTGGTCCGGCTGCAGCCGCACCCGCACGGGAAGCGTGTTGACGTGGAAGCCTATGAGCCGCTCCTCGGCGGCGCCCCGGCGCTCGTCGACGGGCACGCCGATCATCAGGTCCTGCGCGCCGGTGACGCGGTACAGGGTCACGGCGTACGCGGCGAGCAGGAAGGCGTAGACGGTGGAGCGGTCCCGGCCGGCCGCCGCGCGCACCTCGGCGAGCAGCGCGGCCGGGAGGCGGAGGCCGTGGCGGGCGCCCCGTACGGTCTCCCGGGCCGGGCGAGGCCGGTCGGCGGGCAGGTCGAGGACCGGCAGGTCGCCGTCGAGCGCGGCGCGCCAGTACGCGGCCGAGCGGGCGTATTCCGCGTCGCCCGGTCGCCGCTCCTCAGGCGGGGCGGCCGGCGGGGGCGGCAGCGGGGACGGGCGGCCGTCGGCGAACGCCCCGTACAGCGCGGCCAGTTCCTCCGCGAAGACGGCCACCGACCAGCCGTCGCAGACCAGGTGGTGGGCGACGACCGTCAGCACGTGGTGGTCGTCCGCGCAGCGGAAGAGGGTGAACCGGATGAGCGGCGGGCGCTCCAGGTCGAACGGGCGGGTGCCGTGTTCCCGGTGCAGCGCGTGGGCCCGTGGTTCCCGGTCCTCCGGCGGCAGCGCGCCGAGGTCGACGGTCCGCGGTACGACGGCTGCGGGCTCCACGACGTACGGGACCGGCTGCCCGCCGTGCTCGCGGAACCCCGTGCGCAGGGCCGGGTGCCGTACGCCGATCTCCGTCAGCGCCGCGCCCAGTGCCCCGGTGTCGAGTGGCCCGGCCAGCCGGAACGCGGCCGACAGGTGGTGGGCCGGGCTCGCGGGGTCGAGCCGCTGCAGCAGCCACAGCCGCCGCTGGGCGTCGGAGGCGGCGGGGCCGGCGGGACCCTCGACGGGGATACCGGCGGAACCGGCGTCGGGACCGGCGGCGGTCTCTGCGGGGGGACCGGCGTCGGGACCGGTGCCCCCCTGCCGCAGCCGGGCCATCAGCCGGGCCCGTTCCGCTGCGGGCAGCGACGCCAGCCGGCCCAGGAGGTCGCTCACGAAGTGGCCTCCGCGACCCGTACGAGGAGGTCGTCGAGGTCCGAGTGGGTCTCCAGCAGGGCCGCGATCCACCGCTCCAGGCCGAAGGCGACGCAGCCCGTGTAGGCGGGACCTCCGTCGGCCAGGGAGATGTCGCAGCGCTCGCCGAAGAAGTTGCGGTGGAAGTTGAGCGAGCCGATGGCCAGGGTGGAGCCGTGCACGAACTCCTCCTTCACCGGGAAGAGCTGGGCCAGCAGCGCCCTTCCGCCGTCCTTCTCGAAGAAGGGGTCCGAGGCCGCCTCGACGGTCAGTCCCAGCCCGAGCCTGGACGCGAACTCGACCACCTTCGGGCGGAACGCGGCGAGGTGGTCCAGCACCGCCTCCCGGGGGCCGAGGCAGACGATCTCCCGCATGGTGAAGCCGCGCAGCCGGCGCAGCCCGTCGTAGTGGTCCTCGTTGCGGAAGCACTTGGCGACCGTGGTCACGAACGTGGGCCCGGCGAGACTGGCTGAACGATGGTGCAGATAGACGTTGTAACAGGCCGCGGAGACCAGCCCGTACTCACTCGGTCCGAGCCGGTCCGCGGCGACCACCGGGCCGTCCACCGGCGGGCCGGATCCGTCCGCGCCCCCCTCGGCGGGAAGCCTCAAGGGTGCTGTCATGAGGGCCAGTTGGGGGAAGTTGTCGAAGTAGTCGATGGAGGCCAGGTCGGTGGCGCCGATCACGGTCGGGAAGAGCATCGGGGCGGCGCCGGTCTCGGCCGCCCAGCGCCGGAACTGCCCGTCCAGCAGGTCCATGAGGTGGACGAGCTCCGGCCCCAGGGTGACGAGTCCGCCGCGCGCGGTGTAGAGGTCACTCATGGCCCACCCCACCGGTGACGCCGGCCAGCACCTTGTCGCGGATGCCGCGCAGGGTCCGGAAGCCGGTGACGTTCTCCGCGGTCAGCTCCAGCTCCTGCCCGGCCAGGTCCTCCAGCAGGAACAGCAGTTGGGGGAAGTCGAGGGAGTCGATGAGCCGGCTGTCGATGAGGTCCTCGTCCCAGCCGATCGCGGACACCTCGGGGTTGCGTGTCAGCAACCAGGCGCGCACCCGCTCGATCGCGTCGTCCGCCATCAGATCCCGGCCCCCTCGAACGGGGAGCCGCTGATGATCTCCTGGCTGGTGAGGAAGCCGGTGATGCGCTTGAAGAAGGTCTCGTGGTACCCGCTCCGCGCCGGGTCCGCCAGAAGTTCCTCGCGGAAGGCGAAGGGTTCGGGGATGCCCGCGTCACGGTAGACCGACGGGTTGTAGAGCGACTGGACGCTCGCGGTGACATAGCGCCGCAGGTACAGGTCGAGGCGGTCGCGCAGCTCTTGGTCGCCGCGCTCGCGCAGCGGCTCGTAGAGCAGCCCGACGAGCTTGCGGCCCATGATGATGTGGCGCCACTCGTCGTCGTGGTGGACCTGGTTCACCTCCCTGATCAGGGGGTGGAGAGTGGTGTCGCGCCCCATCCGGAGGTTGAAGTGGTCGACCAGTTCCTCGAAGATCAGGATGCGGGCGAAGACCAGGAAGTGAGCGACGTCGCGGTCCTCCTCCGCCGTCGTCGAGGGGAGCGACTTGTCCGGGTAGATCTTGCCGCCGTAACGCAGGCAGAACTGGGCGAAGAACCACATGTGCCCGTTCTCCTCGCCCAGGAAGCGGTGGAAGAACTCCGAGGGCAGCTCGAACCCGGGGGTGTGGATGCGCCGGGTCACCTCGATGAGCAGCTCACGGATTCCGTGGATGTTCAGGCTGAAGAAGTTGACGCTCTCCCACTTGCTGAGCCGCATGAGCTGCTTCTCGTCCAGCTCGTGCGCGTACCGGGTACCGGCCACGCTGAGCAGGTCGGGCGTCATCCACCACTGCTGCTCGGCGAGTTCGTCGACCCAGTCGAAGCGCGTGTACGGGCTGTAGTGGTGATCGGTCGCGTCGGCGACCAGGTGGTCGAGCGTCTCCACCACTGACGTGTCCATGGTCTCCCCTGCGGTTCGGCGGTCGGCGTGCGTACGAGAGGTGCGGGGCGGGCGGCCGGGTCGCGGTGCGGCCGGACCTGGGGCGGGGGTACGGGGCGGAGGTACGGGGCGGCTCAGCCGTCGTCGCTCCGGGTGAGAAGACCGGCGGCGTGGTCCTCGTCCACGGCGAGCGGCCGGCTCTCCAGAAGCGCGGCCAGCTTGGCGACGGTGGACGCCTGGAAGAGGTCGCCGACGGTGACGCGCACCGGCAGCTCGGCCTCGATCCGCCCGGCCAGCCGGGCGAGCAGCAGCGACTGTGCCCCCGAGGCGAAGAAGTCCTCGTGGACCCCGACGTCGGGCCGCTCCACCAGTTCGGCCCAGACCGTGGCGATCAGGGATTCCAGGGGGGTGCGCGGCGGCGTGCGGTCGGGACCTCCGGGATCCGCCGCCGCGCCGGGCCGCAGTCCTCCGATCCGGGGCAGTTCCCCGGCGAGGTACGCCTCGCGCGTCGCGCGCCGCTGGATCTTCCCGCTGGAGGTCTTGGGGATGGTGCGGGGCGGCAGGAGCACCAGTTCGTGGAGTTCCGCCTCGCACTCCTCCCACACCGCGCGCCGGCCGTGCAGGGCGACGTCTTCAAGGTCCGCGCCGTCCGCCGTCTCCACCACCAGGACGAGCCGTTCCTCGCCGTCGACGGGCACGGAGAACGCCGCCCCACAGCCGGGACGCACCGCAGGGTGCCCCAGCTCGGCGGCGTTCTCCACGTCGTGGGGGTAGAGATTGCGGCCGCGCAGCACGATGAGGTCCTTGAGCCGCCCCGTGACGGCCAGGGCGCCGTGCTCGTCCAGCGCCCCGAGGTCGCCGGTGCGCAGGTAGGGGCCACGACCGTCGGGCAGGGTCGCACCGAACAGCGCTTCGCTCTCGGTGGGGCGGCCCCAGTAGCCGGTGGCGACGCTGGGACCCGCCACCCAGATCTCGCCGACCCGGCCCGGTGCGGCGGGGGCGAGGGTTGCGGTGTCCACGACGACGACCGACTGGCCGCCCCGGGCCGTCCCGCAGGCGATCCTCTCCACGCCCTCCACCGGGAAGCGCCGGACCTCCTCGCCCAGCGGGTCACCCGTCACCAGCAGGGTCGCCTCCGCGAGGCCGTAGCTGGGGCGGCAGGCGGCGGGGTCGAAGCCGACCGGGGCGAACCGCCGCGCGAACCGCTCGACCGTCTCCACCCGCACCGGCTCGGCCCCGTTCACCGCCGCGCGCCAGGAGGACAGATCGAGCGACGCCAGTCGCTCGTCGTCGATCTTACGGATACATAATTCGTAACCGAAATTCGGGGCCGGGCTGATGGTGCCACGGTGCACGGATATCGCCCGCAGCCACCGATAAGGATTCTGAAGGAAATGTAGCGGCGCCATCAGAACGGCGGGAAAACCGCCGTGGAGCGGCGCGAGAATGGCACCGATGAGGCCCATGTCGTGGTAGGGAGGGAGCCAGCTCACCATGACGTCGCGCGGCGTTCCGGCGAATGCCCGGTAAATGCTTTCCGCGTTGTGCATGAGGTTCGCGTGGGTGAGCACCACCCCGCGCGGCAGCCGGGTGGAGCCCGACGTGTACTGGAGGAAGGCGACCTGTCCGGGCTCGGGACGGACGGAGTCCGCGGCGGCGGGCGCCTCGGCGGTCTCCCCCGGCGGGGCGTCCGTGGCGATCCAGGCCAGCGGCGCCCGCAGCGCGGTGCGGGCGACCGGCAGCAGGTCCTTCGTGGTCAGCGCGATGCTCGCGCCCGCGTCGGCCACGATGGCGCCCAGCCGCCCGAGGCCGCGGGCGTCCTGGGGCGGATAGGCGGGCACGGCGACGATGCCGGCAAGGAGGCAGCCGTAGAACGCGACGACGTAGTCCGGCCCCGGCGGGAAGAGCAGCAGCGCCCGTTCGCCCGGCCGGTGCCGGGCGGCCAGCGTGCCGGCCACCCCTGCGGCGGCGCGCAGGAGATCGCCGTACCCCATGCGCAGTTCCTCCTCCTCACCGTCGATGAGGAAGACGTAGGCGGTGTCGTCCGGCTGCTTGTCCGCCCGGTGCCGGAGCACATGGACGAGCGTGGGGAATTCACGATCCGACAGCGCTGGTATCTGTTCTGCTGCAAACATGCTCACCGCTCCTCAGGGACGCGATAAGACCCGTGTTCTAGCCACCGGCTGGTCGCACGAGGCGCAACGCTAAAACACTCCCCACGGGGCGTCAACGGGGCCGATGGTTTCACCGATCAATGGCCACTGAAATCCTGCCACTTCGGCACTTTCCTCGATCGTTTCGCCAGTATTGCCGCATGGTGTCGCCGGCACCGCACGAGCACCGGCCGAATTCCGGATGCCCCACTGTCGCGCCCCACGCATGCCCCGGCCGTCCGTCGTCTGCGCAGGCCGCGGACCCTCCGCCGGGGCCGCACGCGGGAACGCCCGCCGCCTCCGCCGAGCGCCCGCGCCGCCGGCCCGGCAGGGCCGGAGCGCCGCGCGGGACGGCTCCGGGGCGGACGGGGCCCCGACATTGTCCGAAACATGACACATGAACGCGGTGGGCGACGGGAACCGGCCGTGGCGCCGGCGGGCGGCGGCGCACCAGGGGGAGGGGCGCGCCGGAACCCTGACGCAGTTCCTCGCCTCCGTGCTGAGCGGGGAGACGGTGGTCCCGCGGTACCGACCTCCTGGACGGCGCCATCGGCTTCGCGCCCTCCGAGCCCGATCAGCCGTCCCCACCGCTGCCGTGGGTCCAGCCGCCGTCCGCCCGGAGAAAATCCGTGAGGAGGGACGCGCGAACGGCTTCACCGTCCCCATGCGCGGGGCGAATCCAGCCGATGTGGCTTCGCCCTGCGGCCCCTGCGCCGGCCCCCGCTCGACCGCACCGACGTGGATGGCGGGGCGCGGCCGTAGGACGGCGGAGGCACCTTGAGTCTCGCGGGGCTCCTCCCCGCGGTCGGTGCCCCCGTCAGGGGGCCCACGGCCCGAGCATGCCCTTCATCGCGTCGGTCATCGCGAACTGCAGCAGCGGGCCGTAGGTGATCCGGCCGACGCCGAGACGCCGGAACCGCTCGAGATCGTGCTTGACGGGATGTGCGGTGGAGTTCACCGGGACCGCGACGGCGCTGGTCACAGCTGTGAGCAGCTCGTCGTCGTCCTGAATGCGCACCGGGTAGACGCTGTCGGCACCGGCCTGCTCCAGGGCTCGCAGGCGCTCGATGGCCTCGTCGAGGACGTCGGAGGGGTTCGCCGCGTGCAGGAAGAGGTCGGTGCGCCCGTTGACCCAGACCGGGATGCCCGCGTTGTCGGCCGCCGCGCGCAGGCCGCCGATGTAGCGCGCGTGCTCCTGCGTACTGCGCACTCGGCCGTCCTCGGAGTGGACGGTGTCCTCGAGGTTCAGACCGACGCCGCCGGCCTCGACGAGACCGGCGATGAGGTCAGCGGGCTCTTGTCCGTATCCTGCCTCCAGGTCCACGGATACGGGGACGTCGACCGCGGCGATGATCGGCCGGACGGCGGAGAGTACCTCCTCGAAGGTCTGCCCCTCCTGGTCGTCGGCGCCCCGGGAGTCCGCGAGCGGATGGCTGCCGATGGTCAGCGCGGGAAAGCCGGCGGCGACTGCTGTACGCGCGGACCAGACGTCCCACACGGTCGGCAGCACGAGTGGTCCGTGCTCGGCGTGCAGCTGCTGGAGGCGTCGAGCGCGCTCGACGGCGGTGCGGAAGTCCATGATCGGCACGCTACCGCCGGACGGTGCCCGGCTGCGGAGCCGGCCTGCGGTGAGGCGGGCAGTTCTGTGCGGGCGGCGTGCGGCGCGCATGGTGGACGGAGGCCCGGTCCCGGTACGTTCTGCCGCCTGGACATGCAAGCCCGGCTTCTCCCGCCACGTGAACCGACCGCCGCTCTTCTCGCGTCGGCCTTCGCCCGAACGGGGTCCTGCCGGGCCGTGGATGCGGTCGAGGCGGCGCCGAGGCGATCCGGCCCGAGAACACGGCCGGCCCGGTACGCGACCGAGCCGGCCGTGCCGTCCTGTCAGTGCTGCAGTGTCAGCAGGCCCGGCCGGTAGGGCAGGAGGCCGTAGTCACCCCCGGAGCTGGGGCTGCGGCCCTGGTAGAGCAACTGCAGGTTGCAGGGATCGACGGTCATCGTCTGATCGGCACTCGTGCGGATCAGTTCGCCGTGGCTGATGTCGTTGGTCCACGTGGCACCGCTGTTGGCCTTGCCCGCGAACGGGTTGCTCTCGGTCGCGGCCTGGGGTGTCCACGACCCGTTCGGACTGGTGGCCGTGAACGAGCGGAAGTAGCGGCCCTGCGCACCGATCGCCTCGACGATCATGAGGTACCGGTTCTGCCCCTGCAGCTTGTAGACCTGCGGCGCTTCGAACAGGTTGTTCGTCGTGTCGCTCATGACCACGGTGGAGGCCGTCCCGAAGCTGCCCGGGAAGTTCCCGATCGGCATGGAGGCCCGGTAGATCTTGCCGTTGTCACCGGCGAAGAACAAGTACATGTTCGTACCGTCACCGATGAGCGTCTGGTCGATGGGTCCGGTTCCGGAGTCGCTGATGCTTCCCGAGAAGAGCACCTGCGGGGCGGACCAGCCGTTCGGGTTGGTGGGGTCGCTCGACGTCCGGTAGGAGAAGGCGGTCCCGCCCCACTGGTAGGTGAGCACCCAGATGTTCTTCGGAGCGAAGTAGAAGAGCGTGGGCGCGACGGTCGCGGACGACATCGTGTTCTGGCCGGCCGATGCCATCTCCGACCAGTTGGTGAACGGGCTGAAGTTCATCGAACCCCAGCTCGACCCGGTGTCGTGCGTCGTCGCGTAGACGAGCTGCTTGCCGTTGTAGGGGACGACCGTGAAGTCCTTGAGCGAGGCCCATCCCTGCTTGGGCTGCGCCAGCGCGCCCGTCGACGACCAGCGGTAGGCCGACGGAAGTTCGCACGTGCCGGAGGTGTCGCCCCCGCCGACCTTGACCATCTTCCACTGCTGGTTGGTGCCGCCCCAGTCGTCGTACTGGACGACGTTCGCGTTGTCGGCGGTGGAGGCGCCCTGCACTTCGAGGGCCTTGTTGCTGAGCCGCGAGATGAGCCGCACGTATCCGTCCGAGCTGTCGGCCAGCCGCCATTGCTGGTTGGTGGCGTTCAGGTCGGTCCACTGGACGATCGAGCCGCCGTTCGCGGTGGACCAGTTGTAGACGTCCAGCACCTTGCCCGAGTGGACGGACTTGACGCGGTAGTAGCCGTCCCCGGAATCGGTGAACCGCCACTGCTGCTGGGCCTGATCGTTCCGGGCCCACTGGGCGATGCGGGCGCCGTCCTCGGTCGCCAGGTTGTAGACGTCCAGGGCTTTGCCGCTGTTGCGGTTGACCAGTACGTACGAGGCGCCGGTATCGACGGTCGCCGCGTGGGCCGGCTGGGCGCCGAGGAAGCCGGCCACCAGCAACAGGGGTGCGAGGAGGGCGAGTAGGCGTTCCGGGCGGACCGGGAACGCGTGGCGGAACCACATCGAAGGACCTCCTGGGAGGGGGTGGGGTGAGGTGACCCGACGGGCCGCGGTGCGGGGGTGGGAGAAGAGCGAAGCCTTTTCGATAAGTTTCGCAAAAGCTTCGTTTCCCATGACGCCACAAGCTAGGAATGTGAGCGCTCGCAGTCAAGGTGTGCGGCAGATCTTCCCGCGACCGAGTCCGCCCCGGCGTAGGCAGTGTTGCCGTCAATCCGGGCGGTCAAAGCCCGAAAGCAGGACCGGGTCGACCGCTGGTGAGCATGACGCGCGCCTGCGGATGCACTCACCCGCACCTAAAAAGTTTCGCAATGTTAGCGTGCACAATATCTGTGCGAAGTATTGACGAGCAGCCGTCAAAACCTCAATCATCCCTGTCTGAGACACCCGACGTGGTCCGGGACGCCCCACCACGTCGACTCCGGCCGATCACTGCCACCCGGCCGGTCCGCGCACAGCAGCACGACAGATCCGTGCACCACTCGCGTACGCGCCGGCCTGCCCGTCCGTCCGTCGACCGTGCCGGCGGACGACTCGGCCCGCCACGATTCGGTCCTCTGCGATTCCTAGTTCTGGAGGCACAGCCATGGGCTCCTACGCCCTTTCTAGATCCGCTCTCGGCCGGCCACTCCGCGCTCTGCTGCCGGCCTTGCTCGTCGGCGTCCTGGGAGCGTCCGCCGCGCTGGTCGCACCGTCGGACGCGCACGCCGCCGAGACCACGCTGGGCGCCGCGGCGGCGCAGAGCGGCCGCTATTTCGGTACCGCAATCGCCTCGGGCAGGCTCGGCGACTCGGCGTACACCTCGATCGCCTCCCGTGAGTTCAACATGGTGACGGCCGAGAACGAGATGAAGATCGACGCCACCGAGCCGCAGCGGGGTCAGTTCAACTTCACCAACGCCGACCGCGTCTACAACTGGGCGGTGCAGAACGGCAAGCAGGTGCGCGGTCACACCCTGGCCTGGTACTCCCAGCAGCCCAGCTGGATGCAGAGCCTGAGCGGCAGCTCACTGCGCCAGGCGATGACCGACCACATCAACGGCGTGATGGCCCACTACAAGGGCAAGATCGCGCAATGGGACGTCGTGAACGAGGCGTTCGCCGACGGCAACTCGGGTGGCCGCCGCGACTCCAATCTGCAGCGCACCGGAAACGACTGGATCGAGGTCGCCTTCCGCACCGCGCGCGCCGCCGACCCGGCCGCCAAGCTCTGCTACAACGACTACAACATCGAGAACTGGAACTGGGCCAAGACCCAGGGCGTGTACAACATGGTCCGGGACTTCAAGTCGCGCGGCGTGCCGATCGACTGCGTGGGCTTCCAGTCGCACTTCAACAGCGGAAGCCCCTACGACAGCAACTTCCGCACCACCCTGCAGAACTTCGCCGCCCTCGGCGTCGATGTGGCCATCACCGAACTCGACATCCAGGGCGCCTCGGCCACGACCTACGCCAATGTGGTCAACGACTGCCTGGCTGTCTCGCGTTGCCTCGGCATCACCGTCTGGGGTGTGCGTGACTCCGATTCCTGGCGATCGGGGGACACACCGCTGCTGTTCAACAACGACGGCAGCAAGAAATCCGCCTACGGTGCTGTCCTCAACGCCCTCAACAGCGGCTCGTCCGGCGGTGGCGACGGCGGTGGCGGCGACGGCGGCCAGAGCGGACAGCTCAAGGGCGCCGGTTCGGGCCGCTGCGTGGACGTGCCCAACTCCGCTACCGCGGACGGCACCGCGGTCCAGTTGTACGACTGCCACAGCGCCGCCAACCAGCAATGGCAGCTGACCTCCGCCGGTGAACTGCGGGTCTACGGCAACAAGTGCCTGGACGCCGCGGGCAGCGGCAACGGCGCCAAGATCCAGATCTACAGCTGCTGGGGCGCCGACAACCAGAAGTGGCGCCTCAACTCCGACGGGTCCGTGGTCGGCGTCCAGTCCGGACTCTGCCTCGACGCCGTGGGTGCCGGCACCGCCAACGGCACCCAGCTCCAGCTCTACACCTGCGCGAACGGCAGCAACCAGCGCTGGACCCTGTCGTCCTGACACGGCCCTCCGCCGCCCTCCCGACGAGAACATCGCCGACCGCCCGGAGGTCGCCGCCCGTGACGGCGGCGGCCTTCGCGGCGCGGACCGGCGCTCCGGCGGGGCCGGCCGCCCCGGCCACCCCTGGGTGCGGCAGGCGGCCCCTGGGGCGGACGGACGAGCTGGAACCGAACGACCGCCCGGACGTGATTCATGGCTCCCGGCGGAGTTGAAGGGAACATTTCTGTGCGCGTGTACGACAACCCGGTGATCGGCGGGTTCCACCCCGATCCGAGCGTGTGCCGGGTCGGTGACGACTACTACCTGGTGTGCTCCAGCTTCGAGTACTTCCCCGGGCTGCCGCTCTTCCACAGCAGGGACCTGGTGCACTGGGAGCAGATCGGCAACGTGCTCGACCGGCCCGGACAACTGCCGCTGCCCCTGCCCGGGTCCAAGGCCTCCGGGGGCCTCTACGCCCCCACGATCCGTCACCACGACGGCCGCTACTGGGTGATCAGCACCAACATCGACGGGGGCGGCAACTTCGTCGTCTCGGCCGAACGGCCCGAGGGACCGTGGAGCGACCCCGTGTGGATCGACCTGTCGGGGATCGACCCCGACCTGGCGTGGGAGGAGGACGGCACCTGCTGGTGCGCCTTCTCCGGCCCCCGAGGGGGCATCAACATGGCCAGGATCGACCCGGTCACCGGCGAGGTACTGGAGGGACCCTTCCGCACGTGGTCCGGCAGCGGCCTCAAGTTCCCCGAAGCGCCGCACCTCTACCGCATCGGCGACTGGTGGTACCTGCTGATCGCGGAAGGCGGCACCGAACGCGGCCACGGCGTCTCCATCGCCCGCGGCCGCTCGCCGCGCGGTCCCTGGGAGGGCGCACCCGGCAACCCCCTGCTGTCCCACAGCGGCACCGCCCGCTCCATCCAGAACACCGGCCACGCCGATCTGGTGCAGGCCCCCGACGGCAGCTGGTGGATGGTGCTGCTGGGTGTCCGCCCCCGTGGCTTCACGCCCGACGTGCACGTACTCGGCCGCGAGACGTACCTGACCCCCGTGGAGTGGCGGGAGGACGGCTGGCCCGTCGTCGCGCCCGTACCCGAGAACCACGCGGCCCCGGGCGGTGCCTGGCACCCCGTACCGGCCCCGCCCGCCCGGGACGACTTCGACGCGGTCGCCCTCGCGCCGCACTGGATCTCACCGTTCGCGCGCCCCGAGGCCTCCTGGTCGCTCACCGAGCGACCGGGCCGGCTGGTCCTCCACGCCACCGGCCCCACCCTGGACGCCCCGGGGTACACCTTCGTGGGCCGCCGCCAGCAGCACCACGACTGCCGCGTCAGCACCCTGATCGACCCGGGGACGGGACGCGGGGGACTCTGCGTACGCCTGGACGAAGCCCACCACTACGAGCTGGAGGCCGGCGACGCGGAGGTCTCCGTCGTCGCCCGGATAGGGCCGCTGCGCCAGACCCTGGCCCGCAGGCCGGCCCCGGCCGGGCCGCTGCACCTCACCGTGAGAATGCGGACGTCCGACCTCGTTCCCGCGTCTCCCCACCTCACCGGCGGCGGCGCCACGGGCCCCGACACCGTCGACTTCTGGCTCGGCGATCCCGACGCCCCCGATGCCCGTCCGATCGCCGAACTGGACGGGCGCTACCTGTCCACCGAGGTCGCCTGCGGCTTCACCGGCCGGGTGATCGGCATGTACGCCACGCAGGGCTCGGTCGCCTTCGACTGGTTCGAGTACGTCCCGTCCCCGACACCGTCCGTATGACGCCCGTGCGCGGGCGGACACCACGCCCCCGGGTGTGCCCGCCCGCAGCCGGCCCGCCCCGTCCGAGGTGCTTCTCCGGCCCCCGGCAGGCCCCCTCCTCGGTTGGGCTAACCTTTCCCCATGCCGCCTCGACCAGCCGGATCGCGTCCCACACTGTCCCTGGTGGCCAAGACCGCCGGCACGAGCATCCCCACCGTGTCCAAGGTGCTGCGAGGCGGAACGGACGTCTCGGCGGAGACCCGCACGAAGGTCATGGAAGCCGTACAGGCCGTCGGCTACACCCGCCCGGCCGGGGCCAAGGGCGAGAACGCACGGGACGAGAGCGGCCTCTCCCAGGCGCTCGACCTCGTGGTCACCCATTTCGAGGGATCGTGGGCGAACCTGCTGATAGCCGGCGTCGGACGTGAAGCGGCGGCGGCGGGCATCGACGTCGTCCTCACACTCGCGGAGCCGCACAGCGACTGGGTGTCGCGGCTGCTGAGAAGGCGCACCATCGGCGTGATCGGGACACTGGTCGATCCCGCGTCGCGGCAGTTCGGCACGCTCTTCGCCGCGGGTGTCCCCCTGGTGCTCGTCGACCCGATGAGTTCGCCCCCCTCAGGGGTGGCGAGTATCGGAGTCGCGAACTGGGAGGGCGGCCGGATGGCCTGCGACCACCTGCTGTCCCTCGGCCATACACGGATGGGGGTGGTCGCTGGTCATGCACGCCACCTCTTCAGCAGGGCGCGCGTCGACGGTTTCCGTGCGGCGGCCGACACCACGACCGTCGGCAGCGCCACGGTGTCGGTGGCCCACGGCGGATGGAACCGCGCCAAGGCGGCGTCCGCCACCCACACCCTGCTCGACGGCGACCCGGAGATCACGGGCATCTTCGCCTGTGCGGACTCGATGGCCCTCGGCGTCTACGACGCGCTGGCGGCCCGGGGCCTGCGGATACCCGAGGACATCAGCGTCGTCGGGTTCGACGACCTGCCCGAGGCGCAGTACATCACCCCCGGCCTGACGACCGTCCGACAGCCCAGCACCGAGCTGGGCGCCGCGGCCGTCAAACGTCTGATCGAGCTCTCCCGGGGCGAGAACGCCGGGGCCCGGGCACCCGCTCGCATGGAGCTGGCCACGGAGTTGGTCCTCCGCGCATCCACCAGAGCCGCCCCGGGCCGGGTCTGACCCAGCCCGCGTCAGCGCGGTGCCGGCGCCACGAGCTGGAGGACGAGGCGGCTCGGACGGGCGGCGCCGTGACGGATCGTGTACTCCGCCGCAGTGGGATCCACCGGCTCCGAGGACGGAGCGAAGGCGTTGCGTCCGACCTCCCAGCGGGGCGACGAACTCGGCGCGATGTCCACGCGCACCCGGTGGCCAGGCATGAAGGTGTGCGCCGTCGACCAGAGGTCCACGACGAACTCGTGGTCCCGGCCCGGCTCCAACGGCCGTCTCGCGCCCGCGCCCGTCACCGGGTCGACGGACCGTGCCGACCCCCGCTGTACCCCGTCGGTGACGACACGACTGCTGCCGTCCGGGTGTTCGTCGCACAGCCGCACCACCACATCCGCGTCGGTTCCGGTGGTCCCGAGGTGGACGACGGCACGGACCGCGCCCATCACCGTGAGTTCCCCGGAGAGCTGCGCGGTGCGCCACGAGAGCACGTCCTGCCGCGCCTCGATCGCCGACTGCTCGGCGGGGCCTGCCTCGAACGGCCCGAACAGGAGCACCGCACCGCCGCACGTCGGCACCGCGGAGGCGGGATCGCTGGTCAGCCGCCGTTCGCCGGCCCCGGCCGGCTCCGTCGTCAGCGCGCCCCCCTCGTTCAGGTAGAGCTCCAGCGTGCGCGTGCCGGTCGGGGGGAACTCCTCCAGTTCGATCCACCGGTTCGCGCCCATCAGGAACACGCGCACCGCCGGCATCTGCGCCGCGCCCGCGCGCAGAGTGGCGTCGAACCACCGTATGTGCTGCGTGGTCAGGTCCCCGCCGCCGAGGTCGTCGGCGGACGCGCCCGGTCCGAAGTCCACACCGGCCGTCCGGCCCGAGAGGTTGTCGTGCGTCCAGGGGCCGACCAGAAGGCGGGGCGCCGCATCGCCGGTCTCCTTCGCGCGGCGCACCAGCCGCCGGTGGAGTTCCAGGGTCGATCCGAGGAAGACGTCGAACCACCCGCCGATCAGGAAGACCGGAACGTCGACCGCGTCGATCCGGTCGACGATCTTCCCCTCGCGGTGACGCGCCGAACCGAGCGGCTCCCGCAACCGGTCCAGACCCCACCCGACGATGGCTTCGACGTCCAGTCCCCAGTGCGGAGTTCCCGCCCGGAACGCGTCGTGGCCCGCGATCGTCCGCTCGGTCGCCTCCCACCGCTTCTGTTCGGCCTCCCGGCCGTGGGCGGAGCCGATGCGCGCGATCATGTCCGGGGCGATCGCGTAGTGCGTCCACGCCAAGGTGCTGCCGATCTCCGGCACCCCGCCGCGGAACCGGAAACCGTCGAGCGCCGACATCGCCGGCGTCAGGGCGGGAGCGATCGCCCGCAGCGCCGGTGCGCCTCCCAGCAGGGCGCCGAACTGGGTGTCCGACGCGTAGGAGGCGCCCCACACCGCCGCCGGCCCGCTCGTGGGCCGACGGCGTACCGAGCGGGGGAAACGGGTCGGGCACTCGGCCCTGCTGGTCAGGAGAGGGTGACGATCCCGGGACCGAGCACGGGCCACATGACGAGGGCAACGGTTTCCGGTGCCCTCGGACTCTGTGGTACGAGGAGGTGAACCGTGAAAGACACGGTAGGAGCGGCAGCGGACGCCGGTGCGCGTTCCGAGGATTTTCAGGCGTTCGTCGTGGGGCGTTGGTCCCGGCTGATGCGGACCGCCTATCTCCTGACAGGAGAGCAGTACGCGGCGGAAGACCTCGTACAGGGCTGCCTGGAGCGGACGTTCGTCGCGTGGCGCAAGGTGTCGCAGGCCCGGGACCCGGACGCCTATGTGCGGCGCATCATGGTCAACACACACGCGCGCAGGTACCGCAGAGGACTCAAGGAGTACCTCTCACGAGGTGACGACCCCGGGCTCGGGCACGATCTGCCGGGGCGCGGCGACGACATGGCCCAGGCCGTCGAGCGGTCCGACCTGGTCGCCGCACTGGCCCGACTGCCGCTGCGGCAACGAGAAGCCGTCGTGCTGCGGTACTGGGAGGACCTGAGCGAAACGCAGACGGCTGCCGCGATGGGGTGCTCGGTCGGCACCGTGAAGAGCAACGCGGCCAGAGGGATCACCCGGCTCCGGTCGGCCATCGGGCCGGCCCACACCGGTACGGACACGACTCACCTGGTGCACGAAGGGCGGATGTCATGACGGATACGGGCACCGATATCACCAAGCTGCTCGCCGACGCCGCGCAGGGCGTCCGGATCGAGTACGCACCCGTCGACGCGATCGTTGCGGGCGGCAGGCGGCGCAGGAACAGGCGCCGGTACGCCGGGGCGGCCGTCGCCGCGCTGGCCGTGGTGTGCACGGCCGGGATGCTGACGTCGGTCTCCCCGCACGAGGGTTCCGGGGCGACGTCGGTCGCCGCGGAACCGGACGCGGTGCCCCGGCCCACCACCGAGGTCATCGCGAGTGGGCGGCTCGACGGGAAGCCCTGGACCCTCAGCGTCGACGTGTGGAAGCGCGCCGCCGACGCCCGGGAGGCGGGCCGCGTGTGGGACGCGATGGAGGAGGCCGAGTACCCCGACCCACAGCGCGCGGGCGGTGCGGGGGGGCCTGAACTCGCGGACACGGGCTGGTTCTTCGCCCGTCTCAAGGTCGGGGAGCGGCTCTCGTTCGTGGATGACGGAGCGCTGTCCGCAGCCGGTGACCGCAGGGTCGGGACGAGCTGGGGCACACTCGCCCCGACCGGCTCCGGCTGGTTCGTCTTCGGGCGGACCGCTCCCGGAGTCCAGGCCGTCACGTGCACCTGGGACGACGGACGCAAGGCCGCGCCCCGGCTGCGGACGGTCGCCGGAACCGACAGGCGGTTCTTCGCGATCGAGGCGCCGGCCCCGAAACCGACTGCCGGACAGCCCCGGTGCACGGCGGCGGACTGACCTGTCCGTACCCGCGCGCCCCGCACAGGGTCTGTCCGACGGGTCAGGGCTCTCGCGCGGTCTGCTCGCCCCGCTCGGAGGCGCCCCCGGTGGTGCCGCTTCCGAGTGGGGAGGAGGCGGAGTGAGTGGCTCGCCGGGCAGACGGCCCGGCGGACCGTTGCGACGCACGCGCGTATCTCCGACGATCGGCCGACGTGGCACCCCCTCGGGCCACGACCGGGACCGGGGAGCTCCCACCTGTCGTGCGGGGCGACGGGGCCGGGCGGTCCCAGTCGCCCTGCCCGGCCCCCGCCCCGCGCCGGAGGCCGGTTCCGGGCGACGCCCCGGCGGGCCGCCGTCGGTGGTCCCCCGGTCGTCCTGCCGAAGATTTCACGTACCGGAAACCTGAGGTGTGCGGTCGTACGGCCTTCCGGACGACGAGTCGCGCCGAGACCGGCGCAACTCCTGTGATGAAGAGTCCTCTTCATCTCCGCACTCCTGATCGCGGTATGAAGTATCCGCTGTTCGCGGCATGATTGGGGGGCCAGGGCCGGGCACCGTACGCGGACAGTCGTCCGCAGCGATGCCGAACTGAGGAGGATCCCGCGTGTCACGCCAGGTACTGATGGTCTGCCCCGACGGAACCGAGGGGTTCCGGACCGTCACGGAGGCACTGGCACAGGCCCGTAGCGGGGCCGTCATCAGTGTCCGGCCCGGGACGTACGAGGAGAGCCTGACAATCACCACTCGGGTGACGATCGTGGCCGAACAGGCCCGCGGGACCGTGGAGATACGGCCCCGGCGTGGCAGCGCGATCTCGCTGAAGGCCGACGCGGTGATGCTCACCGACCTCGTACTGCGCTCGCGCGACGAGGAGTTGCCCGCCGTCGATGCCGTGCGGGGGCAGGTGGCGATGGATGGCTGCGACGTCACCGGAGCGGCCTGGACCGCGGTGCTCGCCCGCGGGAACGGCTCGCTGGCCATGCGTGACTGCCGGGTCAGCAACCCGGGCGGAGCCGGTGTGGTGGTGACCTCCGCGGTGGACAGCTCCGTGGAGTCGTGCACGCTGGAGCATTTGGGCACCTCGGGCATCGTGATAGGCGAGCGGGGGCGGGTCACCGTGCGCGGGTGCACCATCCGCGACGCGCGGGGCAACGGTGTCCTCGCCAACGGAGAAGCGCAGGGCTCGGTGGAGGAGTGCGACATCTCTTCCACGGACAAGCCGTCGATCGCGCTGGAGGGACGGTCGACCACCCAGGTGCTGCGCACCGTCGTGCACGACACCGCGATCGGTGTCCATCTGACCAGTGAGTCGCGCACGCTGCTGGAGGAGGTACGGGTCACCACCACCACCGGTCCCGGTTTCGTGCTGTCGCACGGCACCGATCCGCTGCTGCGACGCTGCCGGACCGCCCGCACCCAGGGCAGTGGCCTACTCGTCACGGACCGTGCCCGGGGCACCTTCGAGGATTGCTGGCTCGACTCGGCGCAGGCCCCGGCGCTGCGCGTGGCCGGCTCCGCATCGCCCGCGCTGACCTCGCTGACCGTGCGCGACTGCGAGGGTACGGGCGTGCTGCTGGAGGAGGAGTCGACCGCGGAGCTGGACCGGCTGGAGGTGCTGGACGCGGCGGGCGCCGGGATACATGTCCGGTCCGGTGCCAACCCTCTGCTGCGCCGGGCCAGAGTAGGACGATCGGGCGGCCACGGCATCGAGGTGGACCATGACGGCAGGGGGCGGCTGGAGGACTGCGAGGTCGACCGCGCGGGCGGATCGGGTATCCACGTCTCCTCGGACGGCAACGTCTACATCGGCGGCGGATCCGTGACCGCGGCCGACGCGGCCGGACTCACCGTGGGCCCGCGGGGCAGCGCGACCGTACGCGACTGCGAGATCCGTTCGCCCGGCGCCGACGGGGTCGCCGTGGACGCGGAAGGCGAACTGACCGCGACCCGGATCAGGGTGGTCGAGGCCGCCGAGCACGGTCTCGTCGTGCGCGAGGGCGGGCGCGCGTCCCTCAACGCCTGCGAGTTCTCCGCCAACGCCAGGGACGGCGTGCGCGTCGAGTCGGGGTCACCCGTCTCCCTGGTCAACTGCACGGTCCGGGAGAACCGGGGCGGCGGGGTGGTGCAGTCGAAGGCGGGTGACCGGCTCGCCGTGGAAGGGCTGACGAGCTCGGACAACGCCCAGCGCGATGCCTGGGGGCACGGGGACGTCGAGGGCACGGACCCCGCGGGTTCGGCGTCCGTGGACACCGCCAGGGAGGACGGCCCGTTGCTGGCCCTGGACGCGCTGATCGGCCTGCAGAACGTGAAGCAGCAGGTCCGCACGCTCGTCAATCTCAACCAGCTGGCCCAGCGCCGCGCGCAACTGGGCATGTCCGCTCCCCCGATGAGCCGCCACCTGGTCTTCGCCGGACCTCCCGGGACGGGTAAGACCACGGTCGCCCGGCTGTACGGCACGATCCTCGCCGAGCTGGGGGTACTGCGCTCCGGCCACCTGGTGGAGGTGTCCCGGGCCGATCTGGTGGCGCAGGTGATCGGTGGTACCGCGATCAAGACCACCGAGACGTTCAACCGGGCCTTGGGAGGGGTGCTGTTCGTCGACGAGGCGTACACGCTGACCAGCGACAGCAGGGGTTCGGGGGCGGACTTCGGGCGGGAGGCGGTGGACACCCTGCTCAAGCTCATGGAGGACCACCGGGACGACGTGGTGGTGGTCGCCGCCGGCTACTCCGAGGAGATGGATTCGTTCCTCGGCTCCAATCCCGGTCTCGCGTCGCGCTTCTCGCGGACCGTCGAGTTCGAGAACTACACCGTTCCCGAACTGGTCGCGATCATGGAGAGCATGTGTCTCCAGCACCAGTACGCCCTGGCCGAGGAGACGAAGAAGGCCCTCGCGGTCCGCTTCGAGCGCATGCCGCGGGACGCCTCGTTCGGCAACGGCCGTGCGGCACGGCAGGTGTTCGAAGAAATGATCGACCGTCAGGCCCAGCGCCTGTCCTCCCAGCGGGAGGTCGGCGCCGAGGACCTCACGCTGCTGCTGCCGCAGGACGTGGGCGACGACGTGGTGGAGTCCACCGGAGCCGACGGCGCGCCTTCGACCGGCGACGCACTGACCCGGCTGGGCGACATGGTCGGGCTGTCGGCGGTGAAGCGGGACGTCACCGACATGGTGAATCTGCTCTCCACGGCACGTCAGCGCGAGGCCGCCGGTCTGCCGGTACCGCGCATCAGCCACCACCTCGTCTTCACCGGCCCTCCTGGCACCGGCAAGACGACGGTGGCCCGGCTCTACGGGGAGCTCCTGGTGTCGCTCGGCGTACTGCCGCGGGGACAGCTCGTGGAGGTGTCCCGGGCCGAGCTGGTGGGCCGGTACGTCGGTCACACCGCCCAGTTGACCCGGGAGGTCTTCGAACGGGCCCTGGGCGGAGTGCTGTTCATCGACGAGGCGTACACCCTGACCCCGGAGCACTCCGGTTCGGGCAACGACTTCGGGCGGGAGGCGGTGGACACCCTGCTCAAGCTGATGGAGGACCACCGGGACAGGATCGTGGTGATCGTCGCCGGCTACACGCGGGAGATGGAGGGGTTCCTCGCGTCCAACCCGGGTCTGACGTCCCGGTTCTCGCGGCGGGTGGAGTTCGCCGACTACACCTCCGACGAACTGGTCACCATCGTCCGGCAGCACGCGGCCGAGAGCGGCTACGAATGCGGCCCGGGCACCGGGTCGTTGCTGCGCGCCCACTTCGACGGTCAGCCGCGGGACCGGTCCTTCGGCAACGCGCGGCTCGCCCGACAGGTACTGGAGGGCATGATCACCCGCCAGGCGGGGCGGCTCAGTTCTCTGGCCGCTCCCACCCTCGACGACCTGCGGCTGCTGCTGCCCGAGGACGTCACGGTCCGCGCTTCGGGCGCGGTGTGAGCGGCGGGCGGCCCTCTCGTCCCTTCCGCCGAGGCGGGAGACCGGCCCGTCCGACCGGGCGGGTGAAGAGTATGGTCGTCCGGTCGGCTCCGCCGACCGGCGCCGGGAGCAACGGGGACCGATGGTCGGGCCCGCCGAAAACGCTTTCCAGCGGGGGAGTTGGCCGACGAGTACGGTGGACCGGCCTCGGACGCCCGGGGCGTCCCGCATAGGATGCGCGTCATGCGTCGCCGCCGCCCGCCACGTCTCCTCCTGACACCGCTCGCCGCCTGCCTGGTCGTGCTGCCGGCGGCCCCCGCCGTCGCGGACGGGACGGATTCCGGGACGACCGTCGCACTGCCCGTGCTGAGTTCCGCGCTGGACGAGAACCAGGCGTGCCGGAAGTCCTCCC
Source organism: Streptomyces sp. NPDC008125 (assembly GCF_042957125.1). Lineage (NCBI taxonomy): Bacteria > Bacillati > Actinomycetota > Actinomycetes > Kitasatosporales > Streptomycetaceae > Streptomyces > Streptomyces sp. NPDC008125. The sequence goes on from NZ_JBIBHR010000006.1 coordinate 241,580, forward strand.
CCGCTCGGGCGACGGCGGTGCCGTGGGAGCAGCAGAGCCTGCAGCTCTCCCGCACCTGGCGTTTCGCCTCCGGTTCCGGCGTGACGGTCGCGGTGGTGGACACCGGTGTGTCGGTGAAGGCGCCCGCCCTGAAGGGGCGCGTCACGGCGGCGGGCGAGGCGGGCGCGGACTGCGTCGGGCACGGTACGTTCGTCGCCGGTCTGGTCGCCGCGGCGGCCTCGGAGGGGATCGGATTCGCGGGGGTGGCCCAGAAGACACGCATCCTCGGCGTGCGGGGTACGGACGTCCGGGGCTCGGCGACCGCCGCGACCGTGGCCTCCGGCATCCGTACCGCGGTCGCGCGGGGCGCCGACGTCGTCTCGGTCTCGGCCGCACTGCCCTCGGGATCGGCCGCCCTCACCTCCGCCGTGAAGGAGGCGGTCGCGCACGATGTGCTGGTCGTGGCGGCCGCGGTTCCGGACGCGCCGACCGGCTCCGAGGCGTCGGAGACCGCCGCTCCCGCTCCCCGGGACTTCTGGCCCGCCGCGCAGGACGGTGTGCTGTCGGTGCTGGACGTCGCCGTCGACGGCAAGCGCCCCACCGGCTCGTACGGGACGAATTCGGCGGACCTGGCCGCTCCCGGTGACGGAGTGGTCGGGATCGGTCCGGAGGGGCCGGGCCACTACATCGGTTCGGGTGCCTCACTCGCGGCCGGTTTCGCGGCCGGTGCCGCTGCCCTGGTGCGATCGGCGCACCCGGCGCTGAGCGCCGAGCAGACCGCGACGCGGCTGAGGGACACGGCCTACCCGGACGTGGTGCCCCGGCTGGACCCGTACGCGGCGGTCACCAGCGTCGCGGACGCGTCCGACGCCGCGGGGGCCCCGCCCGCCGCCGAACGGCCGGGCCCTGCTCTGCGGCTGCCCGAGGACGCCGGGGCGGGCCCGGCCGGGCGCGCGGTGCTGATCGCCGCGGTAGCGGCGGGTGTCGTCCTGCTGGTCGCCTGGGCCGCGGTCGTGGTGCCCCGGGGCCGGGCGAGGGGCTGGCGAGGGCCCGGCGACCTGGCCAGGCCGTCCCGCGAGGACGAAGCGGGCTGACCGGCAGGCCCTCGCGGGACGGGCGGGGCCGGGCGCAGGGGACGCCGTGACGAGGGCCATGGGCGCGGGGCCGCCCCGCGGCCGGTCCGACGCCCACGGTCCCCGTACCTCTCCCCCGGCCCCGGCACCTCTCCTCCAGGACTGTCCACCGGCAATCCGGGGTGGGCCTCCGGCCCTCGGGGCGGGCTCCCGGGGCGGGCTCACGGCGGAGGGCACGGTGGGGCACCGGGTGGCCGGCCGTCACTCGCTGCTGGTCCGTGTCGGACCGTTCCCGCCGCCGGGGGCCTCGGCCGCCAACGCCGTCTGGATCAGCGTCGCCTTGCGGCGGGCGATGTACTGGGCCCGTCCCGCGGGAAGGTTCTTCGGCTTGATGTTGCCGAAGACGTAACCCTCGGACGGCGGGCAGGACATCAGGAGTCCCGGCGTGTTCACCTCGTCCAGCCTTCGCAGCAGCTGGTCGTTGAGTCCTCTTCCCGCCCCCGTCGCCGAGCGGGCGACGATCAGGTGCAGGCCGACCTCGTGGCCGAGCGCCAGGTGGTCGAAGAGCGGCGCGAAGGGGTGGTCGAAAGCCGTTCCCGCGCCGACCATGTCGTAGTCGTCGACCAGCACGAACAGCCGCGGTCCCGACCACCAGTCGGCCAGCCGCATCCGGGCGGGGGTGATGTCCTGCCCGGGCAGGCGGGTGGCAAGTGCCTTCGCGGAGCCACCGACCAGTTCCTTCAGCGCGTCCACCGCGACGGCGTGACCCAGCCGGTACTCCGCGGGGACCGCGTCCACCAGCTCACGGCGGTAGTCCACCACCAGGATGCGGGCCTCCGTCGGGGAGAACCGCGCGGTGATCGCCGCGGCGGCGAGGCGCAGCAGGTTCGTCTTCCCGCTCTCCGTGTCGCCGACCGCGACGAGGTGCGGGGTGCGGCTGAAGTCGTGCCAGACGGTGGACAGGGTTTCCTCGTCCTGTCCCAGGGCGAACCGCAGGCGTCCCTCGTCGAGTTCGGGGGCAGGCAGTTCCGCGGCGGGCAGCCGGTGAGGCAGCATCCGTACCCGTGGCGCGACCGGTCCCGTCCACGCCCGCGCGACACGTTCCACGAGGGCTTCCACTCCCTCGGTGAGGTTCTCGGCCCCTTCGGCGCCGTCGATGCGGGGCAGCGCGGTGAGGAAGTGCAGCTTGGAGTCGACGGTGAGGCCCCGGCCCGGTTGCTGCCGCGGCACGCCGGCGGCCTTGCGGATGTCCACCACGGAGTCCATGGTGTCGCCGAGCCGCAGCTCCAAGCGGGTGGCGGCCTGGTCGCGGACCTGTGCGGTGAGTTCGACCCAGCGGGCGGTGGTGACGATCAGGTGGATGCCGTAGTTCAGACCACCGGTCGCGATCTGGTTGAACGTCGGCAGCAGATGGTCGAAGTTCTGCCGGACGGCCGACCAGCCGTCGACCACGAGGAAGACGTCGCCGTACTCCTCGTCGGCGAACTCGCCGCCGGCGCGCCTGCGCCGGTAGGTGGCCATGGAGTCGATGTGGTGGTCGAGGAAGAACTGTTCACGGTGGTTGAACACGGCGGTCACCTCGGCCACCGTGCGGCTGATGCGCTCGCTGTCCAGCCGGGCCGCGACGCCGCCGACGTGCGGGAGCCCGGTGAGCGCCGAGAGCGACCCTCCGCCGAAGTCCAGGCAGTAGAACTGGACTTCGGCGGGTGTGTGGGTGAGTGCCAGCGAGGCGATGAGGGTACGCAGCACGGTCGACTTCCCGCTCTGCGAACCGCCCGCGATGGCGACGTGGCCGCCGCCCGCCGACAGGTCGACCACCAGCGGGTCGCGGCGCTGGTCGAACGGCTTGTCCACCAGACCCACGGGGGCCCTGAGCCTGCCGGTACCCGGCCAGCGGGAGGCGACGAGCCCCCGGCCGGATTCCGCGGCGAGTCCGGGCAGCAGACCGTCCAGGGTCGGTGACAGCCCGAGCGGCGGAAGCCAGACCTCGTGGGCGGGCGGTCCCGAGTCGCGCAGCCGGTCGAGGGCGGCCGAGAGCAGCGTCTCCTGGTTTTCCGCCTCCTCCTCGGGCGTCATGGGGGCGGGCGCGGGTGCGGGGGTGCGGGGCACCACCCAGCCGGCGGACCACGGCACGATCTGGCTCGCCACCTGTGCCTGGGCCACTGCGCCACGGCGCTGGCGGTAGGGGCCGGAGACGTACGCGGCTCGGAAGCGGGTCAGTGCCTCGACGCCACTTTTGAGGAAGCCGCTGCCCGGCTGGGGCGGCAGCTGATAGGCGTCCGGCACACCGAGCACGCCCCGGCTCTCCATGGCCGAGAACGTGCGGAGCCCGATGCGGTAGGAGAGGTGGCTCTCCAGCTGGTGCATGCGCCCCTCGTCCAGGCGCTGGGAAGCCAGGAGGAGGTGCACTCCGAGCGACCTGCCGAGCCGGCCGATCATCACGAAGAGGTCCATGAACTCGCGGTGCGAGGCGAGCAGCTCGCTGAACTCGTCGACGACGACGAAGAGGCTCGGCAGGGGCGCCAGCGCGGCGCCCTGGGCGCGGGCCTTCTCGTACTCCAGCGCCGAGATGTAATTCCCGGCGGAACGCAACAGCTCCTGGCGGCGGATGAGTTCGCCGTGCAGGGCGTCCTGCATCCTTTCGACCAGGGCGACTTCGTCCGCGAGGTTGGTGATCAGCGCTGAGGTGTGCGGCAGTTCGTCGAGACCGAGGAAGGTGGCGCCGCCCTTGAAGTCGACCAGGACGAAGTTGAGGGTCTCGGAGGAGTTGCTGAGGGCGAGCCCCAGGACCAGGGTGCGGAGCAGTTCGCTCTTGCCGGAGCCGGTGGCGCCGATGAGCATGCCGTGCGGGCCCATGCCGCCCTGCGCGGACTCCTTGATGTCGAGTTCGACGGGTGTGCCGTCCGCGCCCACCGCGATCGGCACGCGCAGCCGCGCGGCGCCGGCGCTGCGCTGCCAGAAAGTGGCCGGATCATGACGGTGCAGATCGGGTATGCCGAGCAGGGTGGTCAGTTGCACGTCGGTGGCGAGCGGTTCCGCGGCGTCCGCGGCGAGGCTCATCCGGTACGGCGCGAGCATCCTGGCCAGCGACTGGGCGGCCACCGGCCCCATGGTGTCCGGACGGCCGAGGAGGGTGGTCTGCTCCTTGCGGGCGCGGTCGGTGCGCACCAGCCGGACGGCGTCCGGGGTCACGTCGAGCCGCAGCCCGCTGCGGCCGGGCCGCCAGGTGAGCGATCCCGAGAGGTCGAGGACGACGGCGTTGCGGAAACCCGGACCGTCGATCCGGTGGCCCGCGGGCACGCCGGCCCCGTCGACCACGATCACGGTGAAGGGCTCCTCCCTGCCGGGCACCGCCTCCGGGTCGAAGGCCGGACGCTCGGCGAATTCGGCGCCCAGCAGGTCCTCCAGGTCGGCGAAGGTGGAGGCGATCAGGCGGGCGGGCCCGGCACCGTCCTGCTCCTGGGGGTGCAGATTGTGGGGCAGCCACTTCGCCCACTCCCACTCCTGGCGGTTCTCGTCCGAGACGCAGACCGCGATCCAGAGCTCCTCCGGCGGGTGGAACGTGGCGAGTTGGCAGATCGCGGCCCGCACCATGGATCGGCGGGCCCGGTCGTCGCCGCGCAGCAGCACCCGGGACCAGGTGCGCAGGTACAACGCGATGGGCTGTGCCGGAACGGAGCTGTAGGCCCGGACGAAGCGCCGCAGCGCGTGGGCGCAGAGCGGTTCGAGGTCCTCGACCGGCTTGGTGGACAGAGGGGTGAGCCGGAGCGACAGCTGCTGGTCGCCGACCGCCACGCGCACCTCGCCGAAGTCGTCGTCCTTCGTGCGGCGTTCCCACAGGCGGGTGGTGCGCACCATGGAGCGCAGGGTGGCCGGTGCGGGGTGGCGCCAGGCCAGCGCGAGCTGCTGTTCGACGACGGTGCGCTGGACCTTGCGGCGGGTCTGGGAGAGGTAGCGCAGGTAGTCCCGGCGTTCGCCGCGCAACCGTTGCTTGCGGTCGCCGCTCTTGCGCATCACCTGGCCGATCATCATGGCTCCGGACGCCAGGACCATCATGCCGAGTGCCAGGTAGGTGAAGACGCCGTTGGATCCGCCGGGCCGGATGAAGATCAGCATCATCGATACGGACATCATCGCCATCGGCAGGTACGTCCACACGGCGGAGGTGTCGGGGACGGTCTCCGGAAGCGTGGGCGGCTCCTGGAGGCTGAGCTCACCCTCTGGCATGTCGGGTCCGCGGCGGCGGGCGGGGCGGCGTATCAGTACGACACTCAACGCACGGGCTCCTTAGGGACTGCCGGAGGTCGGACCGTCGGAGGCGAGCCGGGCAGGGGCCGTTCACCGAGTCCGTTCGAGGATCAGTAGTCTGCATCCGATCAACTCACGCGTCCAAACCACCCCCCGGAGTTCGCGTTTGATCAACTAGCCTGCGCGAAACACCCTTCGGGGTCTGCATCCGAATCAACTCGCGCGTCCCCGCGCGTCCCCCTCCGGCCACGCACTGGGAGAAGTGATTCCCCGATGACCGAAAGCTCCGTCGCGGGCCTCTGCCGCCTGACCGTGCGCGCACCGGCCAGAACCATCGATCTGGCGGTACCGGCCGACGTGCCGGTGGCCGACCTCCTGCCCACCGTGCTGCGCTACGCCGGTGAGGAAGTGGAGGAGAACGGCCTGGAACACGACGGCTGGGTGCTGCAACTGCTCGGCGGCAGACCACTGGACGAGGAGAGCACCCTGGGGGCTCTCGCTCTCACGGACGGAGACGTCCTCTACCTGCGCCCGCACACCGACGCCCTGCCCGAAGTCCGTCTGGACGACCTGGTCGACGGCATCGCCGACGTGACCCGGGACCGGCTGCACGGATGGACCCCGGAGACGGGACGGCGACTCCTGCGGGCCCTGATCGTCGTGGTGCTGTTCGTCGCGCTGCTGGTGCTGTGCAAGCCCGGCGGTTCCGCCGCGGTGCGCGCCGCGACCGCGGGGGCGGCGGGCATCGTCCTGCTGGCGGGCGCCGCGTCGGCGGGCCGTGCGGTCGGTGACGCCGCGACCGGCGCGACGCTCGCTTTCATGGCCGCCCCCTGCCTGGCGCTGGCGGGCTGGCTGCTGCCGGGTGGTGAGATCACCGGTCCGCAGGGCCACGAGGTCTTCGGCGCCCGGCTGCTCGCGGCAGGAGCAGCGTGGGCCGGGGGCGCCGTGCTCGGGCTGGCGATGGTGGCGGTGTACACGCCCCTGTTCCTCGCTTCTGCCGTGGTGGCACTCGTCGCGGCAGCCGCCGGGGCCCTGATGACCCTGCTGGGCGTCGCGGTGGACGACTCCGCCGGCGCGGTCGCCGCCGTGGTGGTGCTCCTCGGTGGCTTCGTGCCTGCCCTCTCGTTCAAGCTGGCGGGAATGCGCATCCCGGCCCTGCCGAGGAACGCACGGGAACTCCAGGAGGGCATCGAGCCCTACGGCGGTCCCGACGTGGCGACCCGGACCGAGCTGGCGAGCAAGTGGATGACCGCGCTCTACGGGGCGACCGGGGTGATCTGCGCGGGCTGTCTCGCGGCGCTCGCCCTCAACCCCGACCTGCCGGAATCGCTGACGGCCGTCGCGCTCTCCCTCCTCCTCCTGCTGCACGGACGGGGCATGGTGAACGTCCGTCAGCGTCTGACTCTCGTGGTGCCCGGCGCCTGGGGCACGGCACTCCTGACGCTCTCCCTGGCCGGCAGCGCTCCGTCGTCCGACCGTCCTTGGCTGGTGGTCGGACTGATGGCCCTGGCTGCCGCGCTCGCCATCGCGACCTGGACCGTTCCCGGGCGCCGGATGGTCCCCTACTGGGGGCGGGCGGCAGAGCTGCTGCACTCGTTGCTCGCGATCGCTCTGCTCCCCTTGACGCTCTGGGTCCTGGGCGTCTTCGGCGCGCTGCGCGCCCTCACCGGCTGAGCCAGGAAGCAGGCGACCGATGCAATCGAAGCGTGATCAGGCGCAGGCCCATTCCTTCATCATGGGGCGGCTCACCTCCGGGATGCTGCTCGCCGATCCGGACGCGGCCGAGAGCCCGTTGGGGCGCACCACCCGAGGTGCGGTGATCGGGCTGGTCATCGCCGTGCTGCTGTCCGCGGGCGCGGTGGTGTTCGGCCTCATCTCCCCCGGGGGCAAGGACGCGTGGCGCAGCGGCGACACCCTGGTCGTGAACAGGGAGACGGGTGCCCGGTATCTCTTCATCGGCGGGCGGCTTCGGCCGGTGCGCAACTACTCCTCCGCCCTGCTGATCGGCGGTGCCGGCCTCGCCACCACGAGTGTGGGGACGGCTTCCCTGCGGGGCACGCCGGTGGGGGCCACGGTGGGTATACCCGGGGCGCCCGACACGGTGCCCGGTACCGGCGATCTGGAGACCGGTGCCTGGCAGGTGTGTTCCGCGGTGAAGGCGGAGGCCGGTCCCGCCGGAGGGCGTCGGGACCGGGCCGTGACGGCGGTCGTGACCGGGGCTCCGGTGGAGGGCACGCCGCTCGCGGAAGGCTCGGCCGTCGTGGTGCGCGGGCCCGACGAGGAGATGTACCTCGTGTGGCAGGGAAGCCGGCTGCGGCTCGACGCGAAGTCCGGCGCGGTACTCTCCCTCGGCTACGGGTCGGTGACGCCACGTCCCGTGTCGGCGGCCTTCCTGGACGCCCTCGTGGCGGGTCCCGACCTCGCACCCCCGGACGTGCCGGGGCTGGGTTCCGCAGGGCCCTCGCTGGGCGGTTCGGAGACCAGGGTGGGCCAGGTGTTCACCGTGCGGGTGCCCGGTTCCGGATCCCAGCAGTACCAGCTGCGGTCCGGGGGGCTCGTGCCGCTGACGACCACCGGGACGGCTCTCGTCCTGGGAGATCCGGCCATCCGGGAGAAGGCGTACGGGGGAGGGTCTCCGGCGGCCCGGCAGATCGGCGCCGACGTCCTCGGCGACCATCAGGCGCCTGCCACGGCGAGCAGGGGCGCGTCGGTCGAGGGGCTGCCGGACAGCCCGCCGAAGGCGGCCCCCGTGGCGGACGGTGCCGCGGTCTGCACCCGGGTGAGCACCGACGCGAAGGGCACCCGCGTGACGTCGGCCCTGGTGCCGGTGGGCTCGCTGGCGCCCGTCGCGCAGGGCACGTCGGACCGGGCCGCGGCACCGTGCCTCGCGGTGGACGCGGTCGTCGCCCGGCCCGGTCACGGAGTTCTGGTGAGGGCCCTGGGAGCGGCGGGCGGCACGGTCGGCAGCACGACGTATCTGGTGGGTGACGACGGCATCAAGTACCGCGTGGCCGACAAGGCGGCGCTCGACGCCCTGGGGTACGGAGGGGTGACGGCGCAGTACCTGCCCTCACCGCTGCTCGCGATGCTGGCGACCGGCCCCGACCTCAGTTCGCCTGCCGCGTCCGGCGGTGCCGCACCGTTCGCCGGGGCTTCCTGCCAGGAGGCGGATCCGGCCGGTGACGGCCCCCGGGACGGTGCGGTGCAGGCACAGGGCTCCGGGAACGATCCGAAGAGAACCGGAACCGGCTGAATCCCGCCGTTGTCGTCCCGCCGAAAGGCGTCGGTGTCACACGAACGACACACGAATGAGGTGGAGTTGCGCGTACCTCAACGGAAGCTCTGGAATACGGAGACCTGTTGCACAGTCAACTTGCTGAACCCTAGTCTCCACAAATCGGAATGACACCGGGTACGGAAGAGGTGGAACCATGGCAGGACAGCAGTCCAGTGAACAGTCGACCCGCAACGGCATCCAGGCGCTGGAGAGTGCCTTCAGCGGCATCCTCAAGTCGCGCCAGGACGTCGACGCCACCCGCGCCACGCTGTCGAGCGGCTACCAGGGAAGCGACGGTGGCCAGTTCGGTCAGCTGCTGAAGCAGTGGGACGACCAGGCCAACGTGATCCTGCGGAACCTGGAGGACATGGTGGACAAGCTGAACCAGAGCCTGGCGCAGCACAACAAGACCCAGGGCTCGTCGAACGACTCGATCAACCAGGCCTACACGCAGTCGCAGTCGGCCTTCGACCAGCTCGCCGGCTGAGGCCTCGTCCCGAAGTCCGTACTCACACCACCCCACTGAGCGAGAGAAGACTTCCGTGCCCGACAACCTGAGCGACGGTTACATCTACGTCGACTACAACCACATGAACAACGCCGCCGACGACATGGTCCAGCAGACGAAGGCCATCGCGAACACGCTGTCCTCGCTCGAAGCGGAACTCGGCGAACTCATCAAGACGTGGTACGGCACCGACGCCGACACCTACCGCCAGAAGCAGGCGGCCTGGGACGGCGCGGTGAAGAACATGGAGACCCTGCTCACCTCGCACTCCGGTCTGCTGACGGACATCTCCGACAGCTACAAGTACAGCGAGAACTCGCTCACGCAGATGTGGTCCGAGGTCACCATCGGCCGCTGAAGCGGCTCAGGGCGGGGCGGCACCCGGCCGGACCGGGCCGCCCGGCCCTCATCTTCAGGGCGCGGGACACTCAGCAGGAGGACGTCATGGCAGATCTCACCCATCTGGACTCGGCCGGTCTTCAGCGGTTCAAGGACAACGACATCGCGGACTTCATCGCCGACCTCAAGGCCATCGGCAAGGACGAGGCCGGCGTCCGGGCGTTGCACAGCATCGTGAAGGGCATCACCACGCCCGAGCACATCGACGAGAACCCCGTGCTCGCGATCGGGCTGATGGCCGGCGACGAAACCGTGAGCGGCTCCAGTCTGGTGACCGTGGTCAAGACGGCGGCAGAGGCGATCGACGAGATCTTCGACGCCCAGAGCACCCTCTTCGGCGACATCGACCGGGACTTGGGCGAGACGATCCGAACGCTGCTCAAGACCCAGGGGGCCTCGCTCACCTCCATCGACGGGGAGAAACTGCTGGACATCTTCTCCGACGTCGACACGGACCTGGGCGGCGGTTCCACGGAGGCCTGACCCGGGCCGTACGCCCTGCCGGGGCCCCGTCCCCGGCCTTCCTGTCCGCACCCCCACCTTCCGCGGAGTTCTCGCCATGCCGGCCAACTACGACACCGATGACTACTGGGGCAAGGCCGTCACTCTCTTCACCGGGTACGGCGTCCCCAGCCGAAAAGGGCTCTTCGAGAAGCTGAGCAGCAAGGAGGGCATCCCGCTGTTCCGGATGGACATCCAGGGCACCGGTATGCGCGCGGTCACCGCGAACGACTTCTCCGCCCTCAGCGGATGGATGACGCATGCGGGCGAGGACTACGACCTCACCTTCTACAACGCGGGCGGGGACGGCAGCCACAGCGGGGTGTCGATGCGGCGGGCCCGCATCGTCTTCATCGGCGTGCCGACCGACGCGAACGGCCAGGCGCGGCTGCTGGAGCAGGGCGAGACGATGGCGGGCGGTGAGTTCACCGGCCACTACGGCGACGAGTGGGACTTCGGCCCGCTGGGCCAGTACGTCAGCGGGTCGAAGGGGGCCCTGGACGAACTGCTCGACACCCGTTCGAGCCGGGGTTTCTCGTACAGCGGTCTGGCGGTGCTCAACAACGAGGCCGTCGACCTCGACTCGTTCGAGCGGACGGGCCGTGCCTTCGACCGCGCACTGGGGTTCTTCAACGAGCACGCGACAGCGCTCGCGCAGTGGGAGACCTCCCTGGGCAGTGAACAGTCCGCCTGGCGGGGGAAGGCGGCGGGACTGTTCTGGCACCTGGTGCACCAGCTGCACAAGAACTACGACAGCTACGTCGAGCAGATGGGCGGAGCCACGTACACCGGCACCCACACCAGCCCCACGGGCTACGTGCCGAAGTCCCGCCTGAGCGACGCGCTGATCTCGGCGCAGAAAACGCTGATCGACGAGGCCACCAACCTGCGCAACGCGTGGACGACCTGGGCGAACACCCGGGAGCACGACCCGCACCGGTCGGTGCTGGAAATCCTCGACCAGGTCTCGGCATGGGTGCTGGAGAACAACATCCCGCACATCCAGCAGCACACTTCCGGGGGCTACTACTCGACGACCGTCACGTACTCGTCGACGGCCGCGTTCAAGCAGAACCACCCGGTCTACGGCGATCTCAACGACACGGCGAACTGGAAGAAGATCGGCGAGGCCGCCGTCAAACGGTGGAACGACTACATCGAGGCGCAGCTCATCCCGGTGGCGACGACGGCACTGACCAATGTGAACAACGCCTGGATCGACGTGCAGGACGCGTTCGACGAGCCGCTGAAGACGAAGGACACGTCGACGCTGTCCGAGGAGTACCAGAAGGACGAGGCCGACCTCGCGCGGGAGGAGGCCGAGAACAACAGCAACAACCTCAACGACGCCCTGAACAATCTCGGGAACGGGCTGGGAGACGGGCTCAACGACCTCAACGACAATCTCGACAAGAACCTCAACGACATCAACGACGGGCTGAACGAGAACCTCAACGGCGTCACCAGCGGGCTCAACGACAGCCTGAACGGTCTCGGGGACGGGCTGGGCGACGGGCTGGACAAGGGCCTGAACGACATCAACGACGGGCTGAACGAATCCGTCGACAACCTCAACAGCGGGCTCGACGGAATCAACGACGGGCTGAACGAGACCGTCAGCGGCCTCAACGACGGTCTCGGCGGGCTGGGCGGTGATCCGGGCACCGGCGGCCTCGGAACCGACACCACCGACCTCAACGGCATCACCGGTCCGAACCTGGCGGGGCTCACCGGCGGCCTGAACCTGCCGGGGCTGATCCCGCCGTCGAAGAACGACGGGAAGACCTCGGACCTCAACGGCGGGATGGGCCTCGACACCCTCACCAACCCGGACGGCAGCACGACGCAGCTGAACGCGGACGGTTCGCTGACGACGACCTACCCGGACGGAACGGTCCAGAAGGTCGACCCGGTCGCCGGAACGGTCACGACCACCGCCCCCGACGGCACCGTCATCACCAGCGACCTGAACACCGGCGTCGGCTTCACCAACCCCGACGGCAGCGTCACCACCCTCAACCCGGACGGCACCCTCACCACCACGCGGCCGGACGGCACCGTCCAGCATCTCGACCCGGACACCGGAGCCGTCTCCACCACCGCGCCCGACGGGACCGTCACCCAGAGCACGCTCAATCCGCACACGGGCGCGTTCACCACGGCCGACGGCAACACCGCCCAGCTGAACCCCGACGGTTCTCTGGCGACGACCTACCCGGACGGGACGGTCCAGAAGATCGACCCCGCCACCGGGACGGTCACGACCACCGCCCCCGACGGCACCGTCACCACCAGCCACCTGAACACCGGCGTCGGCCTCACCAACCCCGACGGCAGCATCACCACCCTCAACCCCGACGGCACTCTCACCACGACGTATCCCGACGGGACCAAGGAGATCCTCGACCCCGACACGGGCGCGCTCACCACCACCTCGCCGGACGGGACCAGCACGACGACCGACCTCAACGGCTCGTCACTGGGCGGGCCGGACCTGCACTTCCCCGACATCCCGACCACGGGTTCGAGCTCACTGAACGGTTCGTCGGGGCCGGGGACCGCGGGCTCCTCCCTCGATGCGCTCACCTCGCTGAACCATGACGGCCTGTCCTCGGGCGGCCTCTCCTCGGGCGGTGGGAGCGGCTCCCTCCTGGACGACGCGCTGACGTACGAGGACTACGACAGCACTCCGTACACCGGTGGCGCGCTGGGGGCTCCCGGGAGTTCCTCAGGAGCACTCGCGACCGCCGCCGACGGGTCGTCCGCATCGTCGGGATCGCCCAGCGGTGTCCCGCTGAACCCGTCCGGCATGGGCGGCGGCATGGGCGGCGGAGGGATGGGCGGGATGGGCGGCGGAGGTGGCGGTGGCTCCTCGGAACGCGTGCGCAATGTGCTCTCCGAGACCGGGGGCGCCGTCAGCAGGCGCGCGTCGGGGTCCCGGTCGCGCGGGGCCGTCGCGGACGAGGACGAGGAGATCCGGGTCACCCGGGGCGGTACGGCGACGAGTTCCAGCCCCTTCTATCCGGGCGGCGGCGGGGGCGGCGGCGCTCAGGGCGGTCAGTCCACCGAGAGCGGAGACCGGGCGCGCAACAGCTGGGTCGCCGAGGACGAGGACGTCTGGGGCACCGACGAAGGGGGCTCGCCCGCGGTGATCGGACGATGACGCGTACGAGCCCGGTCTGCAGAGAGGTTTGTGGCGTGGCGGAGACGGAGGTCCAGCGGTGAAGGAGTCGATCGAGCAGCGGCTCGCGCAGGCGATCGCCGAACTGGAGGCGACCGAGGCCGCCGTGGCGCGGGCCGAGTCGGAACTGAGCGGGGCCAGTTGCACCGTACGCTCGCAGGACCGGTCCGTGGAGGTGACGGTCACCGCGCAGGGCGACCTGCAGGCGCTGAAGTTCCTCGACGGAAAGTACCGCACGATGGCGGCCTCGCAGCTCGCGGTGAGTGTGCTGGAGACGGTCCAGGAGGCGAGGGCGCAGATGGCCCGCCGGGTGATGCGGACGTTCGAGCCGTTCACCGCGGCCAGTTCCGGAGTGCCGGAACTGACAGGAGTGGATGTCGACTGGAACAAGATTTTCGGGCCGGGTGTGCTGGAGGGACCGCGTGCCGAGGACGGACGGCCCTCGGCCCGGCGGCTCCGGGACGAGATCAGCGACGACACGGAGGACTGAGCGATGCCCGAAGGAAACGCCTACTTCGCCGAGCCGGGCAGGCTCCAGGCGGGTTCTCGTCAGATCGACCAGATCAGCGCGCTGGCACGGGAGATCGTGCACGACTTCGTCTCGTCCGTGAACCTCACGCGGGACTGGCCCGGCACGGACGACAGTTACGCGGAGGAGGTACTGCCGCAGGAGCGGAAGGAACGCAAAGCCGCGGTGGAGACCGGCGTGGCGCTCTCCGACGCCATCGTCGGTGTGGCGGACGGCACCCTGGCGAACCTGGGCAACATCCTCTCCACGCAGTCGGGTGTCCTCGACTCGATCCACAGGTCCTCCGGCAGCGGCTCCCACGGCGGAAAGCACTGATCTCCCGATGTCCATCCAGGTCTCGCCCCAGCTGAACAACCTGCTCTTCGTCCTCATCGGCGAGCGGATGCTCCAAGCGGACGAGGACAAGGCCTACGCGAGCCACGAGCCGTACCACCGCCTGGGCAAGCGGGTCGTGGACCTGTCGGACCTGATCGAGCAGTCCGTGGCCGGGGTGGGGCGGGCCCTGCCGCCGCAGGTCGGTGACAACTACGTCCGCGCGATGCACCTGTTCGTGGACCAGGGCGGTACGAACCATCTCAAGGAATTCGCCGGGCAGTTGGACACGATCGCCCAGGGCAGGATCAAGAGCTCCATGGACATCATGGAGTCGAAGTGGCAGATCATCGCCGAGCTGGTGCGGCTCCTCATCGAACTGGCCGTCATCCTCGCCCTGTCGATCTTCACAGGCGGTTCGGCGTCGAGCCAGGCCGCCGTGGCGAAGGCGCGCAGCCGGGTCGCGATCCTGACCACCCTGGACACTCTGCTCAAGCGCACCCACCTGCTGCCGAGCCTGTCCGAGGCGTTCCAGGAGGCCTTCCAGACGTTCGCGGTACGGCTGGCGATGATGACGCTCGCTCCGGCGGGCCGGCGCCCCGACGGATTCGACTGGGGGCAGATCTTCAAGGACGGCGCGTTCGGCGCACTGGCCGGGGCCTTCCACGGCCTGTTCTCGTCGGTGACGAACAACTTCGGGAAGGCGTTCAGGAACGTCTTCGACAATCCGGGCGGCAATCCCTTCAACAAAAACCTTTCGGACATCACCACGAAGGTCACCAACCCGCCGAAGTCGAAGACGAAGAACATTCTCGACGGAGCCGCGGACGTCGGCGACAACTTCCTGGTCTCCGGAGCGTCGGAGGCGGTCGCGGAGATCTTCGTCGGCGGACTCTTCGACGGCAAGTGGACGACCAGTTGGGACACCTTCCTCGGTTCGGGCATCAGCTCGGTGGTGGAGAAGGGGATCGAGGACGGTACGGAGAAGTTCGGCAACTCGCTGGGTGAGGGGCTGGGGTTCAAGAACATCGAAGTCGACACGGTCGGTCGCGGCGACGGTGACCCTGAATCCAAGGGCAACGGCGACCGCGAGCCCCGAGCGGACACGCGGCCGGACTCCGAAGGCCGGCCGGGGACCGTCGGAGGCGGCCCGGGGACCGTCGGGGGCGCCGGAAGCGTCGGAGGAATCGGAAGCGTCGGAAGCCTCGGAGGGAACAGCGGCACCGGCGCGATCCGGTCGGACACGACCGGGCTACCCGACATCTCCACGATCGGTGGTACCCGATCGGCCGGCGGTCCGGACGCAGGTGTGCGGGTCCCCGGCCGTACTCGGACGGGCGACGGTCCCTCCGCGCTCACGGGGGACGACGTGGACTCGTTCACGCTTCCGGGCGGCGACACCAGGGCCGGGACCGGCGAGAACGGCGGCGTTCCCTCAGTCACGGGTACGGAAGCGGGCGGCACACCCACGCCCGCCCGGACGCACGGCGCGCAACTGCCCACGGTCGCGGGTGGCGCGCCGGCCACCACGTCCGGCGCCGGCACCAGGAACGGCACGCTGGGCGGTGCGCCGCTCCCCGCCACAACCTCGGACACGGAAGCTCCGGACAGGCAGACCCCGGGCACGCAGGTCCCGGAGACGGAGATCCCGGGCACGGACTCCGAGGCCGGGACCAGGGCCAATACCGGCGTCTCGTCGGGCAGTTCCGGTACGGAGGCGACGGGCGACCGACCGGACGCCGTCGACCGACCGGCGCCCTCCGCCCCGCCCACGAGGGCGCCCGGCTCGCCTCGTCCGTCCACCGGATCCACCCAGCCGGTGCCAGGAGCCACGGAAGGTTCCGGGGGCCAGGACGCCGGTCTCGAAGCCGGGACCGAATCCGGCCCCGGGACCGAGCTCGGTCCCGGCTTCGACCCGTTGTCGCCTGCCATCGCCGGCCCCGAGGCGGGCATGCCGTCGGCCACGTCGGCATCCCCCGCATCCGTGCCCGCGGACACGGGCTCGGCCCCGGACGTGAACGTGGCGGTGGGCGCGGCCCCGCTGGCCGTTCCCCCCGTCCTCTCCCCCGTCGCCGTCTCCCCCGCGACATCCCCGTCCGCCCCCGGATGGGCCGAAGCCCGGGCGGCGGCGCCCCCGGTGGAGCGGCAGCACACCTGGGTCGACCCGGTTTCCGCGGCACCCGCCCGTGACGGCTCGGGTACCACGCAGTACATGGTCCACTCGGGCTTCGACGTGCGCCGCTTCGTCCACGAGGGCGTGCCGGTGACCGACCTCACCGTGGAGGTCGCCCTGACCGGGGCCGACAGCCTCCCGTCCCCAGCCCGGCAGGAGCTGTGGCAACGCATGGCCGAGGGGGTGGAACGGGTCTTCAACGCCCCGGGGCACCTGCTGCCCAACGGCGACACGCTGCACGTCAGCGTGGTGCCCGCCGATCCGGCGCACGGCGCTCACCTGGAAGTGGGCGTCCAGGCTCCCGGCCCGCACCTGGTGATGTCGCAGCACACCTGGCTGCTCGACGCGACGGAGAACGACCTCGCCCACGAGATCGGGCACCAGCTCGGACTGCGCGACGAGTCCCGTGACGCCTCGGCGCCGCACCGTCCGGACGTACCGGGCAGCCTGATGGGGCGTTACGACCGGCCGGTCACCGAGGCCTGGGAAACAGCGGGGACGGCGGAGGCCGAAGACGTCGGTTCCGACGCCGGGAGTTACGTCCAGGCCGGACTGCGTCCCCGCCATCTCGCCCTGCTGGGCGCTCTCATCGGCGAGGTTCCCCCGCCCGGCCCCACCACGACCGGCGACGGTTCTCTTCCCGCGCGGGTCGCGTCCCGTGCTCCAGGCGAGCGACGTGCCCCGGATCTCACCGTCGGAGCCGACCCGCGTGCCCCGCGCCCGGCCGGAAGCCCTCTCGGCGGGGCAGCCGCACCGCCGGCCCACGGGCAGCCGGCGACCATCAGCTCTTCTCTGCCGGTGTCGTTCACGACCTCCGTGACCTCCACGACCACGTCGGTGGCCACACCCGTCCCGGACGCGGAGTCCGGACCGGACGTCCCGAAGGACGGGGAGACCGTCTCGGCCGCGGTGCCGTCGGTGTTCGTGATGTCGAAGACCCCGGTGCCGGGGACGCCGGGGTTCGCGGGGACGCCCGAGTTCACGACAACCCCGGTCGGCCCGTCGGACGGCCTCACGGCGCCGAACACCCCAGGGACTCCCGAGCCACCCGCGTCGCCCGAGTTGCCGGACGTCCCCGAGACGCACGGGCTCCCCGAAACGCGCGGGCTTCCCGAGACGCGCGGGCTTCCCGAGACCAAGGATCCCGCGGAGCCCGAGAAGTCCGTTCCCCCTCCTCCGCCTCCCTCCGCCTACGTGCGTGCCTACGGGTCGCGGCACGACGGTGTCGTCGGGCTGGTCCAGGTGGAGCCGCTGCCCGCCGCAGTCGTGGACGGGGTGCACCGCCAGGTCCTGCGGTCCCTCGGCGTGGTCGCACCCGCCGACGGTCACCCCGTGCTGACACGGCTCCAGGACGTGCTGAGCGCCGAGCAGATGGCGATCAACCTTCCCTATCTGCTCTCCAGCGCCGGATACCGCGTCACCGTCGATGTGGCGGGGCGCAGCCGGGTGGTGGACGTACGGCTGGGCCTGAGCGACCCGGTGAGATCCGGGCGCAGCGGGCGGCTGGACCCGACCGACCCCGACGTCCGGGTCGAGCGCCGGGGGCAGGGCGGTCAGGAGACCGCCGACACCGCGACCTCGGGGACGTACCGCACCGTTCCGGTTCCCTGGTCGGGGTCGTTCCCGATTCTGGCGGCGGGCGCGGTACGGGCCGTCAACGTGTCCCCGTCGCTCTCCCTGACGCACAATCAGTACTCGTCCTCGACGACCGTGACGCACGCCGTGCAGTCGACGACGGCACAGCGCAGCAACGAGCTCTCGCAGGCGTACGAGTTCGCCTCCGGCTGGGAGGTCAGGGTCGACACTCCGCGGATGGCTCCGGGCGACACCTGGGGTCCGCCGGAGCGGCACGGACCGGTCACGGTCTGGTTCCCGGAGCACCTGGCGGTCGACGACACCTCGGGCGACCCGCTGCCCGCCCCCGCGGGACTGGACGACCTCCCGGTGTGGGGCGTGGACGCGGTGGCGGAGCCGCAGCGGCTGCTGGAGGAGGCACGTGAGGTCTTCCGCGCGGATCTCGCCGGGCTGTCGCCCACGTCGGTCCAGGAGCTGGAGACCTTCCTCTCGGAGCCCACCCTGCGCGGCACGCTTCCCATGCAGCGGCGCGGTGGTCTGTACTCGCCCGTCCTCCTCGACTCCTCCGGCCGGGCCATCGGCATGTTCAAGCTGACCACGACAGCCGTTCCCGGTGCCCCGACCCGCAGGAGCGTGGACACCAAGATCAATCTGGAGAGCCATGTCGTCCAGACGGTGAAGGTGGACGGCCAGGCGAAGTTCACCAGCGGTGTCGCGCTGAACGTCAGCGTCGGACCGTCGCTCACCCAGGACACGTCCCGCGGTCATGCCGCGGCGGCCACGGCGCTGGGCGGCAGTGTCGTGGGGAAGGGCGGGGCGACCTGGCAGACGAGCGAATCCCTGTCCAGCGGCGGGACCGCGGCGATCATGCACGCCGTGCGCAGCAACCGCAGCCATCTGCTCACGCCCACCACGGTCACCCACACCCTGACGCTGGTGCGGCCCGGGGGCGGCGAGACGTCCCACACGTTCGCCCCGTGGGCCGACGGGATGCAGCTGAGGGTCCTCACCGCCGAGGACGCGCAGGGCACCGTGCCCGGTGACGCCGAGCGGCGCGCGCTGCCGTCCGAGCTGGAGAACCTGCAGGGCATCGGCATCACCGCGACCCCCCTGGAGATCACCGGCACGGAGACGCTGTTCCGGCAGGCCGAGCAGTGGCTGCGCGCCGAGGGCTATCTGCCTGCGGCCGTCCACGGGCGGAACAGGGTCCTGCCGGACGAGGCTCTGGTACAGGCCCAGTTGTCGAATCTCCGACGCTTCGAGCAGGCCCGCTCCGAGATCGGGCAGCGCGCCGCCACCGATGCCATGGTCGAGGGTGGCCACTCCCTGTGGCTGGACCGGCCCACCCCCACCGGGACCCGCCGGGTCCAGCTGCGGCTTTCGGCCGTACGCGACACGCGTCCGGAGGCGGTGTCACGGCACGTGCGGACACTGCCCCACATCCAGGGCATCGGACTTGCGACGCTGGGCGTCCCCGGCACGGAACAGCAGGCGACCGGATACGGTCTCTCGGCCGGATTCGGCGCCGGGGTCAACTTCCCCGCCGGGTCGAACGGCTGGACCCTGGGCGGGGCGGGCGACTACCTCTTCTCGTGGCAGGCGGGCCACTCGGCGACCGTGGGCGCGGGCGTGGGCCACGACCAGCTCTTCATCAGTTCCGGGCAGTCGAGCGAGCGTTTCGAGATCCCCGCCCGGTTCTCCCTGGACCTGTACGGCGAATCGGGCGACGTTCCCCGCGTGCGGTTCGCCGAGCTGACCGCGGGAGCGGACCATGCCGGTCCCCCGCCGGCCTCGGTGGCCGGGCACGTCACCCTCTCCGTGCCGCACCACCGCACGCTGGCCGTCCCCGAGGGCACGGAGCCCGTGAGGACACCACCGGCGCCCGGGGCCGTCGTCCGCCCGCCGCGCACCGCTCCCGGTGCCGGCAACGACGCGGACCTGCTCGCCATGACCGGCCCCGACGGCACCCCCCTGCCGTCGGTGGTACGTCTGCCCGACGACGCGCTGGTGGACGTGGTGCGGGGGTCGGGTGCTCTGCGGGAGGCCTTCCGTCAGGTCACGGCCGGCCCGCCTGCCGCATCGGACGACGGTGGTGTGCTGCCGCTCCACAACCCGCCGCCCGCCGCGCCCCACGCGCCGGGCATGGTGGCCTCCGTGACCCGTCTGGTGTCGGAGTCGCTGGCCGGGCAGAGTCCCACCGACCCCACCACGGTCGCGCACGAGGTGCTGCTCGCGGCGACGGCGCCGGGTACCCTCACCGCGCGCGCCCACCAGATCTTCAAGAGCGGGTACGTGATCGAGGGCATCACCCTGCCGGGACTCGGCGCCGACCAGGAGTACTCGGTCGAGATCCGCGGCTACCTGCACCACCCCACACTCATGCACGGCGCGAGGCAGTACCTGGAGACGGGCCTCAGCTCCAACGACACGGCGACGCAGGCGCAGTCCGTCGCCACGAGCCACCGGCTGGGGTTCACCGGGACCGCCTCCCAGGGCACCAAGCCGACCGCCTCGCCGGAACCGTCGTCCGACTCCCCCACGACGCAGGGGAAACCGTCGCCCGCCTCCCCCGCGACGCAGGAGAAGCCGGACCGGCCCGACCGGTTCGGCCCGTCCGGCGCGTACGGCTGGACCTCGAAGTCGGACACCGCGGACTCCCTCGGGTCGGCCACCGCCGTGAACCGTACGGCGACGGAGAGCGGGGAGCAGCACCGGATCGGCGCCGACGCGACGTACCTGGTGACCGTTCGCCGAGGCGCCCGTAACGCTGTCGGCAACGCCTTCGGTGTGGGCAGCGGTACGGACGTCACGCTGGCGGTGGACGTCCCCGGAGCGGTGCAGTTCCTCATGACGGAGCATCAACTGCGCCGTGACGCACGGTGGTTCTCCGGACTGGATGACGCGCCGGAGCAGCCCGCGCCGCCGGTGGCGAGCCTCCGGCTGCCGGAGCACTATACGCGTACGGGCGAACTGGGCCTGGCCGGAGTGCTCTCGGTCACCCAGCTGGACGGGGCGGGAAGCGCGGCGCCGTCCGGAAGCGGCACCGGTCAGGGGCCGGTTGCGCCCGTCGGGGCATCCGGCACACCGTCCTCGGGACCGGAGGACGGGGCGGACGCCACGCCGTCCGGCCCTTTGGACGGGCCCGAACGGCGCGACCGGCTGCGGGAGGAACTGACGGCTCTGATCGAGAGGGAGGCGCCGGGATCCACCCGGCCGGGCCACGCTTCCTACCTGCCCGGGGTCCGGGCACGGATCGCCGACTACACCTCGCCGAGCGCCATGCGGGCGCTGCCCGGGCGGGGCCCTGCCGGGACCCAGCGCTTCCACTTCCGCCATGTCGCCCTGGGCGGCGCACGGTTGGTGGAGGTCACTCTGACCGCGCGCCCCCGGCCGACCCCGGAGCAGCGGGCCACGGTGAGGGGTGTCCCGGCCGGCGCGGGTACCGGTATGGAGCAGTACCACGCGCACACACCCGCCGCGACGAGTCACGGCACGGCGTCGACGAGGCAGCACGCGGTGACGCTCAACCCGACGACGCAGTACCCGCGCCCCGAGTCCGACACCCGGACGGACCGCGCAGGCCCCTCGCTGACGGCGGGCAGCACCCGCACGCAGACGGCCAAGGCCACCGAATCGGCCGAGAACCGGTTCTGGCTGAGGACGGACAGCGCGGCGGACTTCGAGGTCGGATACGACTACACCGCCACGGTCCGCTCAGCTCCCGTCGTCGACTGGCCCCTCAACTACTTCGGCGGAGTTCTGGAGAACGGCCTGATCTCGCTCGGCGACGAGGACGCGGACCTCGGTACCTGGATCACCAGGACCCTGACCGGTCGGCCGGAGAGTTCGGTGCGGGTCCCGGCGCGGTTGGCGCTGCGGTTCACCGGCAGCGAGGCGACGGCCGACGACCGGGTGGCGCAGGCTCCGCCGCCGCCGACCCTGTCGGCGGAAGACCCTGCGGGCACCGGCCCGTTCCTGCCGGAGAACCGGCTCGTCCCGACCGGCCCGGCCCCGGTGTTCGGATTCGACGCGTGGGAACAGCTCGTCGGGGCGATCGACACCGTCGCCCCCGACCAGGCCGCGTCCTTCCGCGCGCAGGCGGTCTCGTCGTCCGGAGAGGCGACCGCCGTGCGGATCGGCGAGCTGGTCCAGGCCGGCGAGATGGCGCTGGACTGGCCGCGCACCACCGGGGGCCTCACCGAGTCGATGCCGGGGGCGTGGCCCACGCGTACCGGCCCGTCGGGGGTCCCGGTGCTCTCCGTCTCCCTGCACAATCCCCGTCCGACCAGTGACGGCGGGGACGTGACGCTCGACCGCCTGCGGGTGGACGCCGTCACCGCCGGCTCCTCGCTGAGCAGCGGCACCACCGGCGGGGTGTCGTTCCAGGGAACGTACAGCGCGGACGACCCGAACCGTGATCTGGTCGGCGCCACGGTTCCCGTCCTCGTCCAGCAGCCCCAGGGACAGGGCAACGCGTCGGCCGTCGCCGGCGGCCGGCGCGAGTGGCTGAAGACCGGGAGCACCTCTCTTCCGGCCGACGGGAGGGGGACCCGTACGTACGCCGTGCTCGCCGACACCCACATCACCGTGCACGGACCGGACGGCACGCGCCATGTCACCGGAACGACGACCCTGCGCTTCCAGGAGCGCGACGTCCTCGGTCACGGCATCACCGAGGCACGCCCCCGGCCCCACGTCTACGATCTGCCCGCGATGCTCGCCGGTCAGGAAGCGGCCGATCTGCGCGACTGGTCCCGCCACCCGGTCACGGATCTTCCGGCCGTCCTGCGGGAGGGAATCGAGGCGGACGACTCCGCGCAGCTGTGGCTCGCACTCGGGCCGGACCCGGACGGGGGCAGGCTGGGGCGGGCCCTGTTCGTCGCGTCGCGTACGGCGGCACTCGCCGGGAAACCGGTCGAACTGATGATCCGTACCGGCGAAGAGCTGCGGCACTGGGGTTTCGGCGCGGACGGAACGCTCGCGGCCGACCCCGGCGTCGATGCGGCCGTGCGGCGGGCCTGGCAGGCCTTCGGCGATCAGGCGGCCTCACTGTCCGAGGCTTCGCGTGACCAGCGAGAGGCACGGTTGCACGAACTGGAACTGCGGCCGACGCAGTCGGAGGCCCACCAGCTGCTGGCCGACCGGGAGGACGCCCTGACCGCCCGGGAACTCGCCGCCGACACCGGCCGGGAGAATCTCCGGGCCGCGCGGCAGCAGGCCGTCGACCGCGCGAAGGAGGTGTCGGACGCCGAGCGCGACCGGACGCGGTGGACGGACGCGCGGACGCGTCTGAGCGCTTCCGTGCCGGAGCTGCGGGAACGGATCGCCTCCGCGGAGCGCACGGAAGTGGTGCTGACCACCGAGGTCATCACCGTGGAGGCCGAACTGGGCCGGATCGGAAGGGCGCTTACGGCCGCCCGGGAAAAGCGCGGCGCAGCTGAAGTCGTCGCAACCGAGGGGGGAGAGTCCGGCGGGGCCACCGGGGCGGGGCCGGCGGAAGGGTCCTCCTCCCAGGAACCGGCCGCGCCCGGGGAGAGCGCCGGCTCGCCGGAGAGGATCGACGCTCTCGAAGGGAGCGCGGAGAAGGCGCGCCTGCGTATCGCGCAGGCCCGTGTACGGCTTCAGGCGGTTCGCGACGGACTCGCGGAGGACCGGAAGACGCTGGCCGGGCAGACCGCCGCCCTCGACACCGCAGGGGCGGAACTCACCCGGGCGCGCGACCGGCTCGCCGCCGCGCGGCCGCGGGCCGCGGAGGCTCGGAGCGAGGCGGAGGACCGCGAGAACGCTCTTCAGGAGACGGAGCGCGACGTGGCGAAGGCAGCCGCGCTCCGCGACGAGGCGCTGGCCGGCCGGGACTCCCTCGACCGGCAGGTGGCGGCGACGCTGCGGGAGCAGAGCCGGCTGGCCGACGTCCGGACCGCGGCGGTCGGCAGGCTGCCCGCACTGGCCACCGCGCTGGACGAGGAGCGGAACCGGGCCGGGGTGGGCACCATCCCCACCCCGCTCAGTTCCCTGGCGTCGGCTCCGGCCCGTCGCCCGGGCCGTGACGCCCCTCCCCTCGCACCCCCCGCACCCCGGGGCGCCCCCGTACCGGGCGTTCCTCCGGTCGTGAGCGAGGCGACGTCGAAGCCGGCCGTGAAGCCGAAGGCGCCTTCGGCGGACGGGAGTACGCACGCCGGAGCCGAGAACGAGGAAGCGGAAGGCAAGGGGACGAAGGGCGAGGAAGCGAAGGACGGGAAGGGAAAGGGCAAGGCCGCCGAGGACGCCGGCAGCGCACCGGGCGACGACGCGGCACCCGGGGAGGGGACCGGTGGGAGCGGTCCGTCCAGGCGGCCCCGCGGCCGTCCGGTCAGCACACTGGCCAACGGCGAGTGCCTCCTCTACGCGTTCGTGGGAAGCGATCCGCAGCTCGTACGCGAGAGCCTTCCCACCCTGTCCGGGCAGGCCGCCCGGTGGCTGGACGATCCGGCGCGCGTGAGACAGGATCTGCGGCGGGTCGCGGATTCCTACTCCCCGCGAGCGGCCGCCCTGCCGCCCCATCCGCACGCGCATCTGGTCGTCGCCGCGCTGCGCGACCACGTGGAGCGGTATCTCGCCACGGCGAACGCGGAAGGCAGGCTGCCCGCCCGGATCGTCGGCCAGCTGCGCAGGACCCGGACGGCCGCGTTCACCGGGAGCCTGGGCTCGATGCGGCGTCCCCGGCTGCTCGAACTGCTGGGAGAACTGGGGGTGGATGCCGTCACCCATCCCGCCACCTTCGACACCGAGGTTCTCCACGCCCGCTTCCACACGTCCCTGGACAGCTCCGGCGACGGCACGAGCACGCCGTCTCCCGCAGACGGCGACGCCGTCACCGACCAGCAGATGCTGGATCACCTCGCGGCCAGGGGCCTGCTGCCCGGCATCGACGAGCTGGACGACGCCGAGCTGCGAAGGCTGCTGAGCGCTTCCTACCCGTTGAGCGAGGCGCCTTTCTCGAGCGAGGAGTTCGCCGCCGCCCTCGAAACGGTGCGGAACTGGCGGCAGCGCTGGGACACCCCGCAGGGCGAGCTCCTCCTGCCGCTGCTCGCGCACGCGGTCGGAGTGGAAGCCTGGATCGCGCGGATCCCGGACGGCGGCGGGGAGCCGACCGCCTTCCCGACGGCGGGGCCGGAAGGCGCCTCCCGCCGGGTGGAGCTCTTCTACAACGGTCGCAACCACTACAGCACGAGCGACGCGGGCCCGCCGCCCGCCGCCGGGGCCGCACCCCCTCAGCATCCGACGTCCAGGGCGCCCCGCGCCGGGGCCGCCCCGCAGTCCCGGTCGACGGACGGAGCCGAGGGCCGTGATCACGACAGTCCGCCCGCCCGCAGGGTCCCCTCACCGGTGACCCGTGACGACTGGGCCCACCGCCGTGCCGGCGCGCCCGCGGGGCAGCTCCGCACCGAGCGCTTCGACCCGGCCGCGGATCCGTCGGCGGCACCACCGCGGCCGGGCACGTTGGGCGGCGCCATGACGCTCGTCAGGGCATCCGTGCGGCGCATCCAGGCCGAGAACGGCCAGTGGGTACGGGACTTCACGGTCTCCCTGCCCGTCGCGCCCGCCTCCGGTATCGACTCCGCGCGGCTCGCCGCGTTCCGCGACCGGTTGGCGGGCGTCCTCGACCGGTACGTCAACACCGGCTACGCGCTGCCGGCTTCCGGCGACCAGCTCCACGTCGGGATCGAGTTGACCGAGGCCCCCGGCCACGACGAGCACGTCACGCTCACCGACAGCCCGCAGCCGGGTGACGCGGATCAGCGCTCCTGGGACCTGGCACACCCTGACGCGGTCCTCCTGCACGAGGTGCTCCACTACCTGGGTCTCCCCGACGAACAACGTGACGAAAGGTTCCTCTTCCGGATCGGCGACGGTGCGCACGCCGTGCACTCCTCCGGGGTCATGGCGACCGCCGGCCCCGTCGGAGAGCTACCGCAGCGGTACCTCTCGGTCATCGAGCAGGTGGCGGCGTCCGGCCCGGTGGTACGTGACCACGCCTGGGGCGCCCCGCCCACCGCCCCGTCGGCGGCTGCCCCGGAGGGTGAGGCCCCATGGCCCGGGACCACCGACTGGCCCGTGTCCCGGGCTCCGTTCGACAGCCAGGAGGACCTTTCCGCCGGTCTCGAGTTCGACGCGGACTTCCTGCTCGACGCCGAGGACGCCGACGCGACGCCCGACCCTCTGCGGTTCTCGATGGATTCGCTGCTCCGCGGCAACGCCGTGGCCGGCCCGAGCACCGGCCCCGGCACGCAGGCCGGTGCCGGAAGGCCGGCCGGCGGCCGCGACAGGTACGCCGCGTGGCGTGCCCGGCCGCACGTCCTGACGGCGTCGGACTACCAGGTGAACATCGCCGCCCCCGGCGACGATCCGCTCTTCCGCATGGTGTACCCACCGTACGGTCCGGTGCTCCAGCCCATGGCCGGGGACGGCAGTCCGGACGACCCGATGATCGCGCTGCCCCTGGAGGAGGAGCATGTCATCGCCGATCCGGACCTCAGGGTGTCCAACGACCGTACGCTGGCCGTCATCGACGGGGGCGGGCACGCACAGGAGGCGTACGCGACCCAGGCCGTCATCACCCGGGCGGTGACCCGTCTGCGGTCCGCGGGCAGTGGCGTCTCGCTGATCACGGACGGCGCTTCCCTCACGGTGCGGACCGGGGAGGGCGAGGTCACCCTGCTGCGGGTGCGGCCGGTGTTCGAGGGCGGAAGACCGCCCGTGGAGATCTGCCGCGATTTCTCGGCGGGCGTGCTCGGCGGCTTCCCGTCGTACGCGGTGTTCCGCGATCCCACGACCGGGGTCACGGCACCGGTGCGGATGAACGCCGAGGACGAGATGGAACTGACCGGCACCCACCTGCTCGCCGAGGCCATGGCGACGGCCGCCGCGAACCCCGCCGAGGCAGCCGGCACCGGTCCCGAGTGGGCCGCCCGGCAGATGGGCCGGGACCCCCGCACGAAGGGCGGCCGGGAGCCGTGGTTCCTGCCGGGCGAGGCGTACGGCGGGGCGCTGCGGCTGGACGGCCCGGAGCCGGACCGGTTGCGGGCCGTCACGGACGTGGCACGGCGCATCGGCGCGAACCAGTTCGCCTGGGCCGCTGTCGGAGAGGGCTATGTCGTGCAGTCCATCGGCTCGCCGGACGCGAGCGGCGGATTCGGGCTGGAGACGAACTACGCGAAGCCGGGCGACACCCGGCCTTCCATGCCGTTCGGTTACCACTTCGCCTCCGTGGTGCTGGAGAGCGAGGACGGCAGCTCCCAGGTGACCCTGGAGAATTTCGCCCGCCGCCGGCACATCCAGACCTCGATCTACTCGGCCATCGAGGGGGGACTGAGCACTCACGGACCCCAGTTGGAGGCCCTCCTGGGCCAGGTGGAGCAGCGGATCGCCGCCTTGCCCGCCGATCAGGACCCGCCCCGCCGCCTCGAAGGCATGCGGCGCTACATCGGCGCCCTGATCCGGGTGCGGGACGGGCGCGCGGAGGTGAACAGGCTGGTGGCCGCGCAGCCGCCGGACAGCGACCCGTCGGAGGAGCTCGGCATGGCCCGCCGGATGCTGGACATGGCGGAGAA
Source organism: Streptomyces sp. NPDC008125 (assembly GCF_042957125.1). Lineage (NCBI taxonomy): Bacteria > Bacillati > Actinomycetota > Actinomycetes > Kitasatosporales > Streptomycetaceae > Streptomyces > Streptomyces sp. NPDC008125. The sequence goes on from NZ_JBIBHR010000006.1 coordinate 268,925, forward strand.
GACCGCGGGGCTGCACATCGTCCAACTGCCGCCCACGATGGACGCCCGCCGGTGGTGGCACATGAAGATGTATGCGCGCAGGCCCGGTGAGACCTTCCACGAGTACAACGCCTCCCTGCTGCCCGACGAGCCGAACGCGACCTCGGCGGTCTTCGACCCGCTGACGCTGGTCGTCCTCGGCCAGGAGACGCCGGCCCCGCGCGACGTGGAGTTCACCGAGGGCGACAAGGGCCTCAGTGACACGGCGGGTTACCGGGTCGACGGGGCGACCCGCGAAGTGGCCCGGCTGAGCCTGTGGAACGAGGAGCACGGCCTCCGGCCCCCGGTCGTGACCCTCACGGGCTACGGGAACGGCACCAGGATTCCCGGCTTCGAACGGGACCGGCGGGCCCGACGGGCCCGGGAGACGGCGGGCGAGAGGGTGGCCGTGACCGCAGCCGAGTTCGAACGGGTGCTGAACGAGAGCCTGGAGCGGCTGCTCGCGGAGCCGCCGTCCGACGAACGTTCGCGTGCCCTGGTGGAGTTGCAGCGCGAGGCGGCCGGACTCGACCTGCCCGCCGGCGATCCCGGGGCGGAGCCCGGGGCCGCGCGCCGGGTCCGCGCGGCTCGCCGGCGTCGGGTCACGCTGAGCGTCGACGCGGGGCGTGACCCCGGCACGAGCGGATCGGTCCCGCCTTCGGCCGTGTTCGCCACCCCCGGTGCGTGGGAGGCTCCGGCCCCGCCGACGCCTCCCGTCGTGCCGCCGTGGGACGGCGGCTCGCCCACCGGGCCCGCCACCCCGGTGGACGGGCCGCCGGTACCCTCCTCCGACGACCGGAACTTCTCACAGGCACTGCTGGAAGGGCTGCGCGCGACGGCGCCGGCGATGATCTGGTCCGACGGGTTCGCCGAATCCTTCGGATTCGGGTGGCTGGTGGCGCAGGACGTACAAGAAGCGCTCGCGGACTGGGCCCGCCTCCGGCTCCCGATGAACAGCACCGCCTACGGAATCTCCCTGCCCGAGGGGGACGACCTCGTCTCGCTCGACGAACTCGCGGCCCTGGGGATTGATCTGACGTCCGGCCAACGGGCCCAGGCCGTCCTCATGGGCGATCTCCTCACGGTGACGGAGGCCGCCCTGACCGATGGTCAGAGGATCGACGTGCTGCTGAATCGCGCGTCCTCACGGGCATACGCGGACACCCTCACGGCCCTGGTGGCCGAGGGTCTCGGCCTCCCCGTCGAGATCGTCGGCCCGGGGTCCGAAGTCAGAGCCTTCGGACCCCGGAGCGGTGATCCCCTCCGCATCCGGTTCGACGGTTCCGCCTATACGGTCCAGCTCCCCGACCCGGTGCAGGAGGAATGAGCCGCAGCACGCCGGCAGCAGCGCCGGTACCCCGTCCCGCCACACCGCCCTCTTGCCGACCTCTCCCCAGGACGAAGCCATGACCCCGAAGAACGCCCCGCAGGACCAGCCCCGGACCGCCGCCGTACGGGAAGAGCCCGCGCCTCTGCCGCAGGGCGACGCTGTCGCGGGCGAGGCCGCCGCTCCGACGGCGCGGGGAGAACGCTCGGGCGGTGCACTCGACCCGGCTCCCGCCGCCGTACCCGGCAGTGCCGCGCAGCGGCTCGCCGACGGCGGCGGGGCGAGCTCCGTCGAGCCCGCAGCCTCCCCCGCCCCGCCGACGGACGCCGGGTCACGGACCACTGCGGAACCGGCCGCCGCCGTCGCGACAGCGGCGGCCGAGGAGCCCGACGGCTCTGGCGCGAGTGGGGCAGCCGCCGAAGGGACGGCGCTGGAAGAGGGCGAGGCGACGACCGCTGTCGTCGCGGCGGCCGACGGCGAGCAGGCGGCGGACCGGGCCGCCGTGGCGGACCGGGATCCCGCGCGCCCTTCGAAGGGCATCCTGGCCGGGGCCGCCCTCGCGGGTGCGTTGCTGATCGCCGTACCGTTCCTGGTGCACGGTGGGAACGACGAGGTGAACACCCGGAACACCGCCGCCACGGGCGACGCGTCCGGAACCGTGCTCGGCGGGGCGCGGGACGCCACTGTGCCCGGCGCCTTCGCCTCCGCCTCCGCCTCGCCCGAGTCCCCCGTCCCACCCGCCCCCGCCGCCTCGCAGCCCCGGGAACCGCAGGGAGCACCGGCCGTCGACGCGGGCGGCGGCGCGCGGGCCGACTCGGCGCCGGGGTCGTCCGGCGGGTCGGGATCCAGGACGACCGGCGGCAGCGGCACCGCGCCGCGGACGGCACCCTCCGCCACGAAGGCACCGGCCGCCAAGAGCGGTTCGAGCGGTTCGAGCGGTACGAGCGGTACGAGCGGTACGAGCGGTACGACCGCGAAGCCCAGCAGCAGGCCGAAGGCCGCCGCGGTCGTACCGGGCATACTCATATCCAGTCATGCGTCGGGACGTTGCATCGACGTCGTCGGCGACAAGGGCAAGGACGGAGCTCCCCTGGAGATCTACAACTGCTCGGGCTCCGCCTGGCAGAAGTGGGATTTCCGGTCCGACGGCACCGTCCGGTCCATGGGGCTGTGCATGGATGTCGCCTGGGGCTCCCGGGAGAACGGTGCGGTCATCCAACTGGCCCGGTGCAGCGGCAACCCGGCCCAGCAGTTCCGCCTCAACGCCGCCAGCGACCTGGTGAACCCGCAGGCCGACAAGTGTGTCGACGTGAAGGACGCCCTCACCGGCAACGGCACACGCCTTCAGCTGTGGGAATGCAACGGTCTTGACAACCAGAAGTGGAGCCGCCGCTGATCCGGGTGCTGCCCGTACCAGCCAGGTCCAGTGCGGCGCCGTACGACTCCGAGCTAGGCGGCGACAGCGCCGCGGGGTGAGCTGGAGGGCGATCCTGCGGTAGTCCGGTTCACGGGAGTGCCGGGCGGTTCGGGGCAGGTCCCCCGCCGCCCTCCCGAATCAGGGGCGCATCAGGGGCGGCCGGCGACGAACCAGCGGGCGGGGAGTTCGACCCGGGAGCCGTCGGGGCGCATCTCGCTCATGGCGAGGGCGGTGGCGCCTTCGCCGAGCACGGTGAGCCCCGATGCCCGCAGCAGGGAGGCTACTTCGCCCTCGGCGACCTCGCCGGGGCGCAGGTCGTTTTCCTTGACGCGGCGCAGTTTGGGTGAGGGCCCGCCGGGCTGGGCGGCGACGGCGGCGATGACCGCCTTGGCCTGGCCGGTCGGCTCCAGGATCAGGGCCCTGCCGCGCGCGCCGACCAGTCGGGCGACGGTGGCGGCCACCGCGGGGCGGTCCTCGGGGTCGCTCTGGTGCAGGACGGCTCGCATGTAGACGTTGGTGTCGCCGAGACGCTCGCACAGCGCGCCGGTCTGCACCGGGTCGGCGAGGTTGAGCTGCTCGTACGTCGCGGCACCGCTCGGATCGGCCCGGCGGGCGTGGGCGATGGCGGCGGCGGAGAGGTCGACGCCGACGGCGGGGGTGAAGCGGGTGGCGAGGAAGCGGGTCTGGGTGCCGTTGCCGCACCCGAGGTCGGCGACCGGGAGGGAAGGGTCGGCGTACGGGGTGAGGTACGCGAGGTCGCGCCTCGCCGTCAGGGCCGGATCGGCGTCCCAGAAGGGTTCGCCCTGCTCGCCGGAGTCCTGCTCCCAGAAGCCTTCCCACGAGGTGCGGTAGCGGTCGGACACGGTCATGGATTCTCCTGGCGGTGTGCGGGCGGAATGTCGCGCGGGGGCCGGCGTCCGGATGCCTACCCGGCGGACACCTCACCCAGCCTCCGGGCCGACCCGGGAGGAGTGTCCCATCCCGGACGCGGTGGCGAAGGGGAGCACGGCCACCGTGAGCATGTCGGGGGAAGTAGTGTCCGAGGTTCTGGGGGCGACGACGCGATCCGGGACCAGGACTGCGGCGACCCGTCGAGCCCGTGCAGCACGCTCCCCCGCAATGTCCGTGATCGCCGTCTCAGCGGATCTCCGCGAACTCCAGGAACGCGTGGAGATCGTAGGTCGCGTCCAGGAGACCCAGGCCGCTCACGACGACGAGGACGACTGCGGCCACGAGGAGGTGTGCCGGGCTGCGCGGGGCGGGGTTCAGCAGGGCGGCGACCCGGCGCGGCACCACGCCGGGGGCCGGGCGGCGTCCCAGCACGCCCAGGGCCGCCGCGGGCAGCCGGCCGGTGCGGCCGCGCTTCGTCGCCACCGCGGCCCGGGCGACGGTCTCGGCGACCGCGCGCCGGTCACCGGTCTCCCGGGCGGCGCTCTCGTCCGCCCATCGCTCGACGGTGAACGCGACGGACGCGGCCAGGGGCCGCAACAGCGGGTTGGCGGCGGCCGAGATCTGGGCGAGGGCGACGAACGCGTAGTGGTGGTGTTCGAGGTGCGCCCGCTCGTGGGCCAGGACGATGTCGTGGCCGGCCGGGTCGAGGGCGGCGAGCATGCCGTGGGAGATCACGATGCGGCCCGGGAAGCCGGGCACGGTGTAGGCCTCGGCCCGCTGGTCGTCGGTGATGACGACAGGGTCCCGGCCGGGCAGGCAGGCCGCATCCCGGGCGGCCGCCCACAACGCCCGGACCCGCCGGACGGCGAAGCGGAGGGTGGCCGCCGCCGCGCCGGCGAGCAGTACGGCGCCCACGGCCGTCGCGGGCCAGGCCGCCGGGTCCTGGCGGGCGATCACCTGCGGCGAGTACCCCGTGAGCGCGGAGACGAGCGGGAGTCGCACCAGCCCGGCGAGGGCGAGCAGCCCGAGTGCGGCGGTGCTCGACGCGGCGAGCAGCAGCCCGGCGACGGTCAGCAGCCAGGTAGCCAGTCGGGGTTCCAGGCGTCGGGCCAGCGGGCCCGCGCACACCCAGGCGAGTAGGGGGAGCAGCAGCGGTACGTAGACGGCCAGGCGCATCGGCGTACGGTCCCGTTACTCGTCGCCGGCGAGCAGACGGCGGAGCAGGCCCTCGTCGTCGTCGGACAACTCGTTCACGAAGTGGGAGAGCACGGAGGCGCGGTCGCTGCCCGCCTCCAGGACCTTGTGCATGTGCCGGGCGGTCAGCCCCGACTCGTCGGTGACGGGCGCGTAGGCGTAGCTGCGTCCTCGCCGTGAGCGCTCCAGGACGCCCCTGCCGTGCAGCCGGGCGAGCGTGGTGGCGACCGTGGTATGGGCGAGCGGGGTGGCCAGTCCGGTCACCACGTCACCGGGTGTCAGGGGGCCTTCGGCGGAGTGCAGCAGCGCGAGGATCTCGGCCTCCAGTGCACCGTTCGCGCGACGTCCGCCGCCCACCCCGCCCCCTTCTCGCTGATCGCCCAACGCCGTCTTCCCGCCTCGATGGTCTACAGTCTCACTAACTTCTATTCGCGAATAGAAGTTAGTGCCCGTTCGGCCCCCCGCTCGTTCTTCACGAGCCGGGCCCTCCCACAGGATGCCTCATGCCCTCTCCGCCTGCTCGCGGCTCCCCGGTCTGGGCGTTCGCGGTGGGCCTCAGCCGTGTCCCGGCGTGCACCGGCCGCCCGACGTCGTGGCGGGATGGCTCTTCGCGGCCTGCTGGGCGGCGTCGACGGCACTCCTCGTACTCCTGCGACAGCAGCGGGCAGCGGCCCGTGCCGTCCCCCTCCCCTCGGACGAAAGGTGGCTCACGTGAGCGCCATCGGCATTGGACAAGCTGCGATCCTCGGTGTGGTGGAAGGGGTGACGGAGTTCCTGCCCGTCTCCTCGACCGGCCACCTGAAGATCGTCGAGGGGCTGATGGGCGTCCCCGTCGACGACGCCTCCGTCGTCGCCTTCACCGCCGTCATCCAGGTGGGAGCCATCGCCGCGGTCCTGCTCTACTTCTTCGAGGACATCGTCCGGATCGTCGGTGCCTGGGGGCGCGGGCTGCGCCACCGTGACCAGCGTCACGACCACGACTACAAGTTCGCCTGGTGGGTGATTTACGCCACCGTCCCGGTCGTCGTCGTCGGCCTCGCGGCGAAGCCGCTCATCGACGGCCCGCTCGCCTCGCTCTGGGTGGTGGCCGGTTCGCTGATCGCGGGCAGCGCGCTGATGTGGGCGGCCGACCGGATGGGCCGGCACAGGCGCGGTGAGAGCGACGCGACGTTCAAGGACGCCATGCTCGTCGGCTCTTCGCAGATCCTCGCGCTGCTCTTCCCCGGCTTCTCCCGGTCCGGCGCCACCATGTCCACCGGTCTCATCCTCGACCTGGACCGTGTGGCCGCCACCCGGCTCTCCTTCTTCCTCGGGATTCCCGCCCTCACGGGAGCCGGTCTCTACGAGCTCAAGGACGCCGTCGGCACAGGCACGGCCGTCGCCCCTCTCGTCGTGGGGACGGCGGTCTCCTTCGTCGTCGCCTACGCCTCCATCGCCTGGCTGCTGAAGTTCGTCGCCCGGCACAGCTTCAACGCCTTCGTCGTCTACCGGGTCGTCGTCGGCCTGCTCCTCTTCGCTCTGCTGGGCGCCGGGGCCCTGGACGCCTGATCCGCGAACACCCGGTCCGCATCCGGTCCGGGCGCCTCGAACGCCGCACGCCCGCGGCCCGCCGGATCGACACCTCCCCCCTCCCTCAGCACCCAGGAAAGTGACCATGGCACTGGCTCTCGGCCCGCACTGGATCGACCCCGACCACCTGATCTCGGCCTTCGGACTCATCGGCGTCCTCGCCATCGTCTTCGCCGAGTCCGGCCTGCTGATCGGCTTCTTCCTGCCGGGCGACTCCCTGCTGTTCACGACCGGGCTCCTGGTGGCCGGGAACGAGTACCTCACCCAGCCGCTCTGGCTCGTCTGCCTGCTCGTCGCCGTCGCCGCCGCCCTGGGGGACCAGGCCGGGTACCTCATCGGCCGCAAGGCCGGACCGGCACTCTTCCGCCGCCCCGACTCCCGGCTGTTCAAACAGGAGAACGTCGAGAAGGCGAGCGCCTTCTTCCAGAAGTACGGTCCCCGCTCGATCGTGCTGGCGCGTTTCGTGCCGGTCGTCCGCACGTTCACGCCGGTCGTCGCCGGGGTCAGCGCCATGGACTACCGCACGTTCGCCACGTTCAACGCCGTCGGCGGCACGGTCTGGGGAGTCGGCGTCACAGTGCTCGGCTACTTCCTCGGACAGGTCGCCTTCGTCAGGGCGCACATCGAGCTCATCCTGATCGCCATCGTCCTCGTCTCCGTCCTGCCGATCGCCTGGGAGTACCTGCGCGCACGGCGGACCGGCCGGGCCCGGCGCCCGGACGTTCGGTAGCACGCCCGGTGGGCCGTGGGGGCGCCGTCAGCGGGCGACCGTGCCCCGGGCCTCGCCCACCTCGTGGCTCATGTGGGCGAGGCCCGTGACCGCGACGCCCATGGACAGCGACACGGCCACGGCGACGACGAGCGCGAGCGACCGGGGCCGGAGCGCGGAGCGCGAGGGCGGTGCGAGGAGGGCGGCGACCCGTCGCGGTACCGGACCGGACGTCGCCCCGGGAGCCAGGTGCGGGCGCATGGATTCCCCGCCGTTCTGTCCGGCCAGAGCGGCCCGCGCCACCGCGCGGGCAACCAGCTTGCGGTCCCCGAGGATCCGCGCCGCCGCCTCGTCGGCCGCACGCTCGGCGGCGAGCCGGATCACCCCGCGCACGGCGCGCAGGGCGGGATGGCAGTGGGCCGCGAATTCCGCGACGGCGAGGAAGTAGTGATGCCGACCCGCGTTGTGGGCGCGCTCGTGCGCGAAGAGGACCTCCCGCTCCGGGGCTCCCAGGAGGCGCAGCATCGAGGTCGTCACCACGATGCGGTTCGGGCTGCCGGGCAGCGCGTAGGCGTCGGGGTGGGGAGAGTGGACGACGCAGAGGTCACCGGCCATCGGCAGGGACGCGGCCTGCCGGTGGGCCGCCCTGAGGGAGCGCCCGTGCCGGACGGCGGCCCGTCCGAGGGCGAACGCGCCGAGCGCGAGCGTCCCGGACGACACCACGGCCGCGCCGACGACCATGGGCGGCGAGGGCGTGCAGAGCGGGTGGACGAGGTGCCCCATCCGCGCGAACGCGGGTACGAGCAGCAGGCCGGTCAGGCTGAGGGCACCGAGGGAGACCACGCTCGCGAGGGCGAGCGCCAGCGCACCCGCCGTGAGGATCCACAGCGCGGTGGCCGGGCGGGCCCACGCCATCACACGGTTCGCGGCCGGACCCAGCAGGAACGGCAGCAGGAGCGGCACAACGAACAGTGGAGTCAGCACCAGACGTCCTTCGGGTAGGGCAGGGCCTCACGCGGCGTGTCGTGTGTGTGCCCGGATTGCTCGGTCGTCGGCGACCGTCCGGACAGGACGCCTCTGCGCTCCACTGACCGTGTCCGGATGTCCGTTCGGCTCTGCGATCGTCGCACCACAAGTTACCTGCCCCGCCGAGTCGCCCACCCCGCGCGGCCGCCCGGCCGAAACGCTTCCCGGCGCCGCCTCCCCGGGGCGCTGCCCACTCCGCCCGCCTGCCGGGGCCGGGACCGTAGCGGGAACAGCCATGGGAGAAGATGGGAACGTCCACGACGGCCGACCGATGCGGCCCGCGGGATCGGGAGGCGACCGGACCGGGCCGGACAACCGTCGCGCCCGAAGGCGCGGCCGCGCCGGTGACGGCACCAGCAGACCGTTGCGGAGAGAGGACAGTGCCATGGCGGACACCGAAGGCGAGCGCCGGCCGGCGGGTGAGCTCGAGAGCAGCGTTCTCGCCGCGCTCTGGGCTTCGGAGAAGCCGCAGACCGCCGCCGAGGTCAGGACGGCCATGCCGCAGCCGCTCGCCCGGACCACGGTGGCCACCCTGCTGGGCAGGCTCCACGACAAGGGCGTCATCGGGCGCACTCCGGCGGGCCGCGGGTACGCCTACTTCCCGCTGGAGGACGCGCACGGGCTGACGGCGCGGCGCATGCACCGGGAACTCGATCAGGACGGCGACCGCAGCACGGTGCTCGCCCGGTTCGTGGACGGCCTCAGCCCGCAGGACGAGGCGGAGCTCAGGCGCCTGCTGGACGAGGACGCCTGAGCCTGCCGCTCCGTGGGAAGCGCCGAGCGGCTTCCCGCACGGCGCACCTCGGTGCCCGCCGCGAGGAGCCGCCCGGCGCTCTCGTCCGTACGGTTCACGCCCGCGCGGTACGTTCCGTTCCGGCGCCTTCTTCCTTCTTTCCGCCGGAGCGCGACGGGCCGGCGGGGGCGAAGAAGACCGCCAGTGTCGGGACGAGGTAGAGGACCCAGACGACGACCTGCACGACGGTCGGGTCGGGCTGGAAGTTGAAGATGCCCTTGAGGAGGGATCCGTACCAGCTGTCGACCGGGACCGCGGTGTGGATGTCGAAGGCGAGGCTGTTCAGCCCGCCGATGAAGTCGGCCTCCTGGAGGTCGTGCACGCCGTACGCGAGGACCCCTGCGGCCACGACGACGAGCATCCCGCCGGTCCAGGTGAAGAACTTCGCGAGGTTGATCCGCACCGCGCCGCGGTAGAACAGGTAGCCGATGACGACGGCGGTGGCGAGCCCCAGGAGCACTCCGATCAGGGGGCGGTGGGTACCGTCGCTGGAGGCCTGGACGGAGGCCCAGACGAACAGCGCGGTCTCGAGCCCTTCCCGGCCGACCGCGAGGAAAGCGGTCACCACCAGGGTGAAGGTCCCCATCCGGAGGGCAGCGTCGAGCTTGCCGTGCAGTTCGGTCCTGAGATGACGGGCGGTGCGCCGCATCCAGAACACCATCCAGGTCACCAGGCCCACCGCGATGATGGAGAGGGAACCACCCAGGGCCTCCTGCGCCTGGAAGGTCATCTCCTGCGACCCGTAGGTGAGCGCGCAGCCGAAGCCGAACGCGATCAGGACGGCGACGAGGATGCCGGTCCAAACGGGCCGCAGAGCGTCCCGTCGCCCGGTCTTCACCAGGTAGGCGATGAGTATGCAGACGATCAGGCTGGCTTCCAGGCCCTCTCGTAGCCCGATCAGATAGTTGCCGAACATGCCGTCGTCACCTTCTTGTTCTCCGTGGTCTTCATGGCGGGGCCGGGTCGGTGGCCCGGGTGGTCAGGTGTCGAACAGCGTGCGGCCCCACCAGTCGTGGGTGTCGCGGACGCCGGGCGGGATCGCGAACAGGGCCGAACCGACGTGCTGGATGTATTCGTTGAGCGCGTCGTGCCGGGACAGCTCCCGCTGGAGCGGGACGAAGCCTTTGCGCGGGTCCCGCTGGTAGGCGAGGAAGAAGAGGCCGGCATCGAGTCTGCCGAGGCCGTCCGTGCCGTCGGTGAAGGAGTAGCCCCGGCGCAGGATGCGGATGCCGCCGTTGCTGTCGGGGTGGGCGAGCCGGACGTGCGCGGTCGGCTTCATGCCCTTGAGGAACGGCGTGGCCCGCTCGGTGGTCTTGCCCGCCGGGGCGCCCACCTTCTTGTCGCGGCCGAAGACGTCCTCCTGCTCGCCGAGCGGAGTGCGGTCCCAGGTCTCGATGTTCATCCGGATGCGCCGGGCCACAAGATAGGAGCCGCCCGCCATCCAGGGGGCGCCGTCCTTCCCGCTCGCCCAGACGTGCTGGTCCAGTGCCCCGGTGTCCGTACCGGAGATGTTGCTCGTGCCGTCCTTGAATCCGAAGAGGTTCCGCGGGGTCTGCGCGTCGGGCGTGGTCGACGAGGTCTTCCCGAAGCCGAGTTGGGACCATCGGATGGCGACCTTGCCGAAGCCGATCCTGGCCAGGTTGCGGATCGCGTGCACCGCCACCTGCGGATCGTCGGCACACGCCTGGACGCACAGGTCGCCGCCGCCGCGCGCGGGGTTCAGCTGGTCCCCGACGAACTTGGGCAGGTCCGCGAGCGCGTCGGGCCGTCGGCCGTCCAGGCCGAACTTGGTGAACAGGGAGGCGCCGAACCCAACGGTGAGGGTGAGCTGAGACGGTTCCAGCCCGAGCGCCTCACCGGTGTCGTCGGGGGGCGCCTCCGGGATGCCGCCGTAGGCGCCCTCGCCGACGGTCCGGCCCTGCGTCATCCGGGCCGCCGCCCGCGTCCAGTCCTTGAGGAGTTGGACGAAGGCGGCGCGGTCCTCGGTGGTCACGTCGAACGCGGCGAAATGGAGCCTGCCCTGGACCGGAGTCGCGATCCCGGCCTGATGCGTGCCGTGGAACGGCACGGCGCCGCTCCCGGTTTCGTCGTCCGCCGGACGGGAAGCGGCCAGCGCCGCGGCACCGCCCGCCGCGGCGGCGCCGACGACCAGGCCTGCGCCGCCCCAGCCGAGCAGCGCCCGGCGGGAGGGAGAGACGGACGTGCTCTCGTCCTCGGTCATGCCCAACCCTTTCGCGGGGCCCGGGGGCCCGTGTTGCTTCGGTTCACGTGCCGTGCGCGACTGGCGCGCCCGGAACGAGGTGGTACGGGTGACGGAGCGCGGCCCCTACTTGACGACGGCCGCGGCGAGCTTGGAAACCGGCTCGGCCAGGGCGTTCACGGCGTCCGAGAGCCTCTTCCGGTCGGCGGTGGAAACCTTGTCGTAGGAGGCGAACTCGTACGACGAGGGGTCCTGGCGGTACTGGTCGAGGAGCTTGTCGACGTTCGCGAACTGAGTGTCCAGCTCGGTCGTGAGCGCCGCGTCGTTCTTGGCCGCAGTGGACTTGAGGAGGTCGTACGCCTTCTCGGCGCCTTCGATGTTGCCCTTGAAGTCGACGAGGTCCGTGTGCGAATAGCGGTCCTCCTCGCCGGTCACCTTGCCGGTGGCGACCTCGGTGAGCAGGTCGTTGGCACCGTTGGCCATTGATGCGGGCGTGATCTCCGCCTTGCCTACACGGTTCTGCCAGTCCGTCAGGTCGCCCAGGAGCTGCGCGGCCAGCTTCCTGTCGTCGTCGGTGATCTTCTTGTCCTCCCAGAGGGACTTCTCCAGCTTGTGCCAGCCGGTCCACTTCTGACCGTCCTCCAGACCGTCGGCACGGGTGTCGACCAGCGGGTCGATGTCCCCGAACGACTCGGCCACCGGCTCGGTGCGCTCCCAGCCCAGACGGGACGGCGCGTACGCCTTCTTCGCCGCTTCCAGGTCACCGGCCTGCACGGCGTCGGTGAAGACCTTCACCTTCGGGATGGTCTCGTCGGCCTGCTCCTGGGCGTAGGCACGGTAGGCGGCGACCGCCTTGTCCGCCTCGGGGTCGCGCTTCGCCGCGGAGGTGCCGGTGACCTTGAGCGGCTGCCGGAAGCCCTTGCCGGTCATGCCGGGGACACAGGCCACCTCGTAGGAGCCGGCCTTGAGTTCACCGGTGACCGTGTGGGAGGTGCTGGGCCCGATGTTCTCCCGCTCCGCCGCGATCCGCCCGTCGGGGTAGAGGATCTCCACCTCGGTGACCTTGGAGCCCGTGCTCTTGATGTCCAGCACCACCTTGCCCGCCACCACGGACGTCGAGGAGGTCTCGCACGCACTGTCGCTCGCGGTCACCTTGACGGTCTGTCCGCCGTCGGCCTTGGCGTCGCTCTTCTCCGTGCAGGCGGTGAGGGCGGCCAGGCCGACCACGGCGGCGGTCACGGTCATGGCGGAAAGGCGGACGGTACGCATGTCGGGTCTCCTGGGATCAGGGAAAGGTCATTCGGCGCCCGCGTCCTGGATCCGAACCGGCGATCCCATGAGGTGAGGCTGACCTAACTTAGCCCCCGGAACCGATCCCGATCGGCCCAATCTCCTGTGACATGAGCCTCATTGAAGCTCTCGACTCGTCAACGAACGCGCGGTTCACCACGCTTTGCCCCAGGTGAAGTCAAGGAAGAGCAAAGTATCGTGTGGTATAGGACCCACCGCACCCCAACAGGGCATGCCACACAACGGAGTCGGCACCCCTCGAACCGTCGCGGGCGAGGCTCCGCAGCCTGCGCCGACCGGTCCCGGGCAGGGATCGACACCGTTGGTCTACTGAACTGTAGACGATACCCGAGGGGTGCGCCGGGGCCACCGAGCCGACGAAGCCTCGGGAGCGGAAGGACGACGGGCTCCGCGCGGGCATGGCGGGCAGCCCGGCCGTTCCCCCGGAAACGAAGCTCGCGGGCCGGGATCCGGTCGGCCGTCCCGGGCGCCACGGTGCGGTCGGCCCACGCCCCGGCCGGGAGCCGGTCGGGCCGTCCCCGGCTGCGGCGCGGTCGACCCGTGACCACCGCACCCCTGCGCCCCGACCGTCCGCGCACGACACACCCTGACTCCCCGGGACGCACACGGCTCCGGGCGGCCTGGCGCGGCAGCGTCGCCGGCTGCGGCACTACCCCCTGGAAGTCCTGACTCCGTTTCCGGTCCGGCAAGGCAACTCGCGAGGCCCCTCGGGATGATCTCCAGGCCGACGTCGGGCCTCTCCTCGGAGGAGTCCGTCACCAACAGCCCGGACAGGGCGCGCTGATGAGGGAAGTCCGCCGTCGGCAGGGAGGCGAAGGGCGGGTTGGGGCCGGGGAATCGCGAAGCGGCCTGCCCACGCTCCGGGTCCCGGCCGAACCGGGAGTCTCGGTCTCGGCTCCGGCGGAGCAGGGTTGCGCGAGGAGGGTCTGCCCGGTCGCACGGTGCGCGGGGTCCGGCCGGGACGGTACGGGGACGCCGCCGGGGCCGTGCCGGGTTCACACCCCGGAGGGCAGAACGTCCGCGCGGCAACTGGACCACACTGGGGCCCGCTCGACGCGAGCCATGACCGAGGTGGCCTCGCCGGATGGCGGATGATCTTCCTGATCAACCTGCCGCTCGGCGCCGCGGCCTTCCTGTGCGCCCTGCGCCACCTGCCCCGGACCCAGGCCGGCGACAAGCCCCGCCTGGACATCCCCGGCATGCTCCTGGTCTCGCTCGCCGCGCTGCTCGTCATCTTCCCGCTGGTCCAGGGGCGCGAGTACGACTGGAGGCGGGCTCGGCATCCGGCACGATGACCGCCGTCCAGCAGCTCGGCGGCGCCTTCGGAGTGGCCGTCCTCGGCACCGCGTTCCTTCGGCCCGCTGGGCGGCTCGATCGCCGGTTCCGTCGACCACCGGGGGGACGGTCTGCGTGACCGGCTCAGCGCCGTCCACGTCACTCCCGCGGCCCAGGCCCGTGTCGTCGCGGATCTGCGCCACTGCGCCGCGGACCGTGCCGTCGCCAAGGACCCCGCCGCGATCCCTTCCTCCTGCGCCTCTCTGGAGAAGGACACCCGCTCCCCCGCCACGCCCGTCCCGAGCAGAACCCCGCCCACTGAGACGGCGCCTGGCCGAGCCGCCGCTCCACCCCGGCGGTCGGCAAGGCGCCACTCCCTCGGGATCGCCCCGGGACGGGCGCGTCGGGGCAACAGTGGCTCGCGCACGAGCCTGTCGAGGAACAGGTGCGACGCTTCGTCGAGCAGATCACATCCCAGCCGCCCGCCGCCGTGGGAGCGCAGCGGGCTTCTGACAGCGCCCCGGGCGCCCCGTCCATCAGGTCGCCCGGGAAGGGAAGTTCAGCTCCGCCTCCTCAGCGACGGACCAGGGCCAGCACCTCGTCGCGCAGGGTCCGCATGGTGTGCGGGTCGCGGGCCTCGGCGTTGAGGCGCAGGAGCGGTTCGGTGTTGGAGGGACGGAGGTTGAACCACCAGTCCGGGCCGCTCACGGTGAGGCCGTCGAGTTCGTCGAGGGTGGCCCCGTCGCGGTCGCGCCAGGCGGTACGGACGGCGGCGAGGCGCTCCGACTGGTCGGAGACGGTGGAGTTGATCTCTCCGGAGGCGGCGTACCGGTCGAAGCGGCGGGTGAGGGCGGACAGGGGGCCGTCCTGTCCGCCGAGGGCGGCGAGGACGTGGAGGGCGGCGAGCATGCCCGTGTCGGCGTTCCAGAAGTCGGCGAAGTAGTAGTGCGCGGAGTGCTCGCCGCCGAAGACGGCGCCGGTGCGGGCCATTTCGGCCTTGATGAAGGAGTGGCCGACCCGGGTGCGGACGGGTGTGCCGCCGTTCTCCCGGATGACCTCGGGGACGGACCAGGAGGTGATCAGGTTGTGCAGCACGGTCGCGCCGGGCCTGCGGGCGAGTTCGCGGGAGGCGACGAGCGCGGTGACGGCGGACGGTGAGACCGGCTCTCCGCGTTCGTCCACGACGAAGCAGCGGTCGGCGTCCCCGTCGAAGGCGAGCCCGAGGTCGGCGCCCTCGGCGAGCACGCGGGCCCGGAGGTCGACGATGTTGGCCGGATCGAGGGGGTTCGCCTCGTGGTTCGGGAAGGTGCCGTCGAGCTCGAAGTACATCGGTACGACGTCGAGCGGCAGCCCCGCGAGGACGGTCGGCACGGTGTGGCCGCCCATGCCGTTCCCGGCGTCCACCACCACCTTGAGCCGCCTGATCGCGGTGAGGTCGACGAGGCCGAGCAGGTGGGCGGCGTACTCCCGCAGGGTGTCGCGGTGCGTGAGGGTGCCGGGGCCGGCCGGCGACGGCGCGGGCGCGCCGGTGTCGGACCACCGCTCCACCAGCGTGCGGATCTCGGCGAGGCCGCTGTCCTGGCCGATCGGTGCCGCTCCGGCCCGGCACATCTTGATGCCGTTGTACTGGGCCGGGTTGTGCGAGGCGGTGAACATCGCACCGGGCAGGCCGAACGCGCCCGAGGCGTAGTACAGCTGGTCGGTCGAGCAGAGGCCGGTCTCGGTGACGTCGGCGCCCTGGGCCGTGGCTCCGCGTGCGAAGGCTCGCGCGAGGCCCGGCGAGGTGGCGCGCATGTCGTGGCCGGTCACGAGGGCGCGCGCCCCGGTGACCTGGACGAACGCGGCGCCGAAGAGCTCGGCCGTGGTGTCGTCCCACTGGTCGGGTACGACGCCGCGCACGTCGTACGCCTTGACGAGCCCGGAGAGGTCGGTGCGGGGGGCGGGTTCAGTGGGCGCGGCCATGGCCGTCTCCTTCGGGGGACTGCGGATCGGGGGCGTCGAGGAGCCACACGGCGGTGTCGGGCGGGATCGCGTCGCCGTCGAGCGGGCCGCTGGCCAGGACCGGGCGGCCGGTCACGCCGAGGGTGGTCCAGGGCAGGGGCCGGTCCGCGAGGTTGACGACGCAGGTCAGGCCGGAGCGGCGGAAGGCGAGGCAGGGGTCGCCGGGCGCCGAGTACCAGTGGGGCGGGGCCGTCGGGTCGGACGCGGGGTGGGCGCGGCGCAGGCGCAGGGCCTTGCGGTACAGGGCGAGCGTCGAGTCGGGGGCCTTTTCCTGGGCTGCGACGGTGTGGGGTGCCCAGTCGTCCGGTTGCGGCAGCCAGGTGCGGTCGGCGCTCGCGGTGGTGAAGCCGTACGGGGCACGGTCGCCGGACCACGGCAGCGGCACGCGGGAGCCGTCGCGGCCCCGGTCGGTGTGGCCGGAGCGCTCCCACAGCGGGTCGAGGATGCGGTCGTCGGGGACGTGGGCCTGCGGCAGGCCGAGTTCCTCGCCCTGGTAGAGGTATGCGGAGCCGGGCAGGGCGAGCATGAGCAGGGCTGCGGCCCTCGCGCGGCGGGCGGAGCCGAGGCGGGTGACCGGGCGGACCGCGTCGTGGCTGGAGAGCAGCCAGGTGACGGCCCCGCCGCCGGGGGCGGAGAGTGAGGCGTCGATGACGCGGCGCAACTCTCCCGGTTCCCAGGCGGCTTCCAGGAAGGCGAAGTTGAAGGCCTGGTGCATCTCGTCGGGCCGGGTGTAGCGGGCGAGCCTGGCCGGGTCGAAGACGGCGGACTCGGCGACCATGACCCGCTCGTGCGGGGGTACCGCGCCGTCCGGTGCCGGGTGGGTGTCGAGGAGGGCGCGCCACTCGCGGTAGAGCGGGTGCAGTTCCTCCTGGTCGTAGTAGGGCATGAGGTGGTTGCGCAGCGGGTCCTGGTGCTGTCCGGGTCCGGCGTCGGGAAAGCCCTCGGCCTTGAACAGGGCGTGGGCGACGTCGACGCGGAAGCCGTCCACCCCTCGGTCGAGCCAGCGGGTCAGGATGCCGGTGAAGGCGTGCCGCACCTCGGGAGAACGCCAGTTGAGGTCGGGCTGCTCGGGTGCGTGGAGGTGGCAGTACCACTGGCCGTCCGGTACGCGGGTCCACGCGGGGCCGCCGAAGGCCGACTGCCAGTCGTTGGGCGGGAGTTCACCGTGCGGCCCGCGGCCGGGGCGGAAGAGGTAGCGGTCGCGCGCGGCGGATCCGGGTCCTGCCGCCAGCGCCTCCCGGAACCAGGGGTGCTGGTCGGAGGTGTGGTTGGGCACGAGGTCGACGATGAGCTTGAGGCCCAGGTGGTGGGCGCGGGCGGTGAGTTCGTCGAAGTCCTCGGGGCTGCCGAGGTCGGCGGCGACGCCGGTGTGGTCGGCGATGTCGTATCCGCCGTCGGCGAGCGGCGAGGGGTAGAACGGCGTGATCCAGACGGCGTCGGCGCCGAGCTCCGCGATGTGGTCGAGCCGGGCCGTGGCTCCGGCGAGATCGCCGGTGCCGTCGCCGTCGGAGTCGGCGAAGGCGCGCGGGTACAACTCGTAGCAGACGGCGTCCTGCCACCAGCTCATGAGGACTCCTGGAGGTGCGGTGGTTCGGTGGGGCGCGGGGCGGTGCCGGGGCCGGGTACGGGCTGTTCGGTGCCGGTGTCGGCGGCGAGGGTGGCGGCCTCGGCGACGGCGACGGCGGTGAGCCCGGCGAGCGCGTCGGCGACCGGGGTGCCGCCGTCGCGGGCGACGCGGACCAGGTCGGCGACGGCGGCGCGGACGCTCTCGCGGTAGGCGTGGGGTTTGCGGGCCTCGCCGCCGAGGTCGAGGACGGCCCGGACGTGGTGCGGCACGGTGCGTACCTCTCCGCGTCCGCTCGCGGGGGCCGAGCTCCCGGCGTCGCGTTCGACGCTGACCGTGACGCGTTCGCCGCCGTGCGGGCGGAAGCCGTCCACGTGCAGCAGCGCGGCGGCCCGGCCCGGGAGACCTTCCCAGGCCCGGGCGCCCGCCTCATCGGTCCAGGCCGAGATCTCGGCGCGGACCGGGATCCAGCCCTCGACCCTGGTCTCGGCGAATCCGTGGTCCAGTCGCATCGACTGGCGTTCGCAGCGGTGGGCGTGGGTGAAGGAGTGGAGGTGGGAGGCGAGGACGCCGCCGGGGTGGAGGACGTCGGCGCTGACCATGTCGACGGGCCCGCCGGGCCGCCGTACGGCGGTCGCGCGCACGCTCACCGGGTCGGAGCCCAGCAGGGCGCGCGCCGCGTCGAAGAAGTGGACGCCGTGCTCGACGAAGATGCCGCCGCTGTGCTCCCGGTCCCAGAACCAGTGGCCGGGGCCGAGGTCCTGGTCGGAGGCGTCGTTCTCGAACATGAACCGGCGCGGGGCGGCGAGCAGCCCCTCGGCCATGAGCCGTTCCAGGGCGCGCAGCAGCGGGTTGTAGCGCAGGACGTGGTCGACGACCAGGGCCCGTCCGGCGCGTTCGGCCTCGCGGACCACGGCGCGGGCGTCCCGCACCGTGGTGGCGAGCGGTTTCTCGCAGAACACGTGCCGGCCGGCGCGCAGTGCGGCGGTGGCCATCGCGGCGTGCGTGGCCGGCGGGGTGGCGATGGCGACGGCCGCCACGTCCGCGCGTTCCAGCAGCTCTTCCAGAGAGCCGAACGCGGGGACGCCGTGCCGCTCGCCGAGCACCCTCGCTCGTACGGGGTCGGGGTCGGCGACAGCGGTCGGGCGCAGCCCGGGGAGGCCGGCCACGGCGTCCAGGACGTAGGTCCCGAAGCCACCGCAGCCGACCAGTCCGAGGCCGAGGGCGGCCGGCGCGGAGGTCATGCGGTGCGCTCCAGGAGGGCGACGCCGATGTGGGCGTCGGCCATGCCGTAGAAGACGTACAGCTCGCCGTCGATCTCCTCGATCGCGGTCGGGAAGACGACGTTCGGGACGGTGCCCGAGCGCTCCTCCTCGGTCTCGGGCGCCATCAGCGGCTCGTCGGAGCGGGCGAGGACCCTGGCGGGGTCGGCCGGGTCGAGGATCATCGCGCCGGCCGCGTAGGAGACCTTCTGGTTCTGGGCGAAGGGGTCCTCGATGTGGCCGGAGACGCCGTGGTGGATGAGGAGCCAGCCCTCGGGCACGCGGATCGGGGCGGGGCCGCCGCCGATCTTCAGGTCCTCCCACGGGTACGCGGACAGGGCGACGAGCCGGTGGTCGCGCGGGCGGGTCAGGGCGCGGATGTCGGCCTCGACCTCGGCGACGGGCACGTACGAGATCCAGATGCCGGGCCGTTCGTCGGTGATGCCGGCGGGCAGATGGACGCCCTCGCCGGGGCGGAACCAGCCGAGGTCCCACATCGGGCGGTGCAGCATGGCGTACGCCGGCTCGCCGTCGGGGCCGGGTACGGGCTCCGGGAAGTGGACGACGTCCTTGTTCGGGAAGAGGTTGAGGTCGGTGTCGAGGTCCGGCTGGTAGGCGAACTGGATCGGACCGAGGCGGGTCCACTCGGTCAGGTTCTCGGACACGGCGAGGGCCGGCTTGGGGCCGAGGGGGCCGAAGGCGACGTACGACATGACGTGCTTGCCGAGGGAGGGGACCCAGGTGACGCGGGGGTCCTCGACGCCGGCGTTGTTGGTGCCGCGCTCCCAGCCCTCGTCGGGTGCGAGGACGACGCCGCGCCGCTCGACGCCGCTGGGGACGCCGTCGGTGAAGGTGACCTCGGCGAGGCCGACGCGGGAGACGTTGCCCTCGGCGACCAGGCGCGGCAGCAGGTGCAGGCGGCCGTCGGGGGTGCGTCCCGACGCCGGGTTGAGGACTCCCTCCGCTTCGTCGGCCTCGCCGGGCAGCGGGGACATGACCAGGCCCTTGCGGACGAGGCGGTACGGGATGGGCGAGGTGGTGCTGGTGGTGCTCATGCGGGGATCAGCCCTTTACTCCGGAGTCGATGTCGGTCGAGGTGAAGTGGCGCTGGAACAGGAGGAACAGGGCCACTGCGGGGGCGGCCAGCACACAGGCGCCGGCCAGCAGGGCACCGGTCGGGTTGGCGACCGTGCCCTGAAGGTTGGACAGGAAGCTGGCGAGGGAGACCGCCAGCGGTTGCATGTCGGCGTTCTTGGTGACCAGGAACGGCCACAGGAACTCGTTCCAGGGTCCGATGAAGGTCAGCAGCATCGCCGACAGCACGGCGGGCCGCGCCATCGGCAGCGCGATCCTCCACAGGATGCGCAGTTCTCCCGCGCCGTCGAGGCGGGCGGCCTCGAAGAGGGACTGCGGCAGCTGGAGGAAGAACTGGCGGAAGAGGAAGACGGCCGTCGAGTTGATCGCGAACGGGAGGATCATCCCGAGGTAGTTGTCGCCCAGTCCGTAGTCGCGGACGACGAGGACGTAGAGCGGCAGCGTCAGGAGCTGGAAGGGCACCATCTGGACGAGCAGCAGCGAGGCGAAGACCGTGCCCCGGCCGCGGAAGTGCAGCTGGGCCAGTGCGTAGCCGGCGAGCACCCCGAAGACGAGGGTGCAGAGCAGGACACCGATGGTCATGATCCCGGAGTTGAGCAGCGAACGGCCCAGCGAGATCGCGCCGTCGACCGCCGTGTAGCTGCTGCCGGTGAGCCCGGACGGCACGGCGGAGGACAGGTCGCCGGTGGTCGTCTTCCGCAGGGAGCCGACCACCATGTAGTAGAAGGGGAAGAGGAAGGCGACCGCGCCGAGCGAGAGAACGGTGTACTTGGCGGCGGTCCCCCAGGGGCGGCGCCGGCCGGCCTGCCCGGCACGGTCCGGCAGGTCCGAGGAGGGCCGGCCCGTCACCGGGGTGACCGGGGCGGAGGCGGGGTGCGAGGCGCTCATGTCAGTTGCCCCTCTCGGAGAGTTTGCGTGCGACCAGCGAGATGACGAGGACGAAGGCGACCAGGACCACGCCCAGTGCGGCGGCGAAGTCGGGGTGCCCCTGTTCGATGCCCTTCTGGTACATGAGCAGGACGGGCGAGGTGGAGGCGTGGTCGGGGCCGCCGCCACCGGTCAGCAGGTAGGGCTCGCTGAACAGGTTGGCGCCGGTGATGATCGCGTAGATCAGCACGAGGGTCGTGGCGGGCCGTACTCCTGGCACGGTCACCGCGAAGAACTGCCGTACCCGGCCCGCTCCGTCGACGGAGGACGCCTCGTACAGCTCCTTGCCGACGTTCTGGAGGGCGGCGAGGTAGAGCATCACGAAGAAGCCGAGCTGCTTCCAGGTGACGAAGAAGGCGATCATCGGCATCGCGAGATGCGAGTTGACCAGCCATGAGGGATCCGGGGCGTGCGAGCCGAGGATGTGGTTGACGAAGCCGTCCGAGCCGAACAGGAACTGCCACACGGCGACCAGCGCCACGCTCGCGGTGATGTACGGCAGGTAGTAGGCGGCACGGAAGAAGGCGCGGAAGCGGATCTTCGCGTTGAGCGCGGAGGCCAGCACGAGCGACAGGATCACCGTGAGCGGCACGTTGATCACGAGGAAGACGGCGATGTTGAGGAAGGCGCGGCCCACGACCGGGTCGGTGAAGACGTCCCGGTAGTTGGAGAGCCCGACCCACGGTGAGTCGACGTGTGTTCCGGGGGCGGTGAAGTAGAAGCGGTGGACGGAGATCCACAGGGTGTAGACCATCGGGACCGCGAAGACGAACACCAGGAAGAGGACGTACGGGGTCACGAAGAGCGCGCCGGTCCTGGAGCGGGCCCGCCGGTGGCGGACTCCGGCCGCCTTGCCGGAGGCACCCCCACCGATGGAGACGGTGGGGGCCGGGCTGGGCCCGGAGGCCGTGCCGGGGCCGGCGGTAGCGGTCGCGGTCGCGGTGGGACGGAGCTTCGTCATGACGGGTCTCCGTACTCGTCGAGCAGCTTGGATATCTTGTCCGAGGCCTTGCGCAGTCCGGTTCCGGTGGGTTCCTCGCCGAAGACGACGGACTTCGTCCACTCGTCGCGGAACGCCTGCCAGATGTCGACGGAGCCCGGCACGTTGGGGACCTCGACGACGTGCTGGGCCTGCCGTGCGAACGCCGTGTACACGGGCTTCTTCGCGAAGAAGTCCGGATAGCGGGAGGTCAGGTCCTCGCGCATCGGCATCTGCCCGGTCGCGTCGAGGAACTTCCCGTCCTGCTGGGCGGAGGTGGCGAACTTCAGCAGGTCCCAGGCGGTGGCCCGGTTGCGGCAGGCGCTGAACATGGCGGCGGACTTCTCGTCGCTGAAGGAGTACGTGTCGTCCGGCGACGTCCCCGCGGCGGTCGGTACGGGGGCGACGCCGATGTCGACGCTGTCCTTGTACGCGGCCACCGCCCAGGGCCCGACGGTGGCCATGGCGGCCTTCCCGTCGTTCACGGCGTCACCGGGATACGCCTCCTGGGGCGCCAGTTTCTCGGCGTACATCGTGCGCCAGAAGGCCGCGGCCCGGCGGCCGGCCGGTGAGTCGAACTGCGGCTCGCCGTCCTCGATCAGCTGCTTGCCGCCGCTCTGCGCGGCGAAGGCCGGGTAGAAGTCGTTCCAGGACTGGAAGAACTCGCTGCTGGGCGCGGGCCAGATCGCGGCCTTGGCCGCGCCGCTGTGCACGAGGGTGCGGGAGGTCTTCAGGAACTGGCTGTAGGTGGCCAGTTGCGGGTGTTCCGGATCGAGACCGGCCTTTTTGAAGATCTTCTTGTTGTAGAGGATCATGATCGGGTTGCTCTTCCACGGCAGTTGGTAGAACTTGCCGTCCTGCGACGTGTACTGGTCGGTGAGCCCGCCGCCACGCTGCTGGATGTAGGCGTCGCCGTCGGGGAAGTCGCTGAGCGGTACGAGACCGTTCTGCTTCTGGAAGGTCGGCACCGAGGCCGGCGCGGTGTTGAAGACCAGGCAGGCACTGGTGCCCGCGATGATCGAGGCGCTGATCGCCTCCTCGGACGTCTTGCCCGCCGGGATCTGCTGGGCGGTGACGTGCTGGTCCGGATGGCTCTTGTTCCAGGCGGCGACCATGCTCTCGCCCCAGGCCACCTCCTGGGCGTTGTTGGACAGCCAGACCGTGATGGGGCCGCGCGCGTTCGCCGCGGTCACCCCGTCCGGGGCCGACCGGCCGCAGGCGGTCGCGGCACTCGCGAGGGCGAGTACGAGCAGCGAGTACGCCGTTCTCCTCAGCATGCAAACTCTCCGAACTGTTCACGCCCGGCCTCGTCGCCGGACGCACATTCCTTGCCGCGCCCCACCGGGCCGCCGGCCCGGCCGTCAGACGCGGGGCGCCGGGCCCACCGAGGCGCGGGGGACGAACTCGGCGGGCGGCAGCACGACGTGCGCCACCTCCTCGCCGGCCAGCACCCGGTCCAGGGCGCGGGCCGCCGCCTCGCCCCAGCCGCGCGCGTCGGCGCGGGCGGAGGAGAGCGGCGGGTGGGTGTAACGGGTGAGGCTGGTGTCGTCGTAGCCGACGACGGAGAGACGTTCCGGTACCGGAACGCCCAGCTCCTGGGCCACGGACAGCCCGGCCATGGCGGCCAGGTCGTTCCCGTAGACGATCGCGGTGGGCGGTTCGGGGAGCGACAGCAACTCGCGGGTGGCCCGCGCTCCGCCTTCCGCCGTGAAGCCGCCGGGCCGCACGGGCCCTTCGGGCAGGCCGAGGGAGTGCAGCGTCTCCTGCCACGCCGCCCGGCGCCGGTGCGCGTGGCGGAACTCCTGGGGCCCTTCGACGTGGGCGACGCGCCGGTGTCCCAGCTCCGCCAGGCGCCGTACGGCTTCCACGTAGGCGGGCCGGTCGTCGAGGCTCACCGAGCTGAGGCCGTCGCTCCACTCGCTCTGCCCGACCACGACGGCCGGCAGTCCGAGCCGGTGCACAAGGCCGGGGCGGGGGTCGTCGTGGCGCAGGTCGGTGAGGAGTACCCCGTCCACCCGGCGGTCGGCGGCCAGCCGTTCGTACACGGACTGCTCGCGCTCGGGGGTGGTGAGGTGCACCATGAGCCCGTCGCCGCGTTCCCCGAGGACCATCTCGACGCCCGCGATGAACGCGGGGAAGAACAGGTCGGCGCCGATGAGGTCGGGCTCCCGGGCGAGGACGAGGCCGAAGGCCCCGGCCTTGCCGAGCGAGAGGGCCCGCGCCGGGCGGCTCGGTGTCCAGCCGAGTTCGGCCGCGGCGGCGAGGATGCGCGCCTTGGTCTCCTCCGCGATCCCGGGTCGGTCGTTCAGGGCGAACGAGACGGAACTGCGCGAGACACCCGCACGCCGCGCGACGTCGTCGATGGTGGGCCTGCGGGCCATGGCGCGCCTTCCGCTCTCCGCCTTGCCGGCAAGCGGGCAAAGGGGGTTGAAGTGGTTCCGATCGACCATCCGGCCTCTAAACCGGTTTAGGTGATCAACTGGTCATCACTAAACCGGTTTGAATCGACAGCGTCAATGGGTTGAGGAATGTGATCTGGGCCCTACCGGAACGGCAGGGCTTTCCGGTATCGCACGCGCCACGCGCGCGGAAGCGTCGGCCCCGAAAGGGAGTCGTCCTTCGCTGGCCTGCCGGGCGAGGAAAGGGAACACATCACCGCGGTCGGGCGCTCGACAGCGCGAGGACGCGGCCCGGATCGCCACGATGACCAGGGCCGTCCGCCCGGCGCCCGGGGGGGAGAGCGAGGTGTCGGGGCGGATTCACCGGACGTCACCCATGGGACATCAGGCCTCCTGCCCTTCGCCCGTGCCCGCCCTGCCGCCGGTCGACACGAACCGAGGGCGCACCCCGCCCCCTGCCCGGTTCCTCCAACCTGCGGACGCACGGGGGGTGTTGACGTGCCCCTGAAGGGAGTGGTGCCGGGGGGACGGGACAACATCGCTACGGCGTGGCACCTCTTGTCGGCCTGTGCTCCGGGAGCTGCCGGGAGGTGGGAAAGCCGCTCTCAGTAGCCGGGGCTGCGCTCGATCATTGCCGTACCGCGGTTGACCGTCGAACCCGCTGCCTTCATGGTGTCGGCGGTGTGCTGTTCGTTGCTTCAGGAAGGCAACCGCAGCATCCGGTCGGCCTTGCGTCCCGGCCCCGGGGTCAGGGCTCGGCGTGGTCGGCGCGCGTCCGTCTGCTCAAGTCGGTTGCCCCTCGGAGCCCTTGCGTCTCCCCCGCAGGTCCGGCCGTTCTTCTCCTCGCGACCAGCTCCGACCCGTTGCGATGCGCGGGCGGATCGCCGTATGGTCGCGCGGGCGATGATGATCGCTACGGGGATGTGACCGGTGGGCATCGCGAGGTCCTCGGGCCGATGGCCGGCAACGGGCCGGGGCGGAGCCGGTGCGGACCGAGCACCCGACCGGTCTGCGGACCCTCCGCCCGGACGGCATCCCGCTGGTCGTCCGCGACTCGCCCGGGTGCCCGGCGACCTCGGTCGTCGGGCCCGAACCCGGAGACCGGGCGGCGGACCGACGTCGTCCTGGTCTCCTCCGGCACCGCCGTCCCGGGCCGGGCGGCCGTCGTCCTCGTCGGAACGACTGCGGCGGCCCCGCCTCCCGACGGACGTGGCCACCCGGTCGGCGGGCCGGACCGTGCCGACGGCTCGGCTTCCGCCGCCACGTCGCGTCCCGTCGACAGCTGTTCGCGGCCGACGCACCGGTCACCGCACACACCGAACAAGGAGAGATCGTGCCCACCCACCCGCTCACGTCGGACGACAGTGAACTCGGCCCGCTCCACCATGCTTTCCCCTTCGATCCCACCCACGGACACGACCTGCCGCGCCTCCTCGCGGTGGGGGCCCCACAAGGACCGGACGACTTCGCCGACTTCTGGCGGGAGCGCCACGCGCGTGCGCTGAGCGTCGCCCCGGAGCCCCGGATCGAGGGCCCCTGGACCACGGTGGACGGCGTGCGGGTCGCCGACGTCTCGTACACGTCGACCGACGGGGTCCGCATCGGGGGCTGGTTGACCGTCCCGGCCGAGGGCCGCGTGACGCAGGGCTGTGTGTCGACGCACGGTTACGGAGGCCGCGAGGCCCCGGATTCCTGGCAGACCCCGCCGGAGACCGCGACCATCTGGCCCTGCCTGCGCGGGCTCGGCACGCGGAGCCTGCTGCCCGGCGTGCCCTCGCATTCGGCCGGGCACGTGCTGCAGGGCATCGGCGCCCGGGAGTCGTACCTCATCGGCGGCTGCGTGGCGGACGTCTGGTGCGCGGCCACCGCACTGCAGCAACTCGTGCCCGAGGCTGCCGGCCGGCTGACCTACCTGGGCACGAGCTTCGGCGGTGGCATCGGGGCGTTGGCACTTCCCTGGGACGACCGTTTCCATGCCGCCGGCCTGACGGTACCGACCTTCGGGAACCATCCGCTGCGGGTGACACTGCCGTGCACGGGCAGCGGGGAGTCGGTGCGTACGCGGCTCGCGGAGGACCCCTCGGTGCTCGACGTCCTGGCGTACTTCGACGCCGCGACCGCCGCCCGTCACCTTCGCGTCCCGGTCCACGTGGCCGCCGCCCTCTTCGATCCGTCGGTACCTCCACCGGGGCAGTTCGCGATACACAACGCGCTGGCCGGGCCGCGGGAACTCCTCGTCCTGCGGGCGGGCCACTTCGACCACCCGGACGAACCGGCCGAGACGGCGGCCCTGGAAGAGGCCCAGCGACGCTTCCTGTCGGCGGCGGGCCGGGCGGAGGCGTCGCACCCCACCGCCTGACCGCCTGTCACACGACCGGGGCCCGCCAGGCTCTCCGGGTCCGGACGCCCGGACGTCCGCGTCCTGTGACCTGGCGGTTCCGCGGCGCCGTCGCCCGCTCCCCCGCGTGCTGTCGCCGGCCCGTCGCGGAACCGCCCCGGTCGTTGATTCCAGGTACGGGCGGCGATCATGCGCGATATGCTGATGCAGATAGTGCAAGCCGTTTGCAGAAAGAGGAGGGTCATGGCTACGCGGGGGACTGATGCCGGGACGAACCAGAGCGTCGAACGAGCGGTATCGGTGCTGCGCGCACTCGATTCCGGTCGCCCCGAACTCCGTGTCTCGGACGTCGCCGAGCTGACCGGACTGGGCTCGTCGACCACCTCTCGCCTGCTGTCCACGCTGGAACGCCTCGACATGGTCGAACGCGATCCGGTCAGCAACCTCTACCGGCTCAGCCTGGGCCTCCTCCCCCTCGCCGCCACCGCCACCAACCGCCACCCCGTGCACCGGGCGGCCCGTATGGTGCTCCAGGGCCTCGCCACCCGCACCGGGCTCGGCGCCAACGTGGCCGTACGCCGCGGTGGCGAGCTGATGTTCCTGTGCAATTTCGAGGGCCCCCGCGCCCCCAAGTCCTACACGCAGGCAGGGCACACCGCCCCGCTGCACGCCACGAGCATCGGCAAGTGCCTGCTCACCGGCCTCTCTCCCAGGGAGCGTCGCAGGCTGCTGGGCGATCCCCTGGACGCGCACACCGAGTACACGACCACCAGCCACGACCTCCTCGACACCGAGATCGAGACCGTCCGGCGCACCGGGTACGCCATCGAGGCCGAAGAGCGCGCTCTGGGCCGCGCGTCCCTGGCCGCGCCCGTCCGTGACGCTTCGGGGGACGTGGTCGCCGCCATCTCGCTGTGGGGTCCGGCCTCGCTGCTCGGGGAGCACTCCGACACCGAGGGGCAGCGTCTCGCCCTCGTCCGCGAGGTCATCGAGGCCGCCGACGCCATCAGTCAGGCACTCGGCGCGCTCTGACGCGCACGGCGAAGGGGGCCGGTGGAGGCCGATCGGCCTCCACCGGCCCCCTTCGCGTGCCGTTACGCGCCGTACGCCTTGAAGGCGATCACGTGCGTGTGCCGTGCCCCGTGCGTCGCGTCGACCACGAGCCGCAGGGCCCGGGTGCGTACGGGGCCGCCGTCCGCGGCTTTCAGCGCGTGCACGCGGTGGCGGCGCCGGTTGTCCGTCACCGTCAGGAGCGTGTGCCACGTACCGGCGGCGTCCCGGCTCTGGACGCGGTAGTCGCGTACGAGTTCCGGCATCACCTCGTAGGGGGTGCGGTGGCGGTGCAGGTTGTTGAGGTACTCGTCGACGTCGTCGTCGAACACCAGGCGCGTCTCGGTGAGTTCCTGCTCGTCGTGCCAGTCGAGACGGAGCCACTCCTCAGTGCCCTCCGGTGCGGAGGACCACATGTTCGGGCCGCCGTAGGGCCGCTGGTATCCGCCCACGGCCCGTTCGGGGAGGAACGCCGTGGTGCCGGGGGCCGCCCGGAAGGCGAAGGTCTGGCGCCGCAGACCGCGGGCCTGCCATTCCAGGACCAGCTGGCCGTCCTC
This sequence comes from Streptomyces sp. NPDC008125, assembly GCF_042957125.1. Lineage (NCBI taxonomy): Bacteria > Bacillati > Actinomycetota > Actinomycetes > Kitasatosporales > Streptomycetaceae > Streptomyces > Streptomyces sp. NPDC008125. The sequence continues at coordinate 296,827 of NZ_JBIBHR010000006.1, forward strand.
CTCCGGGATGTCGTGGTCGACGGCCGCGTCTCCCTCGGCCTTCCTGCGCAGGGCGAGGACGCCGTCGGTGCGCCCGGGGAGCAGGACCAGGGCCGTGTCCGGGCAGGCCCGGACGATGAGGATCGCGTTCCGGGGGGTGTCGGGGCGGTGGCCGAGGTGGGCCGTGACCCAGTGGGGACCGCCGGACGGGACGGTGGTCGTGGTCGTGAGGAGACGGTCGGCGGGGACCGCGTTCTCGGGGGCGCCCGTGCCCCACAGTTCCACGGTGAGTTCGCGGGTGTGGCCGTCCGGGGCGCCGTGGACCAGGAGGTCCACGGTGTCGAGGGCGGGGTCCACCGGCAGGAGAAGGGCGAGGTCGCGGGTGAGGGGGTACGGGGTGCCGGGCTCGTCCCCGGTGGGCTCGGCGGCCAGCAGGGCGAGGTGGGAGGAGGCGCTGACGCGGGCCGTGCGTGCCAGGTTGCCGGGGTCGTCGTCGGCGACGCCGATCACGGAGGCGTCCTGGCGCAGCAGGGTGCGGCGCACCAGGTCCGGTCGCTCCGTGGCGAGTTCGCGCGGTGTGAGGCCCTCGGCGACGCACAGGGCCGCGGCGGTGCCCGCGGCCTCGCCGAGTGTCGCGCAGGTGGCCATGACGCGGGTGGCCCCGAAGGCGATGTGGGTGGCGGAGATGTTCCGCCCGGCGAAGTGCAGGTTCGTGACGTTCGCCGAATACAGGGAGCGCAGCGGGATGTGGAAGATGCCGTCCGCGTAGCGTTGGCGGGCCCCTGGTTCGTCGGCGTACATCCCCTGGACGGGATGGAGGTCCACGGACCAGCCGCCGAAGGCGATGCGGTCGGGGAACTGGCGCTGCTGGAGGATGTCCTGCTGGGTGAGGACGTGGTCGCCGAGGAAGCGGCGGTACTCGCGCTTGCCGGGGAGGCTGCCGACCCATTCCAGGGTGAGGTTCGCGGCGTCCGGGAACGCGCCGGAGTTCTTGATGTGGTCCCAGATGCCCATGATCACGGCCTGGAGCTCGTCGCGGATGCGTTCGTTGTCGTGGACGGTGTCGAGTTCGCCGCCCCACTCGACCCACCAGTAGTCGCAGCCGTTGTCCCCGGTGCGCAGGATGCGGTTGCGCAGGATGGGCGTGGTCGACAGGTCCTTGGCGTAGGCGGGCGGCACGAACTTCGCCGGCGCTCCCGTGTCCCTGCTGTGGAAGAGGATCGTCGAACCGAGCAGCGCCCGGTCGGCCTCGGGCGGCGCCCAGGGCTCGCCGAACTCGGCCTGTGCCTCGCGGCCTATGCGGTAGTGGGCGCCGGCCAGGTGGCCGAGCAGGCCGTCTCCGGTGCAGTCGAGGAACTGGCGCGCGTGGAAGGTGATGCGGCGCTCCGAGCCCATCATCCAGCCGGTGCAGGAGTGCACCTCGCGGCTGTCGTCGGGGCCGGTCGCCTCGACCTCACGCACGTCGGTGTTGAGGTAGAGGTCGATGTTGGGTTCCGCGCGGACCGCGTCGAGGACGACCTGGTCCCAGTAGTAGGGATTGCCCTCGGGGTTGCGGTACTGGTTCTCGGTGTAGAGCTCGCCCATGATTCCGGTCTCGCGGGCCCAGCGGTGCACGCCGTGTGCGGAGGCGCCGCAGACCCAGACGCGGATCTCGCTGCTGGCGTTGCCGCCCAGCACGGGCCGGTTGTTGACCAGGGCGACGCGTCGGCCGAGCCGGGCCGCGGCGATGGCCGCGCAGGTCCCCGCCAGTCCGCCGCCGATCACGGCGATGTCGTAATGGACCTCTTCTTCCCGCACGTGCGGCCTCCTCGGTGTGGTGCTCGGACACTCCCCGCAACAGCGGAGCGGGTCTGAACGTACATCACATCCATATTGTGCAACCACTGTTCAGCCAGTGGGATTCGTTGTAAGTTCCGTTGCGGCCACCGGTCCCGTTGCCGCGCATCGACGTGCGCATTCGGAGCAGGGGGCGCGAGTCCGCCGGTCCTCCACAGAACCGGCGATTCACCGACCAAAAGGGTTGACTCCATCGCACGATATGGAGAACGATCCCGCATGCTGCAACTTGTATTCACTGGAGCAGGGTTGGCGTTCACACAGGGCCCCGGCGCTCCCGCCACCGTTTGAGAGGACAGACCCATGAGTACGGCCGCACCTCCCCAGAAGGCGCCCCCGCCCCGTCAGCGGACCGGCGGGCGGCTCTCCAACGGTGCGTTCGCCCTGCTGCTGACCGCGCCGGGACTCGCCCTCTTCGCGGCGATCATCTTCTACCCGCTGCTGTCGGCGCTGTTCACCGGCTTCTTCAAGCAGGACCTGCGGCTGCCGGGCCGGGAGTTCGTCGGCCTGGACAACTTCACCTACTGGCTGGACGGCGACTTCCTCACCATCCTCAAGCAGACGCTGGTCTTCACCGTCGGCGCGACGCTCGTCCCCTTCGTGCTCGGCCTGGCGCTCGCGCTCGCGCTGAACACCGGGCTCAAGGGCAGCGGATTTCTGCGCGGGCTGTTCCTGTTCCCCTGGGTGATCCCGGGCGTGGTGGTCTCCTTCCTCTGGATGTGGATCTTCAACGCGAACTACGGGGTGCTCAACGGCGTCCTCATGAAGGCCGGAATCATCGAGGAGTCGGTGGCCTGGCTCGGGCAGCCCGGTACCGCGATGCTCGCGGTCATCGTCACCAAGACCTGGGCCAGCTTCCCCTGGATGATGGTGATGCTCCTGGCCGGTCTGCAGACCGTGCCCAGGGAGCTGCACGAGGCGGCCTCGATGGACGGGGCGGGCTCGATCCGGCGCTTCTTCGACGTCACCTGGCCGCAGATCCGCGGTGTCGCCTCGATCGTGCTCCTGCTGGAGTTCATCTGGAACTTCCAGCACTTCGACACCATCTACGTGCTCACCGGCGGCGGACCGGCCGGCACCACCGAGACCTTCGCGACCGCCGTCTACCAGACCGCGTTCAAGGGCTTCGACATCGGCCGGGCCACCGCACTGGGCGGACTGTGGATGCTGCTCCTGCTTCTCCTCGTCGTCGTCTACCTCAGGATCACCGAGCGGAAGGGCGACGCCTGATGACCTCCACCACCTCCACCCCGCTGTCCGCCGTGGACCGGTCCCGGTCGTCCGCCACCCGGGCCGGGGGCAGCACCCGTCGCCGCATGCGCAAGGACCTGCTGCGCTCGCGGATCGCCGCCTGGAGTGCGGTCGTCGTCATCGGCGCCTTCGGTCTGCTGCCGGTCTACTGGCTGCTCGCCACCGCGCTGAGTACCCCCGAGTCGACCTTCCAGTTCCCGCCGAAGCTGATACCCACCGACCTCACGCTCGACAACTTCACGGCCCTGGCCGACAACGACCAGTTGATCAAGTACATGGTCAACTCGCTCATCGTGGCCTCGATCACCGCCGTGCTGAGCGTGGTGGTCGCCACGTACATGGGGTACTCGTTCTCCAAGTTCCGCTACACGGGCCGGCGGTCGCTGATGCATCTGGTGCTGGCCTCCCAGATGTTCCCCCAGGCGCTTCTGCTGGTGACCCTGTACACGGTCTTCTCCAGCTTCGGCATGCTCAACACGTACACCGCCCTGGTGCTCTCCTTCACCACGTTCACCATGCCGCTGTGCGTCTGGATGCTGAAGGGCATCTTCGACACCATCCCGGACGCCCTGCTGGAGGCGGCGTCCATCGACGGCGCGTCCCGGTGGCGGACGCTGCACTCGATCGTGGCACCGCTGGCCGCGCCCGGGATGATCGCCGCCGGGCTCTTCGCCTTCGTCCGCGGCTGGAACGACTTCATCTTCGCGCTGACCCTGGCCGACAAGGAGAAGCAGACCCTGCCTCCCGGCCTCGTCTCCACCTACATCGGCGAGTTCCAGACCGCCTGGCCCCAGTTGATGGCTGCTTCCCTCGTGGTGTCCGTCCCGGTGGTCGTCGCCTTCATGTTCCTGCAGCGCTACCTCGTCGGCGGCATGACCGCCGGTTCGGTGAAGAGCTGAACCCGCGGGACCCACCCGCGCCCGCACGTACCTCCCCTCCCGCACACTCCCCATGGAGAGATCATGACCACCTCTGGCATCAGCCGCCGCGGCGCGCTGCGCATGTTCGGCATCGGCGCGCTCGGTGTGGCGGGCGCCGGTGTGCTCAGCGCCTGTGCGCCGTCCGGCGCGGGCTCCACCACCAACGGCGGCGACACCACGTCCAAGGACTTCGACTTCACCTCCTGGTCGCTCAACGAGGAGGCCGCCAAGCCCTCGATCGAGAAGATCATCGCGGCCTGGGAGAAGGCCCGGAACAGCAAGATCCGCGCGGTGTCGTACCCGTACAACGAGTACCTGAGCCAGCTCACCCTCAAGCTCGGCGGTGGCCAGACGACGGGCGCCGTGCACCTCGACATCGCCTGGCTCGCCGCGATGGCGCAGATGGGCAAGCTGGCCGACCTCGGCCCGGTGGCCGGCAAGGGCGGCTACACGGACGTGGCGCTGAGCAGCGGTACGTACGACGGAAAGCAGTACGGGCTGCCGTGGAACACCGGATCGATCGGGCTGATCGCCAACTCCAAGCTCCTGCAGAAGGCCGGGATCAAGAAGCTCCCCACCACCGTCGAGGAGTTCGAAGCCGCGCTGCGGGAGCTGAAGGGGCTCGGCGGCGGTGTGGTGCCGTATGCCGCCGCGACCAAGGTCGCGCAGCTCAAGGACATCTTCCCGTGGATGCAGACCTTCGGCTGCACGCTGCTCGACAACGGGAAGGTGACCATAGGTGACGACGCCTCGATCGACGCCGTCACCTGGTACAAGAAGCTGCACGACGAGAAGCTGATCGCCGCCGACGTGGACCGCTTCGACGCGCGGGCCCTGTTCGGCCAGGGCAAGGCCGCCTTCTACGACGACGCGATCATCGGCAAGGGCGTGACCTCCGCCCAGTCGAAGGACAAGACGCTGGCCGACGCCATGCGGCCGGTGGAACGACCGGTGCTCAAGGCCGGGGACACGCCGCAGGCGCTGCTCTGGGGCGGCGTGATCGCGATCGTCAAGGGCAAGGGGCAGGACGCGGCGACCGAGTTCGCGCTGCACACGACCACCGACCTGGCCACCACCTCCCAGTACTTCGCCGAGCGCGCCCTGCCGCCGTCCACCACCGCGGGCCTGGCCGCTCCCGAGGTCGCCAAGGACAGCTTCTCCACGGAGTGGACGAGCAAGATCACCAAGACGGCGACCGGCAGCCCGTTCTGGCAGTTCGCCCAGAACTCCCAGATCGAGGAGGCCGTCGCCAAGCAGGTGCAGGCCGTCCTCGTCGGCACGTCGAAGCCGAAGGACGCGATGAAGCAGGCCGGCGAGCAGGTCGCCGCGTTCATCAAGCGCTGAGGCCCGGGCGGACACGGCCTCCAGCACCGTATCCCGGGCCCGGCGGACGTGGCACGGCCCTCGCCGGGCCCCTCCCCGCGCTCCACCCCGCACGACGGCCGCGTCGGCCGGCCCCCGGGCCGCCACCGTCCGCGCCCTCTCCACGCCCGCACCCGCGAAGAGCAAAGGAGCTCCTCATGCGACGTCCCACGGTACGCACGTACACCGCCTCGGCCACGGCCCTGGCCGCCCTCCTCCTGCCCGTACCGGCCGCCGGAGCAGCCGACACCCCGCAGGGCACGGCAGCCGCGGCGACGGTGATCGAGAAGGTCCCGTACACGATGGACTCGTCGAACCAGGCGGCCTGGTGGACGCCGGTGGCCACGTACAAGGGCCGCGGCCAGTACACGTACTTCGCCTTCAACGAGCCGGGATCGACGGCCGCGACGCACCGGCCCGCCATCGCGCGGCGCGACCCGGACGGGGTCTGGAGCAAACTGCCGCTGCTGAACAGCGACGGTCAGCAGGCCGAGTTCGCCGACGACAACGGACACAACCAGCCGTCGGTCGCCCGCGACGGCAGCGGCCGGCTGCACGTCTTCACCTCCATGCACGCCAACGCCTGGCGCTACTTCCGCACCGAGGCCCCCGGCGGCGACGTCACCGACCACGCGTCCGAACTGCCCGACCAGGGCGTGGGCATCACCTACCCGGTCATCACGACCGCGCCCAACGGCGACCTGTACCTGGCCGCCCGCGTGGGTGCGGGCTCCGACCAGCGGCCCGGCAAGCTGTACCGCTGGGACAACGCCGCCTCAAGCTGGAGCACCGTCGCGACCTTCGCCGGCGCCTTGAACCGCTCCGTGTACCCCGACGACATCACGGTGGACGCCTCCGGCCGCGTCCACATCCTCTACGAGTGGGCGAAGGCGCCGGCGACCGCGTTCCGCCACCAGCTCTCGTACCTGACCTACGACCCGTCGACCGGCGCCTTCGCGGACAGTGCAGGCGCCACCGTCACCACCCCGGTCACCCCCGCCACCTCGGACGTGATCCAGGACCTCACCGCGGGCGAGGAGTGGAGCATCGACAACGCCTACACCGGTCCGGCGGTGCAGAGCGCCAAGCTCACCCTCGACGGCTCCACCCCGAAGGTCGCCTACCGCTACCGCTCGGCGGACAGCGACGGCGACTTCCGTGTGTACTACGCCTATCCGAGCGGAAGCGACTGGGTGGAGAAGCTCGTGTACGCCGGCGGTCAGACCGCGGCCGCCCTCGGTATCACCTGGGACGCGACGGACCTCAAGCGGATCTACTACGTGACCACCTCGGGCACCGACCGGGTCTACTCCGCGACGCAGTCGGCGGACGGGGCCTGGACCGCGCAGTCCGCCGCTCCCGGTGTGAGCGCGGACCGGCTCGCGGTGCGGCAGGACTCGGACGGTCACGACGTGCTCTACCTTCCGGACACCGCGCACAACTCCCTTTACTACGGTGTCCGTTGAGGCAGGGCCATGCAGTTCGCGCCGTCCGTACGGGGGCGCTCCGGCTCCCCCGTACGGACGGCGCGGGCGGTCAGTTCGCCGTCCTGCTCGCGAGGTACTCGTCCAGCCCCGCACCGGTGAGCGGGTAGTAGTCGGAGAGCAGGCCCCCCTCGTCGAGGCGGCGGCGTGCGAACGCCTCGCGGTCCTGGTGCAGGAGCGAGTCCTCGGCCAGCGGGACGGCCCGGTCCTGCGGTACGACCACGGCTCCGTCCTCGTCGGCCACGATCAGGTCCCCCGGTGTGACCAGTGTGCCGCCGACCCCCACCGGCACATTGAAGGCGGAGGGGAAGAGCTCGGTCTGCGAGGCGTAGTGCGGGGTGACGCCGGTGCACCAGACCGGCACGCCGAGGGCCCGGATCCGGGCCGCGTCCCGCACCCGCCCGTCCACGACGATGCCGGCGCCACCGCGCAGTTTGAAGTAGCGCACCAGCATGTCGCCGAGACAGCCGGTGAAGTGGCTCCCCTGCGCCGCGATCACCAGCACGTCACCGGGCCGGATCGACTCCAGCACCCCCCACAGCGGCGTCTTGCGCTCGATGTCCTCCTGTTCGGCACCGTTGAAGACGTCCTCACGCTGCGGAAGGAACTGCAGGGTCACCGCGCCTCCGGTGACCTTGACGTCCGGCTCCCGGTGCAACGGCACGGGCCCGTCGATGAAGGTCCGGGTGATGCCCATCTGGTGCAGCTTCGCGCAGGCGGTCGCCGCGCTCACGTCCGCGAGCGCGTCCACCATCCGCCGTGTCGGCCTGCGGAAGGACGAGGTGTGGACCGGCGACCGCATCGACTCGTAGATCGGGGTCTCCCCCGCGGCGGGCGTTCCTTGACTGCTCGGGTTCATGTCCGTGCCTCTCCGCGCGCTCTCCGCGCACCACACCAGTGACATCATCGCCTATCGATGGTAGATAACCTCCTATCGATTACTGCTGTCAATCCGTCAGGAGTCTTCCGTGCCCACTGCACCCGGCGGCTGGTTCGAGACCGCCCGCTTCGGACTGTTCGTCCACTACGGCCTGTACAGCCTCGCCGCGCGGCACGAATGGGTACGCAGCCGGGAGGCCATGTCCCAAGCGGAGTACGACCGTTACCTGGAGCGGTTCGACCCGGACCTCTTCGACGCGCGGCAACTCGCGCGTGCCGCGCGGGAAGCGGGGATGCGCTACGCCGTGCTCACCGCCAAGCACCACGACGGGTTCTGCCTCTTCGACTCGTCGCTGACCGACTACACCTCGGTGCGCGCGGCCGGCCGGGACCTGGTGGCCGAGTTCGCCGAGGCGATGCGTGCCGAGGGCCTGCGCGTCGGCCTCTACTACTCGCTCCTCGACTGGCACCACCCCGGCTTCCCGGTCGACGAGCACCATCCGCTGCGCGGCTCGGCGGGCGGACGGGAGACGGCGGACCTGGCGGGCTACCGCACGTACATGCGGGGGCAGATAGCCGAGTTGCTCACCGGCTACGGCGACGTCGACCTGCTCTTCTTCGACTTCACGTACCCGGGCATGGGGCCGGAGCAGTGGGGGGCCACGGAGCTCATGGAAACGGTCCGCGAGCTGCGGCCCGGCATCCTCGTGAACGACCGGCTGGGCATACCGGGCGACTACGTGACGCCCGAGCAGTACCAGCCCGACCGGCCGCTGGAGCGCGACGGCGTGCCGGTGCCGTGGGAGGCGTGCCACACGCTCAACGGGTCCTGGGGCTACGACCGCGACAACCACGACTACAAGGACCCGTCCCAGTTGGTCCGCATGCTGGTCCAGTCCGTCTCCTGCGGGGGCAATCTGATCCTCAACGTCGGCCCCGACGGCAGGGGTTCGCTCGACCATCGGGCGAGGGAGACCCTGCGGGCCATCGCGGGGTGGAGCGCCCGGCACGCCCGCTCCGTGCACGGAGCGGGACCTTCTTCCTTCCAGCCACCGGCGAACGCCCTGTACACACAGGCGGGCCACCGCCTCTATCTGCACCTGCTCGCCTGGCCCCTCAGGCACCTGCACCTCCCGGGTCTGGCCGGGCGGGTGCGCTATGCCCAACTGCTGCACGACGGTTCGGAGATCACCTTCCACGAGACCGACGGCGCCCGTCACGAGCACAACAACCTGGCCCCGCCGAGTCAGCCACCGGGCACCCTGACCCTGACCCTGCCCACCGCCCGGCCCGACGTGCTGCTCCCGGTGATCGAACTCTTCCTGGAGAGCGCGGAGTTGGATTCATGACCGGGGCCGACGTGCGCGACCGGGCAGCGGTACGACCGGAGCAAGCGGTTTCGGCAGCACTCTTGAACATGCGGGGAGCCGCCCCTAGCATCAGCAATCGATAGGCGATTATCACGACGCCTACGACGAGCCGCCCGCACCGTGTCGACGCGGCACCCCCTCCCTTTCCCGCCGAACCCGAACGAACGCCTGCGCTGCACATCGGCTATCGATTATTCATGACTACGCAATGGAGCGTGTCCGATGAGAACCATGTGGCACCGAGCCTCCGCACTCGCCGTTGCTCCGCTGGTGATGGCATCCGCCGTCGCCTGCGGAGGAAGCGGGTCCGACGAGGCCGCGGGGGGCACCACTCTCCGCATCATCGTCAACATCTCGCCGAACCTGACGGAGCAGTACTGGAAGGGGCTCTTCGCCACGTACGAGAAGAGCCATCCCGGCGTGCACGTGAAGCTGGAGCTGACGGGCACCGTCTCGGCCAACGCCAAGCTCACCCAGGACCTCGCGGCCGGTGACCCGCCCGACGTCGCCCAGCAGATCGTCCCGGCCCCCGACACGGCCAAGCTCTTCGCCGACCTGTCCGACCAGGCGTGGGCGAAGGACACTCCCCTGGTCGACCAGTACGCCGTCGACGGCAGGACGTACATGGTCGGCGTGGGCGAGCAGATCCAGTCGCTGGTCTTCTACAACAAGGCCGCCTTCGCGAAGGCGGGCGTGGACGCGACGAAGATCCGGACGCTGGACCAGTTCACCGCCGCCATGGGCCGTCTGAAGTCGGCGGGCTACGAGCCGCTGCAGACCGCCGGCCAGTGGGTGACGGGTGGTCAGTTCTCGATGATGGCCGACGCCGGTGTACTCACCGGGAACCCGCAGTGGATCAAACAGCGCAACGACGGCGAGGTCTCCTTCGCCGACAGCGGCTATGTGCCGTACCTGAAGCGCTACGAGGAGTGGATCGACAAGGGGTACCTCCGGAAGAGCGCGCTGGGGCTGACGTACACCGACGGGCAGACGTCCTTCCTCAACGGCACGTCGGCGATGTACATGATGGGGTCCTTCTTCGTGCCCGCCGCCGACGCGGCGAAGAAGAGCGACGAGATCGGTGTCTTCCCGATGCCGACCGACGGCACCTACCCGTCCGGCCAGTTCGGCAACGTCTCGAACCCCTACACGGTGGTCAACCGGTCGCGCCACAAGGCCGAGGCGGTCGAGTTCGTGAAGTGGCTGGTCACCGACAAGGAGGCGATCCGCAGCCAGCTCGCCGCCGACGGCAATCTGCGCACGGGCTTCGGCTATCCGATGTCCAGCCTCGGCACCGCGGTGCAGAAGATCCTCGACGCGACGCCGTCGGTGCTGGTGAAGTCCGGTGAGAACCAGCCGGTCGCCGGGTTCAGCGACGAGCTCAACACGCAGATCCAGTCCCTGTACACGGGCACCTCCGCGAAGGATGCCGCTCGCGGATTGGACAAGTGGTGGAACTCGCAGAACTGACGCCACGGACACGGCGCACTGTCGCCGCCTCCGCGCGTACGGACTCCGGTCGCGGACGGGCCCGCTTCCGCGAGGCCGCCGTCACGTTCGGCATGGTGGGCCCGGCCGTGCTTCTCTACACGGTGCTGACGATCGTGCCCGTGGGCGTGGCGGTCTACCTCAGCTTCACGGACTGGGACGGCTTCTCCACCGCGAAGCTCATCGGGTGGGAGAACTACAAGCACCTCTTCGACGACCCGAGTTCGACCCAGGCCTGGTACGTGACGGCGCTGATCACCTCGATCGGCACAGCCCTGATGGTGGGCGCGGGCCTGGTGTACGCGCTGATCCTCAAGGGCCGGTCCCGTACCAACTCGTTCTTCCGCGCGGTGGCCTATTTCCCGCACGTGATCAGTGCGTTGATCCTCGGCTATCTGTGGGCGGCGATCCTCGGCACGAACGGGGCGGTCAACAACACGCTCGCCAAGTTCGGCATGGAGCCGATCGGCTTCCTCTTCGACGAGAAGTTCGCGCTGTACACGCTGATCGGTGTCATCGTCTGGGCCGGATTCGGTTTCAACGTCGTCCTGTTCGTGGCCGCCCTGCAGACCGTTCCGGCCGAGCTCCTGGAGGCGGCGGCGATCGACGGCGCCAACAGGCGGCAGACCAATCTGCGCATCGTGATCCCGATGATCGCGCCCGTGGTCACCGTGGCGACCGTGCTGAACCTGGTCGGCCTGCTGAGGGCGTACGACATCGTGGTCAGCCTCACCGGCGGGGGTCCGGCAGGTTCGACGCAGACCTTCACCTACCTCATTCTCGCCCGGTCCTTCGAGGGCACCAAGGTCGGCTACGCGACGGCCCAGGCGGTCTTCCTGATGGTCGTCTCCGCCGCGCTCGCCCTCGTCGTGACCGCGCTGCGCAACCGCCAAGACCAAGCTGCGACCGGTTAGGAGCCGATGGTGGTCGTCACCGAACCGAGGGTCCACGACAAGCCGCGGACCGTACCGGCCCCCGCCCCCGAGGTCTCCGCGGAGGAACGGCGGGAGTCCCGCTCCCCGCTGCGCCGGGTGCTCCTCGGCCTGCTGTTCGTCGTCATGATCGTGCCGGTGTACCTGCTCGTCGTGAACGCCTTCAAGTCGCAGGCGGACATCCTCGACAGCCCGTTCTCGATCCCGCTGAGCGGTCTGACCTTCGAGCACATGTCCGCCGCCATCAGCAATCCGCAGTACAACGTCATCGGCGGCTACGGCTTCACGCTCTTCCTCGTCGTCGCCGTGGACGTGCTGTGCATCGCGCTGGCGGGACCGGCCGCGTACGCGATCGCCCGCAGCCTCAAGAAGCGGACGCAGCTGGTGCTGCTGTACTTCCTGGCCGGCACCTTCATCCCCGGGGCCGCCGTGATCATCCCGGTGATCTACGTTCTGCGCGAGGTCGGCCTCGCCAACACCGTGACCGGCCTGGTCGCGCACGACGTGGCCTCGACGCTGCCCGTCAGCATCTTCCTCTTCGTGGGCTTCATCCGCGCGATCCCGGTGGACATCGACCACGCGGCGACGATCGACGGCGCGGGCCGCTACCGGACGTTCTGGACCATCATCTTCCCGCTGATGCGTCCGGCGGTCGTCACCGTCCTGATCCTCAACTCCATCGGGATCTGGAACGACTTCATCTCACCGCAGATCCTGCTCAGCCCGTCGTCCGGTCACTACACGGTGACGACGGCGATCTACGCGGGCATCAGCCAGTACTCCACCGATCTGACGAAGGTGTTCCCCAACCTTCTGCTCGCCGTCGCACCCGTGATCATCTTCTTCGTCTACATGCAGCGCCACATCATCAGCGGTCTGACGGTGGGCGCGGTGAAGGGATGAGCGGGCGCATCGTTTCCCTCCGGAGAAAGGACCATTCAGTGTCGAGGAGAAGGTGGCCACGTCCCGGTACGGGCATGTGGTCCGCAGCCGCCCTGCTCGCTTCGCTCTCCGTGGTGACGGCCGCGGTTCCGGCCGCCGCGCACCCGCATCCGTACGGGGTCCGGGCGGGCACGGTCTACTACGTCGCTCCCTCGGGCCAGGACTCCCGCACGGGCACCACCACGGGTCAGGCGTTCCAGCACATCCAGCGGTGCGCCGACGTCATGCAGCCCGGGGACACCTGTCTGATCCAGTCCGGTACGTACGCCGAGACCGTCGTGCCGGCCCGGTCGGGTACCGCCGCGCTGCCGATCACCTACCGGGCGGCGCCGGGGGCGACGGTGACGCTGAGCGGAACCGCGCCGGTGCAGGGCTTCTCACCCGTCACCGGCGCGGACGTCGCGGAGATCGCCGAGAGCGATCCGTACGCCCAGAACTCCGCGTTCAGCGCCGCGGTGGCGGCCGGACACGTCTACAGCGCCTCCGCCGACCTGGGCTCCGACGTGACGACCGTGCAGGTCTTCACGGACGGGAAGGCGGGCGTCGAGGCACAGTGGCCCTACCCGGGGCTCGACCTGCTCGATCCCACGCTGCAGTACGCCGACACGGGGAGCGCGGACGCGACGATCACCGACCCGGCCCTGACCCGGCCCGCCGGGTACTGGGACGGTGCGCGCGCCCTGACCGGCTACTGGTACGTCTCGGCGACCGGCACGGTGCAGAGCTCGGCCGTCGGTTCGGTGACGCTCGACGTGGCGCCCCCATGCGTGCACAAGGTCGTGCCGAAGGAGACGCGGTACGCCCTCGCCGGGAAGATCGGTGAGCTCTCGCGCCCGGGCGAGTGGTTCTACGACCCCACCGCCGAGCGTCTGTATCTCTACAGCGAGGACGACCCGGGCGCGCACAGCGTCGAGGCGAAGAGCCGCACCCTGGCCTTCGACCTGACGGCCGCGAGTCACACGACGGTGGCGGGCGTCGGGCTGTTCGCCTCCACCATCAAAACGGGCCCGACCAGCACGGGCGTGACGCTGGACGCCATCAGCGGTACGTATCTGTCGCACTACACCGACATCACGCGCGGCGCGACGGACTGCGGCAGCACGGTGACGCGCGGCGTCGGCGACACGGGCATCGTCCTCGACGGGACGTACAACACGATCGCGAACAGTGATCTGTCGCTGAGTGCGGGCAACGGCATCGCCCTGCGCGGGCAGAACAACACCGCCACGAACAACGTGATCCACGACGTCGACTACATGGGGACGTACGCGGCGGGCATCGCCGTGCAGGGCAACAGCCAGACGGTCACCCACAACACGATCAGCCGGGTCGGCCGGAGCGGCATCAACCTCCAGTGGAACACGGTGGAGGGCCTCACCCCGGGCAAGGACCTGATCGCGTACAACGACATCTCGGGGTACGCCCGCCTCAGCCTGGACGTCGCCGCGGTCTACACGTGCTGCAGCGCCTCCATGATGGGCACGTCCATCGATCACAACGTGCTGCACGATCCGGAGCCGGCCACGACGCTCACCACGTTCGGGATCTCGGGCGTCTACGCCGACAACGGGCAGAGCGACCTGGTGATCGCGAACAACGTGGGCTGGGGCAACCGGGAGGGCACGGTGATGCTCAACGGTCTGGGCACCGGCTCGCACGACAACGGGGTGTACAACAACACCGGTGGGATGACCCTGTTCTACGTCAAGGAGCCGGGGCAGTCGACCGGAACGAAGATCTACAACAACGTCGGCGCCATTCGCGGGCTGACCGGTGCCACCGACGGCGGGCTCGTTCTCTCGAACAACCTCCCCGAGGGGACCGATCCGCTCTTCGTCGACGCGGCCGGGCACGACTTCCGGCTGACCGCCGGCTCCCCTGCCCGGGGCCAGGCGATCGCGCTGCCGGGCATCAACGACGGCTCGACGGATGCGGTGCCGAGCCTCGGTGCCTACCAGTACGGGGCGCCGAAGTGGGAGGCGGGGGCGGTCCGTTGAGTGTGCTTCCGTAGGTCCCACGCTCCCTGACGCAAGAGGGCCCGAGCCGGATGTCCGGCTCGGGCCCTCTTGCGGGGGTTTCGCTCACTTCTCGGCTGCGGCCCCGCGCGGTTTCGTCTTCGTCCCTCGCGCGTCCGGAACCGGTCCGCGGCCGGCCGCGTGGTCGGCGAACGCTTCGGCCGCCGACTCGGCGTCACGCGACCGCAGCAGTCCGACGAGCCGGCCGTGCTCTTCCGCCATCGCGCTCCAGTCACCCTCGAAGAGGGGGTCGGAGATGGCCCGCAGGGTCCGCAGGCTCGGCTCGATGACCTCCCACATCCGCGCCAGGAACGGGTTGCCCGCGATCCGGCTGACCAGGGTGTGGAACTCGATGTCGGCGTCGCGGAAGAGGCTCACGTCGTTCGCGGCGACGGCGTCCCGCATCCGGTCGACCAGCGCGTCGAGTTCGCGGAGGTGGTCGTCGGTGAGGTGTTCGGTGGCGAGCCGCGCGGCGAGCCGCTCCAGCGGTTCGCGCACCTGCCGGGCGTACTCGGCGTCCTGCGCGGAGATCTCGACGACGAAGTGGCCGCGGCGCGGGACGTGCATGAGCAGGCCCTCACGGGCCAGGCGCTTGACGGCCTCGCGCACCGGAGCCTGGCTCACCCCCAGGCGCCGGGCGATCTCCGACTCGACCACGCGCTCGTTCGGTCCGAGGTCGCCGTCGACGACGGCCTGGCGGAGCAGTTCGTAGACCTGATCCGAGATCAGGGTCTTGCGGAACCGGTCCTTGTTCGTGGCCAGCGTGGAGACGAATCCAGCCGACGCGGTCGATGCCATGAATTCCCAATCCTGCGACGGGTGAACCAGTGGTGTCATGGTACGTGCTCATCGTCTATCGATGGAATCTAGATGGAGGGTGCACGAGGAATGGCCCCAGCCCATCAGGCCGGGCCGTCCAGCTGCTTGGCCAGCCAGTCGAGTTTCACGACCTCGTGCGTGGGGCCTCCGCCCTCGTGGTCGTTGAACGGATAGGCGCGTATGTGCTTGTCCGTCTGGTCGACCCCGCCTTCTGCGCCGTAGTGGTTGAACGCCGCGTACCCCGTCGAGGGCGGGCAGATGTGGTCCATCAGCCCGACCGAGAACAGGGCCGGCGCGTTCGCCCTGCGGGCCAGGCTGACGCCGTCGAAGTACGCCAGCGTACGGGCGACCGTGCCCGCGTGCTCCCTGTGCAGCTTCACGAACTGGGTGACTTCGGCGAACGGCGGCTTGTCGGTGATCGTGGTGGCGCGCGGGAAGTGGCAGAGGAACGGCACGTCCGGCATGGCCGCCACGAGGTCCGGGACCAGGCCCGCCGCGGCCAGCGCGATGCCGCCGCCCTGGCTGGTTCCGGTGACCACGACTCGCGTGGGGTCGACCGAGGGGTGCGTGCGTACGGCGGCCACCGCGCGTACGGCGTCGGTGTACACCCGACGGTAGAAGTAGCGCCGCGGGTCGAGCACACCGCGGGTCAGGAAGCCGGGCGCGGCGATGTCGCCGGAGGCCGGATCGGGGTCGGGGGTCTCGGCGCCCTGCCCCCGGGTGTCCATCACGAAGTGCGCGTAACCCGCGCAGGCCCACAGCCGCTTCTCGTGCGGGGCGCCGCGCCCGCTGCCGTACCCCAGGTATTCCACGACGGCGGGCAGCGGTCCGGAGCGGGTGACGGGCAGGTGCAGCCAGCCGCGTACGGGGTGGCCGCCGTATCCGGCGAACGTCACGTCGTACGTGTCGATGGTGGCGAGGCCGTTGTGGACCGGCTCGAAGGTCGCGGTGGGGGCGAAGCCTCTCTGTTCGTCCAGGGTTTCCCGCCAGAACGCGTCGAAGTCGTCGGGCTCGTGCAGAGCCGGGCGGTACCGCTCCAGCTCGTCCAGGGGCAGGTCGAACAAGGCCATGTCGCATCTCCGCTGTGGTCGGGGCCGGTGGGCCCATGCAGTTGTCGTCGTCTGTCGGTCATCGAAGGAATCGGGTCGGGGGGGTTCGAGGGGTGTCAGTCACGAAGTCCGAGGCCGTACACCCGGACGGCGTTGGAGTGCAGGACGCGTCGGCGCTCGTCGCCCGGGAGGCGGCCGAGCCCGAGGCAGGAAAGCTCCAGGGAGTCGGCGCGGCTGCCGCGCGGCAGGCAGACCGGCCAGTCGGAGCCGACCAGGCACCGGCCGGGCCCGACCGCGTCCACCACGTGGCCGACCAGCTCCGCGATCCGCTCGGGCGGTACGCCGTGCTGCTGGGTGAGCAGACCGGAGATCTTGACGACCACGTTCGGCGCCGAGGCGGCCCGCTCCAGGTCCCGGTACCAGTCCCCGGGGTCCGAACGGAGGTTCGGCGGGTTGCCGAGATGGTCGACGACCACGGTGAGTTCCGGGTGCAGGGCGGCCACCCCGGCTGCGGCCCGGAGCGCCCCGGAGCCCAGATTGAGCTCCAGCACCACGCCTGCGGCGGCGAGTTCCGGTACCAGGGCGCGGGCGGACTCCGGGCAGTCCGCCCAGCTCGCCCCGCCCAGGCGCATGCCGTTCGGGCGGGTGTCGCCCAGCTCGGCCAGCAGGGCTCGGAAGCGCCGGGGGCCGTCGTCGCCGTGGACGTGCAGGTTTCCGACGTACCCCGCGACGAGGTCGGGGCGGATGGTCCGCCATGTGCGCAGGTCGAGCGTCTCGCCGGCGTCACCGCGGGACCCCTCGACCAGGATCGCGCCGGTCAGCGCGGCGTCCCGCGTCGAAGCTTCCAGGTCCTCGATGCGAAACGCCCGGTGATGGTCGCTTCCCGGGCGTATCCATGGGAATCCCCGCGCCGGGTCCCACAGGTGCACATGGCAGTCGATCACGGTCGGGATCCTCCTGAGGTGCCGTTCCCGAGTATTGACAGGCCGACTCGCGCCGGTGAGTCTAACCATCGGCTATCGATGGTCGATTGTGAAGGGCGGATGTTCTTGATGTCCAGGGACCGACGGACCAGTGGCTCGAACTCGTGTGAAGGGGTGGGGCGATGACGGCAGCCGCCGCGCCGGGCCCCCGTCTCAGGGCGACCCGCACCCTTGCCGAAGTACCCCGCTGGGCTTCGCTCCAGCGGGAGTTGTTCGCCCGTCAGGACGCGGCGTGGCGGCTCTTCTCCGATCGCTACACCGAGGACGACGGCCGCCTCGTCTTCCGGGACACGCTGGGCGTGGGCCCTGACGGCCGCGACGGCGTGGACGACTTCTACGAGCCGTTCTTCAACTGGCCCACGCTGTACCTGCTCGGCGGCAGCGCGGATCTCCTGACGGCGGCACGGCGGCACTGGAGCGGCGTGTCCGCGCAGCTCACCGAGATGGGCATGCTCCAAGACGGGTTGGAGCGCGGCTACGACTGGTTCCACCAGGGCGAGGGCCTGTTGCTCTTCTACGGCCTCTGCCTGGCCGACCCCGAAGACCACCAACTACGCGAACTGGCATACAGTTTCGCCGATCTCTACCTGCCCGGCGGACCGAACTACGACCCGGAGCACCGGGTCGTGCGCGCACCGCACAACGGATCGGCGGGGCCGCGCGAGGGATTCAGCGACGAGGAACCGTACTTCCCCTGGAGCCTCGCCCTGCGCCCGTACGGGCTGCCGCTCGACGCGATGGACGACGTGACGTCCTTCGACCGGCTCGCGGCCGACCCCGACCGCGCCCGCTCCTACGGACGCGCGATGTGGGACCGGATGGGCCGCGGTGACACGATCGTCAATCTGGCCGCGACGGGGCTGGCCACGAACGCCTTCCTCCTCGGCGGCGAGCAGCGCTACGCGGACTGGGTGGCCGAGTACGTCGGCGCCTGGCGGGAGCGGCTCGACGGACACGACGTCGTTCCCGACAACGCCGGCCTCAGCGGCAAGGTCGGCGAGTACCTGGGCGGCCGGTGGTACGGCGCGCACTACGGCTGGTCCTGGCCGCACGGCCTCTCCCCCGTAGGCAGCGCCACCCTCGTCGGTGCCTCCAACGCGGCCCTGGTGACCGGGGATTCGTCCTGTCTCGACCTGGCCCGCAACCCGCTCGACGCCGTACTGCGGCAGGGCGAGCAGCGCGGCGCCGACGGCCGGGGCACCCTCGGCGAACGCTGGGACCCGCATCTGCGTGGGATGGACGCCGACCGGACGCTGATGGTCCCGCAGCGGCACAACGACTCCGGCTGGTTCGACTTCACCGTCATGCCGGGCCAACTTCCGCTCTCTCTGTGGCATTTCAGCCGAGAGGATCAGGACCAGGAACGGATCGAGCGGCTGCGTGCGGGAGCCGGCTGGGACTGGGCGACGGTGCACACCCAGCGCATCAAGGACGAGGCCGGTCACGAGGAGCCGTGGTACGAGTTCCTCCAGGGCCGCAACCCCGGCTTCCCCGAGCGCATGCTGCGCAGTGCCCTCGACTCCTGCGCCGAGCGCGTCGAGGCCATCGAGAACGACACGGTGGACCCGGCGGTGGGCCCCGGCGTTCTCGACATCCACCACTGGCAGAACCTCAACCCCGTGGTCACGGAGGCGCTGCTGCAGCTGACCACCGGCTCCCCCCAGGTGCTCTACAACGGGGGCCTCACCCACATGCATCTGCGTTACTTCGACGCGGTTGGGCAGCGGCCGGGACTGCCTGCGGATGTCGCGGCGCTCGTCTCCGACATCCGCCCCGGGCACACCGTCGTGGAACTGGTCAACCTCGGTGGCACCGCGCGCTCGCTGGTGGTGCAGGCGGGCGCGTTCGCCGAGCACACCGTGCACACCGCGCAGGTCGACGACGGACCCGTCGAGGACGTGGGCAGCCCCTGCTGCCGCGTGGAACTGCCCGGAGGCACCCAGGTGCGGCTGACCTTGACGATGACCCTGCGCGGCACCCGGCCCACCTGCGGCACCCCGTTCCGGGAGGAGGCGCGATGACCGGCCGGCTGCCCTTCGACCTGCCCCGCCTGGGCATCGGAACCGCCCCGCTGGGAGGCCTGTTCGAGGAGGTGACCGAGGCGGACGCGGCGGCCACGCTGGAGGCCGCGGCCCGCGAGGGGATCACGTACTTCGACACGGCACCGCGCTACGGGCACGGCCAGGCCGAGGACAGGCTCGGCCGCTTGCTGGCTCCGGCGGGCGTCACGGCGCCGCTGATCTCCACGAAGACGGGCTGGCTGCTGCGGCCGAAGCCCGACGGCTCGCCGGGCGAGGTCGTCACGGACTGGACGGAGTCCGGCGTCCGCGCGTCCCTGGAGTCGAGCCTGGACCGCCTGGGCCGGTCGTCGGTCGACATCCTCTATCTGCACGACGCGGACGCCTTCCCGGAGGAGGTCCGGCGCACGGCCTACCCGGCGCTGCGCCGGCTGCGGGACGAAGGGCTGGTGCGGGCGATCGGGTTCGGCATGAACAACAGTGCGCCGCTCGCCGCGTACGTGGGGGAGTTCGACGTGGACGTCGTCCTCGTCGCGGGCCGGTTCTCGCTCCTGGACCACGACGCGCTGGAAACGCTGCTGCCGCTGTGCGCGAGGACCGGCACCTCGGTCGTCGTCGGTGGGGTCTTCAACACCGGTCTCCTCGCCGACCCCTCCCCCGGCGCGATGTTCAACTACCGTCCCGTTCCCGAGCAGGCCCTGGCCCGCGCGCGGCGGTGCCGTGACCTGTGCGCGGAGTACGGGGTGCCGCTCGCCGCGGCGGCGATCCAGTTCCCCTCCCTGCATCCGGCGGTCGCGTCGGTCGTCGTCGGCTGCCGGTCGGCCGCCGAGGTGACGGCGAACGCGGCGGCGTCACGGTTCCCCGTCCCGGACGCGTTGTGGCGGCGGCTGGGCGAGTCGGGTTTCGTACCGCCGGAGCTGGTGCCCGGCCACGCGTGACACCGCCGGGCGAGCGGCGGTGGCGCTGCGGAACCGGTGGCGTGATTCCCGCGAGCGTGGGGGCCGGCCCCGTCCGCCGGGCCCCCACGTACAGTGATGCCGACGGCTTCGGGGCCGGTGGGCGGGCCGCCCCTCGCCGTCCCCGGGGTACCCGACAGGGATCACCGCTCGGGGAATTCCGGTCACGGGATGGCCGACGACCTGCGTACTTCCGGGATCGGTGGGCATATGGGAGCGGCGAGACCTTACCGACAGAGTGGAGGCGGTGTGAGCGGGGAAACCGCAAGCGTCCTTGTCGCCGGCGCCGCCCTCCCGGCGAGCGCGGCCGACGCCCGCGAGCAGGTCGAGGCACTGCTCAGTGAGCAGTTCGTTTCCGGCGACGACCGCCGGGAGGGCGTCGCGTGGGCCGATGCCCTGCTGGTGACGTCCGAGCTGGTCACCAACGCGTACCTGCACGGCGGGGGGCTCACCGCGTTCTCCGCGCGGATCGAGGGCGACGAGTTGTTCCTGTCGGTCGCGGATGGAAGTACCGAGCTTCCCGTCACCCGCTCACGCACCCCCGGCCGGTACACCGTGGGTGGTTACGGCTGGCCCATGGCCGTCCGCCTGACGAAGAGCCTGTCGGTGACCCCGACCGACACCGGAAAGAGTATCGAAGCCGTCCTTCCTCTCTCCTGACGCTTTCCGCCGTGGATCCGGCGGCCCGGACCGGTCGTCGAAGCGCGTGCGTCCGTCGTCCCCCCGCGGGAGGAATCCGACGTCGTCCTTCCGGCGCGGACCCTGGCATGTCAGGCGTTCAGTTCGCCGGTGCGCACGGCGTCCGCGCCGGAGTACTCCATGACACTGAACGAGAATCTTCCGCCGCGAGGAAGCGGCTGGTGGTTTCCGTGGCGTCGAGGAGGCGGCGTACGGCCAGGGACGGCGCGACCACGTCCATGCGCGTGTCCTGAGATCCGCAGCCGGACAGAGCGCGCAGAAAGGCCAGGTCGGCGAAGGTGACGGCGGAACAATCGATCACGATGCGGGGAACCCGCGCCCGGCCCATGGCTTCTTCGAGAACCCCAGTGGTGGCCATGTCGAAAACTCCCCGCGCGTACAGCACGCAACTACCACCGTGTACATCCTGGTACGCCGTGACCTCGGCCCGCCCACTGCTGTGCCGGGCGGTATGAGCTGTGAGCACTGCAAACCTCTCTCGGTGCGTGGATGGCACGGGCGGCCCTGCCGCGGTGGGCCGCCCGCCCCGACGAATGCCCTCGCCCTCCCGCCGCACACCCACGTCTCCGCTCTTGGTGACCGGTGTTTCGCGGCAGAGGCTTCGGCACTTCGTTTTCCGACCCTGAAGGCCCTTCCCCGTACTTTCTGACGGGCCGGTGTGCGGCATCGGATGCGGCGCTTCGCACGGCGGAGGGCCGTGCGCACACGGGATGTACGCGGGCATTCCGGCAGTGCGGCGAGTGCCGTAGCCGGAGTCGCACACCCGTCGTCACCACGGGACGGCCCGTGGAGGAGACCGCCGCTCACGGGCCGGTGTTCCCGAGCGGTCACCGCTGGGCCCCGCGCCAGGTCGGCAGCGCCCACGAGCCGCGTGCGGCGGCGTCGTACGCTGAGGCGGGAATGTCGCGCCGAAGCGCGCAGGGAGAGGCATACATGAACACGGAGCGTTTCGACAGCAGAAGCCTGGAAGCGACGGAGGAGTTCTTGTCGCGCGCCTACACGCCGATGCGGATCGGCGGCCGGCCCAGCGACACGCAGACGAGCATCGTGCGGACCGCTGCCGAAGGCCTGACCGTCGACCGCCTCACCTTCGGTTACACCATGTCCTACACCGCCAACCCTCTGGGCCAGGTCTGTCTGATCACCGTGCACAGCGGCAGCATGGTGGACACCACCGACGGACGCCACGAGGTCTACGGCGCCGGTGAGACCTTCCTCGTCGCCCCTCCCGACCGCCCCTACACCGGCGCCCTCCACTCCGCGCGCTACACCATCTCCATGTTCGACCCGGCGGTGCTCGACCAGGTGGCCGCCGCGGGCGCGCACTCCGCCCCGGGGCCGGTCCGTCTCACCGGTCAGCGCGCGCACGACGTCGGCGCCAACCGTCGGCTGGGCAGCACCGTGGCCTTCCTCCGCGACCAGGTTCTGACAGGGCCCACCCCTCCGGACCCACTCGTCGTCGCCACCGCCACCCAGCATCTGGCCGCTGTCGCCCTGGCCGCGCTCCCCAGCACCGCGTACCGGGAGGAGTGCCATCGCATCGACAGTCATGACGCCCACACCGACACCTTGCGCCGGGCCAGGATCTTCATCGAAGAGAACGCCCATCGCGCCATAGGCCTGGCCGACATCGCCGCCGCCGCGTTCGTGACCCCGCGTGCCGTGCAGTACGCCTTCAGCCGGCACTCCGACACGAGCCCGCTCGGCTACCTGCGCCAGGTGCGCGTCACCCGCGCGCACCACGAACTGAAGAGCGCCGACCCCGGCACGGCCACCGTGACTCAGGTAGCCGCGCGTTGGGGATTCCCGCACGTCGGTCGCTTCGCGGCCGCGTACCGACAGCTCTACGGCACGACCCCCGCGGCGACCCTTCGCACCCGCGGCTGAGAAAGTGCGGGGAGTCGCCCCGCCCGTGCCCCGGCGCCCGTGCTCGGGGCGGGTGCTCAGGTGTTCTGGCCGCGCGCCCGGGTCAGCTGCTTCAGTTCGATGATGGTCGCGACGGCGCGCAGCCAGGTCGCCGCGGTGTCGTCGGCGGCGACCCCGCCCACGAGTTCGGCGCCGGTGCGCAGCCATTCGTGCACGAGGGCCGCCGCCTCCCGGCCGGGCACGGGCTCGGGCAGCTCGGCCGCACGGGCGAGTCCCCCGGCGCGCACGGTGTCGGCGAGGAAGGCGACCGAGCGCGGCTCGGTGCGGAGGCGGTCCAGGACGACGGCCGCGGCCGCGGCACCGTCGCCGATCAGGGCGGTGCGCCGGGGGCCTGGTGCGGCGGTGAGGCCGTAACGGAGCAGGACGGTGATGTCGAGCCGGGCCAGCTCGTCGTCGTCGAGGTTCGGCGGGTGGGGGGCGTCGTTCATGGCGGGGCCTCGGCTATCTCGTCCCAGCTGGCTGGTCCGCTGCGGGTCAGTTGACGGTGACGGTGTAGGTGATGCGCTCGGGAGCCGGGGAGGGGGACGAGGAAGGGGAGGCCGTCCCCGCCGTCGGGGTGGCAAGGGGGCCGGGCGACTCCGGCGGCTGGGTGGAGGTGTTGCCCCGGCACGTGGTGAACGTGCAGTGCAGCAGCGTGAACCGGGTGGTCCCCTTGCCCTTGGCCTCGAAGGTGAAGGTGAGCTTGCCCCCGGCACCGGGCTTCGGCTCGTCGCCGGAGTCCGACGCGTACTCCTTCCCGCGGTCGGCCAGCACCGCGCTGTCGGGCCCGGGGTCGACCAGGTACCAGTATTCGCGGGTGGAGGCGTTCTGGTCGACGGTGAGGGAGAAACGCTCGCCCGGTTCGGCCGTGATACTGGTGTCTCTCACGGAATGGCTCGTGACACCGCCCGGTTCGTCGCCGCCCGAGTCGCATCCCGCGGCGCCGAAGGCGAGGAGCGCGACGGCCGCGACCGCGGCACCGCCCCGGTCACCGCGGAAGATAGACGCTGTACGCATTGGGGAGATCACTGTTGGAAGCCTTGCCCATGTGGCCGTTGATGAAGTCGTCCTCGCTGACCCAAGTGGTCTCGCCCCAAGGGTTGTACACCTGAAGCATGTCACCTTCCTGGGCGATGATGGTCATCGCGTGGGCGCCCTCCTTGCCCGAGACGTCGACCGGCACCGGCCGCCCCTGCGCCACCGACTTCTCGACTTCGGTGAGGACCGCCCTGCGGTCGGTGGCGTTGTCCAGGTCCTGGCGCTGGTAGTCGCTGCCGGTGGCCCGGCCGACGGTCGAGTCGTTGATCCGTTCCTGCCCCTCGGACCCCATGCCGCCCCATTTCTCGCCGCCGTCGCCCTCGGTGTGCAGCCGGTGCTGCTCCTCCACCAGCCGCTGCCGGAAGGCGTCGGGGTCGTCCTGCTGCCCGTCCGGGCCGCCGGTGAGTTCGAGCGCGTACAGCGGGTCGACCATGGCGCGGGAGGTGACGGTGGACGAGGCCACGCAGGTGCCCTCGGAGCCGTCGCCGCCCTGGATCCACAGCTGGCCGTCGAACGCGACGGAGTCCTTGTTGTTGTTCGAACCGTCCGGCGCCAGGCCTTCGTCGTCCATGCTGTCCCCGGCGGTGACCACCGGGGTGAGGTGCCGGCGCATCCAGTCGGGGTCCTTGCCGTGGATCTTGTCCTGGAACCTCTCGATCTCGTCGACGCTGTGGCCCGCGGCCAGCGCCTTCATCAGATAGGCCCGTTCCTGCGGGCTGTCCGAGTCCGCCAGCATCCGTTCCATGGCGGTCTCGTCGTCGAGACTCAGCTGGTCCATGCGCGTCGACGCACGCTCCAGATCGCCGGCCGTGAGGATCTCGTTCAGCTCGGTGTCGGCGCCCGCGACACCGGTGTCGGCGAGCATCAGCTTGTCGACGGCGGTGAGTTCGCTGGTCCCCATCTTCCCGGCCCGTGCCTCGGCGGCCCACTTGTTCAGGTCCCGGGCCGCGACGCGGGTGGCCTCCTGCGCCTCGGAGACGGCGGAGTGCATCAGGTCGACCGCGGAGGAGCCGAAGTGTGCGGCGTTCTTGCGGTCCCACTCCTCGTCGTCGTTCTCGTGCAGGTCGTCGAAGAACCCGTCCTTGCCGCCGAGCGTCTGCTTCTGTTCCAGCAGCTGCCCGCGGCCCTGCTCGTCCTTGCGCTGCGCGGCGCCGATGGCGTCGGCCAGCGTCAGCAGGACCGTCGCGCAGCCGTGGAACGTTTCGCTCATCCGGGTCACGGACCGCCCGGCCGCGTTCACCGCGTCGGAGGCGAGGACGCTCGTGTCACCGACCCACACCTCCGGAATGCCTTTGCGGCCCACCCGGTCGACCCGGTCGTACACACTGCTGAGGGGTCCCACTTGGCCGCGGTAGAGGTTCGCCAGGCTTTCCAGAGTCCCCGGATCGCCGCCCGGTTCGGGCACGGCGAGGGCTTGGCCGATCAGGTCGAGGACCTCGTTCTTGCTCCCGGCGCCCAGCAGCTTCTTGGAGAGGGCGGCCAGCGTCGCGAGGCGGACCGAAGGGGAGTCGAAAGGAGAGGGGAAGAGAGACACCGGCCCGACCTCAGTAGCTCGACAGGGACGAGGTGTGGCCGCCCTGCGTCGACGGCCCTGTCGTGCCGCTCGCGCCGTCGGCGGGAACACTGTCCATGCGCGTCTTCACCAGGCCTTCGGCACCGCTGTAGGACTTCTTGGCCAGCTGCACCTTGCCACCGAGCTCGTGCAGCGCCGACGCCAGGTTCTTGGACTCCGCCTCCCACGCCTTGGCGAACGCGTTGAGCGCCGACGCCGCGTCGCTGCCGCCCGCATCGTCGTACGCGTACGTCGTGCGGGCCTTGACGGCCGAGCTGACGCCGTCCATGTCCGTGCCGGCTTCGTCGAGTTGCTGAGCCTGACCGGTCATCCCCGCTTTGACCTGGTAGCCGTCGAACCCCACCGCGTCTCCCCCGTACGTGTTCGATTATGACCGCAGGCAGGCTAGCACTCGCCGTGCGGGGGAAGGCCGCTTCCATCCCCCGCACACAGCTCCTCGACATCACCCGCTCCGCGGCCTGCGTGAGGTCGAAGCCGCTGTCGTTGCTGTACGCCTCGACGAGGTCCGGTTCGACCGCGTCGAACCCCTTGGCGCGGCACATGTCGAACCGCTTGGCCATGATCGGCCGCAGCACCGCGATCTGCCGGACGTCCAGCCGGCGTTCGCCGTCCCAGTCGTCGCCGGAGCCCAGCACCGACGCGGGGAAGGCGGCCTTGTCCGGCCGGAAGTCCTCCCAGGCACCGACGTTGATGTAGCAGATCACCTTGCGGCCGGCCCGGTGCAGGCGGTCCACGTCGGCGGCGGAGTTCTCGAAGCCGTCGATGTCGTGGACGGCCACGTCCACCGACTGGTCCGCCCGGCCGTCGAGCTGCCACTGCCAGTCAAGCCCCGGCCTCTGACGCCACCGGCCGGTGGGCCGGGCCGGGCCGGTGGAGCCGCCCTTGGCGGACGCCGAAGGGCTGGGCCGGCCCGGCTTCGGCGAGGCCGTGAACACGGCCGTGCGTATGGTCCGCTTCGTGCGGTGGTGTTTCCCCTCCCCGGGCAGGGGTTGGTACGGCTCCGGGCACAGCTGTGGAGCGGACGCACCCCCTGTCGCGACGCCGGCGTCCCCCTCAGAAGCCGGTCGTCACGCATCCGTCGCACTCATAGTGAGGGATCTGTGTGGCTTTCGTGCTCATGCAGGGGCACTTGGCGGAAAAATGCCGATACCCGCCCGCCCCCGATCTCCCGCTTCAGCCTCTTCGACGGCCACCCGAGAGGCCCCACCTGCCGCCCCCGAAAGCGCTGTCAGCCGTGCACCGCAAGGACCAGCCACCATGCGGACGACACCGGTCCGTCCACGTCGCCGCCAGTGGTCCAGACCTGCACGCGACGACGCACCGGCGGCTTTCAGAGATCAGCAAATCCGCTGCCAGGAACGGAAGTTGTCATTCCACCCCTGGTGGGTGTTCTCCCGGAGTACGACATCGCACGCCCGAGGGGCGCACCTCCCGCGCGGAGGAAGCCGCCGGGACGACCGCAACCTTTCGGCCACCCGCGCGATGACGCGCCCCACCCCTCTTCGATGCCGCCTCGGGGCGTGACCCGTATGCACCGGAAACCCACCCCGGAACCACCATGCCGGGCGAAACGATCAGAGGCGCCGCGGGACCTTGACACCCGAGTGCGGCAGGAGGAGCATCCTCCCGTCGTTGACAACGTTGTCGGGACAGGACGGCCCGTGCAGGCAACGGAGCCTCCGATCCCGCCCGTTGACCGTCCGTCACACACGAAGGGCAGGATCGGTGTCAGACACGCACAACCGTCGGACCCACCCCGGGCTCAGAGCCGTCAGCTGCGTCGCGGTGACCGCCATGGCCGCTCTGGGGCTGGCCGCCACAGCCGCCCCCGCCTCGGCGGCCTCCTCGTACGACACCGTCAGGAACCCGGTGTCGTACGTCCACCCGCTGATCGGCACCGCGAACGCGGGCAACACCTACCCGGGCGCCGTGCAGCCGTTCGGCATGCTGGCCTGGAGCCCGCAGAACTCGCGCGGCAAACAGGTCTCGACCCCCGCTCCGGGCGGCTACCAGTACGACGCGACGAAGATCCGCGGCTTCAGCCTGACCCACCTGAACGGCGTCGGGTGCTCCGGGGCGAACGGCGACATCCCGATCATGCCGTACGTGGGTGACGTCGACACCTCACCCACCTCGGACGCCACCGACGCGAAGTACGCGAGCGACTTCTCGCACGCGGACGAGTCGTCCGCCCCCGGCTACTACAAGGTGGGCCTGGCCAGTGGCGCTTCGGCGGCGCTCACCACGACCGCCCGCACCGGCACGGGGCAGTTCGGCTTCCCGGCGGACAAGCCCGCCACCATGCTCTTCCGCACCTCGAACTCGGAGAGCGGCAGCACCGCCGCCACGGTGAAGATCGACAAGGCCGGGCGGACGGTGACGGGCTCCGTCACCGCGGGCAACTTCTGCGGCCCGCAGAGCGCGAACAACCGCAAGGCGCTCTACACGCTCTACTTCACCGCCCACTTCGACAAGGACTTCGCGAAGGTCGGCACCTGGACGGACGACGCCGTCCAGCCGGGCTCCACCTCGGCGTCCGGCGGTACGGGGTACAGCTCCTCCGGCAACCCGGTGGCGGGCAAGGGATCCGGTGGGTACGTCACCTTCGCCGACGGGACCACATCGGCGCAGGCCAAGGTCGCCGTCTCCTACGTCAGTCCGCAGAACGCGGAGGACAACCTCCGTACGGAGAACGGGCGTCACGAGACGTTCGACTCCGTCAGGAAGCAGGCCGCCAAGACCTGGAACAAGGCACTGAAGGCGATCGAGGTGGGCGGCGGCACCGACGCCCAGCGGTCCACCTTCTACACCGCGCTCTACCACTCGATGCTGGAACCCACCCTGACCAGCGACGTGGACGGCCGCTACCTCGGCGCCGACCTCAAGCCGCACAGGCTCGCCAAGGGGCAGAAGGCGCAGTACGGCACCTTCTCGGGCTGGGACCAGTACCGCGCGCAGGTCCAGCTGATGACGCTGATCAACCCGCGGGCGGGCAGCGACTACGCCCAGTCCCTCTACAACTACGCGAGCCAGCGCGGGGGCGAGTGGGACCGCTGGCTGCTGGAGAACGGCAAGACCAGCGTGATGTCGGGTGACCCCTCCGCCGCGGCGGTCGCCGGGATCCACGCCTTCGGCGGCCACGACTTCGATGTCGCGGGAGCGCTGAAGTCGCTGGTGACGGCGGCCACCGTGCCGACGGCGAACGACTCCGACAGCTCGGGCTGCAATGTCGAGTGCGTCGGCCAGCGGCCCGCGCTCGACAAGTACCTCGACCTCGGCTACGTACCGGCGGACGGCTGCCACTGCTGGGGCGGCGCCGCCGAAACGCTGGAGGACGCGGCGGCCGACTACGGTCTGTCCGAGCTGTCCCGGCAGACCGGGAAGACCGCCGACGCGAAGAAGTTCCTGACACGCTCGGGCAGCTGGTCGTACGTCTTCGACGCCAACGCCACCCCCGAGGGCGGCTACATCCGCGACCGCAAGGCCGACGGCACCTGGGCCGGAACCTTCACCCCGGGCACCGGCACCGGCTTCGTCGAGGGTTCCAGCGCGCGGTACACCTGGATGGTCTACTCGGACATCGCGGGGCTCTCCGCCGCGATGGGCGGCGACGACACGACGGTGAAGCGGCTGGACGCCTTCTTCCGTACGCCGGACGGGAAGTTCGACTTCACGGCGAAGGACGCCACCCGGTACGACCCGACCAACGAGCCCGACATCAACGCCCCGTACCTGTACAACTACCTCGGCGCTCCGTACAAGACGCAGGAGACGGTCCGCGCCGAGGTGGACCAGCTGTGGACCGACACCCCGGGCGGCATACCCGGCAACGACGACGCCGGCACCATGTCGTCCTGGTACGTGTTCTCGGCGCTGGGCATGTACCCGCAGAATCCCAGCCGCGCCGACCTGGTCCTCACCGCTCCGCTGTTCCCGCACGCGGTGGTGCACACCGGCCACGGGAAGACCATCACGATCGAGGCACCGGCCGCCTCGTCGGCCAACACCTACATCCACGGCCTGAAGGTCGATGGAAAGAAGACCGGGAAGACCTGGGTCCCCGCCTCCTTCGTCACCCGCGGCGGCACGCTGGACTACACGCTCGGCGCCACGGCGGACACCTCCTGGGGCAGTGCGACGGCCGACGCCCCGCCGTCCTTCCCGGGCGGCGGCGTGAAGTACTTCACCGGCGCGACTCCGGAGCAGGTGAAGACGGAGCCCGGCTCGGGCAGCGCGGAGACCACCGTCAAGGTGCGGACCCTGCAGACCGAGGCCACCTCGGTCCACTGGACGGCGACGGCTCCGGCCGGTGTCACCGTCACACCGGCGGAAGGGGACTTCACCGTCCCGGCGGGCGGTTCGGCGAGCGCGAAGCTCTCCGTGTCGGCCGCGGCGGGTACGACCGAGGGTCACTACACGATCCCGGTGACGCTGGAGTCGTCCGACGGCACCGCACTCCCGAAGACGTCGGTCGCGGTGACCGTCGCCGAGAAGAACGGCATGCTGTGGAACCGCAACAGCACCGGCATCTCCACCGACGACACGAACCCGCAGGCCGACTTCGACGGTGAGGGCTGGAGTTACTCGGCCGTCGCGCTCGCCGCGGCGGGCGCGACGCCGGGCGGCACGGTCTCGTCCAACGGCTTCGACTTCACCTGGCCCGAGGCGGGTGTCGGCGACCCCGACAACATCGAGGTGACCGGCACCACCCCGCAGGTGCTGAACGTCCCTGCCGCCGCCGGTGACACGAGGCTGAGCCTGCTGGGCAGCGCGGCCGAGGGCGCGGCCGGCGGCAGGCTGACGCTGACCTACACCGACGGCAGCACGCAGCAGGCCGACATCGGCTTCAGCGACTGGACGCTGGGCGGCGGCTCCCAGCAGCCGTCGTACGGCAACACGGTCGCGGTCCACACCGCGTACCGCGACGTGCAGGGTGGCGGCAAGGACCCGGTGGGCACGGAGATCTTCTCCTCCGCGCCGATCGCGCTCCAGGCGGGCAAGCAGCTGGCGAGCGTGACGCTGCCCTCCACCACGAACGGCGGCATCATCCACGTCTTCGCGGTGGCCACCGCCTGACCCGTCCGTCCCGAAGGACCGATCACGCCCCCGGGGCCGGTCCCGTCGCCCGTGCGGCGGGACCGGCCCCGGTGTGCGTCGACGGGCGGGCGGACCGGATCGACCGGCCCGGGCCGTGGACGGCGTCGCGGGGCCTCCGAGAGGCGGGGGCTCAGCAGAACACTTCCCAGGCGTTGTTCGCGTCCGTCCCCGTGAAAGCGAGCGGTTGTCCCGCGGCGTCGCGGACGACGGCCATCGCCGTGATGCAGGTGGCTCCCGGAGCAAAGACCTGCATGCCGAACGAGCTTCCGGCGGCCGGGTCGTACGCGTAGTTCTCGTAGAACCCGAGCCAGCCGCCCTGTCCGTCCGGCTGGCTGGAGAAGCGCCGGATCCCCTTGGTGACCGTGTTCGAGCTGGTCGCGGCAGTCATGACGGCCCGCACCCAGTTGGTCCGGCAACTCGGTGAGTAACGCACCTCCATCGTGCCGAACACGGCTGCGGAGCTGCGTATCTGGCGCGTACCGATGGTGATCGCGTCCGCCCCGCAGCCGGTGGTGTAGGGATTCGATCCCGTGTAGGGGTCGTACGGCGCCGCGGTGGCCTGCGTGGCCGTCAGCACGGCGGCGCTCATGACGAGCGCGGACACGAGTAGTGCGCGCTGTCCGGTTCTTCCCATGATCCCTCGGTTCGCTGGGCCCTGCCCGTTTCGGTCCGGGACAGACAACCGCGGACGCGGCATGGAGGTAAAGGGCTTTTCAGGCCGTATGCCGGAGCTGGGGCGTGTGCGGAAAGGCCCGCCTGTCCGGCGACGCCCGGCACGCACTTCCGCCGATTTGCCCGAATCCCCCCGATGCATACCGTATCGTCGCGGCCCTCCGCCGTGCGATCGCGCACACCGGGCACGACACACGCCCTCGGGCGGAACAGGCCTTCCGGGTCGAGGCACCGGATTCCGTGCGCTCGCCGCAGTCGCGTGCGGCCGGGCCCCGGTCCGCACGTGTGGGCGGCCCGGCAGGCCGTCGGCGTTTCGGCCAACTCCACTTCGTGCAGAGCCCCTTGTCGCACACGGATGGATGTAACCGGCATGCTGCACGGCCCCGGCGTCCCGGGCCCCGGGCCCGGCCGAAACACACGCGTTCGAAGCTCCGCCCCTGTCGTTAGGCCTCACGAACCCGGCCGGAACGACCACCAAAGGGGACTCCCATGACCACCGCACGGCATCGCCACCCACTGCCCCCGGATTTCGGGCACGTCCCGCCCTCCGCACCCACCCGCCGGTCCGCCGGCTCCGGAAGGCGTCCCGGCGCGGGCACGTACCGCACCTCCGGCTCCGTACGCCCGGTCACGAGGAGGGCCCCGTGAGAAGGTCCGCCGACGCGTCGAAGAACGGCGTCCCGGGGCCGCGTACCGGCCCCGCGACGCCTTCCGAACCCCCAAAACCGCCGGCCGGCGGCCCCGGAACCGCCGAGGAGCCGCAGATGCGGTACGTCGACCTCACCGGCAGCCGGGAAGCGGCCGGGCGTTCCATCCGGATGCGCGACATGGCCCGGCGCCTGCCCCGGCTGGTGCGACGCTCACTGGCCCTCGCCTGGCGGGTCGACCGGCGGGCGACCACCGGCCTCCTGCTCTGCCAGGCCGCCGCCGGAGTGCTGCAGGCCCTGGGCCTGGTCGCCATCAGCGGCACCCTCACCGCACTGCTCACCGGCGGGGACGTCTACGACCGGCTCGTCGAGGCGTGGCCGTCCGTCGTTCTGCTGGCCGGTACCGCGGGGGCCCGCGCCCTCCTGGGGATCACCGTCGCCTGGCTCTCCTCCCGCCTCGGCCCGCTCATGTCGCGCGAGGCCGAGCAGATGCTGCTCACCGGCTGCGCCGAGGTGGAGCTCCGCGCCTACGACGAACCCGACTTCAACCGCGACCGCGAGGCCGCCGACCGGGGAGCGCAGGTCACCGGCGACCTGATCGACGAGGGCCAGGACCTCATCGCCTCGGCCGCCAGCTTCCTCGCCGGGGCGATCGTCCTGGCCGGGGTGCACTGGGTCCTCCTGCCGCTCCTCGTCGCGGCGAGCCTTCCCCAGGCCCTGGCCCAGGTCAGCGCCGCCCGCGTGCGCTACCTCGCCAACCTCCGCAGCAACGGCGACCAGCGGATGCTGTCGGTGCTGCGGTGGCACATCTACACCAAGGACGCCGCCGACCAGATCCGGGCCGGCACCATGGGCGGCTTCCTGTCCGGCCGCTACCGGCACACGGTCGCCCGGATCAACCGCGAGGACCGGGCGGCGGCCGACCGGGGCGCCCGCATGTCCCTGGTCGGCGCGGTGTGCGGCGGGCTCGGATCGGCGGTCGTGTGGGCCGCGGTCGCCTGGCTGCTGACCACGGGCCACATCACCGTGGGGCACGCCGGGACGGCCGTCTTCGCCCTGCAGACCGTGGGCCAGTCGGTACGCGGCCTGGTGGCCGTCGGCGCGCGTGCCGTACGCACCGGCCTGTACATGGACGACTGGAGCGGCTTCCTGGACAAGGCCGGCGGCTACCGCATGCGGCGGGGCTCCCACCACCCCGAGCCGCCGAAGACGATCGAGATCACGTCGGTCACCCATCGCTACGCCGGGAAGGACCGCGACGCCCTGTCCGACGTCTCCCTCACTCTGCGGCGCGGCGAGGTCACAGCCCTGGTCGGGTTCAACGGATCGGGGAAGTCGACACTGTCGAAGCTGGTCAGCGGGTTGTACCTGCCGACCGGCGGACAGGTGCTGTGGGACGGTACCCCCACCGGCGACGCCGATCCCCAGGCGCTGTGGCAGCAGGTCGCCCTGGTGCCACAGGACTACGCGCACTGGCCGCTGACCGTGCGGGAGAACGTGAACCAGGGTCAGCCCACCGCGCGCGGCGACGCGGCGGTGCGCGAGGCGTGCGAGGCGGCCGGCGCCGACGAGGTCGTCGACAGACTGGGCGCGGGCCTGGACACCCTGCTCGCTCGGGAGTGGCTGAACGGGGAGGAACTGAGCGGCGGCCAGTGGCAGCGCATCGCCCTCGCCCGGGCGTTCTTCCGCGAGGCCGGGCTGCTGGTCCTCGACGAGCCGACCGCGAACCTCGATCCCCGTGCCGAGTACCGGATCTTCCAGCGGCTGCGGGACCTCGCCCGGGACCGGGTGGTACTGCTGGTCACCCACCGCATCACCAACGTGGCCGTGGCCGACCGGATCGTGGTGCTCGACGAGGGCCGGATCGTCCAGGAGGGCACCTACGCCGAACTCGCCGGACAGCCCGGCCTGTTCCAGCAGTTGCTCTCCTACCAGGTCACCTCGGAGGCGGAGGGCGAGAAGAACGGGACGTCCCGTTGAGGCCCGGGTCCGCTGCCGGAATCCCTCGCCGGTTCGGCTGAGCCCCTTGCCGTGAGACACGGCACCGGAGGGCGCCGACTCGACGCCGTCGAGGTCCGCCCGGTGGGCGGGCCGGTCCTCGCCCACCCCGGCCGCCGCTACGGCGGCCGGGGTGGCAGCCCGTCTGACGTGGCGTCAGGACGTAGCCGTGGCAGCCGTCTCCGCCGATCGGGGGCGGCTGCGCTCGGCCCAGCCGGCCACCGCCGGCGCCGCCAGACCGGCGGCCGCCAGCAGCGCGCCCATCACCAGCCACCCGATCCAGCCCTGCCGCACGATGAGCAGCGCGGTGACCGCGGGGGTGATGGCGGTGCCGAGCTGGGTGGTCAGGCCGAACAAGCCCTGGTACTGGCCCTGGGCGTGTTCCGGGGCCAGTTCGTACGAAAGGGCCCAGGAGCCCGCGCTGTAGAGCAGTTCACCCACCGTGTGGAGAACGACACCGGCGACGAGGAACGCCACGGCCACCCAGGGCGTACGGCCTGCGGCCAGGGCGATCACCGCACAGCAGGCGGCCAGCCAGATACCGGACCTGGCCAGCGCGCGGGCGCCACCGCGGACGTCCTCGGCCCCCCTGCTGACGGGCACTTGGAGGAACACCACCATGACGGTGTTGACCAGCAGCAGAGGCGCGAAGACGGAGATCGGGGCGTCGGTGTTCTCGGCGATCCAGAGGGGCAGGGCGACGTTGAGGATGCCGGCGTTCATCATCAGCACGGCGTTGATCGCGCCGACCGCGACGAACGGGCCGTCGCGCAGGACCTGCCAGGGGGAGGCACCCTCGGGCCGGGGCACCGGCGGCGTACGGTCCAGGGCGAGAAAGGCCAGGCCGGCGACGACGAAGAGGGCCCCGGAGGCGACCAGGGCGATGGTGTAGCCGCCGGCCGTGTCGCGGTTGAGCGCCAGGCCGCCGAGGAGGGCTCCGAGGGAGAAGCCCACGTTGGTGACCGAGCGCAGATAGGCCCGCGTGCGCACCCGGTCCCGCTGGGGCACGGCGAGCGCGACGAGCGCTCCCCGCGAGGCGTTCGACGCGGCTTCCGCGACGGCCACCAGCCCGGCAGCGACCAGCAGCCCCCCGAAGCCGCCGACGAGGACGTAGCCGCATATCGCCACGCCGTGCAGGATCACCGACCCGAGCGCGGCCGAGCGCGCTCCGACGACGTCGGCCGCATGACCGGCCGGGACGCTGACGAGCATCCCGACGACACCGGCGACGGTCAGCCCCAGACCCACGTGGGCCGCGTCGATCTCTACGGAGCGGGTGAAGTAGAGGACGACGATCGAGACGACGACACCGTTGCCGGTACTCCGCGCCAGTGTGCTCAGGGCCAGCACCCACACCGGCCTCGACTGCGGCAGCAAGGAGCGGAGGAAATGCCCCTTTTGATTCCGTTCCACTGTGCACCTCTTGCGTTTCCGGTCGACGGGAAATGATTTCACCAGAGCGGATTCGGGTGATCAACCGAACCCCCGACCGACTCCTGTGATCTTCCTCACGTAGATATTTTTCGGCGACGTGAATTAAATTGTCGGGCCTCGCCAATTAATGAGGGGTCGCATGCCGCAGGAAAATACCTCAGTACTGCACATCGGTTGGATGTCCCGTGCGGTCGCCGCTCTGACGCGGGCCGGGGCCGATGTCACCTGTGTGCTCGCCCCGGCCGATCTGAAGGACGCGCGTGCCGCTCATCCGCGACTGCGGACCGTCGTCGTGCCGGATCAGACGAACGTCGAGGGAATCCTCTCCGGGCTGGCACGCGCCTCCTTGGACATCGGCGGGTTCGACGCGGTGTGCAGCGGGCTGGAGTACTGTCTGGCGGCTGCGGCGGTCCTCTCGGATCTGGGCGGGCTCACCACCTCGGCCACCCGCCGAGCCATCGCCATGCGCGACAAGGCGGTGCAGAAGGCGCTGGTCCGCGCCGCGGGAGTGGCGACGGCGGAGTGTGTCACCGTCGACACCCTGAACGAGGTGTCCCGCCGGGCGGACAGGTTCCCCGCCGTCGTCAAGCCGCTGAACGGCAGCGGTGCGCAGAGCACCTACCGCCTCGAACGGCCCGAGAGCCTGGACGCGTACCTGGACGCCTGGACAGGAAAGGGGCCGTGGCTGGTCGAGGAATACATTTCCGGCGATGAATTCCAGGTGGACGGGATCGTCCGCGACGGAGAAATAACCCTGCTTTCCGTCTCCCGTTATCTCGAAAATCTCATAGACATACACGACGGCGGCCTGGTCGCACACATCGCGCTCCCGCCGGAATACGACCCGGATCTGTACGAGAAGATCCGGCTTCTCGCCCATTCCTCCCTGAAGGCCCTCCAGCATCACGACGGTGTTTTCCATCTGGAGGTGTTCCGGCGTGGCGACGAGATCGTGTTCGGTGAATGCGGCGGCCGGGTCGGCGGAGGGCGGACCGACGAAGTGGTCCGACGCTCCTTCGGATTCGATCTGCACGACGAGTGGGTGCGCGCCCTGCTCGGCCGGCCCTCCGCCGTGACCCTGGCCCCCGAGCACACCGCCGGTGTCGTCCACGGCGGGATGAACCTGCACGCCCCCCATGGGCGGGTGCTGCGGGCCCCCGCCCACGACGAGGTGCTCGCCCGCCCCGGAGTCGTGCACGCCGAGCTGCGTTGCGTGCCGGGCTGGACCATGCCCGACGTCACCGCCGCGTCCCATCTGCGCGCCGGCGTCGTCGTGCTCTCCGGCACCGACGACCGGGAGGTCGAGGCGCGCATGCGGGATCTGGCCGATTGGTACGCCGGCCAGGTCGTCGTCGCGCCCGCCGGGGAGTCCGGCGGGCGCTGAGGCACGGGGTTGATCCCGGGAGCACGCGGGCGGTGCGGTCAGGGGGAGTCCGCCGCCGTACGGCCGTGCTCCCGCAGCAGGCGCGCGGCGGTGTACGGCAGGACTCCGCCCGCCGCGAGGTAGGCCACCTCGCGGTCGGACTCCACCGCCGCCGCCGCCGCGAAGACCGAGTCAGAACCACCGGCCCGCCGGACGCGCACGGTGATCTCCCCGCCCGGGGAGAGTGCGGCGATCCCACCCAGATCGATCTCCTCCGTCCCGTCAAGCCGCAGGGAATCGCGGTCCGTGCCGGCAGGGAACAGCAGCGGCAGGACCCCCATGCCCACGAGGTTGCTGCGGTGGATGCGTTCGAAGCTCCCGGCGAGTACCGCTCTCACCCCCAGCAGGGCAGTGCCCTTGGCGGCCCAGTCGCGGGCGCTGCCACAGCCGTACTCGCGTCCGGCGACCACGATCAGCGGCACCCCGTCCGCGCGGTAGCGCTCGGCCGCGTCGTGGATCGACTCCAGCTCGCCCTCCGGCGACCTCCGGGTCCACGGCCCCTCGCGGCCGCCCGCCAGCGCGTTGCGCAGCCGCGGGCTCCCGAACGTGCCCCGGACCATCACATGGTGGTTGCCGCGCCGTGCCCCGAAACTGTTGAACTCCGCCGTGCTCAGGCCGAGTCCGGACAGATGGCGGCCCGGGTCGCTGTCGGGCTGGATCGGGCCGACGGGTGAGATGTGGTCCGTCGAGACGGCGTCTCCCAGCAGCGCGAGGATCCGGGCGCCCACCAGGTCCCCCTCCGCCCCGCCTGGCGCGGACACCACTGCGGGCCGGTTCACCGGCTCGATGTACGGCGGTTCCAGGATGTAGTCGGAGCCGTCCGGCCAGACGTACAGGTCCCCGTCCGCCGCGTCGAGACCGCGCCAGCGTTGGCCGCCGTCGTACAGATCCGCGTAGGCCGCCTCGTACAGTTCGGGTCCCACCGACGCCCGGACCGCCGCCTCGACCTCCTCGGGCGAGGGCCACAGGTCGGCGAGGTACACCTCCTGCCCCTCGGGCGTGACGCCGACCGGCTCCTTCGTCAGGTCCCGGGCGACGGTTCCGGCGAGGGCGTAGGCGACGACCAGCCCCGGCGATGCCAGGTACGCGGCCTTCACCTGGGGATGCACCCGTCCTTCGAAGTTCCGGTTGCCGCTGAGCACGGCGGTCCCCAGCACCCCGTCGGCCGCGACCGCACGGGCCGCCTCCGGCAGCAGCTCTCCGCTCATTCCGTGGCAGGTGGTGCAGCCGAAGGCGACCACGTGGAAGCCGAGCTGCTCCAGGGCGGGCAGCACGCCCGCCCGGTCCAGATAGGCGGGCACGGTACGGCTGCCGGGCGCCAGACTCGTCTTGACCCACGGCGGCACTTCGAGCCCGTACCGTACGGCTCGCTGCGCCACCAGGCCCGCCGTCAGCATCGCGCCGGGGTGCGAGGTGTTCGTGCAACTCGTCAGGGCCGCGATGAACACCGACCCGTCGCCCGGACGCAGGGTGCGCTGCTCGGCCGGCCCACTCGCGCGTACCGCCTCCAGGGTGGCCGCCACCGCGTGCAGCGGCAACCGTTGATCGGGTCTGCCCGGCCCCGCCACGCACGGCTCCACCTCACCGAGATCGAGCGTCACCTCCTCGGCGTAGCGCACCTTCGCGTCCGAGCCCTCCGCGCGGAACAGCCCTTGCGCCCTCAGAAAGCGCTCCACCAGCTCTACGTGTTCCGCGGTCCGGCCGGTGGCGCGCAGGTACCGCAGCGTCTCCTCGTCCACCGGGAAGAGCGCGGTGGTCGCCCCGTAGTCGGGCGCCATGTTGGCGACGGTCGCCCGGTCCGGCACCGTGAGCCGCGCGCAGCCGTCCCCGAAGAACTCCACGAAGGCGCCGACCACGCCGTGGCGGCGCAGCCGTTCGGTGAGCGTCAGCACCAGATCGGTCGCGGTGCTCCCGGCCGGCAGCCGGCCGGTCAGCCGGACGCCCACCACGCGCGGTGCGGTGAGCAGTACCGGTTCCCCGAGCAGTACCGTGGTCGCCTCGATGCCGCCGACGCCCCATCCGAGCACCCCGAGAGCGCCGACCATCGGTGTGTGCGAGTCCGTGCCGAGCACGGTGTCCGGGCGGGCAAGTCGGGGGCCCGGTCCCTCGGTCAGAGTCACCACCTTCGCCAGCCGCTCCAGGTTGACCTGGTGCACGATGCCGGCGCCCGGCGGGACCACGCGGAACCCGTCGAAGGCCTGCTCCGCCCAGCGCAGCAGTGCGTATCGCTCGTGGTTGCGAGCGAATTCGAGGTCCATGTTGATCCGCAGCGCGTCCGCTGTGCCCGACCGGTCGACCCGTACGGAGTGGTCTACGACAAGGTCGGCGGGGATCACGGGACCCACCGCGCGGGCGTCGAGGCCGCCGCGTACGGCAGAGGCCCGCAGTGCGGCGAGGTCGAGGACCACGGGAACGCCCGAGAAGTCCTGCAGCACCACCCGGGCGGGCTGGAAAGCCGCGCCGCCCGCCGGCACGGACCCGGGACGGGCGAGCGCGCGCAGTCCCTCGGGGCCCGCCTTCCCCGTCGCCACCAGGTGGGCGTGGTTCTCCAGGAGCAGCCGCACGGTGTACGGCAGGGTGTCCAGGTCGGCGCCCGCATCCGCCGCGACGGCGCGCAGCGGGTAGTGCAGTACGCCGGGTCCCAGTGCCTCCAGCGGCGCTGGCCCGGCGGCTGCCGGGTGAGCGGGGTTGTCTCGCTCGTTCACGAAGGAACCGTCTCCTCACGTTCTCGGTGTGTCGATGTCCTGCGTAGCCACTCCCGGGTGGTCACCGCCCGCCGCGCAGGGCCTCGGGGCCGGCCTGCTCCAGCCACGCACCCAGGCTCAGCAGGGGAAAGACGAGACCGGTGCCGGCGGCGTCCGTTTCCCGGAGCATCCGCCCGATGCCCTCGGGGCGCAGCCCCGCTGCGGCGAACAGGTCTCTTTTCAGGTCCAGTTCGTCCATCGCGGCCGTGCGCCGGGGTCCGGTGAGCCAGGTGTCGACCGGTGCGCGGAAGGGTTTCTTGACCTCCGCCTGCCACCGTGGCAGTTCACCGGCGTACGCCTGGCGCAGGGGCAGTTTCGTCTGGCCGTCGCGGACCAGTTCGGCCATGGGGTAGGCGCGCCCGAGCGTCGGGAGTCCGCCGTGCAGGAAGGGGGTGCGGCCCTCGACGCCCTGGGCCATCAGCAGATGGTCGGCGCGGCGCAGCAGGGGCTCCAGGCTGTGTTCGTACTCGAAGTCCCGCACCGCCTCGGCCGCCGGCCGCTCGCGCCCCGGGGGCAGTGCGGCCCGCAGTGCGGCGAGCGCCTCGGCGCAGGCTTCCGGCCCCAGCAGGGCCCGGGCCAGCTCGATGCGGCGCGGCGCGACGTAGAACTCCTCCGCGCTGCCCAGTCCTTCGAGGGCCAGGTAGCTCCGGTAGCCGCCGAAGACTTCGTCCGCGCCCTCGCCCAGCAGGAGGACGACGATGCCGGCCTCGCGGGCGAGCCGGGCGAGGGCCGCGTACATCGGAACGCTGGTCATGGCCGTCGGTTCGCCGAGGACGGCGGCCGCGTCGGCCACTCCCGCGAGCAGGTCCCCGGGGCCGAATCCGGTCCAGTGGTGCCGCCAGCCGTGCCACGCGGTGCCGGGCAGGGCCAGGTCCGCGACCTCGCGCACCCCGTCGCCGTTGCCCTGCGGTACGACGCTGACGGTGGCGAGGTCCTCGATGCCCCGGCGGGCCAGTTCCAGCGCCACCACCGTCGAGTCCAGGCCCCCGCTCAGGGCGAGCCCGAGCGGCCGGTCCGAAACGAGCACCCGGTCCACCGCGCGGGACACCGCCGCCCGGATGCCCTCGGAGGTGGTCGGCCACCCTCTCGGGGCGGAGCGGGCGGACGGGGCGGGGAGGACCGACGCGGTCTCGGCGCGTCCCTCCTTCAGCAGGAGCCGGGCGCACGGTGGTACCGGCTCGATGTCCTCGTAGCAGGTACCGCCGTCCACCACGCGGCCCAGCAGCAGGAACTGGGCGATCGCGGCCGGTCTGATCCGGGCCGGGCCGAACAGACCGAGCAGGGCGGGGATTTCGGAGGCCACCGCGACGCCCTGACGATGGCGCCGCAGATACAGGGGCTTGATGCCGAGCGGGTCGCGCGTGATCTCCACGGTGCCGTCGGCGGCCCGGCGTGCCAGCGCGTACATCCCGTCGAGGGCCTCCGTGCCGTGCTCCTCGACGGCCAGCGCCTCGTCGAGGCCCCCTCGGGGCACGGCCGCCGTGGCGACGCCGTACAGCGCCCCGGAACCGGCCGCGTAGACCTCACCGTTGTACGCGTGGTGGGTGCTGCCGGAGGCGGCCGGGAAGGGGACCCGGTCGGCCGGCAGGCTGCGTACCCGCAACCTGCACATGGCCACCGCCGACCGGGCGTCCCCCACCACCCCGAACCCGTCGGGCCCGCGGTGGGCGAGCCGGACGACGGCGCGCCGGGCCAGACCCGCCGCATCGGGCACCGGCCCGGCCCCGGCGCCTGCCGGGACCAGGCTCACCGCGACGACTCCGCACATGGGTCAGGCGTCCCGGCCGGAGCGGACGGCGGTCGCGGTGTACATCTTGGTCTTCGGTGCCTGGCCGAACTCGGTGGCCGTGGCCAGACGCAGGCCGCGCCCGTCGACGTCCGCACTGGTCAGCAGCGCCACGATATCCTCGTGGTCGAAGCGCTGCTCCCGGCCGCGCCCCTGGTACCACTGGAGCAGCAGCTCGGGGTCGATGCCGCCGTGGGGCAGCAGCGAGTCGCTGAGGACGTCGCCGGCCGCGGCGAAGTCGATGACCTTCGTCCCGGCGTCGTAGAAGCTCGACAGGGTGCCGCGCTCGGTGCCGTTGGCGATCATCCGCTCGTCCATCGGGTAGAGGCCGAGCTTGATGGAGGCCCGCACCTGCCCGCCGTCGGCGAGCAGATCGAGCATGCCCTCCAGGCCTCTGCGGGCCTCGACCTCGCTGAACCGGTTGACCAGACGGTCGTTGAGGACGAACTGCTCGGTGCCGCGCAGCTCTTCGGGCGCCCGCTGGGTGATGTCGTGGCGCAGGATGCGGCACGAACCGTCGGGCAGCGCCGCCCGCAGGTCCGCGCACATCCGCTCCGAGAAGTCGACGACCGTGACCTCGGCTCCGAGGGCAAGCAGGGCCTCGACGAGGTCCTTGGTGGAGGCGCCCACGACGGTACAGCGGTCGCCGGCGGCGATACCGCCGAGGAAGAGGCCGATCTCCTCGTCGCTGGGCTTGGCGGTGGTGCGCCCGGACTCCCAGAAGAGGGAGCCGATCAGGTCCCAGGCAGCGGCTTTGGCGTTCTCGGTCTGGATCGTCATCGATTGCTCCCGATCGGGTCGAGCAGGCTGGAGTTGTACTCGCCCGCCAGGACGTGGTTGAGGTAGGTACCGGCACCGTCGACGACCCGGTATCCGTGCGCGACGCCCGCGGGGATGAAGACGGAAGCGGGGCTCTGCACCGGGAACACCCGG
This sequence comes from Streptomyces sp. NPDC008125, assembly GCF_042957125.1. Classification (NCBI taxonomy): domain Bacteria; kingdom Bacillati; phylum Actinomycetota; class Actinomycetes; order Kitasatosporales; family Streptomycetaceae; genus Streptomyces; species Streptomyces sp. NPDC008125. Next base: position 339,059 of record NZ_JBIBHR010000006.1, read on the forward strand.
TCTCCCAACGTCACTTCGACGGTCAGTCCGGCATAGCCGGCCTCCTCGCCGAGGAACATGAACAGGCTGTCGCAATGGTGCACGTGTGTATCGACGTGGCCCGCGCCGTAGTCCTCCATCCGCGGAACGCGCCGGGCGATGCAGTACTGGCCCGCCCCGGGGACGAACCGGTCGTCGACCAGCACGAAACGCTCGCCGGGACCGGCCCGGTGGTAGCGCAGTTCGGTCGCGGAGATGACCTGCGGGCTGACGATCCAGTCCGAGGGGTCGGCGGGGAGGGCGGGACGGGTCACGCTGCCGCTCTGGCCGACCGTGGCCGGGTCCAGCCACTCGTACGATCCCGGCTCGCGCTCGACCGCCTTCACATGGAGCTTGGCGACGTGGTGGAAGACGTCACGGCCGACCACGGGCCGGCGGTGGTCCGGCATGGAGCGGGAGTAGGCGCCCACGCGCAGGCTGAGTTCGCCGAGCAGCGCCCCGTCGGCCAGGGGACGGGTCCCCCGGTGGTGCAGGTTCACCAGCAGGGCCGCGTAGTCGGTGATGCCGGCGCGCTCGCCGAGGCCGTTGACCGAAGTGGAGATCCAGTCGGCGCCGGAGTCGATGGCGGCCAGGGCGTTGGCCAGGGCGAGACCGCGGTCGTCGTGGAAGTGCACTTCGATGTCGGTGCCGGGACATCGTTTGCGCAGCCTCCTGATCCGGGCGGCCGTCTCCTGGGGTTCGAGGATGCCGAGGGTGTCCGCGAAGCAGATCCGTTCGGCTCCCGCCTCGGTCGCGACGAGGTACGCCTCGACGAGTTCGTCGGGCTCGGTGCGGCTGCTGTCCTCCACCGTGAACCGGACCCGCAGACCCAGCTCCCGGGCATGCGTCACACACTCCGAGATGGTCTCGTACAGGTGCGCCAGCGTGCGTCCCGGCAGCCGGGAGCGCCGGGAGACGTCGTTGACGCCGAGGAAGATACCGACCCAGGACGCGCCGGTCTTGGCGACGGCCTCGATGTCCTCGAAGTGGGCGCGGGCGTGGGCGAGTACGGGAGTGCCGCGCACCGCCTCGACGACGGCCGCCACCCGCAGGAGTTCCTCCTCGTCGACGGCCGGGTGGCCGCACTCGATCATGTCCACCCCGGAGCGGACCAGCAAAGTGGCTATTTCCACGCTCTGTTCGCGGGTGAAGCGGCCGTGCGCCGACTGCATGCCCTCGCGGAGCGTCGAGTCGATGACGCGGGTCGTCCGTCCCCCGCCGGTCGAGGGACTCATGCGTGTTGTGGTCATGTCACTCCTTCCCGAGGGCGAGCAGATCGGCCAGGGGGAAGCTGTCCCTCGCGCGGAAGCCGGGTGCGGAGGAGTCCGCGAAGACGACGACCATGCCGCGCCGGTCCTGCGAGGAGGTGTTGGCGGCACTGCCGTGGGCGAAGTACCGGTCCCACACGACGCCGTCGCCGGGGGCGAGCTCGAACTGGACGGGCTCGCGCAGACCGTCCTCGGCGGCGTCCAGGCTGGCGTGCCAGCGGTAGGCGGGCCGGTCCCGGTGCGGGACGAGGCCACCGCTGTGTGAACCTGGGCTGCCGAAGAGGCCGCCGTTCACCGGCGACACCTTGGTCAGCGCGCACCAGACGCTGAACGCTTTCGGGTATTCGTAGGTCCACAACGCCTGGTCCTGGTGCAGAGCCACGTCGGTGCCCACCAGGGCGGGCTTGAGAAACGCCGCGTGGAAGACGACCGCGGCCCCGTCTCCGACGACCTCGCGGGCCAGCTCCGGGACACCCGCACGGTTCAGCATCGGCCCCCACACCCGCGGGTCGTTCCACAGCAGCCGGCGGAGCTTGCGCAGCCGACGGACGCCGTCGGCCTCGTCGTACTCGGGCTCGTAGGACGAGGCGACCTCCGCGGCCCCGTCGAGGTGGTCGAAGAAGCCCACGGCACGGCCGATGTCCTCCTCGGCGAGGAGGCCCGGCAGCAGTTGGTAGCCATCCCGCCGATAAATATCGAGATCCATTTCAGGCATGCGAAACCTGCTTTCTTTTCAAAAGTCGATACCTGTTTCTCGTCCGCGCGAGAACGGAATACGGACGGGCGCGACGGCCGACCGACAGGTCGTGGCCCCATCGAACCGCCAAAGGCTTTCGGATCTCGGGCAAAAAATGCGACGAAATCGAGGGGAACCACACACGATCAAGACCGAACGGTCGAGCAGGGCGAAAACGGGCAATTTCACGGCCCACGGGAGCGAACCCGACTTTCCACCGGGCTGCTGATCCGGATAATTCAGCCGAGTTCCGCGACGGGACGGCCGAATGTGCCGGGTGCCGCACCGACGGGCCACACGCCTCCTCGGTAGCTGCCCGCGGCCACCGCTCCGTACAGGGAGGAGAAGTGCCCGGGCAGCTCCGGGCTGCCCTCGAAGGCGAGCCACAGCCGCAGGAGCAGCCGGCCCCGGCCGCCGCCGTCCTCGAACGCGGACCGCGCGTGCAGGATGTGGAAATTGTTGATGAGCTGGAGGTCGCCCCGGCGCAGCTCCATGTCGAGCGAGATCCCCGGCCGTTCGAGAATTCCGTCGAGCGCGTCCATCGCGGCGGTCTGGCGTTCGGTCAGCCGCGGTGCGCGCTCGTGCCGCTGCGAACCGGCGATGAACCGCCGGACGTAGCGGGCCGCGAACGAGTCGCCGGTGCGGCTGAAGACCGGGATCCCCGACCAGGGGCTCTCCCCAGGCTGTTCCTCGCCCCGCCTGTCGTTCGGGTACGGCCGATACAGCTCGGCCAGCGCGTCCGGGGACTCCTCCAGCAGCAGGTCGTGCACGGTCTTGGAGGACACGATCCGGCTCAGCCCGCCGGACGCCGCCGGGCGGATGCACAACAGGCCGATGACGTCGGTGCGGTCCACGTGGAACGGGAGCGCGGCAGAGCTCTCGTAGCCCCGCTGGACGGGACTGGCGATGTCCGCGCCCCGGTCCTCGACGCGGCCGAGCAGATCACCCTTGCGGCTCTGCGAGACCGGACGCCCCACGAGCAGCCCGAAGAGCCAGTAGGCCATCTCGGTCTCCCTCGGATCGTCGGCGCCCACGGGAAACCGCGTGACGACCGCGAAGCCCGGTTCGCCGGCGAGGCGGCGCCGCAGTCCGGCGGCGAACTCCTCGGTGAGGGCGAGCCCCGCGGGTCTGTTCGAGGCGAGATCGGGCCGGTGGCCCGCCGCCACGGCGGCCCGTGCGGCGGCCGTCAGCTCGGCCGCGACGTCCGGTGCCATCGGGATGCGCCACTGCTTTTCCTCGTCGGCCAGCGATGCCCCCAGCCAACCCTTTCCCACGTGAGAAATCCGCGGTTCTTCCGGAGGGGCCTCTGCCCGGACAGGAGAAGGCATAATTTTCTCCCCACTCAATTGCCTGTTTCAGGCGGGCCGGTTAATCGGCACTCAATTGATGACAGCCGAAAAGCATGATCCAGACCCTAGGCGAGGTCGCCAGAATATGTCGAGAGTGATGTAGATCACATCCACCCCGCAGGTAAATTGCCATACCCATACTTGACTATTCACCGCCCGGCAGCATGGCCATGCACATTGCGGCCGAGATGATTTCTACAGGTATATTTCACACTCATTTCAGGATGCGCGGGGAGATTTTCTACCAATCAGCGGCCCCGGCCCGCAAACGTGACGTGCGTCATATCGGCAGCATATTTGATCAAAGGTATGGTGCAGCGGCGTCGGGGTGGCGTTTGCGGACGACGACCACCCCGGGAGGAAGTCCGTGGTCCCACCGGCCGAGCCGACCGGGCGTACGAGGCTGCCCGTCGCCCCTCTCGCGCCCGCACCCTCCCGCCCGGACATCTCGGCAATCACATGAACCCGGCCGTCTGACCTCTGTCACACCCTGGAGAGCCATGTACCGTCGATCGTTCTCTTCCACCCGGCCGTTCGCGAGCCCCCGATGAAGACGTCCCTCGGCTGGGATGCCGGCAGCGTCCTCGTCACCGACCAGCGCGCCCTCCCCCACGAACACCTGATGCTCCGGTTGCACACGGTGGACGAGGTCATCGACGCGATCCGGACACTCGCCGTCCGGGGTGCACCCGCCATCGGACTCACCGGCGCCCTCGGGGTCGCGCTCTCGGCCCGCGCCCATCTCCACGACGGCGCGGCGGACTTCGCGTCCGTGCGAGCCGACGCCGAGCGCCTCGTGGAGGCCCGGCCGACAGCGGTCAACCTCGCCTGGGCCGTGCGCCGGGTTCTCGAACGCCTGCCGGACGGTCCCCGGGCCGTTCTGGACGAAGCCCTGGCCATGATCGCCGAGGACGAGGTGGTCAACACGGCTGCGGCCCGGCGGGCCGCCGACCTCGTCGAAGAACTGGCGCCGGACCGGCCGCTGCGGCTGCTCACCCACTGCAACACCGGCCGCCTCGCCACCGGGGCCGTCGGCACCGCCCTCGGCGCCGTCCTCGGCCTCGCGGCCCGGGGCCGGGTCGTCGAGGTACTCGCCGGCGAGACCCGGCCGCTCCTGCAGGGCTCCCGGCTCACCGCCTGGGAGCTGGCCGAGGCCGGCGTTCCGTACCGGCTCTGCGTGGACGCGGCGGGCCCGGCCGCGATGGCTCAGGGACTGGTCGACTGCGTGCTCGTGGGCGCCGACCGGATCGCCCGCAACGGCGACACCGCCAACAAGATCGGCACGTACGCCCTGGCGGTGGCCGCGGCCCGGCACCGGATTCCCTTCGTCGTCGTGGCTCCCGAATCCACCTGGGACCCCGAACTGCCCGACGGCACCGGCATCGTGATCGAGGAACGCGCGGGCTCCGAGGTCACCTCGCTCGCGGGCCACTCGACCGCCCCGGCGGGCGCCGGGGCGTACAACCCGGCCTTCGACGTGACCCCCGCCGAGCTGATCACCGCCATCGTCACCGAACGCAGGGTCTTCCGGCCTGCCGCCTCCGCCGGCACGACCGGCACGCCCTCCCCGGAGGCAGGCACGCCCACCTCGGGGGTCGGCGGCACGCCCACTCAGGAGGCACGCGCGACCACCCCGGGGGCCGGGGCTCCGCATGCCCGGGTGGCGGGTGAACTCGCCTCCCTCTCCCGGACCCTGTACGAACGCGGCTGGATGCCCGGCACCTCGGGCAATCTCTCCGCACGCGGCTCCTGGGGCTCCGGCGGCACCGCCCTGATCACCGCGAGCGGCCGCGACAAGGGCGCCATGACCGGCGCCGACATGGTCCCGGTGGACGCGGCGACCGGCCGGATACTGGATCCGGCCGGCCCGCGCGCCTCCGCGGAGACCGCCATCCACGCCGCCGTCTACCGCACCACCGACGCCCGCGCCGTCATCCACGTCCACTCCCCCTACGCCACGGCGGCCGCCGTCCGCGCGGCCGGCCCCCGAAGCGGCCCCGCGTCTCTGCTCCTGCGGGACTTCGAGCTGCTCAAAGGGCTCGGCCTGGCCGACTCCACGCGTACCTCGGTTCCCGTCTTCGCCAACTGGCCCGACGTGACGCGGATCGCCGACGAGGTGGCCGCCCATCTGGAGGCGCACCCCGGCGCCCCGCCCGGTCTGCTCATCGCCCACCACGGCATCACCGTCTGGGGCGCGGACCTGGCACAGGCCCGCAACCGGCTCGAGTGCTTCGAGTCGGTCTTCCACCTCATGCTGCTCGACGGGGCCCGCCCGTCGATGCCACCCGCCGCGCCCTCACCCTTCGGAGGCACCTCATGACGCAACTCCGGGTCATGCCCGACCACAACCCGGACGAGGTGCTGCTGCGCACCCGGGACGCACGGCGCATCGCCCAAGAACTCGGGTCCCTGGGAGTGGAGTTCGGACACTGGGAGATCCGGACCACGGTCACGTCCGGGACCACCTCCCAGGAACTCCTCGACCACTACCGGGACGAGGTGGCCGAGCTCTCCGTCCGCGCCGGGATGACCGTGGTCGACGTGGCCCAGTTCATCCCCGAACCCGGACCCGCGTGGCGGGAGCGCGCCGCGAAGGCGCGCACCACCTTCCTGGAGGAACACCGGCACGCGGAGGACGAGGTGCGCTTCTTCGCCCACGGCAGGGGGTGCTTCTACCTGCACCTCGAAGAGCGGGTGTACGCGGTGGTCTGCGAGGCGGGCGACCTGATCTCGGTACCGGCCGGCACCCGCCACTGGTTCGACATGGGCCCGGTCCCCGAGTTCAGCGCCATCCGCTTCTTCAGGGAGGCCGACGGCTGGGTGGGCGACTTCACCGGCGACGGGATCGCGCGTACCTTCCCGCGCCTCGACGCACTGCTGGAGCCGGGCCCGTGAACGCGGTCGCGGCGGTCGTCCTCGACATCGAGGGGACCGTGGGGTCCGCGTCGCACGTGCGCGAGGTGCTCTTCCCGTTCGCCGGCGAGCGGTTCGCCCGCTGGTTCGCCGAGCGCAGGGGCACTCCCGAAGCGGCGGCGGCCCTCGCGGCGGTGGGGCGCCGGACCGGGATCGCGGAACCCGGCGAGGAGGAGGCGGTGACCGCCCTGCTCGCCTGGACGGACGCCGATGTGAAAGTGCCCGTCCTCAAGTCCCTCCAGGGAGACATCTGGGCGACGGGCTACGCCGACGGCTCGCTCCACGGCCACGTGTACGACGACGTGCCCGGAGCCCTCGAACGCTGGCGAGCGGCCGGGGTCCCCGTGCACATCTACTCCTCCGGTTCGGTGCCCGCCCAGCGCGACTGGTTCGCGCACACCGCGCACGGAGACCTCACGGGCCTGCTCACGGGCCATTTCGACCTCGACAGCGCCGGGAGCAAGAGGGAGCCGGACTCGTACCGGACCATCGCGCGCGCCCTCGGCGCACCACCGCGGTCGCTGCTGTTCCTGAGCGACACCGAAGAGGAGCTGACGGCGGCGGCGGCGGCCGGCTGGCGCACCGTCGCCGTACGGCGCGGCGGCGATCCCCGGGGGGACAGGCTCCCCGGGCACACGACCATCGGCTCGCTGGACCACGAGGTCCTCGGCGAGACCTGGCAGACACGGACAGGGGGGACGTCATGACCGGCCCACAGTCACCGACGGCGGAAATCGGGATCATCGGAGGCAGCGGCTTCTACGAACTGCTGAGCGGCGCGGAACGGCTCACCGTCGACACACCGTACGGCGCGCCGTCCGACGCGCTCTCCCTGGGGACGGTCGGCGGCCGCCGGGTGGCGTTCCTGCCCCGGCACGGGGCCGACCACCGGTTCCCGCCGCACCGGATCAACTACCGGGCGAACCTGTGGGCGCTGCGCTCGCTCGGCGTCGGGCAGGTGCTCGCGCCCTGCGCCGTCGGCTCGCTGCGGCGCGAGCTCGGTCCCGGCTCCGTCGTCGTGCCGGACCAGCTCGTGGACCGCACCGCGGGACGTGAGGCGACCTTCTTCGACGAGGGAGCCGTGCACGTCTCCTTCTCCGACCCGTACTGCGCGCCCGGCAGGCGCGCCGTGCTCGGTGCCGCCGCCGCCACCGGCGCCGACGTCCACGACGGCGGAACGATGGTCGTCGTCGAAGGGCCCCGCTTCTCCACCCGGGCGGAATCCCGGTGGTTCGCGTCGGCGGGCTGGTCGCTGGTCAACATGACCGGCCTGCCCGAGGCCGCTCTCGCCCGCGAACTGGCCCTCTGCTACACGTCCGTGGCTCTGGTCACCGATCTCGACGCCGGTATCGACGCCGAGGAGAGCGTCGAACAGGCCGAGGTCATGCGGGTGTTCGCGGAGAACGCCGAACGTCTGCGCGGCCTGGTGCTCGAAACCGTACGCCGGCTGCCGCAGGACCGCGACTGCGCGTGCCCCCGAGCCCTCGACGGCATCGCCCCACACTGAACACGCCCTCCGGGAGCAGAGGTTGTCATGACATCCACATCACCGGCGGTCGCACCGGAGCAGGGCGCCCGACGCACTCTCGTCGACGTCTTCGCCGACAGCGTGGCCCTGCATCCGGACGGCACAGCCGTCCGCGACGGGGCCACGGAGCTCACCTACCGCCAACTGGACGCGTGGAGCGGGCGCGTGGCCCGGCGGCTGCGGGAGCGTGGCGTGGCCCCGGGCGATCGGGTCGCGTTGCGCATGGAGGCGGGCTGCGAAGCGGTCGCCGCGATCCTCGGCATCCTGCGCTCGGGAGCCGCCTACGTCCCGCTCGACCCGCGCAACCCCGCCGAGCGCAACGAGTTCGTCGTCGCCGACAGCGGGGCCTGCCATCTCGTCGGTGACCCGGCTCCCTCCTCGGACACCCGGCTCACCCTCACCACCACCGAGGAGGTGGCCGCCCTGCGTTCCGGCCCCGGGGCCGGGCCGCCGGAGCCGGGAACCGTACCGCCGCAGGCGGCGCCCACCGCGGACAGTCGCGCGTACGTCATCTACACCTCGGGAACCACCGGCGTGCCCAAGGGTGTTCCGGTCCGCCACGGCAGTGCCGTCACCTTGCTCGACGCCACGCGCGGGCTGTTCGACTTCGGGCCGTCGGACCGGTGGCTGCTGTTCCACTCCCTTGCCTTCGACTTCTCCGTGTGGGAGGTGTGGGGGGCGCTCTCCACTGCGGCGACCCTGGTGGTGCCGCCGCAGTGGGTCACCCGCGCGCCCGAGCAGCTCGTGGGGCTGCTCGCCGACGAACGGATCACCGTCCTCAACCAGACGCCGACCGCGTTCGCCATGCTGCGCGCCCCCGGCACCGAGGATCGCGACCTGCCCGACCTGCGGTACGTCGTTTTCGGCGGCGAAAAGCTCACCCCCGCGGTCCTGCGCGGCTGGGCGGACGCCCACGGCCTCGACCGGCCGGTGCTGGTCAACATGTACGGCATCACCGAGGTCACCGTCCACGCCACCTTCCACCGCGTCACCCGTGCCGACGCCGACGGCGACGCGTCCGTCATCGGCGCGCCCCTGCCCGGTTTCACGGTACGCGTCGTCGACCGGAACGGATCCGAGGTGAAGGAGCCCGGCACGCCCGGCGAACTCTGGTTGGCCGGACCTCAGGTGACGGAGGGTTACCTGAATCGGCCGGAGCTGGACGCGGAACGCTTCGCCGTGTTCCCCCCGGGCCGGGAAGGAATCCGCCACTACCGGTCGGGCGACCTGGTCAGCCTTACCGGGAACGGCGAACTCGCCTACCACGGACGCGCCGACCTGCAGGTCAAACTCCGCGGCCACCGCGTGGAGTTGGGCGACATCGAGGCGGCCGTGCGCTCACACCCCCGGGTCGTCGAGGCGATCGCCTGGCCCCGTGCGTCGGCCGGCGGGGCGCAGCGCCTGTTCTGCGTCCTCCTCGCCCGCGACGGGGAGCTGCCGGACGTCCGCGAGCTGCGCCGGCACGTGGCGGCGAAGCTTCCCCCGTACATGCGTCCGGCCCAGTACCAGGTGGTCACCGAACTGCCCCGCACGGTCAACGGGAAGACGGACCGGGAAGCCCTGGTGAAGGAGTGGGAGGGCAGCCGTGACTGAGCCGGAGTTCCTTCCGCCCACGCCCCGCCTCGCCGCGGTCGACGGGGTGGAACTGCTCGCCCGCGACGTCGTGCCCGGGCGCCCCGGGGTCCGGGGGACGGGCTCCCCGCTCCTGCTGCTCCACGGCTTGGGGGACGACAGGGACCAGCTGCGCTTCCTGAGCGACGCCCTGTGCTCCGAAGGCGAGATCGCGCTGCTGCCCACCCTGCGCGACCACCCGTCGAGTCCGGCCCCCGCCTGGGGCTACTCGCCTCTGGACTACGCGGCCGACGTGCACCGGGTCAGCGATGTGCTGTCCGCCCCCGCCCACGTGATCGGGTATTCGTACGGCGCCCTGGTCGGCCTGGTCCACGCGGTGGCCATGGGACCGGCCCGGGTCCGCAGCCTCGTCCTGCTCGACCAGTCCCTGGAGCGGCGCCCGCAGCGGATCGAGGGCGGCGAATGGGCGGAGTCGAGCTTCCTCAAATGGGAGTGGGACTGGACCCACCTGCTCGGCATGCTGACGGCTGCCGGGATCCCCGTACTGATGGTCGTCCCGCGGGACAGTCATGTGATCCCCGAGCACGAGCGGGCCGCGCTCCTTGCACGTCGCGACCCCCTCTTCTCCTGCGTCCTGGTGGACGGCGTGCACGCCGACGTCGTGCGCCCGGACGGTCCCGTCCTCCCGGTCATCGAGGACTTCTACGCACAGCACTGCCCCGCCCCCCTCAAGGAGAGCTGATGTCCCTCGCAGCCGAACCCGGCCACGCGGCGCTCCACGACGCCGTGCTCGGCATCCACCGCGCCGCCCTGGAGGACGATTCGGTCCTGGCCGAGGACAACTTCTACGACATGGGCGGCGACAGCATCCTCGCCCTCCAGGTCCTGGGGCGCATCGAGCGCGAACTCGGCGTGAAGGTGCCCGCCCAGGCGTTCTTCACCGCGGAGAGCATCAGCGAGGTGGCCGTGCGGGTCGCGACGGAACGGTCCCCGGGCACCGGGGCGGCGGCGAGCGGGGACACCACTCATCGCGGCCGGGCCTCCATGGCCCAGGAGTGGGCGTTCCTGTCCGCGTCGCGCGACCCGCGGGCGCCGGTCCTCCAGTTCCACGTCGTGTTCCGGGTCAGGGGGCCGCTCGACACCGACCGGCTGGGCGCGGCCCTGCGCGCGGTGGCGCGGCGGAACGAGTCGTTGCGCACCTCGTTCCGGGCGGAGGGGGAGTCCGTGGCGCTGACGGTGGAGCCCTGTCCCGAGATCGGGCTGGAGACGATGGAGTACGCGGGGGTGGGAGACGCGGATCTCGACGCATTCCTGCGCGGTTACGTACGTCGGCCCTTCGACCGCTCGCGGGCTCCGCTCTGGCGCGCCCTCGCCGTCCGCCGCGGAGCCGACGACCACGTGCTGGTCCTCGTCTTCGACCACATGATCGCGGACGGCTGGTCGCTCGACACCTTCGTCAGTGACCTGTCGGCCGTCTGCACGACGGGCGAACTCCCCCCGCCCGCAGCCGGATCCGGCGCCTACGCGGAGTGGGCCGCCGGGCAGTGGCGGCGCTGGGAGAGCGGTCGGCAGCAGGAGCTGACCTCCTACTGGCGAAGCCAACTTCCCACGGAAGCAGCCGACTTCGGTCTGCGGCTGCCCGGATACCAAGGTACGGGAGAGCTGGCGAAGCCCTCCTCGCTGGTCCTGGACGTGGCGCCGGAAACCGCCCGGGCGCTGCGAGAGGCGTCCCAGGCGCTGCGGGCCACGCCCTACTGCGTCTCGATGGCTGTGGTGAAGGCCCTGGTCGCCCAGGTCACCGGACGGCCGCGCGTCACCCTGCTGACCACCAACGCGAACCGGCTGGACGGTGCGTACCAGAACACCGTCGGCTGGTTCGCCAACGGCGTCTTCCCCACGACCGACGTGGACCTCTCCGGCTCCTTCCGGGATCTGGTCGGCGCCGTGCGGCAGAGCGTCCTGGGCGCCACGGCACACGGCGACATGCCCGCCATGTACGTCCGACGCGGGATCTGGCCCCAACTGCCCGCCGGCTTCCGCAAGGACCCCGGGGTGTACTTCATGTACAACGACGTGTGGGGCTCCGGTCTCGACTTCGGCGACGGAATCGAGGTGACCCCTCATCACCTTGTCGAGGACGCGGACTCCCCCGGCCTGCACATGTGGCTGCTGCGGGAGGGCGAGACGCTGCGCCTCCAGGTCCTGCACTACGCGTCCGAGTACCCGGCCGACTACGTGACCGACTTCGCCGGTCGCCTGCTGGCGGCGCTGGGACTCCTCACCGGAGAGCCGGACCGGCCGATGTCGGAGCTGCTCACTCCGTGACGGGAGGCGCGACCTCGACGTTCGCGGCGAACCAGTCGACGAGGTCGCGCATCCGGGCCGTCACCGCGCGGTCGTCCGCGCCCCGGAGGACCGCGAGACCTGCCCGGAGGTGGGAGGCGGCGGTGGTGTCCGGCATCGTCCGGCCGGACGCGACGTCGATCCGGGCCCGCACGACTCCTGGCCGCTCCAGCACCTCGTCCAGGGCGGGCATGGGCCCGCCGGCGCGGTCAGGTTCATGCCCCCGTACACGCCCGGGGTGGTGTGCGAGGCGGGCGCGGGCGAGGCCGGGGGCGGCCGAGCAGCATCCGCGCCCACTCGGAGCGGAGGTCGACCCCGAAGGCCAGTTCCACCACGTCGTCGGGGCGGCCCCCGCCCACCCGGGCCGCGCACTCGCCGAAGACGATCCGCCCGACGGCCGTCTCCTGGAAGACCTCCAGGGGGAAGGGACAGCCCTTACTCCAGCGCTTGGAGGGAGGTTTCCGCGACGGCCCGAATTTCCTCGTACAAACCCGGGTATTCGACGGGCGGCAGCACCACGTGGGCCACGATTTCTCCTTCGTGCACCTCGATGAGATTCTGGAGGCAGCGACTGGCGGAAAGGACCGCCCTTGTTTCACCGTGCCGGACGAATCCGTCCACCTGGAACTCGATTCCGTGAATATATTCTTCGAGCAGCCACGGCCCCGGTCCGCCGGCCCTGGCGAGCTCCACGCATTCGTGTGCGCATTTCTCGTCGGTGAGCAGGTAGGTGTGCCGGGCGCCGCCGTCGAGCGGCTTGAGCACCTTCGGGAACGCGGTCGCGCCAGGATCCAGCGCCGTCTGCGCCTCCAGCACCTCGCACGCGGCGGTGGGCACCCCGGCACCGCGCACCAACCGCCTCTGGAGGTGCTTGTCACGCATGGCCAGCACGCGCGTGACCGAGCCACGCGACGACCGTCCGGCCAGCTCCCGCAAGACCGCGGCCGGGACCAGGCCGAGCTCCAGGACACTGCGGATCGCGTCGTAGCGCGAGTTCCCGCCCGCCACGCGCGAGCCCGCAGAGCACACCCTCCACCTGTGAGGGCTGCGGCACCACGACCGTCGCGACTCCGGCCGCCCGGGCGGACGCGGCGTCGGCGGGGGCGACGACGCAGGTCACGTCCGCACCGGCCGCGACGAGCGCGGCAACGGCCCTGGGCCTCCATCCGACGTGAAGAACGGCAGCGGGCTTCTGCATGGATTACTCCTGCGAAGAATTGTCGGAGAATGTTTTTTCATCCCCGCTCGCGAACCTGTCGACCGACCCGCGCAGCGTCCATGTGACGTGATTCACTTTCAACTCGTTGCCTCGATGGAGGACTGCGGGTAGTTTCACCTCCGTAGATCAATTCCATTGCACGTACGTCCGTTCCGTACGTACAGAAAGCGGAGGACTGCGTGTCCACTAAATTCAACCCGGACTTCGGACTGACGGCCGAGGACTACACCCGCCACCGCGCCGGTTTCCCCGCGGAGATCATCGAGCGGCTCGGTCGCCTCGGAGCGAAGGTGACGGACCGTGACGTGCTGGACCTCGGCACCGGAACCGGCAGTCTCGCCCGGCTCTTCGCCCGGGCCGGGGCGCGGGTCACCGGCATCGACCCCGCCGCCGCACTGCTCGAACAGGCAAGGGGGCTCGACCGGGAGGCGGGTGTCGAGATCGCGTACGAGGTCGCCACGGCCGAGGAAACCGGGCTTCCGGGCTCCTCGTTCGACGTGGTCTCGGCCGGCCAGTGCTGGCACTGGTTCGACGCCCCCAGGGCCGCGGCCGAGGTGGGACGCCTGCTCCGCCCGGGCGGGCACGCGGTCATCGCGCACTTCGACTGGCTGCCGCTCCCGGGCAACGTCGTCGAGGCGACCGAGGAGTTGATCACCGCCTACAACCCCGCCTGGAGCATGGGGAAGGGCACCGGACTGTACCCGCGCTGGCTGACCGATCTGGCCACCGCCGGATTCGGTTCCATCGAGACGTTCTCGTTCGACCTCGACGTGCCGTACACCCCGCAGGCGTGGACCGGGCGGATCCGGGCCAGCGCGGGGGTGGGCGCCAGCCTCGCCCCCGACCGCGTCGAGGCGTTCTCGGCCGACCTCGATGGCGTCCTGCGCGACCGCTTCCCCGGTGACGTCCTGCGCGTCCCTCACCGAACCTGGGCCGTGGTAGCGGTCAAATCGCCTCTGGGGGAGCAACGTTGACGGATGAGCACCCGCCGGCGCGGCCCCCCGCGCGGGGCGGCCGGGGGCCGCGCCGGCGGGTCCCACGCTCGGTGAGGCGATAGCCGCCTTCCGCCCCGCCGGGCCGCCCGACCCGGTGACGCGCGGACGCCGCCAGCGCCTGGCCGACTCCGTGCGCGAGAACGAGCGGCGGGTCCACCGGGCGCCCACGGCAGAGCGGGACGACGTGCGGCTGCCCGGCTGGGACGACGCCTCCTTGCGCCGCTTCGTCGACTCACCGTTGATGGTGCACAGTTCGACCCACGTGAGCATGAACGCCTTCGCGCCCATGATTGCCTTCCCGTGGTTCTGCCTGCGGCTGCTGACCGCCACCGCGGGAAAGCGCCGACGGCGGCGAGGGGACCCACCTGCGGACCCAGCCGACCCACAACAATCTCAGCGACAACCGCTGGAAGCCGCCCGTCTGGTGGCGGCTGGACACGGCGGGACGGCTCGTACGCACCCAGCTCTTCAGCAAGCAGCCCCGCTTCAAGCACCGGGTCCTGCTGACCCAGCCGGTACCCGCTTTCGCGACGGACACGACCCCGCCGGAGGGCGGCGGACTCTCGCCCCGCGACGCACGGGCCGCGCGCCTGGCCCGGCACGCCACCACCTTCGCCTACTTCGCGACGATGTACCGGATGGCCCTGGAGCGGGAAGTGGGCCTGCGCCTCCCGCACGGAACGGTCGAGATCCCCGCCGGCCTCATGGTTCATGACGGCGGACCAGGTGCGGTCGACGTGCGGCTGGTCCGCGTACGAGGGTTCCGCCTTCACCGGTCGCCCGGACGACACGATCAGGCGGGGCGAGATCATCCGCGATCGGGAAGCAGGAGTGTTCGGGGATCCCTCGGGGGTGTGGCCGGCCCATAAGTGACGCGGATACGCGGAGGGTGACGGCGCCGCCGGAGCTGTCCGCCGGGGCCTCGTCCCGCACCCGCCGCCCCGATCCGCCGGAGCGCGGCGGAACGGCTCCTCCCCCGCCCCGTCACTCGTCCGGGCGCAGGGGCGGCGTCGCGCGCCGGGAGCACGAGCCGCAGGGGCCGGCGGCCCGGAGCGGCGCCGCCACCGACGGCATTCGGCCACAAACGGCCCGGACCTAAACGGAATCGGATCCCCCGGCCGGTGATCCCGTCCCGGTCGCGACACCCGGCGCCCCTGGGTGGCCGAGGAGCGTACACCCTGGGCCGCACCGCGCACGGGCGCCGTCGTCGACCCGGCGGGCGGGCGACGAGCCGGGTGCGGAAAACCGCCCCCGCGGCCTCCGCAGGTCGCTCCGCGGACCCACGCCAGGCGACAGAACCGGACAAAAACCCTTGGACCCGGCGACGGCGGCTGCGGGAGACTCCGCTCTGCTCATTCACCACAGGACGAAACGGGTCGCGATGGGATCAAACACATCGGGCGAAGGCCTACCGAGCAAAGGCTCGGTACTCCTCGCCCTCCGCTACTACACCCGGGAACTCTCCCGGCTGCGACGGCTGGCCGCGCCGGCCCTGCTGCTGCCGGCCCTGGGCAACATCGGTCTCTACTACATCGCCCCGCTGATCGTCGCCAAGCTCGTGGGCCGCGTGGCGGGGAAGGACGGGAGCGACGTCGGTGTCGGCCCGATGCTGCCGTACGTCCTCGGGTTCGCCGGGGTCCTGCTGCTCTCGGAGACGCTGTGGCGGATCGGACTCCACTGCCTGAACCGCGTCGAAGGCCGGGGCATCGCGCGCCTCTACGTCACCGGTATGGATGAGATCTTCGTCAAGGACTCCGCGTTCTTCCACGACAACTTCGCCGGATCGCTGACCAAGCGGGTCCTGAGCTTCGCCTCCCGTTTCGAGGAATTCGTCGACACGCTGACGTTCTCCATCATGGGAAACCTCGTGCCGCTGGCATTCGCCTCGGTGGTGCTGTGGACTTACGACCCGCTCCTGGTGGTCGGGCTCCTGACGCTCATCGCGCTCACCGCGCTGATCGTGACGCCCCTGATCCGGCGCCGTCAGGCGATCGTCGCCGAACGCGAGCAGGCGATCGCACGGGTGTCGGGCCACGTCGCCGACAGCCTGACGAACATGGAGACGGTCCAGTCCTTCGCCGCCGAGGACCGCGAGGCCGCCGAACACCGCTCCCGGGTAGGCGAGTTGCGCCGCCTCATGGTGCGTTCCTGGGACTACGGCAACCTGCGCATCGACACCCTGGTGGCTCCGCTCTCCGTACTGACCAATGTGGTGGGCCTGATGCTCGCCATCACTCTGGCGGGCGGGGACCTCGGGGTGGAGGCGATCATCGTCGCCTTCACCTACTACGCCAACGCCACCCGGATCATGTTCGAGTTCAACCAGATCTACCGCCGTCTGGAGAGCTCGATGACGGAGGCCGCGCAGTTCACCGAACTGCTGTTGGAACCACCGACCGTCCTCGACCCTCCGTCCCCCGAACCGCTGCGGAACGACGGATCGGGCGTCCGCTTCGAGAACGTGACCTTCGCCCACGGGGGCGGGAAGCCGCTCTTCGACGGCCTCGACCTGGACGTCGCCGGGGGGACGAAGATCGGGCTCGTCGGCCGGTCGGGTGGCGGCAAGACCACGCTCACCCGGCTCCTGCTGCGGATGGCGGACATCGAAGGGGGCCGCATCATGATCGGCGGTCAGGACATCAGCACGCTGCGCCGGTCCGACCTGCGCAGCCGGATCGCGTACGTCCCCCAGGACCCGGCGATGTTCCACCGCACGCTGCGGGAGAACATCGCCTTCGCCCGGCCCGGCGCCACCGAGGCCGAGATCCGCAGGGCGGCCGAGGCGGCGCACGTGACGGAGTTCGCGGACGCGCTTCCGGACGGTTTCGACACCATGGTGGGCGAGCGCGGGGTGAAGCTCTCGGGTGGTCAGCGCCAGCGGGTCGCCCTTGCCCGGGCGATCCTCCGTGACGCGCCGATCCTGCTGCTCGACGAGGCGACCAGCGCCCTGGACTCGGAGAGCGAGATCCTGGTGCAGGACGCCCTGTGGCGGCTCATGGAGGGACGGACGGCTCTCGTGGTGGCGCACCGCCTGAGCACCGTCGCCACCATGGACCGGCTGGTGGTCCTCGACCGCGGCCGGATCGTCGAACAGGGCACGCACCAGCAACTGCTGACCGCGGAAGGCGCCTACGCCAAACTGTGGCAGCACCAGTCCGGCGGGTTCCTCGACGAGTCCGCCACGACGGACCCGGGCGCGGAAACAGCCGGGGAGTCCCTCGCCGGCGCCACCGTCGAAGCCTGAGTCCCGGGCGGGACGGCCGTCGGGTACCGGCGGCGCCCCGTCCCGTACCGGCGCCACCCCGGTCCCGTACACGCCACCCCGGTCCCGTACCGGCGCCACCCCGGGCAGGTACGGGACCGTACCGGCAACCGGTACGGGCCGCCGGACGCCCGCCCGGCTGATCGCCACCGCCGCCTGCGTGTACAGCGGGAATCGGGGACCGTGCGCGTTCTACCGTTCACCGATGCGACATGTCCCCTGGTGGATCCTCTTCTCCTCGGTGTGTGCCCCGATCCTGCTCGTCGGTGGCTGGTCGGTCTCGGCGGAGCTCGAGGGACCCCGTTACGACCCTGCCTCGACCACCATCAGCATCCTCGCCGCCGACGGGACGCGCGGGTACTGGGTGATGACGACGGCCCTGGTCGCACTGGGTGTCTGCCATGTCGTCACCGCCTGCGGGCTGCGTCCCGCAGCGCCCTTCGGCCGGCTGGCCCTGGCGGGCGGCGGGCTCTCCGCGATGCTGCTGGCGCTCTTCCCGGCACCCGTCAGCGGCGGATCGTTCGCGCACGGGGTCGTGGTGACGGTGGGGTTCTCGCTGCTGGCGCTGTGGCCGGTACTCGCGGCGCGACGGGAGGAGCAGCGCCCGCCGGGCCGGCTGGTCCCTGTCTCCGGAGGAACCGTGCCGTGGGGCCTGCGGCCCGGTCCGTCCGTCGGCGCGACCGCCTTGATGTGGCTGGGCGGGGCGTGGTTCCTGCTCGCCCTCTTCGTGCTCGACATCGCGGGAGCGGCCGAGCGTGTCATCACGTTCGTCCAGTCGTTCTGGCCCCTCGTCGTGGTCCTCTCCTGCGCCCGGCGGATCGGCGGCCAGGAGTCCGGCCGCTGAGCGGGTCGCGTGGAGGACGGAGCGGAGACACCGGCGAGCAGGTGCGGTGAATCGTTTCATCACCCCGTCGGCCAGGCCGCGGCGGAGGGGTCGGCACGGACCCGCCGAAAGGGTCGGCGCGGGACGAGCGTGGACTGACGCACGACCAGCTCCGGCTGGAGGACGACGTGTTCGTGCCGGTGGGCGAACGCGTCCTCGGACGACTCCCGGAGCAGCAGCTCGGTGGCCCGCGCGCCGATGGTCAGCGCGGGCTGGCGCACCGAGGTGAGGGGGACCGTGGCCGCCGCGGCGAACTCGATGTCGTCGTACCCGACGATCGCCAGGTCGTCGGGGACCCGGACCCCGGCCGTGTACAGGGACTGCAGCACCCCCAGTGCGAGCAGGTCGTTGGCGCAGAAGACACCGGTGGGGCGCTGGGCCAGGCCCAGCAGGCGGGCCCCGGCGTCGCGTCCCGCCGCGACGTCGAGACGCGCGGCGGGGACCTCCCGCATCGCCCCGGGAGGGAGGCCGGCCCGGGCGAGCGCGGCGAGGGCTCCGGTACGCCGGTCCCGCACCTGGTTCAGGTGGTCCGGCCCGCTGACGTAGGCGAGGGACCGGTGTCCCGCCGTCGTCAGGTGACGGACGGCCAGGGCGCCGCCTGCGACGTCGTCGACGGAGACGGAGCAGCCGTCGTCGTCCCCGGCCACGCGGTCCACGAGGACGAAGGGGATGCCGTGGCGCCGGAACTCCCGGAGGTTGCGTCCGTCGGAGTCGGCCGGGGTCACCAGTACTCCGCGGACACGCTGTTCGGCGAAGAGGCCGAGGTACTCCGCCTCGTCCTCGAGGTTCTGGTCGCTGTTGCACACCATGACCCCCAGGCCGGCGGCCCGGGCCGCCCGTTCGGCTCCCCGGGCGATGTCCACGAAGAAGGGGTTGCCCATGTCGAGGACGAGCAGCGCCATGATGCGGCTCCGTCCGGCCCGGAGTTGACGGGCGTGTTCGCTGCGTACGTATCCCAGGTCCGCGATGACTCGTCGCACGTGCCGCCGGGTCTCCGCGGACACGTGTTCCGGTCTGTTGATCACGTTGGAGACGGTGCCCACCGAGACGCCCGCCTCGCGTGCCACGTCCTTGATGCTCACCGCTCTTGCGACTGTCGCCACCGGTCCCACCCGAACCTTCGTTACGTGTTCCCCCCTCCCGGCGGTATCCCGCCGGGAGGGCCACCCGGTCGTCAGACGAGGTGGAAGACCTCCGTGAGCGGTCGCATGGCCGCGTCGGGTGCCTGTCCGTCGAGGGCCTCGAAGAAGTCCGCCATCTCCGCCTGCCAGCGGGCGTTCACGTCGGTGGCGTCCATGGCGGCGCGGGCCTTCTCGAAGTCGGGTGTCTCCAGGTAGCCGACCAGCAGCCCGTCCTCGCGCAGGAAGAGCGAGTAGTTGTGCCAGCCCGCTTCGGTGAGAGCGGCCCGCATCTCGGCCCAGACGGGCCGGTGCCGTCGGCGGTACTCCTCGATCCGCTCGGCCCGGACCTTCAGCAGGAAGCAGACGCGCTGCACGGTGACGCCTTTCTCGGACGGGGGTGGGGCCGCCCCGGCGGCCGGTCGCGGCCCCACGATTACTCCTGCTCGGAGTGGAAGCGGGGATCAGAACTGGAACTGGTCGATGTTGTCCTTGGTGAAGACGGTCGGCGCGCCGAGCGAGACGACGCCGTCCTTGCCGATGGTGAACGACCCGAGGTCGCCGGCCTTGAAGGTCTCGCCCTCCGCACCGGTGATCTGCCCCGACTGCAGGGCGACGGCCGTGTGGGCGGCGAGCGCGCCGAGCTTGGCCGGGTCCCACAGCTCGAAGCCCTCGACGGTGCCGTTCTTGACGTACGCGCGCATGTCGTTGGGCGTGCCCAGGCCGGTCAGCTTGACCTTGCCCTTGTACTTGGAGCCGGACAGGTACTGGGCGGCGGCCTTGATGCCGACGGTGGTGGGCG
Organism: Streptomyces sp. NPDC008125; assembly: GCF_042957125.1. Classification (NCBI taxonomy): domain Bacteria; kingdom Bacillati; phylum Actinomycetota; class Actinomycetes; order Kitasatosporales; family Streptomycetaceae; genus Streptomyces; species Streptomyces sp. NPDC008125. The sequence continues at coordinate 359,065 of NZ_JBIBHR010000006.1, forward strand.
AGACGATGCCCTTCAGGTTCGGGTGCTCCTGGAGGAGGCCCTGGGTCTGCTGGAAGGACTTCTGGGCGTCGTCGTCGCCGTAGGCGGTCTTGACGAGCTTGATGTCCTTGTACTCCGGCTTCTTCAGCTCGTCCTTCATGAAGTCGATCCAGGTGTTCTGGTTGGTGGCCGTCTGGGCCGCCGAGAGGATCGCGATCTCGCCCTTGCCGCCGATCTGCTTCGCCAGCAGCTGGATCTGGGTGCGGCCGAGGTCCTCGGCGCCGGCCTGGGAGACGAAGACCTGGCGGCAGTCGGTCTGCGTGTCGGAGTCGTAGGTGACGACGCTGACGCCGTTCTTCATGGCCTGCTTGAGGGAGGTGCACAGGGCGCCCGGGTCCTGGGCGGACACGGCGATGGCGTCGACCTGCTGCTGGGTGAGGGTGTTGACGTAGCTCACCTGGCCGGAGGTGTCGGTGCCGCTGCTCGTGCCGACCTCCTTGTACGTGGAGCCGAGCTCGTCCAGGGCCTTCTTGCCGCCGTTGTCCGAGGTGGTGAAGTAGGGGTTGTTGACCTGCTTGGGCAGGAAGGCGACCGTGAGGCCCTTCTTGGTGGCGCTGTTCGGGTCGGCCTTGCCGGTGGCCGCGGCCGGGCCGGCCTCCTTGCTCGCCGAGTCCTTCGTGGTGCCCGAGCAGGCGGTGGCGCCGAGGGCGAGGGCGGCGGTGACGGCAAGGGCGGCGGTCAGCCGGACGCTTCTGGCGGGGATGCCGAACATGGCGGTTTCCTTTCGCTGCCGCGAGCGGCAGGGGGCTGCCGGGCGGTTGCCCGAACGGTGACGGGGTGCGCAGGGCCGAGTGCGCCCGGGAGGGTGCGGGCGTGTGGGCGCGAGGAGGTGCGGGAGGGTCAGGAGATCCCGGGCGCGGGCTCGACGGCCGTCGCCGAGGCGGTTTTCCTGCGGGCCCGTGCCTGGGCGACCTGGCGGCCGGCCCGGGGAGCGAGGACGGAGATCACCAGCAGGATGCCGGTGACCACGATCTGGGACTGGGCGGAGACGTTGACCAGGCTCATGACGTTCTGCAGGGTGCCGAGCAGCAGTACTCCGGCGATGGCGCCGCCGAGCGTCCCCTTGCCGCCGTCGAAGTCGATGCCTCCGAGCAGCACGGCCGCGATGACGGAGAGTTCGAGCCCGGTGGCGTTGTCGTAGCGCGCGCTGGCGTAGTGCAGGGCCCAGAACACTCCGGTGAGCGAGGAGATCACGCCGGTGGTGACGAACATCGAGAGCTTGAGGCGCTTGACGCGGATGCCGGCGAACCGGGCCGCGTCCTCGCTGGAGCCGGTGGCGAACAGCGAGCGGCCGACCGGTGTGGCGTGCAGGACGAGTACGGCCACGGCGAGGAGGACCACGAAGGGGATCGCGGCGTACGGGACGAAGGTGTCGCCGATCCGGCCGGCGCCGAAGTCGAGGTACTGGGTGGGGAAGTCGGTGACCGAGTCGGAGCCGAGGATGATCTGCGCGATGCCCCGGTAGGCCGCCATGGTGCCGATGGTCACGGCGAGCGAGGGCAGTCCGAGCCGGGTGACGAGCAGTCCGTTGACCAGGCCGCAGACCACGCCGAGCACCAGGCAGAGCGGGATGATCGTCTCGATCGCCATGCCGTTGTTCCAGAGCGCCCCCATCACGGCCCCCGAGAGGCCGGCGGTGGAGCCGACGGAGAGATCGACCTCGCCGGAGACGACCAGCATGGTCATGGGCAGGGCGATGAGCGCGATCGGCAGGGTGTTGCCGATGAGGAACGACAGGTTCAGCGCGTTGCCGAAGTTGTCGACGAACGAGAAGGAACAGATCAGCAGGGTCAGCAGCAGCGCACCGACCGCGGTGTCCCAGCGGACCGCCTGGCCGAGGCGGGCGAGGGCCGGGGGCCGGGCGGAGGCGTTCTTGGTGGTGTCAGACATGGCGGGCGCTCCTCATCTGTGCGGCCTTCGTGCGCAGCCCGGCGGCTACCCGCAGGGCCAGGACGCGGTCTGCGGCGATCGCGAGCAGCAGCAGGATGCCGTTGATCGCGGTGACCCAGACGGAGCTGACGCCGATGGCCGGGAGCACGCTGTTGATGGAGGTGAGCAGGAGGGCGCCGAGGGCGGCTCCGTAGACCGTGCCGGAGCCTCCGGTGAACGCGACGCCACCGACGACGACGGCGCTGACGACGGTGAGTTCGTACCCGTTGCCGGTGGCGGAGTCGACGTTGCCGAAGCGGGCGAGGTAGAGCGCGCCGGCGAGCCCGGCGAGCGCGCCGCAGAGCACGTACGCCGTCATGATCCGGGCCCGGACCGGGATGCCGGCGAGCCGGGCGGCCTCGGGGCTGGAGCCGAGCGCGTAGAGGTCGCGTCCGCTGTGGTAGCTGCGCAGGTAGTAGGCGACCGCGACCAGCACGGCGACGGCGAGCAGGGCGAGGTAGGGCAGCACCCAGATCCCGTCGTGCCCGAAGTCGACGAAGCCGTCGGGCAGGGCGTCGGCGGTGATCTGGCGTGAGCCGACCCAGATGGAGTCGATGCCGCGGACGATGTAGAGGGTGCCGAGGGTGACGACGAGTGCGGGCACCTTGCCGAGGCTGACCAGGGCACCGTTGAGAACGCCGAAGAGGACGCCGAGGCCGATCGCGATGAGGACCGCGACCAGGGGACTTCCGCCGCCCTGGAGGTGGACGCCGGCGCCGAAGGCGGAGATGCCGAGGACCGAACCGACGGAGAGGTCCACGTTGCGGGTGATGACCACCACCGCCTGGCCGACCGCGACCAGGACCAGGATGGTGGCGTTCAGCATCAGGTCCTTGATGCCCTGTTCGGACAGGAACTCGGTGTTGGAGAGCTGGGTGACGCCCAGCATCACGACGAGGACGAGGACGACGGCCAGTTCGCGGGCCTTGAACACTTTGTCGACAAGTCGCCGCGAGGCGACGGACTGGGGTGCGGGCTCGTGCCGCACCGGCTCTGCAGCCATGGTCATGCCGCGTCCCTTCCTCGGGCGGCACGGCCGGTCGCCGCCGCCATCACGGTCTCCTCGGTCGCCTCGGACCGGGGGATCTCGGCGGTCAGCCGTCCTTCGTGCATCACCAGCACCCGGTCGGCCATGCCGAGGATCTCCGGGAGGTCGGAGGAGATCATCAGCACCGCCACGCCCTCGGACGCCAGCGAGGAGAGCAGCCGGTGCACCTCGGCCTTGGTGCCGACGTCGATGCCCCGGGTGGGTTCGTCCACGATCAGCACCTGTGGGCGGGTCGCCAGCCACTTGGCGAGGACGACCTTCTGCTGGTTGCCGCCGGAGAGGGTCCCGACGACGTCGGCGAGGCGGGCGTACTTGACCTGGAGCCTGACCGCCCAGTCGACCGCCCGGTCGCGTTCGGCGCCACGGTTCATCAGTCCGGCGCGACTGGTCTCGGCGAAGCCGGTGAGGCCGATGTTGCGTTCGATCGACATGTCCATCACCAAGCCCTGGGCCCGGCGGTCCTCGGGTACGAGGGCGAGGCCGGCGGCCATCGCCAGGCTCGGGGCTCCGGGGTTCAGCTTCTTGCCGAGGACCTCGACCTCGCCGCCGTCGAAGCGGTCGACGCCGAACACGGCGCGGGCCACCTCGCTGCGTCCGGCGCCGACCAGTCCCGCGAGGCCGACGATCTCGCCGCGGCGCACGTCGAAGGAGACGTCGGTGAAGACACCTTCGCGGGTCAGCCGGCGCACGCTGAGGGCGACTTCGCCGCTCTCGGTGGCCTGCTTCGGGTAGAGCTCGTCCAGGTCGCGGCCGACCATGCGGCGGACCAGGTCGTCCTCGCTCAGACCGTCGAGCGGTTCGCTGGAGATCCAGGCGCCGTCGCGAAGGGTCGTGACACGCTGGCAGAGCGCGAAGATCTCTTCGAGGCGGTGCGAGATGAACAGCACCGCGGCGCCCTGCGCGCGGAGCGCCCCCACGACGCCGAACAGGCGGGCGACCTCGCTGCCGGTGAGCGCGGCGGTCGGTTCGTCCATGATCAGGACGCGGGCGTCGAAGGACAACGCCTTGGCGATCTCGACCAGTTGCTGGTCGGCGATGGAGAGGCCGCGGGCCGGCTGGTCGGGGTCGAGGTCGACGCCGAGGCGGGCGAAGAGGTCGGCCGCCGCCTGCTTGACCGCACGGTGGTCGACCCGGCCGAGGGAGCGGCGGGGCTGGCGGCCCACGAAGATGTTCTCCGCGACGGACAGGTCCGGGAAGAGGGTCGGCTCCTGGTAGATCACCGCGACACCCGCGTCGCGGGCGTCCGCCGGGCCGTGGAACTCGACGGGTTTGCCGTCCAGCAGGACGGTGCCCGCGTCGGGACGGTGCACGCCGGCGAGTGCCTTGATCAGGGTCGACTTTCCGGCGCCGTTCTCGCCGGCGAGGGCGTGCGCCTCTCCGGCGTACAGCCGCAGCGACACGCCACGCAGGGCCCGGACGGCACCGAAGGACTTGCTCACCCCCTCCAGCGCGAGCACCGGAGTCGTCTCCGGTTCGGGGTGCGTCATGGATCTCTCCCGTGCTTGTGTCGGATGGAAGGCCCGACATGAAATGTTTCAGTGGAGTTGCCGGGAAGCTAGCCCCGCCCCGTCGAACCCGTCAAGGGGTGTTCCGCACCGAACACCACGAAACATCCGGCACACCGGATGGATCCATCAACCCTCTGCCCTGAACTGCACATGCGGGAGCGGCGAGGCAATGGGGGCCGCAGCGACGACACGATCCGGTAACGCGTCGGCCACCTCGCCGGAACCCTTGACGGCCCTCACGCGGGCGACTAACTTCTCCCCCACAATGAATCGATTCATTGCATTCTTCCCGGCGGCTGCTGCTCGGGCCGCCCGCACATCTTGAGGTGGACATGCCCGACATCGCCGCAGTGAAGGCCGCACTCACCAGCCAGCGGATCGAGACACCGTCCTGGGGCTACGGCAACTCAGGCACACGCTTCAAGGTGTTCGCGCAGGCCGGCGTGCCCCGGAACCCGTACGAGAAGCTCGACGACGCGGCGAAGGTCCACGAGTTCACCGGGATCGCGCCCGTGGTGTCCCTGCACATCCCGTGGGACCGGGTCGACGACTTCGGCGCCCTCGCCGCGTACGCCGGGGACCGCGGCCTGGAACTGGGTGCGATCAACACCAACACCTTCCAGGACGACGACTACAGGCTCGGCAGCGTCTGCCACCCGGACGCGAAGGTCCGCGCCAAGGCACTGGGCCATCTGCTGGAGTGCGTCGACATCATGGACGCGACCGGCTCGAAGGATCTGAAGCTCTGGTTCGCGGACGGCACCAACTACCCGGGCCAGGACGACATCGCCGGGCGACAGGACCGGCTGGCCGAAGCGCTGGCCGCGGTGTACGAACGTCTCGGCGACGACCAGCGGCTGCTGCTGGAGTACAAGCTCTTCGAGCCCGCCTTCTACACGACGGACGTTCCGGACTGGGGCACCGCGTACGCGCACTGCCTCAAGCTGGGGCCGAAGGCGCAGGTCGTCGTGGACACCGGGCACCACGCCCCGGGCACCAACATCGAGTTCATCGTCGCGACGCTGCTGCGCGAGAGGAAGCTCGGCGCCTTCGACTTCAACTCCCGCTTCTACGCCGACGACGACCTGATGGTCGGCTCGGCGGACCCCTTCCAGCTCTTCCGGATCATGCACGAGGTGGTCAAGAACGGCGGCCTGGCCTCCGAGACGAACGTCAACTTCATGCTCGACCAGTGTCACAACATCGAGGCGAAGATCCCGGCCGTCATCCGCTCGGTCACGAACGTCCAGGAGGCGACGGCCAAGGCCCTGCTCGTCGACACGGACGCATTGACCGCCGCCCAGCGCGCCGGGGACGTACTCGGCTCCAACGAGGTACTGATGGACGCCTACAACACCGATGTGCGCCCCCTGCTGCGCGAACTCCGCGAGGAGCGGGGCCTCGCCCCCGACCCGGTCGCCGCCTACCGCGCGTCCGGCTGGCAGGAGAAGATCGCGGCCGACCGTGTCGGCGGCGACCAGGCCGGCTGGGGAGCCTGACACACGCCGCCGGGCCGTGTCCGACCACCCCTCCCGCTGTCCCGCACTTCCCAGATCCCGAAGGATTCCTGCCATGGCCTCCGCCATCCACACCACGGCCGCCGCGCTGATCGCACGTTCCCACCGTCTCGGCTCCGACCCGCGCAACACCAACTACGCGGGCGGCAACACCTCCGCGAAGGGGACCGGGACCGACCCGGCGACCGGCGGCGACGTCGAACTCCTCTGGGTCAAGGGGTCCGGCGGCGACCTCGGCACCCTCACCGGATCCGGCCTGGCCGCGCTCCGGCTGGACCGGCTGCTCGCCCTCAAGGACGTCTACCCGGGGGTGGAGCGCGAGGACGAAATGGTCGCCGCCTTCGACTACTGCCTGCACGGAAGAGGCGGTGCCGCCCCCTCCATCGACACCGCCATGCACGGCCTGGTCGACGCCGCGCACGTGGACCACCTCCACCCGGACTCGGGCATCGCCCTGGCCTGCGCCTCGGACGGCGAGAAGCTGACCGCCGACTGCTTCGGCGACAAGGTCGTCTGGGTGCCCTGGCGCCGCCCCGGTTTCCAGCTCGGCCTGGACATCGCCGCGATCAAGGAGGCGAACCCGCAGGCCGTCGGCTGCGTCCTCGGCGGCCACGGCATCACCGCCTGGGGCGACACCTCCGAGGAGTGCGAGGCCAACTCGCTCTTCATCATCCGCACCGCCGAGGAGTACCTCGTGCGGAAGGGCAAGGCCGAGCCCTTCGGCCCGGTACTCCCCGGGTACGAGCCGCTGCCCGAGGCCGAGCGCCGGGAGCGTGCCGCCGCCCTGGCCCCCGTGATCCGCGGCCTGGCCTCCCAGGACCGCCCGCAGGTCGGCCACTTCGACGACACCGGGGCCGTACTGGACTTCGTGTCCCGGGCCGAACACCCCCGGCTCGCCGCACTCGGCACGTCCTGCCCCGACCACTTCCTCCGTACCAAGGTGCGCCCGCTGGTCCTGGACCTGCCGGCCGGCGCGCCGCTGGACGAGGCGGTCGCGCGGCTGAAGGAGCTGCACCAGGAGTACCGGGCGGAGTACCGCGCGTACTACGACCGGCACGCCACCGCCGACTCCCCCGCACTGCGCGGGGCCGACCCGGCGATCGTGCTGGTGCCGGGCGTCGGCATGTTCTCCTTCGGAAAGGACAAGCAGACCGCCCGGGTGGCCGGGGAGTTCTACCTCAACGCCGTCAACGTGATGCGCGGCGCCGAGGCGGTCTCCAGCTACGCGCCCATCGAGGAGTCGGAGAAGTTCCGCATCGAGTACTGGGCGCTGGAGGAGGCCAAGCTCCAGCGGATGCCGAAGCCCAAGCCCCTCGCCACCCGGGTCGCGCTCGTCACGGGTGCCGGCAGCGGTATCGGCAGGGCCATCGCGCACCGTCTCGTCGCCGAGGGCGCCTGCGTCGTCGTCGCCGACCTGAACGCGGAGACCGCCGCGGCCGTCGCCGAGGAGCTGGGCGGCCCGGACAAGGCGGTCGCCGTCACGGTGAACGTCACCTCCGAGGAGCAGATCACCGAGGCGTTCAGGGCCGCCGCGCTCGCCTTCGGCGGTGTGGACCTGGTCGTCAACAACGCCGGGATCTCCATCTCCAAGCCGCTCCTGGAGACCACGGCCGAGGACTGGGACCTCCAGCACGACATCATGGCCCGCGGCTCGTTCCTCGTCTCGCGCGAGGCCGCCCGGGTGATGACCGCGCAGGGGCTCGGCGGCGACATCGTGTACATCGCTTCCAAGAACGCCGTCTTCGCCGGACCGAACAACATCGCCTACTCCGCCACCAAGGCGGACCAGGCCCACCAGGTCAGGCTGCTCGCCGCCGAACTCGGCGGGCACGGCATCCGCGTCAACGGCGTCAACCCCGACGGGGTGGTCCGGGGCTCGGGCATCTTCGCCGCGGGCTGGGGTGCCCAGCGTGCCGCGACCTACGGCATCGAGGAGGAGAAGCTCGGCGAGTTCTACGCCCAGCGCACCCTCCTCAAGCGCGAGGTGCTCCCGGAGCACGTCGCAAGCGCGGTCTTCGCGCTCACCGGCGGCGACCTCACCCACACCACCGGGCTCCACGTCCCGGTCGACGCGGGAGTGGCAGCGGCTTTCCTGCGCTGACGAGCGGCCGGGGGTGTCCGGTGTCCGCCGGGCTCCGGACACCCCCGTCGGCCGTCCCCCGCTCCCCACGTGCTTCCTGCTCGTTTCCCTCGCTCACCTGATCCACGATCAGCCGTTCGCCGCGGAGGCTATCCCCGTGACCACCACACCGCCCTCCTCGGCCTTCCGTTCGGCGTTCGCCGCGGTCGACCTCGGCGCAACCAGCGGACGGGTGATCCTGGGCCGGGTCGGCCCGGACAACCTCGACCTCACCGAGGTGCACCGTTTCCCCAACACCCCCGTCCGTCTGCCCGACGGACTGCGCTGGGACGTCCTCGCCCTCTTCCAGGGCGTGCTCGACGGGCTGCGCGAGGCGGCCCGGGCGGGCGGTGTGAGCTCCGTCGGCGTGGACACCTGGGCCGTGGACTACGGGCTCCTCGACGCGGACGGTTCACTCCTCGGCTCGCCGCACCACTACCGGGACACCCGCACCGACGGGGTGGCCGAGCGGGTGTGGGCCACGGTCGGGCCCGAGGAGCTGTACCGGATCACGGGCCTCCAACACCTGCCGTTCAACACCGTGTTCCAGCTCGCCTCCGCCGCCGGGAGCGCCCAGCTGGGCGCCGCGCGCACGCTGCTCCTCGTGCCCGACCTGCTCGTCCACTGGCTGACCGGTTCCGTCGGCGCCGAGGAGACCAACGCCTCCACCACGGGCCTCCTCGACGCCCGCACCGGCGGCTGGTCCAAGAGCGTCCTCGAACCGCTCGGGATCGACCCCGCGCTGCTGCCCGCGCTGCGGGCGCCGGGCGACCCGGCCGGCACGCTGTTGCCGCATGTCGCCGCGTACACCGGTCTGGACGCCCGTACCCCGGTGACCACCGTCGCCTCGCACGACACCGCGTCCGCCGTCGTCGCCGTCCCGGCCACCGGGCCCGGCTTCGCGTACATCTCCTGCGGCACCTGGTCGCTGGCGGGCCTCGAACTGGACGCGCCGGTGCTGACGGAGGCGTCCAGGGCCGCCAACTTCACCAACGAGCGCGGCGTCGACGGCACCATCCGCTATCTGCGGAACATCATGGGCATGTGGCTGTTCGAGGAGTGCCGGCGCGCCTGGGAGCAGCAGGGGCTGCCCACGCACATCCCGGACCTGCTCGCCGAGGCCGCCCGCGCCACTCCGTTCGCCTCGCTCATCGACCCGGACGCCCCCGAGTTCATGGCCCCCGGCGACATGCCCGGCCGTATCCGGGAGTACTGCCGCCGCACGGGCCAGCCGCTCCCGGACGGCCAGGGACCGCTGGTCCGCTGCATCCTGGAGAGCCTCGCACTGGCCCACCGGCGTACGCTGCGTCAGGCCGCCGGGCTGGCCGGCCGTGAGCTCACCCGCGTCCACCTCGTCGGTGGGGGCTCGCGCAACGACCTGCTCTGCCGGCTCACCGCCGATGCCACCGGACTGCCCGTCGTCGCCGGCCCCACCGAGGCCACCGCGCTCGGCAACATTCTCGTCCAGGCCAGGTCCGCCGGACTCGTCGGAGACCTCGCGTCGATGCGCCGGCTCGTCGCCGCCACCCAGCACCTGCGGCACTACCGCCCCCGGGGCGACGCGGCTGCCTGGGACGCGGCGGCCGCCCGGCTGGACGGCTACGGCGGCGTGTGACCCCTCGCCCCAAGCCGTGCACGGCCGCGCGCTGTGAGCCCGCGTCCGCGGCGGGCAGTTCACTGCCTTGTCCCTGGCCCGGACGGAGGGAACCAGGTGAGACCGGGCCCGGGGCGGAGGACGGAAGGCCGGCAGAGGACGGCCGCACGGAGAGGGCCGGCACCGTTCCGGCGCGGGCGGGCGGCGCCGGGACCGCTCAGCCGATCCGGGCGGCCAGGATCGCGATGTCGTCCGTCTTGCCCTTGCCGAAGGTGTCCAGCAGGGTGTCGCAGAGCTCCTCCAGCTCCGGCGAGGAGGCCGCGAGGGTACGGTCCAGCGCGGCCATGCTGTCGTCGAGGTCCTCGCCCGGGACTTCGATCAGCCCGTCCGTCAGCAACAGCAGCGTCGAACCCGCGGGCACCTCATGAGGTACGGCAGGCGCGTGCGGAAGGCTGAGTCCGAGCAGCGGGCCGTGTTCGGTGAGGTAGCGGGTGGAGCCGTCGGGGTGTCGCAGCAGCGGCGGGATGTGGCCCGCGTTGGCGATGTGCACCCGGCGTCCGCCCGGCTCCACCAGCACCAGGCAGACGGTGACGGTGATGGACGGCCGCAGGCGGACGAGCAGGGCGTCCAGCCGGGTGAGCAGTGTCCGCGGATCGTGCCCCTCGATGGCGTACGCGCGCAGGGCGTGGCGTACCTCGCCCATGATCATGGCGGCCTTGAGGGAGTGTCCGGCCACGTCTCCGATGGCCAGGAGCAGGCCGGCCGGGGTCTCGATGGCCTCGTAGAAGTCGCCGCCGATCTCCGCGAGGTCGGCCGCCGGTTCGTAGCGGACGGCCATGTCCACACCCGGTACGTCGGGCAGCCGGTCCGGCAGGAAGGTGCGCTGCAGCGCCAGCACGAGGGCGTGCTCCTCGCTGTGGCTGCGCAGCGCCTCCAGGGCCAGGGCACACGCCTGGGCGAGTTGGGAGAGCAGCTCGCGGTCGTCGGCGCCGACGAGTGTCGCGGCGTCGACGGCGAGCGCGACCGGCGGGCGGCCCCGCTTGGTACGCGCCAGGACCAGTGCGACCCGGTCGGGGAAGACGTCGGTGTGGCTGTTTCCGTCCCGGCAGACGGCCTCCCTCCACTCGGCGCCCGACAGGACGGCGATCTCCGTGCCGGTGCCGTCGCCGAGGGCTTTCTCCGACAGGAGGTCCAGCAGGCGGGGGTCGCCGTGCGCCAGGGCGACCGGCGGCTCTCCGGCGCCTCGGGGGCGGCCCGCCTGCCGCGGCACGAGGTAGACGGTCTGGCCCTCGGGGCTGAGGGCTACGGCCACGGCGGGCGAGTACATCAGCGCGGCGGCTCCGGCCGCCGCCGCGTGGGTGAAGGACTCGCCGTCCCTCGCCGCGTACACGGCGAGGGTGCTGCTGTTCAGCGCGGCGACCCGGGTCGCGAGCCGCTCGGCGCGGCGGCGGGCGCGGGCGTATCTGAGGGCGGCGGTGACGGTCGCCAGGAGTTCGTCCGGGGCGATCGGTTCGGTGAGGTAGGCGTCGGCGCCCCGGTGCAGCCCCTGGGTGCGGTCGCTCACCTCGATCGCCGTGGCGGAGACGTGGATGACGGGCAGATGAGCGGTCCGGGGGTCGGCCTTGATCTGCTCGCACACCTCGAAACCGCTCATGTCCGGCAGTTTCACGTCGACGATCGCGAGTTCGGGCAGCAGTGCGTCGGGGGACTTCGCGAGCAGCGCGAGGCCTTCGGCACCGTCGGCGGCCTCCACGACCGTGTGTCCGGCGCGGCGCAGCCAGCTTCCCACGATGTAACGGTTGGTGTCGTTGTCGTCGAGAACCATGACCGTGGCGACCGCACTGTCCGCGTGCGGGTGGGGGTGGGGGTGGGGACTCATCTCGTGCCGCTTTCTCCGGCCCCGTGGGGGGCCTCGTCCGGGACCGGTTCCTGCTCCGGAGAGGTCCCGAACGCGTCGGCCAGCCGGGCGAGGTCCAGCGTCGACTTGTCGAGCACGGCCCGTGCGTGGCTCAGACGTTCGTGGTCCAGCGTCTCGTCGGCGGCCGAGGTGATGACGATCACCGGGATGCCTGACAGATCGCTGTCGCCCGCGAGTTCCGCCAGTACGTCGTAGCCGTCCATGTCGGGCATGTGCAGGTCGAGCAGGACCGCGTCGGGGTGTTCCCGGCGGATCGTGTCGGCCGCCCGGCCGCCCTCGCCCACCTCGACGACGCGGTCGGCGAGTCGCGCGAGTACGGGGCGCAGGGTGCTGCGGAAGACCTCGTCGTCGTCGACGGTGACGAGGAGTGCCAGCTGTGCGGGGGCGGGGTGCCCGGCGTGCGCGGGACGGGCTCCGGGCGGAGCGGCGGGAAGCCGTACGGTGACCTCGGTGCCCTGTCCCGGGGTGCTGACGAGGACGAGGCTGCCGCCGAGGAGCTCGGTGAGGCGCCGCGCGTAGGGCAGCCCGAGTCCGGTCCCGGAGCGCCCGCGCTGGTGCGCTCCGCGCACCTGGTAGAACTCCTCGAACACCTGGTGCTGTTCCTCCGGCGGGATGCCGACGCCGGTGTCGGTCACGGTGAAGACGACCTCCGCGCCGCGCTCGCCGTTCCCGGCCGCCACGTCGAGCCGGACGGTTCCCTCCTCGGTGAACTTGAGCGCGTTGGTCAGCAGGTTGCGCAGGATGCGGGTGAGCATGACCTCGTCGCTGACGAGGGTGGCGCCCGGGTGCGGGCCGGCCACGGAGAGCGTGACGCCTTCCCCGGTCGCGTACCCCCGCAGTGTGCCGTGCAGCTGGCCGAGGGTGGCACGCAGGTCGACAGGCTCCCAGTGGGGTTCCAGGCGTCCGGATTCGGCCTTGGCGACGTCGAGCAGCTCGTCGACGAGGGCGAGGAGGGTGGCGCCGGAGGCCGAGATCATCGAGATCCGCCTGCGCTGCTCCTCGTCGAGGCTCTCCCCGTCGATGTCGAGGAGCAATCGGGCCAGGCCCACCACGGAGTTGACCGGGGCGCGCAGTTCGTGGCTGACGTTGGCCCAGAACCGGGTCTTCGCCTCGCTCGCGTCGCGCAGCTGACTCGACTTCTCCTCGAGTTCGGCGTAGAGGGCCACCACTCCGCGGTTTGTCTCCTCGAGTTCCTCCGACAGTTCGGAGTAGAGGGCCACCACCCCCCGGTTGGTCTCCTCCAGCTCGTCGTTGAGGCGGCGGAGTTCCTCGCGCTGGGCCCGCGACTCCTCCAGAGCGGCGATCAGGTCGATGGTCTGCGCGCGGGCGTCCTCCAGCTCCGTCGATCCCCGGTGCGCGCTGAGGACGTCCTGGGCCCGGCGGAGGCTGTCGGGGGTGGTGGCGTCGGCCGAGAGCTGCTGTTCGATCGTCACGGCCCGTCCCTCCGGGTCGTGCAGGGTCGGTACGAGCCGCGAGGCGGCCTCGATCGACTCGCGCCCGGGGCCCGGTCCGTCCCGCCAGAGAACGGCGACCCGTAGGACCGGGGACCCGCCCGGCACCGTGCCGAACGTGACCCTGAGCCCGGACGAGCCGAGGACGTCCCGGCCCAGTTCGCTGAGGGCGGTGGCGAGGCGTATCTGGTCCTGCCGTTCGACCCCCAGGGCTTCGGCGACCGCCTTGCCGCTGCGCCGGAGCAGGAAGATGTCCTGCTCGGTGGCGAGCGTGATGGTGGCCAGAGGAGCGGATCCTCCTGCGGTGGAAAGTGTCACCACGCCCCCTTCGCGACCGCTACTCCGGCGTCGTCGCGGCGTACTCCGGCCTCGCGCAGCAGTTGGGCCGCGGCGACCAGCGGGGAGTGTGCCAGCAGGCCGGGCAGGGACGCCGGCTGCCAGCGCTCGGTCAGCCCGTCGGAGTGCATGATCACGCCGCTGCCACGGGGCAGTTCCTGGCTGACCGTGCGCAGGGTCGGGAGCTGGTGGCCGACGATGCCGGGCGCGGACAGCAGGGAGCGGCGGGTGTTCGTGGCCGGGTCGACGACGAAGGTACTGACGTTCCCCACCCCGCAGAAGGAGAGGGTGCGTACACCGGGTTCGATGCGCACGACGGCGACCGCTCCCCCGCGTCCGCCGCGCAGCGCCGTGTGGATCTCCCGGATCACGCCGTCGGGGGACTGCGCGCGGCCGTCCCTGAAAGCGGTGACGGCGGCGTCGGCCGCACGGCCGGCCAGCGGCCCGTGGCCGAGGCCGTCGCAGAACATGAGCAGCAGCGCGGGGCCGTCCGGCGAAGGATCATCCCCCTGCTCTCCGCTCTTCGGCTCGCGTGGCATCGCGGACGCCGTCGGGGCGTCGGTGCGGGACCTGCCGAATCCGGTCAGCGCGGACCAGTCCAGGGCGTTGGGCACCTCCCGTCCGACGGTTCGCCGTGCCTGCTGCGGCTCGGGAGCCCGGGCGCCGACGGGCCGGGCCGCCCAGGCGTCCCCGCACGCCTCTTCGCCGGTGATGGGCCGGGTGAGCCCCGCGACGACGGGCTCCCCCGCGGTCGCGGCCCGCCCGGCCGCCTGCTTCGTCCAGAAGCGGGCGGCCAGCACGGTCCCGTGGTCCGGCACGGAGTGGATGTCGAGGGAATCGGCGAGGCGTGTGATCGCGCCGAGTCCGATGCCGAGCGTCCCGGCCGAGGACACGCCGTCGGTCAGCGAATGGCTCACGTCGGCCATGCCCGGGCCCGCGTCGATGGTGACGATTTCGACACCCGCGTCGTCCGCCGTGCGTACCGCGCGCAGCAGCAGGGTGCCGTCCACGGCATGTTTCTCCAGGTTGGTCGCCGCCTCGCTCACCGCGAGGGCGACCTCGGCGCAGCGCTGCTCGTCGAAGCCGAGGCGCCGCGCCAGGGTGGACGCGGCCCCCCTCGCGGCGGCCGGCAGGGAGTGCGTGTCGCGGAACCAGGCGATGTCCTGCGAGTCCAGCATCGGCAGGGTCAGCGGGCCCATTTGGTCACCGCGATCTGGGTGCCGCGGCCGACCTCGGTGTCCAGGGTGAAGTCGTCCACCAGCCGGCGTGCTCCGCTGAGGCCCAGGCCGAGACCGCCGCCGGAGGTCCATCCGTCGGTGAGCGCGAGGTCCAGGTCGGGAATCCCCGGCCCGGAGTCCTCGAAGACGGCGGTCACGCCGAGGCGGCCGTTGCGGCGGACCAGGCCGGTGCGCATGACGCCGCCACCGCCGTACACCAGGGTGTTGCGGGCGAGTTCACTGGCCGCGGTGACCAGTTTCGTCTGGTCGACCAGCGACAGCTTGCACCGCTGGGCGAGGGTGCGGACGAGTTGGCGGGCCCGGACCACGTCGTCGTTCGACGCGACCGGGACCGTCTCGTGCTCGCCCTCCGGAACGGACGGGAGCCCGCTCACGGCCGTGCCGGACGGCGGTTGTCCGACCGGGCCAGGATGTCCAGCCCCTTCTCCAGGGTCAGGGCGGTGCGCACACCGCCGAGTGACAGGCCCAGCTCGACCAGGGTGATGGCGACGGCGGGCCGCATGCCCACGACGACGGTCTCCGCGTCGAGCATCCGCGAGATGGCCGCCGTGGAGGCCAGCATCCTGCCCACGAAGGAGTCGACGATCTCCACCGCGGTGATGTCGATGACCACGCCGCTCGCGCCCGTGGCGACGATGCGGGCGGCGAGGTCGTCCTGGAGATCGAGGACGGTCTGGTCTTCCAGATCCACCTGGATGGACACCAGGAGGACCTCGCCGATCTTCAGTACGGGTACGCGCTCGCTCACGCCCGGCCGCCCGAGGTGGCGAGGCCGCTGTCGGCCCGGCGCAGCGCGTGCTTCAGCGCGTCCGCGAGCGTCGCCTTGGTGACGATGTCGCCGAACTGGATGCCCAGCGCCACGATGGTCTGGGCGATCTGCGGGCGGATGCCGGAGATGGTGCACTCCGCGCCCATGAGCCGGGCGGCGACGACCGTCTTGAGCAGGTGCTGGGCGACCTCGGTGTCCACCGCGGGGACACCGGTGATGTCGATGATGGCCTGGTCGGAGCCGGTGTCGACGAGCGTCTGCAGCAGCTTCTCCATCACCACCTGGGTGCGCGCCGAGTCGAGGGTGCCCACGAGCGGAACGGCGACGACGCCGTCCCACAGCTTCACGACCGGGGTGGAGAGCTCCATCAGCTGTTCGGACTGGGCGCTGATGATCTCCTCGCGCGCCCTGGAGTAGACCTCGATCGTGTACAGGCCGAGGGCGTCCAGGAGCGTGCCGAACCGCAGGTATGCGTGGATGTCGGCGGCCGACGTGTCCCCGGTCGGCGCGAGGAGCTCCTTGCAGGCGAAGACGCTGGTCGCCGTCTCCGTCGGGGTGAACCCCTGGCGGGCGCGGTTGCGCGACAGCTCGCCCAGGAGCGCCCGGACCTCGGCGTACTCCTCGGCGTGCGCGTCCAGGCCGCCCACGCGCAGTGCCTCCACCAGTGCGGTGTACAGCTCACGCAGTTCACGGTCCAGCTCGGCCAGGGAGACGCGCCCGCGCAACGTGCGCGAGACCGACTCAACCCAGGCGGCCTCCAGCGATTCACGCTGCTCGGTGAGAAGCGTGACGATCCTCGCCGATATGTCTTGTTCCGCCACCACGGCGATCCCCTCCAGTTGCGTCCCGTCGATACGGGTCGTTCTTCGCAGCGTAAGCCATTGTTTCGCCCCTCCGGGCGCTGCCCGGCTTGCGACGAATGCCACATGCGCCAGGCCCGGGCGAGCACCTCTCGACAGAGGGATCGAGCCACCCTCCACCCGGTCGGAGCCCGACGGCAAACATGCCGGAGGCATGTACCTGGACACACGGGAGGTCGCACCCCCGCAGGCCGTTCTGTCGCGGGTCCGGCCCAGCCTCCACGCGGCGCGGGCTGCCGCCCCACCACGCAGACCCCGCCTGCCCCGACATCAACGCCCCTAATCCTCCACAACCGGCCCCGGTCCTTCACACGGGAATTCCACGTGCCCGGCGACGGAAAGGGTGGTGCCACCACCACGGGGACCCCTCATATGGTTAGGTTAGGCATACCTAAGTTCACGTCAGCCCGAATCCACCGTTCTGGAGCACCGGTATGCGTACACACAGCAGCCACCCCGCCCGGCCGACCCCTGCCGAGCGCGTGCGGTCCGTCCTCGGAGTCGCCCGGTCGATGACGGTGGTGAGCGACGGCAGGCGCCACGAGGTCCACCGGCTCGACGAGGACGGCGGCGCCATGGGGGCCGTCCATCTGCACGCTCCGGACGACGGCGCCCTCTCCCCCACGTCTCCGCGCGTCCCCGTACGCCTGGAGCTCACCGACATCGCCCCCACGTCCGTACGCGACCGGCTGCGGGCCCGGGTCACCCTCACCGGCCTCATGGAGGCCCCCTACGACGACGGGTCCCCCGCGTCGACGTGCGTGGAGTTCGGGCAGGCCGTCCTGGAGTGCGACGGGGACCGGCACTTCGTGACGATGGAGGAGCTCGAAGCGGCGCCGCTCGACCCGACGGCCACCAGCGAGGCGGGCATGCTGATGCATCTCGTGGACAGCCACCAGGAGTTGGTCCCGCTCCTGGTGCGCCTGGTACGCCCGCGCCCCACGCGCGGGATGCTCCGCGCGGTCCCGCTGGCGTTGGACCGCTACGGCATGACGCTGCGACTGGAGTTCCCCGGCAGCCATCAGGACGAGCGACTGCCGTTCGCCACCCCGATCACCGGCCTCGAACAGGCCGGCCCCCGGATCCACGCACTGCTGTCCGCCGCCCGCCGCGCGTCCCACCTCGGCCCGCTGCTCACCTGACAGGACTGCCACCCCTGCGCCAACCCATCGGTAGCGCACCAAGACTGACCGCACGTCATATGAGGTGGAGGTGTACATCTCCCGGATCGGGTTATCCGGATGTCACACAGAGGAGTGCCCCGGACTCCTGACAGAAGGAGACAGCGATGCCGCTCACCTTTCGGAAGAGTTTCCAGATCCTGCCCGGCGTGCGTCTCAACATCAACCGCCACTCGTGGTCCGTCACCACGGGCGGTAAGCACGGCCCGAAGCGCACCAGGAGCAGTTCCGGACGCCGCACCACGTCCATGAACCTGCCCGGCCCCTTCGGCTGGCGCAAGACCCGGCAGGCGCACCGAGGCTGACCACCGCCGCACGGAAACGGGGACCCGGCTCATCACCGGGTCCCCGTTTCCGTGCGCGCGCACGAGCCCTGGCGAGGTGCCCGCCGCAGGAGTGGGCGGGGTCCACTGTTCGCGCGAGCAACGCGTCGAAGCCGCTCGCGCCCCGATCGGCGCCCCACCCCGGCGCCGGTCCGGCTCCCACCCCTCGACGCCGCCGGGCCGACGGTACGTCAGCAGGCGGCGCGCCAACCGCGGCGCGCGTCACACGGGGCGGCCGGGGATGCCGGACGGGGCCGGCCCTGGGCGGGCCGCCGGGCCGAAACACCGCGCGGCGATGCGGGGTCCAGGGCTCCGGATCGCACGCCGAGTTGTCCCGAACTCCGCCGTTTCGCCACGCGACTCTCCTGTAACACCCTTGACACACAGCACCATTTGCCTCCCTACTGGTCTCCGCATCCCACTTTGACAACGTTGTCCAACCATCGTCCGGGGAGGAATGGCTCGGTATGCAGCCACCACTTGATCTTCGTTTCCACGCGGGTTCGCGTCGGAGACACAGCGTCGCGGCCCTCGCAGCGGCCCTCGTACTGGCCGGAGCGAGCCCCTCACTCGCCGCCGTGCCGCAGAACGGCTCCCACGGCGCCTCGGGCAACCAGACGTTCAGCTCGTCCTTCGAGGCCGACCAGAGCCAGCCCGACTGGCGCAGCACCGTGGAGACCGGCCCGGACGGCAAGGGTCTCTCGCAGGGCGTCGACGGCGGCTTCTCCGGCGGCATCGCGGGCAACGTCACCGACCGGGTGACGGACGTTCGCGCCAGCGACGAGAACGCGGGCGGCGGCGAGGTCAAGGAGAACCTGGTCGACGTCTCTCCCGCCACCAAGTGGCTGGGCTTCAAGCCCACCGGCTGGGTCGAGTTCGACCTCAGCGAGGCGACCAAGGTGACGACGTACGCGCTGACGTCCGCCAACGACCACGACGAGCGCGACCCGCAGGACTGGGTCCTCAAGGGGTCGGCCGACGGCGAGACGTGGACGACGCTCGACACGCGTACCGGTGAGACCTTCGGCGAGCGTCTCCAGACCCGCTCGTTCGACATCGCCGAGCCGGCCGCGTACCAGCACTTCCGCCTGGAGTTCACCAAGAACCACGGCGCCTCGGACGCGATCCAGCTCGCCGACGTCCAGTTCTCGGACGGCGACACCTCCGCCCCGGTGCCGGACGAGATGCGCACCGTCGTGGACAAGGGCCCCTCCGACTCGCCGACGGCGAAGTCGGGTGCGGGCTTCACCGGCACCAAGGCGCTGCGTTACGCGGGTACCCACAAGGACAAGGGCCGCGCGTACTCGTACAACAAGGTCTTCGACGTCAACACGCCGGTGACCCGTACGACCCAGCTGTCGTACCTGGTCTACCCGCAGATGACGAAGACGGACCTGGCCTACCCGGCCACGCACGTCGCGGTGGACCTGGCCTTCACCGACGGCACGTACCTGAGCAAGCTGGGTGCGACCGACACCAACGGCGGCGCGCTGACCCCGCAGGGCCAGGCGGACGCCAAGCGGCTGTACGTCAACCAGTGGAACAAGGTCGCCTCGGACATCGGCACGGTCGCGGCGGGCAAGACCATCGACCGGATCCTGGTGGCGTACGACTCGAACAGCGGCCCCTCGCAGTTCCAGGGCTGGCTGGACGACATATCGATCGCCCCGAAGGCCCCCGCGAAGCCCAAGGCGCACCTGTCGGACTACGCGCTGACGACCCGCGGCACGAACTCCAGCGGCAGCTTCTCGCGCGGCAACAACATTCCGGCGACCGCCGTGCCGGAGGGCTTCAACTTCTGGACCCCGGTGACCAATGCCGGTTCCACGGACTGGATCTACGACTACGCGCGCGGCAACAACGCGGACAACCTCCCCACCCTGCAGGCGTTCAGCGCCAGCCACGAGCCGAGCCCGTGGATGGGTGACCGGCAGACGTTCCAGCTGATGCCGTCCGTCGCCTCCGGCACGCCGGACGCGTCGCGGGCCGCCCGCGCGCTGCCGTTCCGTCACGAGAACGAGACGGCGACGCCGCAGTACTACGGCGTGAAGTTCGAGAACGGCCTCAAGGCCGAGATGACGCCGACCGACCACGCGGCCCGCATGCGGTTCACCTACCCCGGTGACGACGCGAGCATCGTCTTCGACAACGTCAACAACCTGGGCGGGCTGACGCTGGACCCGGCCACCAGCTCCTTCACCGGCTACTCCGACGTGAAGAGCGGCGGCTCCACGGGCGCCACCCGGCTGTTCGTGTACGGCGTCTTCGACTCCGAGGTCACCGCGAGCGGCAAGCTCACCGGTGGTGGCGGCGACAACGTGACCGGGTACTTCCGGTTCGACGCGGGCAAGGACAAGCAGGTCGGGCTCCGTCTGGCCACCTCGCTGATCAGCGTCGACCAGGCGAAGGACAACCTCGCCCAGGAGATCCCGGCGTCGACCTCCTTCGAGCAGGTCCGGAAGAAGGCCCAGCGCGCCTGGGACGACATCCTGGGCAAGGTCGAGGTCGAGGGTGCCACCGAGGACCAGCTGACCACGCTGTACTCCAGCATGTACCGGCTGTACCTGTACCCGAACTCCGGTTTCGAGCAGGTCAAGGGCGTGAGCACCTACGCCAGCCCGTTCGTCTCCAAGACCGGCACGGACACCCCGACGAACACCGGCGCGAAGCTCGTCAAGGGCAAGGTGTACGTCAACAACGGCTTCTGGGACACCTACCGCACCACGTGGCCCGCCTACTCCTTCCTGACGCCGAAGAAGGCCGGCGAGATGGTGGACGGGTTCGTGCAGCAGTACAAGGACGGCGGCTGGATCTCCCGCTGGTCGTCCCCGGGTTACTCGGACCTGATGACCGGCACCAGCTCGGACGTGGCGTTCGCGGACGCGTACGTCAAGGGCGTGGACTTCGACGCGGAAGCGGCGTACGACGCGGCCGTGAAGAACGCCACCGTCGCCCCGCCGTCCTCGGGCGTCGGGCGCAAGGGGATGGAGACCTCGGTCTTCACCGGTTACGCCAACACGTCGACGCACGAGGGCCTGTCCTGGTCGCTGGAGGGTTACCTCAACGACTACGGAATCGGCCAGATGGGCAAGGCGCTCTACGCGAAGACGAAGAACAAGCGCTACGAGGAGGAGTCCGAGTACTTCCTCAACCGCGCGCAGAACTACGTGAAGCTCTTCGACAAGGACGCCGGCTTCTTCCAGGGCAAGAACGCCGACGGCAGCTGGCGCGTCCCTTCCGCGGACTACGACCCGCGCATCTGGGGCAACGACTACACGGAGACCGACGGCTGGGGCTACGCCTTCACCGCGGTCCAGGACACCCGCGGCCTCGCCAACCTGTACGGCGGCCAGGACGGTCTCGCCCAGAAGCTCGACTCGTACTTCTCCACCCCTGAGACCGCGGCCCAGGAGTTCACCGGCTCGTACGGTGGCGTCATCCACGAGATGACCGAGGCGCGCGACGTGCGCATGGGCCAGTACGGCCACAGCAACCAGGTCGCGCACCACGTGACCTACATGTACGACGCCGCGGGTCAGCCGTCCAAGACGCAGGAGAAGGTCCGCGAGGTGCTGGGCCGCCTGTACGGGGGCAGCGAGATCGGCCAGGGCTACCACGGCGACGAGGACAACGGCGAGCAGTCCGGCTGGTTCCTCTTCTCCTCCCTCGGCTTCTACCCGCTGGTCATGGGCAGTGGCGAGTACGCGGTCGGTTCGCCGCTCTTCACCAAGGCCACCGTGCACCTGGAGAACGGCCGCACCCTCACGGTGAAGGCCCCGAAGAACAGCACGAAGAACATCTACGTCCAGGGCCTGAAGGTCAACGGCAAGAAGTGGACCTCCACGAGCCTGCCGAGCGACCTCCTCGCCAAGGGCGGCGTGCTCGACTTCGACATGGGATCCAAGCCCTCCTCGTGGGGCACCGGCAAGAAGGCCGGCCCCGTCTCCCTCACCAAGGACGACAAGGTGCCCGCGCCGAAGCAGGACGTGCTGAAGGGTGACGGCGCACTGTTCGACGACACCTCCGCCACGTCGGCCGAGGCCACCGGGACGGTCGGGCTGCCGGTCGCGAAGGCGACGAAGGCCGTCCAGTACACCCTGACGTCGGCGAAGGCCGGCACGGCCCCGAAGGGCTGGGTGCTCCAGGGCTCCTCGGACGGCAAGAAGTGGAAGGACCTCGACAAGCGGTCCGGCCAGACCTTCGCCTACGGGCAGCAGACCCGGGTGTTCTCGGTGACCCGGCCGGGCGACTACCAGCACTACCGCCTGGTGCTGGACGGCACGTCGACCCTCTCCGAGATCGAACTGATCTCCTGAACCGGGCGGGTCCGTGGGCGGCGGCCCACGGACCCGCTCGCTCTCGCACGCGCCGGCGGCCGGCACCCTCTGCCCGGGGTGCCGGCCGCCGGTTTTTCGCGTCCTCGCCGGGTGAGCGGGCGGTTTCACACACCGAGGCGAGGGACGTCGGTGCTCCCGGCGTCCGCCTCGGGGGCGATGCCGTGCTGCTCGTCCTCGGGGCGCCCCTGCGCGGGCAGCAGGAAGGTGATCGCGAGGAAGGCCGCCAGCAGGCCCGCCTGGACGATCAACGCGTGGTGGATGCCGGCGGTGAAGTCACCGGCCTCGGCGCGGTCGAAGAACACCGACCCGAAGACCGCGACCCCGAGGGAACCGCCGACCGCCTGGACCGCCGACAGGACGCCGGAGGCGGATCCGATCTCGTCGTCGTCGACCGCGGCGAGGACGAAGCTGAACAGGGCGGCGATCACCATTCCGGCACCGACGCCCGCCACCGCCACGCCCGGGGCGATGTCCCGGATGGAGAACGAGGCCGCGTCGAGGCCGTCGAGTTCGCTCCACAGCAGCGCCGCGCCGGCGAGCTGGACGACCGGTCCGATCTGCAGCACCCTGCGGCCGATCCTGTCGGCGAGGAACGCGCCGCTGACGGCGCCGCCGATCGCGGTGCCCACCGCGAGCGGCAGGTTGCCCAGTCCCGCCTCCCCCGCGGTGAAGTGCCGGCCGATCTGGAGGTAGAGGGTCAGCACGAGCTGGGTGCCGACCAGCCCGCCGAAGAACAGGGCGATGCCGCCGAGTCCGACGGCGAAGGCGGGCTTGCGCAGCAGCCCCGGGGCCACCAGCGGTTCGCGGCCCCCGGCTGCGGCCCGGCGCTGCTCCACGGCGAACAGGACGAACCCGACCGCCGCGGCGGCCATGGACAGCCAGGTCCACAGCGGCCATCCGTTCTCCTGGCCCTGGTTCAGCGGCAGGACGAGCAGGGCGCAGGACGCCGCCACGAGGGCCGCGCCGGCGGTGTTGACGCGCACGGCGCGATCGCCCGCCTTCTTCGGTACGAACGTCGCGGCGACGATCAGTGCGGCGAGGCCGATGGGCAGGTTGACCAGAAAAACCGCCCGCCAGCCCAGGCCGAAGAAGTCGCCCTCGATGAGGAAGCCACCGAGAACGGGGCCGATGATGCCGCCCAGCCCCAGCACGGGGCCGAAGATCCCGAAGACCTTGGTGAGCTCGGAGCCGGAGAAGTTCTCCCGCAGCAGGCCCAGACCCTGGGGAAGGAGCATGGCCCCGGCGGCGCCCTGCAGCAGACGGAAGGTGATCAGCGACTCGATGTTCGGTGCGACGGCGCACAGCAGCGAGCTCGCGGTGAAGGCGGCCAGGCCGATCAGGAACATCCGGCGCCGGCCGTAACGGTCACCGAGCCGGCCACCGAGGATCAGCCCGGCGCCCAGAGTGAGGGCGTAGCCGCCGATCACCCATTGCAGGCCGACGGAGCCGGCGCCGAGAGACCTCTCCAGGTCCGGTCCGGCGACGTTGACGATCGAGGCGTCGAGGAGGTCCATGATCTCCGCGACGAGCATCGCCACCAGGATCAGCCATCGCCACCGGTAGGGCGCGGTCGTCCCGTCGGGGGTGGTGGGGGGATTGCCCATGCCAGATACCTCCATGGTGAAGTAATTCCACCATGAAGGTAAAGTGGGGGCGGTAGGTTGTCAAAAGCGGCCGGGCGGACCGCACGGGCACGAGGGAAAGGCGGAGGGCCGACATGGAGGAAGCCGAAAACGACGGCGTCGCGGAGCGGCGCGAGCGGCTGATGGAATCGCTGAGGGTCTACGGCGGCCACTACACCGAACTCGGCCGCCGCTTCGCCGCCCGGCTGGGCCTGCACTCCACCGACGCGACCGCGGTCCTGGAGATCGCCGCCGCCGAGGAGCGCGGCACTCCCCTGTCGCCCGCCCGCCTGAGCGAGCGGATCTCCCTCTCCACGGGCGCCACCACCGCGCTGCTGAACCGTCTCGAAGCGGCGGGGCACATCACCCGCGCCCGCGAGCACTCCGACCGCCGCGTCGTCACCCTGCGCAGCGGCGGACACATCCAGGAACGCGCGGACGAGTTCTTCGGCCCGCTCGCCGACCGCCTCGACACCACGATGGCGCAGTACCCGCCCCGGTTCCTGGAGCGGTTCGAGGGATTCATGGCCGACCTGAACGCCACCATGGACACCCACCTCGGGCACCAGGACGCGGAGACACCCGGCGCCCCCTCCCCCGGGCGCCGGACCTCCTGAGTGGTCAGGCTCACAGGCGGGCCGGCCGACATGACGACGGCTACTCAGCCCGTCTCGTTTCCGGCGGTACGTGTGGTGAGGGCCTCGTCCGTGATGTGGCGGACCACCCGGCAAGGTGTTCCGAGTTGGCTCAGGAAGGAGTCATGGCAACCATCCGATGACCCGGCCGCCCGATTTCCCGTCAAAGAGGCGGATCGGTGAGCAATTCCCGCAGCCAACGGGCGCCGTCCACGGACCCCAGGTCGCCCGCACCACGCGCCGCGCCCGGGAAGAGCCGGCCCCAGGAGCGGGCTCGGCCGATCGCTCCGAGCCGCCACGCCAGGCTGACCGCTCGTCGCAGTTCGACGGCGGTGTGGCCGGTCCCCGTCCATGGTTCCAGGTAGGCGTCACGCAGGCGCGGCAGCGCCTCGGGGCCGTATCGCTCGCGGACCACGCGCCCGGGAATCAGGAGGACGCCGAAGGGGTGCGCGAGCGCCGCGTCTCCCCAGTCGAAGAAGAGGAAGCGGCCCGGTTCCGGCACGAACGTCTGGCCGTCGTGCAGGTCGGAATGGTCGAGCGTTTCGGCGATTCCGAAGCCCGCGAGTTCTGCGCACCATTGCGCGAGACGGGGACGGATGTCCCGTAACGCCGCGCGGTCGGCCGGAGCGAGCACGGCGTTGTCCTCGACCATCCGGTCGAAGATCTCCGGAAGGGCCGCCACGCGCCCGTCCGGAACACCGAGTGCTTCCATTCTTCCGACGTACGGAGCCAGTTCCCGCTGTGCTCGCGCGTACTGCCGCAGCATCTCCTCCCACTCCGCCGGGCCCGCGGCTCCACGGTTCAGCTCGTCCCGGAAGAGGGGACCACCGTCCGGCAGGAGCGACCACCCCTGCTCGGCGTCGACGGCGATGGGCTCCAGCACGCGCCCGGGAATCCACCGCGACAGGGCTTGCGCCAGCCCCGCTTCGAAGGCGCTCGCGGGCGGGGAGGCCTTGAAGAACACGGCTCCCTGCCCCTCGACGGGAATCCGCACCAGGACGGACCACGGTCGCAGCCGCACCGATCGCCGACCCGCTTCGCGCAGCCCGCGCGCCGCGAGCTCGCCCTCCACCCACCCCAGGGCGGCCTCCCGCCACGTACGGGTCTCCCAGGGCGTCACCGCGTCCTGGAACTGTCCCCGGTCCACTGCCGCCGACTCGTCGCGCCTCATCGCCCCATCCCACCACCGTGCCTGCCGCCGCCTCCATCCGTTTTCCGCCGGAGCGGGCGGCACAGCGCCCGGGACACCGCACTCCGGCACCGCACTCCGGCACCGCACCCCGGCACCACACGCCCGGCACCGCACCAACCGCTGCGCGATCTCTGGACACCGGCTCGTGGCCGTGCTGTCATACCGCCGACATCACTTTTCCAACGTTGCATAGAAGGTGTCGCACCACCGCACCGGAACGCGACAGCCTCCCTCGCCATGCGCCGGAGCCGTAGCAGCAGAGCGCGGAACGAGGCTGCCGCAGAGCAGAAGTGGAGCTTCCACATGCCCCTGAACCGTCGGCACTTCATGACCAGCGCCCTGGTCACCGCCGCCTCGACCGCCGCCATGGGCCGCTGGGCCACCACCGCGACCGCGGCGGGTCACGTGGCGCCGGTGGCGCGCGGCGGCCATTACGCCCCGAACGCCGCCCCGCTGCACCCGACCGCGTTCCTGAAGCTGCCGCCCGGCCAGGTCAAGGCACGGGGCTGGCTCGCCGGCCAGCTCCAACTCCAGTTGGACGGCCTCTGCGGGCGTTACGAGGAGTTCTCCCACTTCCTCGACTTCGACACGTCCGGCTGGGTGCACACCGATCAGGGCGGCTGGGAGGAAGTCCCGTACTGGCTGCGGGGATACACCGACCTGGCGATCGTCACCGGCGACGCGAAGGCGCTCGCCGCGACCCGGCGCTGGGTCGACGCGATCCTCACCACGCAGCAGCCGGACGGGTTCTTCGGCCCCAAGGCGCTGCGTACCTCGCTCAACGGCGGACCGGACTTCTGGCCCTTCCTCCCGCTGGTCCAGGCACTGCGCTCCTGGCAGGAGTACAGCGGCGACACCCGGGTCATCCCCTTCCTCAGCCGGTTCTTCCGGTACATGAACGCCCAGGGCCCGGGTGCCTTCAACACCAGCTGGATCGCGCTGCGTTGGGGCGACGGCCTGGACAGCGTCTTCTGGCTGTTCAACCGGACCGGCGACACCTTCCTGCTCGACCTCGCCGACAAGATCCACCAGAACGGCGCCGACTGGGGCGACAACCTGGTCAACCCGCACAACGTCAACATCGCGCAGGGCTTCCGCGAACCGGCCCAGTACGCGCTGCGCAGCGGCTCGGCGCAGGACACCAAGGACACGTACGGTACGTACGCCAAGGCGATGGGCCAGTACGGGCAGTTCCCCGGCGGCGGGATCGCCGGCGACGAGAACGCCCGCGCCGGGCACGGCGATCCCCGGCAGGGGTTCGAGACCTGCGGCATCGTGGAGTTCATGGCGAGCCACCAGCTGCTCACCCGGATCACGGGCGACCCGCTGTGGGCGGACCGCTGTGAGGACCTGGCGTTCAACTCGCTGCCCGCCTCGCTCGACCCCTCGGGCAGGGCGATCCACTACATCACCAGCGCCAACAGCGTCGACCTGGACAACGAGCCCAAGCGGGACCGGCAGTTCCAGAACGGCTTCGCGATGCAGGCGTACCTCCCGGGCGTGGACCAGTACCGTTGCTGCCCGCACAACTACGGCATGGGCTGGCCGTACTTCCTAGAGGAGCTCTGGCTCGCCACCCCCGACGGCGGCCTGGCTGCGGCGATGTACGCGGCCAGCGAGGTGACGGCGACGGTCGCGGACGGTACCCGGGTCACGATCACCGAGGAGACCGACTACCCCTTCACGGACACGGTCACCCTGACCCTCAAGTCCCCGAAGCAGCTGAAGTTCCCGCTGGTGCTGCGCGTCCCGGCCTGGTGCACCGCGCCGGATATCCGGGTCAACGGGCAGCGCGTCACCGCCCCCGCCGGTCCGGCCTTCACCCGCGTCGACCGCACCTGGAAGAACGGCGACCAGGTCACGCTGCGCTTCCCGCAGCAGACCACCGTACGCACCTGGGCGGAGAACCACGGTTCGGTGAGCATCGACCGCGGGCCGCTCACGTACTCGCTCCGGATCGGCGAGAGCTACGAGCGTATCGGCGGCACCGACCAGTTCCCGGAGTACGCGGTGCACGCGACCACCCCGTGGAACTACGGGCTGGTGCTGGACGGCGCGCTGCCCCGGGCCACCGCGGCCCCGCGTGCCCGCGCGCGTGAGCGGTCCGCCCGGCCGGCGGCCGGCTCGAACCCCTTCACCCTGGAGGGCACCCCGCTCACGCTGACCGCGCGCGCCCGCCGCATCCCCGAGTGGAGCGCCGACGACGAGCACGTGGTGGCGCCGCTCCAGCAGAGCCCGGCGCGCAGCACCGAGCCCATCGAGCAGGTCACCCTCGTCCCGATGGGGGCGGCGCGGCTGCGGATCACGTCGTTCCCGACGACGGCACCGGACGCGGCGCCCTGGCTGGCGGACCGCTGGTACCGGATCGCCAACAAGAACTCGGGCAAGGTGCTCGGCGTCGACGGGATGTCGACCACGAACAGCGCCCACGTGGTGCAGTTCGGCGACACCGGCACCGACGACCACCTCTGGCGGCTGGTCGCCAACGGCGACGGCTGGTACCGCATCCGCAACCGGCACTCCGGCAAGGTGCTCGGCGTCGACCTGATGTCCACGGCCAACAGCGCGCACGTCGTCCAGTTCGACGACAGCGACACCGACGACCACCTCTGGCAGCTCGTGCCGAACGGCGACGGCTGGTACCGCATCCGCAACCGGCACTCGGACAAGGTGCTCGGCGTGGATCTGATGTCCCTCGCCGACAGCGCCCATGTCGTGCAGTACGACGACAACGGCACCGCAGACCACCTCTGGCAGCTGCTCTGACCAGCAGCACCGCCGGATCTCCCCTGCACCACTGCGCGCACCACTCCGCGCGCCGGTCCCGGCGCGCGGAGCACCCACGTGAAGGAGGTCTCAGGATGAAGTCCGCACCCGCACCGCGCCGCAGAACCTGGTGGCGACGGCTGACCGCAGGCACCGGCCTGCTGGCTCTGGTGGCCGGCGCCCTGGTCGGGGCCGGTACGGCTCCGGCCGCCGCGGCGGCCACCGCCTGGTCGCCGAAGACGGCACCCATGACGACGCCGTGGACCAACCAGGTCCCGGTCGACCAGCCGCTGCCCGAGTACCCGCGCCCGCAGCTCACCCGCCCGGACTGGGCCAACCTCAACGGCATCTGGGATTTCGCGGTCACCGGTAGGGACGCCGGCCGGCCCGCGTCGTTCACCGAGCAGATCCGGGTGCCGTTCGTGGCGGAGTCCGCGCTCTCGGGCATCCAGCGCAAGATCACCGAGAACGACAAGCTCTGGTACAAGCGGACGTTCAGCATTCCGTCGAACTGGAGCGGCCGTCGGGTGCAGCTCAACTTCGGGGCCTCCGACTGGCAGACCACGGTCTGGGTCAACGGCACCCAGGTGGGCGCGCACAAGGGCGGGTACGACGGGTTCTCGTACGACATCACCCCGCAACTGAACGGCGGGACGAACACCGTGGTGGTGTCGGTCTACGACCCGACGCAGACCGGCGGCCAGGCCGTCGGCAAGCAGCGGATCAACGACGTGGCCCCGCACTCGGGCGGCGGGATCTTCTACACCGCCGCTTCGGGCATCTGGCAGACCGTCTGGCTGGAGCCGGTGGCCACCGCCCACGTCACCCGGCTGGACATGACCCCGAACCTGGGTGACAGCACCCTGCGGGTCAAGGTGCAGGCGGCGGGGGCCTCGGGCCGCAGTGCCCGGGTGACCGTCTCGACGGGCGGTACGACGGTGGGCACGGCGACGGGCACGGTGGGCGCGGAGATCTCCGTGCCGGTGCCGAACGCGCACCTGTGGACCCCCGAGGACCCGTTCCTGTACGACGTGAAGACGGAGCTGCTCGACGGGACCGCGGTCACCGACACGGTGGGCGGCTACACCGGGATGCGGTCCGTCGCCATCGCCAAGGTGGGCAATGTCCTGCGCCCGGTCCTCAACGGTAAGTTCGTCTTCCAGACCGGCACGCTGGACCAGGGCTACTGGCCGGACGGCATCTACACCGCGCCGACCGACGCCGCCCTCAGGTCCGACCTCCAGGCGCACAAGGACCTCGGGTTCAACATGGTCCGCAAGCACATCAAGGTCGAGCCGCAGCGCTGGTTCTACTGGGCGGACAGGCTCGGGCTCCTCGTCTGGCAGGACATGCCCGCGATGGACACCGGCAAGTCGCCGGACAGCGCGGCCCGGACCCAGTGGGAGGCGGAGTACCACGCGATCATCGACCAGCACCGCAGTTCGCCGTCGCTGGTGATGTGGGTGAACGAGAACGAGGGCTGGGGCCAGTACGACCAGGCCAGGATCGCCAACGACGTCAAGGCGTACGACCCGTCCCGGCTGGTCGACAACATGAGCGGGGTCAACTGCTGCGGCGCGGTGGACGGCGGCAACGGTGACGTCGTGGACAACCACAACTACGTCGGACCGGGCAACACCGCGGCCTCCTCGACACGGGCCGCCGTGCTCGGCGAGTTCGGCGGGCTGGGCTGGAAGGTCGCGGGCCACGAGTGGTACCCGGGCGGCGGCTTCAGCTACGAGGACCAGGCGAGCCTGTCGGCCCTCAACAACCGGTTCGTGGGCCTGATCGACAGCATCCGGGTCGGTCAGATGCCGGCGGGTCTGTCGGCCTCGGTCTACACGGAGATCACCGACGTGGAGAACGAGGCGAACGGGCTTCTCACCTACGACCGTCAGGTGGTGAAGGTGGACGCGGCGCGGGTGAAGGCCGCCAACCAGGCCCTCGTCGCGGCCTCGAAAGCGGCGACGACCGCGGTGACGCTGCCGACGGGGCAGTACAAGTCGCTGCGGGTCACCACCCCCGGCTACACCACGAAGTACCTGCGCCACTCGGAGGGGCTCGCGTACACGGAGGTCGTCGACGCCAACAGCAGCGCACTGCTGAAGAGCGACGCCACGTGGAAGGTCGTCACCGGTCTGGCGAACGGCAACTGCTACTCCTTCGAGTCCCGCAACTACCCCGGCGAGTACCTCCGGCACGCGAACTTCCGGGTCCGCCGGGACGCGAACGACGGTTCGGCGCTCTTCAAGGCGGACGCCACCTGGTGCGCGGTCGCGGGGTCCGGCGGAGTGCGGCTGACCAGCGCCAACCTGCCCGGCAGCTTCATGCGCCACACCAACTCCGAGGTGTGGCTGGCCACTCCGGGCGGCACCAACGCCTGGGACAACGCGGCCTCCTTCACCGAGGACACCACGTGGTCGGTGGACGCGCCCTGGACGCCGTGACCTGATCGTCCGGGTCCGCCTTTCGGTGGCCGGTCCGTCGGAGCGCTTCCGGCGGGCCGGCCACCGGCATGCCCGGCGTGCCCGTACTCCGGGTGTGAGTAGTTGAGGTACAGAAAGTGCCGCTGAGATTGATCTTGCTCGAGTCTACTTACCGCGCGGGCGCTTCGAGCTGGCGGGGCAGGGTGCCGGCGCGGAGCTCGCGCAGGTCCGGGATGTGGTTGTAGAGCGTGCCCGGGGAGACCCCGAGGAGCTTGGCGATTGAAGTGATCGAGCGGCCGGGGTCGGGCAGCAGGTCGCGGGCGGCGCGGATGATCTCTTCGGTGGCGACGCTGGGGCGTCCGCCGGCCCGGCCGCGGGCGCGGGCGGCGGCCAGGCACTTCTTGGTGCCGATGACGATGAGCTCGCGAATGAACTCGGCGAGCGCAGCGAAGACGTGGAAGACGAGTCGGCCACCGGGGGTGGTGGTGTCCAGGTTCTCGTGCAGCGAGGTGAAGCCGATTCCGCGCACGCGTAGCTCGGCGACCATGTTGATGAGGCCCTGGAGGCTGCGGCGGCCCGGTGGGCGAACAGTCGGGTGGCATTGATCAGCCCAGCGACGCAGTTGCCGCGCGCAGGTCCTCCAGGGCTGCCAGTGCATGAGGCGCGATCCCTTCTGTGTCATCGCGATCGCTTTCGGACCACTGGGCGTAGCCCCGCTTGAACGCGAGGACTCCCAGCTCGCCCGCGAGGTGCGCAGTCGACTCGGGGACACCTCGTGCGATGAGCGCGGCTGTCATGGCGGCCGCGAGACCGACGCTCTTGAGGGCGTCACGCTCCTGAAGTTCGGTGCTGGCTGCCACAGCCGCTTTGAGGCGGGGGCCGAGTTCGCGGTTGGTCGGCCCCATGGCGCTCGATGCGCGCTCGAGACCGGCTGCCACCGCCTGGAGCGGGCTGGCGCTCGCAGGCGCCTCGGTGATGCCGTCGGCGAGCAGCCTGCTGAGCGTCTCCTGGCCGGCGACCAGTAGCTCTCGCTTGTCGGAAAAGTGCCGGAAGAAGGTGCTCTTGGTGACGCCGGCGCGCTCGGCGATCTGCGTCACTGTGGTTGCGTCGTACCCCTGCTCGGTGAACAGGTCGACGGCCGCAACGACGAGTCGCTGGGCCGCCCCTGGTTGCCATCTAGTCATGAGACCAGAATAGGTGATGGGACACCTGTCCCGTCACCGTGTAAGGTCAGTGATGGGACAACGGTCCCATCACTTTCAGGGAGAGCTCATGCGCGTCTTCATCACCGGCGGTACCGGCACCATCGGCTCCGCCGTCGTCGCCGAACTGCTCAGCAACGGCCACACCGTTCTCGCACTGGCTCGCTCGGACGGCTCCGCGCAGACCCTTGAGAGCGCCGGTGCCAAGGTGCTGCGAGGAGATCTGGCGGACGTCGACGTCCTGCGGTCCGGCGCTGCGCAGTCCGACGGCGTGATCAGTCTGGCGTTCGGACGCGACTACAGCAGTCCGGATGCACTCGCGCAGGCCATCACCGAGGAGAGCGCTGCTCTCGCCGCGCTTGGGCAGGAACTCATCGGAAGCGACCGCCCGATCGTCGCGGTCTCCGGTACGCCCTGGGTGCCGGATCGCGCCTCCACCGAGGCCGATCCGCTGCCGTCCGACGGACCGGTTGGCGGTCGGGGCCGTTCGGTCAATACGCTGCTGGATCTGGCCGCGAGTGGTGTGCGCAGCACGGCTGTCCGCATGCCGCGCACGGTCCACAACGAGGGCAAGGGCGGATTCGCCGGCCTGTTGACCGATCAAGCGCGCCGCACCGGAGTGGCCGGCTACCCGGGCGACGGCACCCAGCGCTGGCCTGCCGTGCACGCGCTCGACGCAGCGGTCCTGTTCCGTCTGGCCCTCGAATCGGCACCGGCCGGGACAGCCTGGCACGCCGTGGCCGACGAGGGCGACGCGGTGCGGGACATCGCTACGGTCGTCGGCCGACGGCTGGGCCTGCCGGTCGAGGCGGTGTCGGAGGAGACCTTCGGCCCGTTCGGCCCGATCTTCGCCATGGACCAGCCTGCATCCAGCACCCACACCCGCAACGCCCTCGGGTGGCAGCCGACGCACCCCAGCCTCCTCAAGGACCTGGAGAACATTCAGCCCTGACGGGTTTCGACAGAACACAGACTGAGCAACAC
The DNA here is from genome assembly GCF_042957125.1 of Streptomyces sp. NPDC008125. Lineage (NCBI taxonomy): Bacteria > Bacillati > Actinomycetota > Actinomycetes > Kitasatosporales > Streptomycetaceae > Streptomyces > Streptomyces sp. NPDC008125. The sequence continues at coordinate 392,059 of NZ_JBIBHR010000006.1, forward strand.
CGGCCGTCAGTCCCCGTCGTCTGCGTCGGCGTCGGGGTCGGGGTCGGGGTCGGGGTCACGAAAGGGGCGCAGTCCCTGACCGGGTCCGCTGGCCTTGATGTTGAACAGGTAGCGGCCCAGGAAGTTGATGTGCCGGTCCTTGAGCGGGGAGAGGCGGGCGACGTCCTCGTCCTAGAGTCGTAGCCCTCGGCGCGGAGCTGGGCGACGGCGGCGTCGAGGTAGCGGGTGTTCCACAGGACGACGGCGTTGAGGACCAGGCCGAGGGCGGCGAGCTGGTCCTCCTGGCCCTCGCGGTATGCCTGGCGGATCTGGCCCCGGCCGCCGTGGCAGATCGCGCGGGCCAGACGGTGGCGGGACTCCTGCACGGTCAGCTGCCGGTTCATCAGTCGGCGGTAGGTGTCGTCGACCGGGTCGACCAGCGCGAGCAGGTGCATGGTCTTGTCGATCCGCCCGTACTCGGCGAACGCGGCGCCGAGCGGGGTCGGGTGGCCCTCGCGGCCGCATCCGCAGCAGGGCATGGGCACGGACCTGGTTCGTGATGAGCGACCCGGCGACCCGGAGCATGTCCGGCCAGTGCGTGGCGATCCGTTTGAGGTTCACCGTGTTGCAGGCGATGGCCTCCAGCGGCCCGTACCCGGCGGCCGGTGCCTCACCGTCGGGCAGGTCGGCCCGCCATAACCTCCGGTCCGAGAGATCGCGGAAGCGCGGGGCGAAGCGGAAGCCGAACATCTTGTACAGGCCGAAGGCCATGTCGGAGTACGAGGCGTTGTCGGTCGCGACCATCTCCGGCTTCACCCCGCCGTCGAGGTTCAGCAGCGTGTAGGGGCTGTCGCGCGGGGTGCCGCGTACGACCATCGCGCCAATCCCCGCGACCTGGTCATTGACTGCATTGAGCCAGGTCAGGCCCCTCTTGTACCCGTAATACTTGGGTGAGGGGCCGGTGTGGATGCTCTTGACGGGGACGACGAAGCGCAGCCCGTCGACGGACGCGAGCAGGCCGCCGCCCCACATCCGGGCCAGCTCGATGCGGGACTGGGCGGTGATGAGCGCGGCATTCGCCGCGGCGATGGTGTCGGCACGTACGTAGTTCTGGTCAACAGGGGACAGGCGCGAGCGGGTGAGCGCCTTGTTCTCCGGGTCGGTGACCGGTGTCAAGCCGATGTTGCAGCTCTGCGAGACCAGCAGTGCGACCAGGGAGACGAGCAGCCCCTCCATGCGGGTACGCCGCTCGGAGGCGTGGCCGAAGGCGTCGAGGAATCCGGTCCAGGAGTGGACTTCGAACAGCAGGTCCGGCAGGTCGATCCTGGGGAGCATCGCCTCCGTGGTGTTCTTCAGCCAGGTCGGCGACTCCGGCTCGCCCACCGCGCCGAGCTTGTCCACCGACAGCTTGGCGCGGCCGCCGCCCTCGGGAACGACGATCTCCACCTTCGCGTCGTCCCCGGCTTCCTCCAATCGGTCGGCCATCTGCCGCCATGCCGCGTCCCAGCCCGCGTACGAGCCGGGCAAGGTGTTCGTCGGCATCCTCGGTCAGGGACAGGCCCGCCAGGACGTTCCCGCGCATCGCCTCCCACCGCGGGCCGTCCAGCAGCCTCGCGCGAGGGTCGGACCAGCGGTTCGACGGGGCGGCGAACACGTCGCGCCGGTTCAGCGCGCGGTGCAGCTGCTCCAGCACGCACACCACGTACGCGTCCCGGTCGACGGCGCCCTGGAGCAGTTTGGCGTTGGAGAACACCGCCCGCTTCCGCACCGCGGGCACCAGCTCGGCGTCAACCTCGCGGGCCAGCAGCGGCCGGTCCTTGACCCTGCGGTGCGCGAGCGCGGCAGGTGGCGTACCGCCTTCACCAGGCGCCGCCCGGCCGGGGCCGCGCCCAGCGCGTCCGACTCACCCAGCAGCGACAGGAAGGGGCGCACGGTGTTGTAGCGCAGGGCGAGTTTCTCGCGCATCGCCGCTTCGGCCGACCCGTCGTCATCCGGCACCAGTGCCTCCGCGGTCGCCACCGCCGAGGAGACCGCCGTCCGCGGCACCGCCTCCTCCACGGCCGCCCACAGCGCGGCTACGTCCAGGTCCGCGTCGTGCTCGGCGACCAGGTCCAGCTCCTCGGTGTGAATCTTCGACACCTTCGCCAGAATCCGGGCCGCCTTCTCCAGCTGCGGCAGCATCGCGAGGCGTTCGCGGTCCGAGACGCGCCGCGCGGGGCTGATCAGCCGGTTCGCCATCAGCAGCGCGAACAGGTCGAGCGCGTCGTCGACCGCCTGCGCCTCCAGCTGACGCACCACCGCGGTCAGCAGTGCGGTACGCCGCGGCTCCGGGGACCGCTCGATCGTCTGCGCCTTGCTCAGCTGCCCGTACCGGGCCGGCGCGGACAGCCTGTTCACCGGCACCCGCGACAGGTTCACCCGGCCCAGCGCGAACGCGGAGATCTCCTCCACCCGCTCCATGGCCGCACCATCGCGGTGCCCGTCGTCTTCACCGGCGGCGTGCGCAGCCGCTCCAGCTCCGGGCGCGTGGGCACTGCGGTGAATGCCCCGTACGCCTCGGCCTGCTCATCAGTCAGAAACTCCACCGGCACGGCCTGGACCGTAGCCACCTGGGAAGACCCGCCCAGCGGGTATCGCCGAAGCCCAGCAGCACTACGGGCCGGTGTGCTGGCCGAGCAAGATCAATCTCACCGGCACTTTCTGTACCTCAACTACTCACACCCGCACTCAGGCCGGGCGGGGTCGCGCGCCGTCGAGCACCAGGGCGACCAGCCGCTCCGCCAGCTCCTCGTCGAGCGGCGCGTCGCTCACCAGGACCCGGGCGAAGAGAGGGCCGCTGACCGCCTCCATGAACAGGCGGGCATCGGTGTCCCCGGCGAGTTCGCCGCGCTCGACGCCACGCCGGACCATGACGGCCCCGCGTTCCAGCCGGTCCTTCCAGTACGGGCCACGGCGGTCCTCCAGGGTGTCGTCCCGCTCGACGCTCAGCCGCAGCAGCGCCTGGCCGTGGGCGGTGCGCAGCAGCCGGACGAGGGAGACGAAGAACGTCGTGAGGTCCTCCGTCACGTCTCCCGTGTCGGGAACGGGGACGGCGGCGTCGAGTTCGGCGACGAGCGCCTCGGCGATCAGGTTCTCGCGGGTCTTCCACCGCCGGTAGATCGACGTCTCGTGCACTCCGGCGGACCGGGCGACGGCGGAAACGGTCGCGCCCGCCAGTCCGTCGGCCGCCAGGATCTCCATGACGGCGGCCAGAACGGCTCTGCGCATGTTCTCGCCGCGTCGGCGCAGCGGCGGGGCGGCGGGGCGGGGCGTGGTCATGTGGCCTGCCTGAAGGTCATGCGGCCAGCCTAAAGCAACCCCACTTGCGCAGGGCTCCCGAACCGTCGTACCGTCCAATGCAAGGCGACCTGCGTTATACGGCGGCCGTCGAGGGAACACCGCTTTTGGAGGTCACGTCATGGAGCAGATGCTCGCCGCACGCCTGCACGTCCCGAGCCGCACCCTGCGCGTCGAGGAGGTGCCCCGGCCGCAGCCCGGCCCCGGTCAGGTGCTCGTGAAGGTCGAGGCGGCCGGGGTGTGCCTCTCCGACGTGCACCTCATCGGCGGCAGCCTCACCCCGCAGCTGCTGGACGGCGACACCGTCACCCTCGGTCACGAGGTGTCCGGCACGATCGCCGCGACGGGCGAGGGCGTCACGTCCTGGACGCCCGGTCAGCGCGTGGTGCTGTACGCGGGCGAGACCCGTGACGGCGTCACGTACACCCGGGGCGTCGACTACGACGGCGGCTGGGCCGAGTACGCCCTGTCCGCCGAGGACGCGCTGACGCTGCTGCCCGACGCCATCCCGTTCGACCAGGGCGCGATCATCCCGGACGCGGTGTCGACCCCGTGGGGCGCGATCACCGCGACCGCCGGCGTCCGGCCCGCCGAGGCGGTGGGTGTGTGGGGCGTGGGCGGGCTCGGGGTGCACGCGGTGCAGCTGTTGCGCGCCGTGGGCGCGTACCCGATCGTCGCCGTCGACCCGAACCCGACCGCCCGGCAGCGCGCTCTCGCCGCCGGAGCCGATCTGGCGCTCGACCCGGCCGCTCCGGACCTCGCGGAGCGGGTGCACGCGGTCACCGCCGGCGCGGGACTGGCCGCCGCCTTCGACTTCGCCGGGGTGCCCGCCGTGCGCGAGCAGGCGCTGACCGCCCTCGCGAAGGGGGGACGGCTCGTGCTGGTCGGCCTCACCGACAAGCCGCTGACGGTCACGCAGGGCACCCGGTTCAGCTACCTCCAGCAGCGGATCCTCGGCCACTACGGCTCCGACATGCCCGTCGCCCTCCCTCAGCTCCTCGGGCTGGTCGAAGGCGGGCGGCTGGACTTCTCCGGCTCGATCAGCGGGACCCTGCCGCTGGCGGAAGCGGCCGAGGCCGTGGCCCGGCTGGAGCGCAAGCAGGGTGACCCCATCCGTCTGATCCTGCGTCCCTGACGGACCCTCGGGCAGGGGTGGCGCATGCGGCGCACCCCTGGACGTGCGGGCGGTACCGCTCCGCCCGCACATCCGGGGGGTGTCGTCCGGGCGTCGCGCCGGTGCTGTGAAAATGGGGGCCATGAGCTGGGACGAGAGTGCCACCGTTCGGGTGGCGAGAGCGCCGGACGTGTTCGTGATCGGTGTCACCGGCGCGGTCGACCAGGCGGAGCGCGATCTCCTCTCCGCCGCCTGGGAGGAGGCCGCGGAGGCGAACCTGCCCGCCACGGTGGTCGACCTGTCCGGTGTCACCTTCGGGGACAGCGGGCTGCTCAACGAACTGCTGGCGGCGGAGCGCGGACACCGGCTCCGGGGACGGGCTTTCATCATCGCCGGGCCCCTCCGCCCGCAGGTGCGGCGGTTGTTCACCGTCACCGGGACGCTGGACCACTTCGTCGTGGTGGGGACCGCCGGGGACGCGCCCGAGCATCGTGCGAGCTGACGCCATGTCAGCCCGCAACCCGGCGAGCGAGGTTGCGGCTCAGTCCGCCGGGCCGCGCACAGCTGGTCCGGCGAACATCCGATGAGCCACCGGGCGGCCGCCCAGCGCGTCCCGTAGCCCGGTGAGTCCGTGGGCCAGCTCGGCGCGCTGCCCGGCGGGCATGCTGTCGATCGCGGTGGTCAGCACCTCGCCCCGCTTCCTGCGCACCTCGGCGAGGTGCGCGTGCCCCCGCGTCGTCAGACTCAGCGTCACCTCTCGTCCGCTGTGGGGGCTGGGCCGCCTCTCCACGAAGCCCACGGACTGGAGCCGGTCGCACAGTCGGCTGAGCGAGGGCGCGGACACGTTCAGCACGGCGCCGAGCGCCCTCATCCTGATGCCGTCCTCGCGGTCGACGGCGTACATCAGACGGAGCTGGGCCAGGGACGCGGGGGCCGCCCAGCCCCGGTCGCGAGTCCGTTCCCACAGCAGGTCGAGCAATTCCACGATGTCGCCCGCCGCCGACGCCACGTCGTCGTGGCCCAAAGGCGCGACCTCGGCGTCGGACGTCATGACGTTCCCCCTCTGTTCCCGGTATCCCGGGGCGGGCCGGGCGCACGGCGTGCGTCAGGCTGTGCCGTCCGGGCCGGTGGGACGGGCCGAGCGGTGTCGTACGCCCTCGGTGACGGAGGGGGCCTCGTGCGCGGACGTGGAGGTGGTCCGCATGCTCTGCCCCGAGGTCCGCTCCGCGTCCATGGGGGTCGTGGTGAGGTACTCCAGCGTACCCGTGACCTCCAGCAGCCGGTCGAGCGCGGCTCGGCGCCCGTCCAGCACCAGACGGACGCCCGCCTGGTCGGCCCGTCTGCGGATCATGATCAGCGCGGCCAGCCCGGAGGAGTCGATCGTTTCCAGCGAGGCGCATTCGAGCCGGAGTTCGCGCGTGTCCGGGTTCCCGGCCAGCTGCTCCCTCACGGTGTCGAGCAGCGTGTCGGTCTGGGTGTGGTCGAGGTCTCCGCACAACTCCACCAGGACCGCGCCCTGTGCGTCGTACCGCGTGCTGAGCCGGAAGGCGTCGGAGGGCGTGGTCGTCATGCGTGCTTCCCGTGGGGGGTGTTCGGACGGAGGCGGGCGGTCGCGAGGCGGAGGTGGTGGGTGGCCCGGGGGAAGTCCCTGAGCTCCTCGCCCAGCACCTCCAGTGCCGGGACCAGGGAGAGCGCGGGTACCCCGCGGGCCGTCAGGATGTCCCCGGTCCAGTCGAGGAATCCGGTGAAGAGCTCCGGGTCGTCGGTGTAGAGGGCGGCGGCGAGGAAGTCGGCGATGTGCGCCACGTCCTCGGCCGTCCGCTCGCGCTGCTCCTCGGAGTAGGCGCGCGCTCCGGGAAAGCGCTCGTCCAGCCCGACGAGGACCGCCTTCACCAGCTGCGCCTTGCTGCGCACCACCAGGGTGTACTCCTGGTCGCCGAGGTGGGGCAGATCGTCGATGGGCTGGTGGACCCGCGGCGTACGGGGGGTGATCCCCGCCGCCAGGAGACCGGCGGCGGTCCGGGCGTCGGGGGCCCAGGCGTCCGCCCCGAGCAGGCGGGCGTACCTGCCGTCCGCTGCGAACGCCGCCCCTCCGGCGAGGACCGGAGTGCCGGTCGCCTGGCAGGCGGTGATCGCGCCGTGGGCGACGGGAAGCCGGGTGGCGAGGGAGGCGGACAGGGCCACCGCGTCGGCGCCGGTGCGGTGCAGATGGGCGATCAGGTGCGCGGTGGGGACCTGGGCGCCGAGGAAGTCGACCCGCACGCCGCGCAGGGTCAGCACCTCGGCGAGGATGCGGGCCGGCAGGGCGTGCCACTCGCCGTCGACGCAGGCGACGGTCACCCGCCCGGACGCACCGGTGGTGCGGGCCCCGCCCGTCGCGGGGCTCCGGGAGAGGGCGCCGACGACCCGGTCGTTGATCGCGGTGGCCGCGTGTTCCTGGGCGACGGTGATGCGGTTGGCGGCCCACTCGACGCCGACCAGGCCCTGCACGGGAGCGACGACGTCCAGCAGGAGGCTCTCGGCGTCCGCGCCGTCGTGGTGGGCGTCGAGCACGAGACCGGTGGCCGTGTACTCGTCCCCTTCCAGGACGGCGTCCCACAGTGCGTCCCGGAGCGACGACAGCGAGTGGTCCGGTGCCAGGGTGTGCGTCATGCTCATGCGGTGAACCTGCCCCGGGTGTGGCCGTCCACCGCGCTGAGGTGGTGGGTACGCGGGGCGGCGATGACCACGACGGCCATGTCGTCGTGACGTCCCGCACCGACCCACTGGGCCGCGAGCATCTGGATGTGCTCGACGACGGCCTCGGCGGGCATCCCTCCGCACCGCGACAGCGCACTCCGCAGCCGCTCCTCGCCGAAGAGGGAGTCCCCGAGGGGCCCGCCCCTGGCCTCGGTGATCCCGTCGGTGAACATCACGCAGCTCTCCCCCGGTGCGAGGACGACCTCCACCGTCTCGGCCCTGGCCTCGGGGAGCGCGCCCACCAGGGTGCCCCGGGTGGCCGCCTCCTCCACCGTCCCGTCCGCGCGGACGATCATCGGAGCGGCGTGCCCGGCGCTGGTCAGCCGCAGCCGCACCGAGGCGGACTCGCGCACCGCGGAGGCGAGGACGAGGGTGGCGAACCGGGCGTGGTGGGAGTTGAGGAGCGCGCCGTTGAGGAGGTCGATCATCCGCTGGTGGTCGTCGGCCATCGGCAGCAGCGCGTGCAGGGTGTTGCGGATCTTCCCGGTGAGCACGGCGGCGTTCAGGCCCTTGCCGCACACGTCCCCGAGCACGGCGAGGGAGGGCTCTCCCTCGACCGCCGCGGGGTGCACGTCGTAGAAGTCGCCGCCCACCCGCTCGGTGTCGCGCGAGGCGCGGTAGCCGCCGGCGAACTCCACTCCGGAGACCTGGTGGAGGGCCGGGGGCAGGAGCTCGCGCATCAGCGTCTCGGTGATCGACGCCTGCTCGGCGTACATGCGGGCGGCGGACATCGCCGCGCCGGCCCGGGCGGCGAACAGCCGGGCGAAGGTCTCCTCGCTCCGGCTGAACGCGTGGTGCTCGCCCCGGCGGAGCAGGATGAGGGCTCCGGCCGGGACACCGTGGCCGGGCAGTGGGGTGACGACGATGGAGCCCACGTCGGCCATGTCCGGCGGCACCACCCACGACGGGGCGAGGGCCGGGTCCATCCACCGCGACGGCACGGGCGGAAACCCCTGGAGCGCCTCGGCGAGGCCGGGCACCGCGTCGGGGTCGACGCGTTCCCGGGTGAGCGTGGGGATGCCGTCGCCGGAGCAGCGGGCGATCAGCGTGCCGCCGACGGACGGGGCGACCACCAGGGCCGCGTCCGCGAGGTGCGCGGCGGCCAGCTGAGCGGTCGACTCGGCGCACTTGTCGAGGTTGAGCGAGGCCAGCAGCCGGTCGGACGCCTCGGTCAGGAAGGCGGTGCGCTCGCGTTCGCCACGCAGCGCCTCGGCGGCGCGCAGCCGGTCGGTGTCGTCCACCAGCCACCACACCACGCCGCCGTCCTCCTGACCGGCCGGGTGCGCCTCGAAGCTGCGGTCGCCGACAGGGCCGGCGGCCGTGGCCGGGCTCTTCCCGGTCCGGCGGACCAGGTGCGCGTCCGCCAGCCAGGACGGGACGGCGTCCGTCAGGGGCGTTCCGGGGCGGGCCTCGGGGAAGAGGGCAGCCGCGGCGTCATTGGCCCGTTCGACCGCTCCCCTCGGCCCCACGACCAGGGCGGGGCAGGGAGCGGTGTCCCAGACCGGTTCGGTCCGAGTGCTCGCACGGGCGGCAGGCGCCCGGTTCGCGGAAGTCACCAAAAGTCGAAGGCCCGCTGCGCGAACCCCTCACCTCATCCACTCGACGACAGAATCATTGCCCCCCGGCAACACTCCTCCACCGGAGGCACTCCTGGCAACCCGTCATGGCTCCGGGCACCCCGGCGCGGGGGTGCGGCGGGGCGCCCCTCGCGCGCGCGATGTCTTCCTGTGTGAGTTCCGGCACTCGGGGAAAGCGGTGGTGGAGACCCACGCGAAGCCGCGTGCGGGAGGAAAGGCGAGAAGATGAGAAATGTCTGGTGCGGCCCCGTCGCGATCGATGTCCTGGCCGGGACGGATCCGACGGAGTTCTCGGTCGAGGCTTCCGACGACACTCTGGGAACAGTGGACCGGCGTTCTCTCGTCCCTGAATTCGACCACCTGGTCGTCGACACCGGTCTGTGGAAATTCGGTCGCAGTACCGCCATTCCCATGGGTATGGTCGCGCGGGTGGATGCCGAACACCGGGTGATCACCCTGCTCTGCACGAAGGAGCAGGTGAAGGGCGCCCCTCGCTTCGCCCGCGACCAGGACACCAATGACCCGGCCTATTTGACGCGCCTCGGCTCCTACTACGCAGGAATTCTGACGCCGTGATGCCGGTCCCTTCCGTCCGGGCCGCGTACGGGCGACCGTCGCGGGCCCGGTACGGCATTCCTCGTCCGCCCTTTCGTACGACTCCGGGGTGAAGCGCCATCAGTGAAATGACCGGACGTAAGAGACCGGCCAGGGGGACGGCGTTCCTGGTCCGGGCGGACGGGTTCGCACTTGTCCGGGTACAGGGCGACGCCGACGAGAATTCCGGGGCGCCCGAGTTGGCCGAGGCCCTCGGGGCGGCGTTGCGGATGGGGACAGAACGTACTGTGGTGGACCTGTCGGAGACGGAATTCGCGGACTCCGCGGTACTGCACGCCCTGCTCGACGCACGCGCACGTCACGAACGCGCCGGCGTGGGACTGGTGCTCGCGGGCCCTTTCCGCACCGCCGTACGTCGTTTGTTCGAGGTCACCGGCACGGCGGGCGCCTTCACCATGGCCACGAGCGTGGAAGAGGCGGCCGCATGCTGAAGCCGGCACGACACGCACGGCCCGTCACCGCGACGGGGCCGTGGCACAGGGGGCGGAGGAGCACGTGAGCAGGGAACATCCGGTGGGCCGCGACGAAGGCGGACCCGTCGGCACGGGGCTCACCCTGCCCGGCGACGCCGCCGCCGCGCGCGCCATCGTGCGCGAGTTGCTGGACGAGCAGTTCTGCACGCTGGGGGGCATGGACCCGGACGACGTGGTCATCTCGGACGCGCTGCTGGTGACGTCGGAACTGGTCACGAACGCCATCCGCCACGGGGGCGGGCTCACCGGGTTCAGCGCCCGGCTCAGCGGTGAGGGGCTGCTGCTGGACGTGGCGGACGCCAGTCCCGCGGAGCCGCGGACCGCGGTTCCGCTTCCCGACACCGTACGGGTCGGGGGGTACGGCTGGCCGCTGGTGCGGCGGCTCTCGAAGCGGGTCACCATCACCCAGCAGGAGCGCGGCAAGCGGATCAGCGTGCTCATCACCCTGTTCTGAGGCGTCGTCCCGGGGCCGCGCGCCCTCACCGGCCCCGCCGCCCCGCGCGCCCCCGGGTCTGTCGGCGGTTCAGCAGCGGTGGGTGACCCGGGCCACCAGGTCCTTCCAGCCGTCCTCGATACGCTCGGCCGAGAAACATCGTCCGTTGCGGTGGTGGTTGAGGAATGAGGGGTCCAGGTAGGCGAGCAGCACCTGGGTCAGCAACTCCAGGTCACCGGTCGCGCCGGCCCGCCGGAGCAGGTCGGTGACGTGAAAGGCACGCACCGTGCGGGCGGGGGCGCTGTAGCGGCGGGTCGGGCAGTTGTCCGCCTCCACGTACAGATCGACGTACTTCATCATGTGGCGGATGGTGTGGACGCCGAAGGCTTCCAGCCGCTCCAGCGGCGGCGCACCGGGGCCCAGCGGCGGCGGTCCGCAGATGACCGCGTTCTGGAATTCCTTCTCGGCGTGGTCGATGAGCGCGGTCATCAGACCGACCCGGTCGCCGAAGCGCCGGAAGACGGTGCCCTTGCCGACGCAGGCCGCGGTGGCGACGGCTTCCATCGTGACGTGCTCGGCCCCCACCTCCCGGACCAGCCGGGATGCGGCTTCCAGCAGGCGGATACGGTTGCGGGCGGCGTCGGCGCGCTCCTGGGGCTCATGACCGGCCAGGGGCAGCAGCGTGACGGGGCGGGCGGAGGAAGCCTCTTCGGATCCGGTCTGCGCGGTCATCGCACCAGCGTAACGCGCTCCACAGGAAGTGGACCCCGGTCCGCTTGGCGTGCTATACCCATGACCGGACCACGGTCCGGTTAATTTTTCCGCCGCCGAGCCCGGCGCTTTTCACAGGAGTCCCCCATGTCCACTCGCATCGTCGCTCTCGTCGGAAGCCTCCGCTCCGGTTCCCACAACCGCCAGCTGGCCGAGGCCGCTGTGAAGCTCGCTCCCGAGGGCGTGGAGGTCGTGATCCAGGACGAGATCGCCGACCTGCCCTTCTACAACGAGGACATCGACGTCGAGGGCAAGCTCCCGGCCGTGGCCGCGAGGCTCCGCGAGACCGCCAACAGCGCCGACGCGTTCCTCCTCTTCTCCCCCGAGTACAACGGCACCATCCCGGCCGTCCTGAAGAACGCGATCGACTGGTACTCCCGCCCGTTCGGCGCCGGCTCGTTCACCGGCAAGCCGGTCGCCGTCGTCGGCACCGCGTACGGCCAGTTCGGCGGCGTGTGGGCCCAGGACGACGCCCGCAAGGCCGTCGGCATCGCCGGTGGTTCGGTGCTGGAAGAGGTCAAGCTCTCCGTGCCCGGCTCGGTCGTCCGTTTCGCCGAGACGCACCCGGCGGACGACGAAGAGGTCGCGCAGCAGCTCACCGCCGTCCTGGCCGAGCTGGCGAAGGCGGCCACCGCCGAGCCGCAGACCGTCTGAGCACACCGATACGCCCGTGAGGCGCCGTCCCCGCTCCGGCGGGACGGCGCCTCACGGCGTCATGTCCCGGCGGGAAGGTCAGCCTCCCAGGACCACGCCGAACGCCCCGTCCTCCTGCGCGACGCCGCTGCAGGAGTCGTCCGCCGCGTCGGTACCGCCTCCGGCGCAGGCCCGGTCACGGAAGGTGGCCCACAGCGGGAGCGCGCCCACTCCGTACCGCTCGGCGAAGGTCCGCAGCGAGGCCGCGCCGGCCAGGGCGAAGGTCTCCCCCGCGACATCGTGACCCCGGCCATCACGGTGAGGTGCGGGGCGTTCCACGCCTGCTCGGAGCCGAGGTCCAGCACCTTCGCGAGCCGGGCCATCGCCCCGCACCGTGCGGGAGGGCGGGTCGTCCACGCCGAGCACGCCCGCGCATGAACCGAAGCACCCTCCTCCTTCGGGCAGTTGGAGCGCTACGGCTGGAGCTACGGCACCATGCAGGCGCTCTGGAAGCACCGCCGCCCGGTCACCGACCGGGGACCCTCCGGCCGGTTCGGCCGGATCGGGATGCCGCTGGTGGTGCTCTTCCAGTTCCGTGACGCAGTTCGTCGCCCCGCTCATCGACGCGTTCACGCTCTGCGCGATGCTCGTCGTCGGCCTCCAGGGCTCACTGCCGGCACGGCCGGCCGTACTCGACGTGCAACTGGTCCGCTCGGCCTCCGCGTTCCGGCTGGACCGGGAGAGGTACCGCTCCCTGCTGATGATGCCGCTCCAGCAACTCGCCTGTCGGCAGATGATGCACCCGGTGCTGATCCACTCCGCCCCGACCGGTCGTCGGCTGGGCCGGCAGAAGCTGAAACGCACCGGTGCGGTGGGCGTTCCGGTCGCCCCCACGGAGGCGGGCCGGTGACCGGCACGCACCGCACGACGGCAACCGCGCCCCGGCCGAGGGTGGATGTACGGCGTTCGGGGGACGTACGGCACGTCGGGCGGCGCGGAGCGGGGGCCGCGACCCGTACGTCGACGGCCTGCGCGCCCTGGCGCCCGTCCGCAGGGTCACCTACCAGCCTTCGGATGGCCCTGGCTGGGGTTCGCCTTCCCGTCCATGGGCGTGATGTCGCGCTCGCCGGTTCGCTGATGGCACGCTCGCCGGAGCGGCCCGCGTGGTCGGCGATCCGCGGCAGGACGCCCCGACTCCTCGTGCCGGTCCGGGTGTTCGGGCCGTTGTTCGGCACGGCGATGGTCCTGCACGGGTGGACGAAGGGCCCGGACGCGCTGTACTGGGTGCTGCCGGTGGGCGACCCGCCGGGCTGTGGCACGAGGTCGCACCGATGCTGAGCGTGGTGGTGATCGACTGATGGGGCGGGTGCCGTCGCTGGAAGAACATCTGCCGCTGGACAGCACGTGGTTCCGGTTCGCGGTTGCCTGGCCGCTGATCGCCGCCACCGTCGCCGTGTTCGGCTGGGTGGAGGACGTGGCGGCCAGGCGGTCGCGCAGGCTGCTGCCGTGAGAGCGAGGCCGCTTCCGGAAGACGGTCGCTTCCGTGAAGGCGGCCCCTTCCGCGAAAGGCGGTCGCTTCCGTACGAGGCGACCGCGCGGTTCAGTGCGGCGTCGGCGCGGGCTCCAGGACGAAGACGGGGATCACCCGGTCCGTCTTCTTCTGGTAGTCGGCGTAGTCGGGGAACGCCTCGACCGCGCGCTCCCACCACCGGGCCTTCTCGTCCCCCGTCACCTCACGGGCGATCATGTCCTGCCGGACCGGACCGTCCTGGAGCTCGACCCGGGGGTCGGCGGTCACGTTGTGGTACCAGACCGGGTGCTTCGGAGCCCCGCCGAGTGAGGCGACCACCGCATAGGTGCCGTCGTGCTCGACGCGCATCAGCGCGGACTTGCGGATCTTCCCGCTGCGGGCGCCCTTGGTGGTGAGCACGACGACCGGCATGTCGCGCATCGTGGTGCCCTGCGTCCCGCCGGAGCTCTCGTACAGCTCGACCTGGTCACGCACCCACTGGGTGGGGCTGGGCTCGTACTCGCCCTTGAGCGGCATGGTGTGTCCCGTCGTCGTTCGGTGCGGCCGTGCCGAACCTTCACCGTGCACGGCCGCGTCCATCATGCAGCGCCGACGCCCCGGCCACTGCTCGGGGGGCGGTGTCCGGCGCGGCGCGCCACCGCCCGCGCCCCGGTTCAGCGGGAGGCGAGCGCCGACAGCAGGGCGAGCGCCTCGGCCAGGCTGGTGGGGCGCAGCACGCCGTCCGGCTGATGGCCCGCCCAGCCGGGCCCGGCGAGCAGCACGGTCGGGGCGGTGCGGGCGCCGCGTACCCCCCACTCGATGGAGGCGATCCGCTGGGCCAGCGACCGGCTCGCCGTCGAACGGCCCTGCGACCAGAGGACGATGCCGACGGGACCGGTGCGCCGGGCGGCCTCCTCCAGGGCCTCGACCGGCAGGGCCGCCCCGAACATTCTTACGGGCAGGCCGCGTTGCATCAGTCCGGCGGCGAGCGCCTCCAGCGGGAGTGTGTGGTTCTCGTCCGGTGCGCAGGCGAGCAGAGTGACGGCGGCGCCGCGCGCGGGCGGCGGGCCCGTCGCGACGCGCCGGAGCACGGTGGAGACGTGCCAGGAGAGCAGGTGCTCCACCTCGACGTACCGCTCGCCGGAACTCTCCCATCGGCGCCCCACGGCGTTCAGGGTCGGCATGATGACCTCGTCCCAGGCGGCCACGAGCCCGTGCCGGTCCAGAGCGCGGGCGAGCAGTTCCTCCACCGCGCGCGCGTCCAGGCGGACGGCCGCCCGCGCGAGCCCCCGGGCTTCCGTGCGCCCGCGGCCGACCGGGAGGGCGCCAGGGGCGGTGGACGGGCGGGCCGGGGCGGGCCGCGCCTGCCCGGCGGCGGCCCCCGGCGGCGTAGTCGCGGTTCCGGGGGGCGCACCCGCACCCGGCGCGGCGGCGAGCGCGGCCCGGGCGGCCTCGGCCGGCGGTAGCCCGGCGCTGGTGAAGTCGCACATGCGCATCAGGAGTTCGACGTCGGCCGAGGTCCAGCGCCGGTGCCGGCCACCTTCGCGTTCGGCCGGCCCGATGCCGTAGCGGCGCTCCCAGGAACGGAGGGTGGTGGGGGCGACGCCCAGCAGCCGCGCGACGGCTCCGGTGGTCAGCCCTCCGTCGTACCCGGCCGGGCGGGCGGCGCCCGCACCGGGTACGTCCGCGCTCCCGGCACCCGTCATGTCCGTGCTCCCCGGCTCCGGTGTTTCCGTACGCCTACGACTCGTTGCGTCCATTCCCCCACGATACGACGCACGAACGACGCATGTTGCCGCAGCGGTGGGGAGTTGGGTTGTCTGACACCGACGGAACGCCCCGGCTCCGGCGGGCTGTTGGCGTTCCGGACCGGGTGGCGGTGCGGCCTTCGAGGCCCTCTGCCACCCGGGCTCCGGGCTTCCCGGGCTCGGGACTTCTCCGGGTTCGGGACTTCCCCGGTCCTGGGTTCCCGGGCTTCCCGACGAGGAGGGACACCGATGACCGCAGTCGACGTACCGGTGGGGCAGCGCGCGGCGCAGGCGCCGGTCCACACGCCCGCGCAGGAGCGTAGCGAGGACGAGGACCGCGCCGCAGCAGAACTGGCGGACGGGTGCCTCAGAGGTGACGCCGAGTCCTTCGCCCGGGTCTTCCAGCGGTGGGGCACCCTGGTCCACACGCTGGCCGCGCGCTCCCTCGGCGACCCCCGCGAGGCCGAGGACGTCACCCAGCAGGTGTTCCTGGCGGCGTGGCGGGGGCGTGCGGGGTACCGCCCGGAGCGCGGGCCGCTCCCCGGGTGGCTGGTCGGAATCACCCGGCGCAAGGTCGCCGACGCCCTGGCCGCACGCACCCGGCGCGGCGAGCTGGCCGCCGCGTCCGCCGCGCGGGAACAGGTGCGCGGCACCGAGGGGGCCGGGCCGGAGGCCACCGTGCTCGACCGGGTGCTGGTCGTCCAGGAGTTGTGCAAACTCCCGGCGGTGCAGCGGCACATCCTCTGCATGGCCTTCTTCGACGACCTCACCCAGGTGCAGATCGCCGAACGGACCGGCCTGCCGCTGGGCACCGTGAAGAGCCACGCCCGCCGGGCCCTGGTGCGGATGCGCAGGTCGCTCACGGCCGCAGCCACGGACATGGGCTGACGAACGTCACCCTCCCGGAGTCGTGTCCGCCGTCGCGGAACGGCCGCGGGTGCGTCCGCCCGGCGGTCCCGGGGGGAAGCAGGTCCTGAGGGAGGTGCACATGGCGCACCATGTCCACGAGGACGACCTGACGGAGCTGGCTCTCGGCCACCGATCCGCACGCGACGGCCCCGCGGTGGAGCACCTTCGCCGGTGCGCGGACTGCCGCGCCGAGTTCGAGGCGCTCGGTGCCGTGGTGGCGGCCGCCCGCGCGGTGACCGCGGCCGATCTCCCCCTCCCGCCCCCGCAGGGGGTGTGGGAGGCGATCACCGCCGAGATCGGCGGCTGAGACGAAGGGCGGGCGTTTCGCGAGGCGGACCGGGAGGGCCGGGGTTTCGCGGACCGGGGCCGCGTTTCGCGGCCCGCCCCGCGAAACCCCGGGCGGTCCCGCGCCCCTGAGCGCGTCCGACGCGCGACACCCGCGCGTCGGATGCGTCCGGGGGCCCTCCGGCTGCGGAAGTATCGGCGGCAGCACCGGCTCGGCCGCGGACGACAGCCCGTACCACCAGGACCGGTGCGCCCTGCCGCCGCCCGACCGCGGGACGGCCCGAGGAGACCCGCCCGACCGCGGACGGCCCCGAGAACACCCGTCCGTCCATCCGGAGGAGGAGAGCGCCCCCTTGCCGTACGCCGACGTGGTCATCGTGGGCGCGGGAGCGGCCGGTCTGTCGCTCGCGTACCGCCTGTGCGCACCGGGCGCACGGGTGCCGCTCTCCGTCCTCCTGGTCGATGCTCCGCCGGGGCCGCTCCGGCCGCCGCCCCGCACCTGGTGCTTCTGGGAGCCGCCGGGCGGCGAGTTCGACGCGGTGGTGTCCGCGTCGTGGCAGCGGCTCCGGGTGCGCGCCGCCGACGGCTCGGCCACGGTGGCGGTGGCGTCCCCGCTCCGGTACAAGATGCTCCGGTCCGACGCGTTCACCGCGCTGGTGGACCGGAGGCTGGACTCGGCCGAAGGTTTCGGGCGCGTGGAGCTGACCGTGCGGGCGGTGCGCGACGCGGCCGGGGGCGGCGGTGAGGTGGTCGGCGAGGACGCCCGGGGCCGCCGTACCGTCGTGACCGGGCGGTACGTCTTCGACTCGCGCCCGCCCGGCCGTATGCCGGCCGCCAGGACCACGCTCCTCCAGCACTTCACCGGCTGGTTCGTGCGGACCGGACGACCGGTGTTCGAGCCGGACACCGCCGATCTCATGGACTTCCGGACCCCGCAGCCGCGCCACGGCCTGTCCTTCGCCTACGTGCTTCCGCTGGACGCCCGCTCGGCCCTGGTGGAGTACACGGAGTTCTCCCGCACCCCGCTCGAACCCGGCGCGTACGCAAGGGCGTTGGACCATCACCTCCGTGAGGTTCTCGGCGCGTCGCCGTACCGTGTTTCCGCCACCGAGCACGGTGTCATCCCGATGACGGACGGGCGGTTCCCGTCGCGCGCCGGGCGGTCGGTGTTCCGCGTCGGTACCGCGGGCGGTGCCACCCGGCCCTCCACCGGCTACACCTTCAGCGCCGTGCAGCGCCAGACCCGGTCGTTGGCGGCGGCACTGCGCGCGGGAGAGCCGCCGCGGACGCCGCCCGCTTACCGCGCCCGGTCCCTCGCCATGGACGCGGTCATGCTGCGGGCCCTGGACACCGGGCGGGTGAACGGTGCCGCCTTCTTCACCGGCCTCTTCCGCTCGGTTCCCCCCGCGCGGCTGCTCCGCTTCCTGGACGGATCGGCGCCGCTGGGCGAGGAGTTGCTCGTCGGGCTCCGTACCCCCGTCGTCCCGATGCTCCGGACCGTCGCCGAACTCCCCTTCCGCGCCCGCCGGTCCGTCCCCGCACACCCCGTCCCCCACCTGCACGATGAGGAATGACCACGCCATGACCCTGCTCCACGACGCCGAGCTGTCCTCCGCGTTCGACCACGCCTCCCTCGCCTACGACCGCCTGGTGGCCGCCAATCCCGGCTACCACGCCCATCTGCGCCGCTCGGCCCGCCGGCTCGGGCTGCCGCACGGCGGGGCGGGTCTCCGGGTGCTCGACCTGGGATGCGGCACGGGCGCCTCCACCGCGGCCCTGCTGGCCGCCGCTCCGTACGCGGAGATCGTGGCCGTCGACGCCTCGGCGGGCATGCTCGCGCAGGCCGCCGCGAAGGAGTGGCCCGCCCATGTCAGGTTCGTGCACTCCCCGGCGGAGGCGCTGGCGGACGGTTCGGGGGCGGGCCGGGGCGGTGGTGCGGTCGACGGCCGTTTCGACGCGGTGTTCGCCGCGTACCTCTTCCGCAACGTCACCGATCCGGACGCCGTGCTCCTCTCGGTCCGCGGACTCCTCTCCCCGGGGGGACGCCTGGCGGTGCACGAGTACGCCCTGGCGGGGGGCCGGGCGAACCGCTCGCTGTGGAGTACGGTCTGCCGCTGGGTGGTGGTGCCGCTGGGCAGGGCCGCCGGGGACGGGGAGCTCTACCGCCATCTGTGGCGCAGCGTGCTCGACTTCGACACGGCGCCGGCCTTCGCCGAGCGGATCGGCCGCGCCGGTTTCGAGGAGGTGCGGGTGCTGCCGCTGCCCGGCTGGCAGACCGGCATCACCCACACCTTCGTCGCCCGGGCGCCCCGCCGGTCCGAGGACGCCGCGTGAGGCGGCCGGGAACCGGGGCGCCGGACGCCCGGCGGCACGGCCGGGACCGGCGGGCCGAGGTGCTCCGGGCCCCGCAGGGCCGCGCGGGGTTCGACGGCGGGGCCCCGTCGGTCGCGGTCGTCGGCGGCGGCATCGCGGGACTCGCGGCGGCCACCCTGCTGGCCGAACGCGGCGCGCGGGTGACGCTCCACGAACGGGAGGCGACGCTCGGCGGGCGGCTCGCCGGGTGGTCCACCGAGTTGGCCGACGGTTCCTCGGTGACGATGAGCCGGGGCTTCCACGCCTTCTTCCGCCAGTACTACAACCTGCGCGGGCTGCTCCGCCGGGTCGATCCCGGGCTGGAGTCGCTCACCGCCGTGCCGGACTATCCGCTGCGGCACAGCGGCGGGATGTACGACAGCTTCGCGCGGGTACCGCGCACGCCTCCGCTCAGCGCGATGGGATTCGTCGCCCTCAGCCCCTCATTCGGGGCGCGCGATCTGCTGCGGATGAACCCGCGCGCCGCGCTGCCGCTGCTCGACGTGCGGGTACCCCAGGTGTACGAGCGGCTGGACGGGGTCAGCGCCCGCGACTTCCTGGCCCGGGTCCGCTTCCCCGAGGCCGCGCACCACCTGGCCTTCGAGGTGTTCTCCCGGAGCTTCTTCGCCGATCCGGGCGATCTCTCCGCGGCCGAGCTCGTACTGATGTTCCACATCTACTTCCTCGGCTCCAGTGAGGGGCTGCTCTTCGACGTACCGGCCGAACCGTTCCCGCAGGCGCTCTGGGACCCGCTCCACGGGTACCTGGAGAAGCACGGGGTACGGGTGCGGACCGGGTCGGCGGTGGAGAGCGTGACCCCCTCCGCGGACGGCGGGCTCGACGTCACGGCGGACGGCCGTACGGCCCGCCGGGACGCGGTGGTGCTGGCGCTCGACTCCGGCGGGCTGCGCCGCCTGGTCGCGGCCTCGCCCGGGCTCGGCGACGGGCGGTGGCGCGGCCGGCTGGCGAGGCTGCGGACCGCCCCGCCGTTCCTGGTGTCGCGGCTCTGGCTGGAACGGCCCGTGGCGGCGGACCGCCCGGGCTTCCTCGGGACCAGCGGCTACGGTCCGCTGGACAACGTGAGCGTCCTCGAACGCTGGGAGGGCGAGGCACTGCGCTGGTCCCGCCGCACCGGCGGTTCGGTGGTCGAGCTGCACGCGTACGCGGTGGCACCGGACGCCGACCGGGAGTCCGTACAGGCCGAGGTGATACGCCAGTTGCACCGGATCTACCCGGAGACCTCGGGGGTCCGGGTGGTGGACTCCCGGCACGAATGGCGGGCGGACTGCCCGCACTTCCCGGTGGGCGGCTACCGCGACCGGCCCACCGTACGCACACCCGACCCGGCCGTCGTCGTCGCCGGCGACCTGGTCCGTACCGAACTGCCGGTCGCCCTGATGGAGCGGGCCGCCACCAGCGGATTCATGGCCGCGAACGCCCTGTTGGCCGACTGGGGGGTACGGGGCCAGACCCTGTGGACGGTGCCGCGCGCCGGGCGGTCGGCCCTGCTGCGGCAGCTCGCGCGGCTGGGAACGGCGTAGGCCGTGGCCGGCCGTCCCCCGGGGGGCGGCCCGTGCCCGGCGCGAACCGGCGGACACCGGCCGGCGGCAACCTCCCGGCGGACACCGCCCGGGAGCGACCAGGGCTTTCGGCTGGATCAAGCCGGTCACCATCGGTCCATGGACGCGCAATGCGGGTCTTCGACATCGCTTCCGGGACGAACCCTCCCGGAACGTGGGATTCGCCCACCGTTTCCCGCACCCACCGCCATCTCCCTCTGGGGACAAACCACTTTGTCGTTAGGATTCGGCAATGACTACCGACTTTCCCCTCTCCCGGACGACGAATCCCACCCCTGAGGCCGAGCGCGCGAACATCCTCGCCGCACCGGGATTCGGCCGTTTCTTCACCGACCACATGGCCTCGGCGGTGTGGACGCCGGCGAGTGGTTGGCAGGACCACAAGATCGGCCCGCTGGTGCCGTTCTCTCTGCACCCCAGCGCGGCGGTGCTGCACTACGCGCAGGAGATCTTCGAAGGCATGAAGGCCTACCGCCATGCCGACGGCAGCGTCTGGCTGTTCCGCCCGGACGCCAACGCGCGGCGTTTCGCCCGCTCCGCCGCGCGGTTGGCGCTGCCTCAGCTGCCCGAGGAGGACTTCCTCACCAGTGTTGCGGAACTGGTGCGTGCGGACGAGGCCTGGGTGCCGACGGCCACCGGTGAAGAGAGCCTCTACCTTCGGCCGTTCATGTTCGCCTCGGAGGCGTTCCTGGGCGTGCGGCCCGCCGCCCAGGTGACCTACTCGGTCATCGCCAGCCCCGCCGGCCCCTACTTCCCCTCGGGCGTCACCGGTGTCACGCTGTGGATCAGCAGCGAGTACACCCGCGCCGCCAAGGGCGGTACCGGCACGGCCAAGTGCGGCGGCAACTACGCCGCGAGCCTGGCCGCGCAGATCGAGGCGCAGGAGCACGGCTGCGACCAGGTCATGTACCTGGACAGCGCGGGCGAGAGCAACCTGGAGGAGTCCGGCACCATGAACGTGTGCCTGATCACCGCGGACGGCCGCCTCATCACCCCCGCGCTCGGCACGATCCTGGAGGGCGTCACCCGGGACACCGTCCTGAGCCTGGCCGCCGACTTCGGGCTGACCCCCGAGGAGCGGTCGATCAGCCTGGGCGAGCTGAGGTCGGGCGCCGCGGACGGCAGCATCACCGAGGTCTTCGCGGCCGGCACGGCCGCGGTGATCACACCGATGGTCGGGTTCAAGGGCGAGGGTTACGAGTTCACCGTCGGGGACGGCGCTCCCGGCAAGCACACCATGGCGCTGCGCGACCATGTCCTGGACATCCAGTACGGTCGCGCCGAGGACAAGCACGGCTGGATGCGGCGCGTGGTCTGAGCCCCCGCACCGGATGGCGGCCGAGGAGCTGGGACCGGCTCCCCGGAGAACGAAGGAGATGGCATCGTTGGCCTCGGCCGCTCAGGGCGTCCGCACCGCCCGGACGTTCACCGGACGGGTGTCCGGGGCTCTCGGGCGCCCTTCGGCCGCGGAGGGGCCCCATCTCTGGTCCCTGACCGCCGTTGACCGCCTGATCGACGAAAGCGTGCTGGACGGCGCGGAGTCGGCCCGGGCCGCGGGCATGAGGGGAACACGGCGGCGGGAATACCTCGCGGCCCACACGGCCCTTCGCCTCCTGCTGGGCGGGTACTTGTCCATGGAACCGGAGGAGGTCCGGTTCGTCCGGCACAGCTGTCCGTGCTGCGACGAGCCGCACGGCAGACCCGCGGTCCCGGGAGACGCGGTGCATTTCTCGCTGAGTCACAGCCACGGCGAGGTACTGCTGGCGTTCGCCGCCGCGCCGGTGGGCGTGGACGTCCAGAAGGTGCCGGGCCTCAGGACGGCCGACCGGACGGCGGACCTGCTGACCCCGCTGGAACGACAGGAGCTGGCCGCGCACGACGCGGCCACCCGCCCGACGGCCTTCGCCCGGGTGTGGGCACGCAAGGAGGCCTATCTCAAGGGACTGGGCACCGGGTTCGGCCGCGAGGCGTCCTCGGACCACGTGGGGGCCGGCGACACGGCGGTTTCCCCCTATGGCTGGACACTTCATGACATAGCGTCAAAATCGGGATATGCGGCTGCGGTTGCCGTGAAACTCTGAGCTCCCCAGCGAGAGGAACAACTGCTCGCCCATGCCTCGACAAGATCGCGTGCGCACCTCAGGATAGAGCCCCGGTGGCGATTCGCCTTCCTGGGAGGGACATTGGACGACATCCGTGCTGATCACGTCGCGATCGTCGGCATGGCCGGCAGGTTCCCGCAGGCTCCGGATCTGCACACGTTCTGGGAGCTGCTGATCAATGGCCGTGACGCGGTGGGGCCGGTGCCGGCGGACCGCTGGGACCCGGCGGACGTGGTCGATCCGACCCGGGAGATCCAGAGCGTCGGCGGTTTCCTCGACGGGGTGGACCTCTTCGACGCCGAGTTCTTCGGGATATCGCCGCGTGAGGCCGAGGTGCTCGACCCGCAGCAGCGGCTGATGCTCGAGACGGTGTGGCGGACCCTTGAGGACGCGGGCGAGCCGGCCTCCGGGCTGCGCGGCTCGCGCACCGGGGTGTACATGGGCGGCCTGTGGCACGACTACGAGCTGCTCCGCAAGGATGCCGGGGCGGGTGCGACCCAGCACAGCATCGTCGGCAACTCGCTCGACATCCTCTCCTCCCGGGTGTCCTACGTGCTCGGACTGACCGGGCCCAGCCTCACCGTCGAGAGCAGTTGTTCGTCCTCGCTGGTGGCCCTGCACCAGGCGTGCCAGGCACTCCGGTACGGCGAGGTCGACGCGGCGTTCGTCGGCGGGTCCAATCTGATGCTGACGCCGGAAGTGACCGTCGGGCTCACGCACTTCGGCGGCTTGTCGCCGACCGGGCGCTGCCACGCCTTCGGTGCGGGGGCGGACGGCTTCGTCCGTGGCGAGGGCGTGGCCGCCGTGTACCTGAAGACGCTGGACCGGGCACTGCGCGACGGTGACCGGGTGCGTGCCGTGATCGTCGCCAGCGCGGTGAACAACGACGGCGGCGGGGACAGTCTGGTGACGCCGAATCCGGCGGCTCAGCGCGATCTCCTGCGCCGGGCGTACGGCTCCGGAGCGGTGCCCCTCGACAAGCTCGCGTACGTCGAGGCGCACGGGACCGGCACGGTGCGGGGCGACACGGCCGAGGCGTCCGCTCTGGGCGAGGTGCTGGGCAGGGCCCGTGAGGCCGGCCCCCTGCACATCGGATCGGTCAAGACGAACATCGGCCACCTCGAACCGGCCGCGGGCCTGGCCGGGGTGATCAAGTCGGTGCTGGCGCTGGAGCACGGCGTCGTACCCGCCAGCCTGCACTCCGAGGAGCTGAACCCGGCCATCGACTTCGAGGGACTGGGCCTCGCCGTCGCCAGGAAGCCCCTGCCGCTCGCCCCGGACAGTCACATCGGGGTCAACTCCTTCGGCTGGGGCGGCACCAACGCCCACGCGGTCCTGACCGGCCCCCCGACGGCGCCGCGCACCGAACCCGCGCACTCGTCCGAACCCGCCCAGCCCTGCGGGCGGATCCCGTCGCCCGAACCCGCGCCGCCCTGTGAACCGGCCCCGTCGTCCGAGCCGTTCCTGGTGCCTCTCAGCGCCCACACCGAGTCCGCTCTGGTCCGACGGGCCGAGGACGTGCGCGAGCGGATCGACGCGGGCGTGTCCGCCCGGGAGCTGGCCGGGACGCTGGCATGGCACCGCGACCACTTCGCCGAGCGGCGCGCCCTGATCGGCCCCGAGCTCTTCCAGGCCGCCGCGGGCCGGGCGCGTGAGGTCGGGAAGGTCGCGTTCGTCTTCCCGGGACAGGGCGCCCAGTGGACCGGGATGGGTGCGGGCCTCTACGGGCACAACACCGCTTTCACCCGCGCCATGGACCGATGCGCCGAGGCGCTCGCCCGGCACGTCGACTGGGACGTGCGCTCCCTGGTGACCGGCGCCGACCCCTCGGCGGCGGTGGACCGGGTGCAGCCGGCGCTGTGGGCCATGTCGGTCTCGCTCGCCGCCGCGTGGACCGGCACCGGGGTGCGGCCCGACCTCGTACTGGGCCACAGCCAGGGCGAGATCGCCGCGGCCACGGTGGCCGGGGCGCTCTCCCTGGAGGACGGCGCACTGGTCGTCAGCCGGCGCAGTGAACTCCTGCGGCGGGTCGCCGGGCAGGGCCGGATGCTGGCGGTGGACCTCAGCGCCGCCGAAGCGCTGGCCGCGCTGGAGGGCTTCGAGGGCCTGGTCGAACTGGCCGTGCACAACGGCCCCCGTTCCTGTGTGCTGTCCGGGGACGCGGACTCCGTCCTGCTGCTCAAGGAGATCCTTGAGGCCGACGAGGTGTTCTGCCGTCTGGTGGACGTCGACTACGGATCGCACAGCCCGCAGATCGATTCCCTGACCGAGGTGATCCAGTCGGCTCTCGCGCCGGTACGCCCCCGCCGCGGGCACCTGCCGATGATGTCGACCGTGGATCTCACCGGCCTCGACGGCACCGAGGTGGACGCCGGGTACTGGGCGAGGAACCTGCGGAGCCGGGTCCGGCTCGCCGAAGCGGTGGAGCGGCTGCTCGACCGCGGCGTGACGCACTTCGTCGAGGTCAGCCCCCACCCCGGACTCGGGACGGCGCTGCGGCAGCTCGGCGAGGCCCGTGCCGAGCCGCCGGTCGTGCTCGGCACCCTGCGCCGCCGCGAGGGCGGCCACCGGGACCTGCTCCGTGCCTTCGGCGAGGCGTACGTCTCGGGGCTGGACGCCCGCGGGCCGCGGCCCGCGGGCGTCCCCTCGGAGGCCGTACCGCCGTACCCGTTCCAGAGCGTGCCCCACTGGGTGAAGCCGGCCGGGGGCCGTGGCGCCGCGAACGGCCGGCTGACGCTGTCGCTGGCGCCGTCGACGGCGCACGGCGTGTGGGAGAGTACCGTCCCGCTCGCCGTGGAGGCACACCCCTGGCTGGCCGATCACCGCGTGCACGACCTGGTCCTCTTCCCGGCCGGCGGTTGTCTGGCGCTGCTCCAGCACGCGCTGTCCGGCCATGCGGACGGACCGGTCCTGCTGCGGGACGTCGAACTGCCCTCGGCGCTGGTCCTGGGTGACGAGCCGGTCGGTCTCGCCGTCACCTGGCGGCGGGGAGCCGGTGACGCGGGCGTGCTGACGGTGGCGTCCGCCCACGAGACGGGCTGGACCCGGCACTGCCGGTCCCGGGCGTCCTGGGGGGCACCGGCCGAGTTCCGGGCCTTCCCGGAGCATCTCCTCGGCGTGGAGGCCCTGGACGCGGACGCGTTCTACCGGCGATGCGCCCGGCGGGGTCTGGGCTACGGCCCGGCGTTCCGGTCGGTGACGCGGGCGTACGCCGGGGACGGCGAGGCGCTGGTCGAGCTGGAACTTCCCTCGGGAAGCCGCTCCGGAGATCTCGTGGGGGCGCTGCACCCGGTGCTGTGGGACGGTGTCCTGCAGGCCGCCCTCGCGGCGGGTGACGGGCCGTCGGTCCCGGTGGCGATCGGTTCGGCGATCGTGTCCGCCACCGGCGCGAGCCGGTTGTGGGTGCACGCGCGCCGCCGGGAGGACGGCTTCGACCTGGACGTGTTCGACATGGACCGTGCTCCGGTCGGCCGCGTCGACGGGCTGGTGCTCGCCGAACTGCCGGTCGAATCCGGGCAGGACGACATCGCCGCCGACGTCTACCGGATGGTCTTCGAACCGTGCGAGCGCCAGGAGAAGGACGCACCGGTCGGGACGGTCGCCTGCCGGCGGGCGGATCTGCTGCCGGGCGCGGTGGGACTCGATGCCTTGGCCGAGGCGGGCACCGTGGTGTTCGTCGCGCCGGAGGACGGGCGGGCGGGCCTCGTCGAGCTGACCGCTCTGATCCGGAGGTGCCTCGACGAGAACCCGTCGGTCCGGCTGGCCGTCGTCGTGCGCGAAGGTGACCCCGGAGCCGGTCTCTACCCGGGCTTCCTCGCTGTCGTGCAGGCCGAATACCCGCAGCTGGGTGCCCGGTTGATCGAGGTGGACCAGTTGTCGCCGGACTCGGCGGACGAGCTGGCGGAGGAGTTGGCGGCGACCGAGGACAGGGTGCGCCTGCGCAAGGGCGAGCGGCTGGTCGGCCGGCGTTCGCAGGGCGGCCTGCCGGAGACCCCCGCGCCCTGGCGCACCGGCACGGGTGCCCAGGCGTTCCGTCTGGAGGTGGCCAGGCCGGGGAGCCTCGACACGCTCCAGCGCCGGCCCCTGGACCGGTCGGCGCCCGCAGCCGGGCAGGTGGAGATCGCGGTGGAGGCGGCCTCGGTCAACTTCATCGACGTGATGAAGGCGATGGGCGTCTACCCGGACGAGTCCGCCGACCGCGAACTGCTGGGGCTCGACTGCGCGGGCACCGTGACGGCCCTGGGCCCGGGGGCGACCGGGGTCCGGGTCGGAGACCGGGTCGTCGCGGGCGGCTTCGGTTCGCTGGCCAGCCACGTCACGGTGGACGCACGGCACGTGGTGCCGCTGCCCCCGCGGCTGAGCCCCGTACAGGCGGCGGCTCTGCCGATGGTGATGGTGACGGCCTGGCACGCGCTGATCGACGTGGCGCGGATCGAGGCCGGGGAGACCGTGCTGATCCACTCGGCCACCGGTGGACTCGGCCTCGCCGCCCTGCAGGTAGCGCGGTCGGCCGGAGCCACGGTGATCGCCACGGCGGGGACCGAGGAGAAGCGCGCCCGCCTGCGCGCACTGGGCGTCGAGCACGTCTTCGACTCCCGCGGACTCGACTGGGCCGACGGGGTGCGTGCCGCTACCGACGGCCGGGGCGTGGACGTCGTCCTCAACTCGCTGGCTGGGGCCGCCATCGCGGTGGGGCTGGAAGTCCTGGCGGAGGACGGCAGGTTCGTGGAGGTCGGCAAGCGCGACATCTACGCGGACACCTCCGTCGAGCTGGGCGCGTTCGCCAAGTCGCTCGCTTTCACCGCCGTGGACATCGCCGGAATGCTGCGTCGGCGCCCCGAGCGGTTCGCCCGTGTGCTACGGGCCGTGTGGGACCGGGTGGAGAGCGGTGTGCTGGCGCCGCCGGAGGTCCGGGAGTGGAGCTTCGCCGAAGCGGAGACGGCTTTTCGGACCATGTCGCGGGGCGAGCACATCGGCAAGGTCGTGCTCACCGCCCCCGCCGCGTGCTCCACCGTGGTGCCGGAGCCGCTGCCGGGCGGCCGCTTCCGGGCCCGGGGAAGCTACCTGATCACGGGCGGCCTCGGCTCGCTCGGACTCTCCCTGGCGGAGTACCTGGCGGAGAACGGAGCGGGCGCGATCGCCCTGCTGGGCCGGTCCGCGCCCCGTGACCCGGACCGGATCGCCGCCCTGCGCGCCCGTGGCGTCCAGGTCGGCGTGTGGTCCGGCGACGTGGCCGACGGGGAGCGCATGCGTGCGGTGCTGGACGAGATCCGGGAGACCCTGCCTCCACTGCGCGGTGTCTTCCACGCCGCGGGCATCCTCGACGACGCCACCCTGGGCAGTCTCGACACCGCGCGGATCGAGCGGGTGCTGCGCCCGAAGACCGACGGCGCCCGGGTGCTGCACGAGCTCACCGCCGCCGACGGGCTGGACCTTTTCGTGCTCTTCTCGTCGGCCGCCGCCTTGGTCGGTACCGCCGGCCAGGCGGCCTACGCCGCGGCGAACAGCGGACTGGACGCGCTGGCCGCCGAGCGCCGGGCGGTGGGCCTGCCCGGTCTGAGCGTGCAGTGGGGGCCGGTGGCCGACGTGGGCCTCGCGGCCCGCGCGGCCGGTCGCGGTGACCGTCTCGCCGACCGCGGCATGGGCAGTCTCCCCGTCGATGCCTGCTGGCGGGCGCTCCGGTCGTTCATCGAGAGCGACGAGGCGGTGGTGGCCCATGTCGCGCTCGACGCGCGGCGGTGGCTGGAGACGTACCCCGCGGCGGCCGCGCTGGCCAGCTGGCAGTCGCTCGCGACGGCCGAGCGGACCGCGGTGGAGGGCGGACTGCGCGAGGTGCCGCCCGAGCAGCGGCGGCCCCTGCTGGAAGAGGCGGTGCGCGCCGAGGCGGCCCAGGTGCTGCGCGTCGATCCCGGCCGGCTGGACCGGGACGTTCCGCTGAAGGCGCTCGGCCTGGACTCCCTGATGTCCCTGGAGCTCCGCAACAGGCTGGAGATCTCGCTCGGGCTGCGGCTCAGCCCGACGCTGCTGTTCAAGTACGGCACGGTGGCCCGTCTGGGTGTGGCCCTGTCGGAGCTGTTCGACACGATGGAGGCGGGGACCCATGGATGACCGGCCGATTCTCACCGCGGCAGAGGTCCGCACACTGCTGAGGGAGTTCATGCCGGACCGGCAGGGCATCGATGTCGCGGAGGTGACACCGGACGGGGTGCTGTTCACCGCCGACGCGGAAAGCCTGTCGGTCCGGCCCGGTGGCACCGTCTCCGGACCCGCCATCTTCGCCTTCGCGGACGTGTCGGCGTACCTGACCGTGAGCGCCTACCTGGGCAGGACACCGTCGGCGGTGCTGAGTTCGAGCAGCATCAGTTTCCTCGAGGCCGTCGAGCCGGGTCCGCTGCGCGCCAGGATCGAGCCGGTGCGCATCGGCAGGCGGACCGGGGTCTTCACGGCGTGGGTCGAGGACGAGCGGGCGTGCCGGGTGGCCATGGCGACGCTGCACTTCTCCTTCCCCGGTCGCCGGGGAAGGAGCGGCACAGTCGGCGCGGTGGACGCGGTCGGCGCCGTGGGCGCGGTCGGCTGACGTCACGCGGGAAGTGGGAGCGGGTCGCTCCGGGCGTCACACCGGACGTACGGAGTACGTGATCCGCTCCCACGGGTAGGCCGGCAGGGAGACGACCGCGCGCCCCGTCCCCTTGCCCTGAGGCGGCGTCTCGCCGGCGTCCAGGGTCCGTACGCGGGGGTCGTCGTCGCCCTTCGCCAGTGCGCTCAGCGCGGCGCGGGCGTCGTCCGTGGTGTCCGCACCGATCCAGACCGCGTGGCGCAGTCGGGTGCGGCCGTACGTGGCGGTGTGGGCGAACGCGGGATAGGGGTGGTCCGCCACCTCGTCCGCCCAGCGGGCGGCCAGGACGCGCAGGGCCGGGAGGGTGTGCGCGCTCACGAGGAAGCCGTCCGCTTCGGCCCGGTCCGGGAGCTGTCCGCCGTCGGGGCCGGTGCGTGGGGCGGCGTCGGTGCCGGTGCCGGTATCGGCTGAGAGGACGACATGGGCGTTGGTTCCGCTCATGCCGAACGAACTGACGGCTGCGCAACGCCCCGACGACGCCTCCCAGGGAACCGTCTCCGTCGGCACGGTCATGCCGCTGTCGCCCAGGTCGATCCGCGGGTTCAGGGTCTCGAACTGTGCCTGCCGCGGAATCCGCCGCCGTTCCAGGCACAGGACGGCCTTGATCAGTCCCAGCACCCCCGCGGCGGACTCCGTGTGCCCCAGGTTCGCCTTCACCGATCCCACGTGCCACCGCTGCCCGGTGCGGCCGAGCGCCATCCGGGCGGCCTCCAGCTCGATCGGGTCGCCCAGCGGTGTACCGGTACCGTGCGCCTCCAGATACCCGATGTCGGCGGCGGTCAGCCCGGCGCCGGCCAGCACCGATTCGATCAGCCGGCTCTGCGCCAGTACGTTGGGCGCGGTGAAGCCGGAGGAGCGGCCGTCCTGGTTGACGCCGGTGCCCTCGATCACGGCGAGGATCCGGTCACCGTCCTTCCGCGCGTCGGAAAGCCGCTTGAGCACCACCGCCCCGCACCCTTCACCCCGTACGAAACCGTTGGCACGTGCGTCGAAGGGCCGGCACCGGCCGTCCGGTGACAGCGCCTCGGTGCGCGCGATCTCAGCGGTGGAGCGCGGTGCGAGAACCAGGTTGACTCCGCCCGCCACCGCCACGTCGCAGTCGCCCGCCACCAGGGCGCGGGCCGCCGTGTGCACGGCGACCAGGGAGGACGAGCAGGCGGTGTCGATCGCCATGGTCGGCCCCTGGAAGCCGAGGGTGTACGCGATGCGGCCGGCGGCGAAGCAGTGGCCGTTGCCGATCAGCCAGGAGGAGCTGGGCTCGCCTTCCGCCCACTGGCGGTAGTCCTGACCGGTGATGCCGACGAACACGCCGGTCGACTCCGCGGCCCGCGCGGGCAGAATTGCCGCGTCCTCGAACGCTTCCCAGACCACTTCGAGGAGCAGGCGGTGCTGCGGGTCGAGATTCTTCGCCTCTCGGGGGGAAATACCGAAGAACTTCGCGTCAAAGCCCAGCACGTCGTCCAGATATCCGCCGCGGGAGAGAAGACCGTCCCATCCTTCCGGAAATGCGCGGCGACGCTGTTCCGGCAATTCGCCGGTCAGGTCCCGGCCGTCGGTCAGGGAATCCCAGTACGTTCTTCGATCGGTGATTCCGCCGGCCGCGCGAAGTCCCGTGCCCACGATGGCGATACGTCGCTCATCTCGCCGGCCGTCGAGTTGTTCGCGCAGGGTACGGATGGTTTCCATGGCCCGACGCAGAGGGCCGGAAGCGGTACCGGGATCAGGAGTTGAGGACATCGCCCGAGACAGTAGCAGCCGACGCGGCAGCTTGATAAGGCCTGTTCCGCGATCTTCGGTGACCAGTGCACGGCGTCCGCATTTCGGATGCGGGCGTCCGCTCCGACGCCTCGGGGAGATCACAGGACGACCCTCGGACACCCGTGCCACCTGTCCGACGACGAGAAATGAGAGGAATGGGACCTCATCGGCGAGAAAGAGTGAAGTGGGAACAATTGGCGGCCCTGCCTGGGGAGTCCGGCCGTTGATCGTCTACGGACTCTGGCCCCGACGGCTCTGCGTGTGGCAGGGTGCTGAGCGAGCTCGGGGGGCAATCCTTCGTGGGCTGAGGTCGAATGACTCAACGTCAGCGCACTGCCCACACCTCCCGCCAACGACCTGCGAAGGGGTGAGGACGCTTGACGACTGCAATTCTGGACGACGAGGAAGTCGTGGTGCGCACGCCGGAGGAATTCCACCGGATGCCCCGCGACTACCAGAAGATGCTGATCAGTCAGATCACCATCAACACCGAGGGCGAGCTCTCGGGCGGTGACGACTACGCACTGATGTTCCTGCCGCTCGCGCCCACTTCGGAGGAGCGTCAGGTCTGCGCCGAACGCGCCGCGGAGGAATACGACCACTACAAGATCGGCAAGCGGATTCTCGCCGATCTCGGGGTCGACACCTCCTACATGGAGTCCCAGAGCATCTCCGAGCGGATGCTGTTCGCCGACGACCGGATGCACACCTGCTCGACCTGGGCGGAACGCGGGGTCTACTCCTACATCGGGGAGGAGACCGCGATGGTGATGCTGCGCGAGTTCGCCGAGAGCAGCTACAAGCCCTGGGCCGAAGCGGTCCGCACGATCATCCAGGACGAGAAGATCCACATCGCTCACGGAGCCAGGGTCTGCCGCAACCTCGCCGACACCGAAGAGGGCCGGGAGCAGCTCCAGGCGGCGCTCGACCGCCTGTGGCCGATGTTCGTCGGCATCCTGGGCAGCCCCAACACCAAGCGCTCCCAGGCAGTCGTGCGGTACGGCCTGCGAAAGACCACCAACGCAGAAGCCATTGAGTTGTGGCGCGAGAAGGTTCTGCCGCGCATAGCCAATCTCGGCCTGCGCGTACCCGAGTAGGTCCGGAGACTGCCATGGCCATACCTGTAGCGATCACTCCCCGCCCGCCGTCGCGTGCGGAATCCAAGGCGCGCCTGCGCGAACTGCTCGCCGACCGGCCGGACTTCGCGGAGCGTCTCAAGGCGCTGCGCACCATGGGCATCCGCGTGCGCGGGTGCGAGGTGCACCTCACCACCGCCTGCAACATCCGGTGCAAGGGCTGTTGGTACTTCGAGGGCGGTTTCGACACCGCCGTCCGGGAGACCTCGGACCCGGGCGTGATCCGGGAGTTCGCACGGAAGCTGGCCGCGGACGGCGTCACCCAGGCGACCTTGATCGGCGGAGAGCCGACCATCGTGCTCGACCGGGTTCAGCCGTTCGTGGAGGAACTTCCCTACATCACCATCTCCTCCAACGGGCTGCGCCCGCTGCCGCGGGAGGGGTTCGAGAACGTCGCGATCGGCATCAGCCTGTTCGGCGGCGGTCCGCTCGACGACGAGCTGCGCGCGCACCGGCCGAACGGCTCCTCGTTCACCGGTCTGTTCGAGAAGGGGCTCAAGCACTACAAGGACGATCCCCGGGTGACGTTCGTCTTCGCGCTGTCCGAGGAGGGACTGCCGTACGTGGAGCCCACGGTGCGGGCGATCCGGGACAACGGCAACGTGGTGACGTTCAACTTCTACAGCGCGCACGGCTCGGACCACCCGCTGCGGATCGAGAACGAGCAGCGCACGCTGGGCGAGGCGCTCCGGGTCAAGGAGCTGTACCCCGACACGGTCGTCAGCCACCCCTACTTCATCGAGGCGCTGATCACCGGCCGCGGCCACTGGGGCGCGCAGTTCGGCTACGACGTCTGCCCGAGCATCAGCGTCGACATGCCCGAGCACGAACTGCGGGTGAGCAACGGCAACCCGGTGCTCGACGGATTCGCCGTCTACGGCGCGGACTACAAGACACTGCAGTTCTGCTGCACTTCGGGCGACTGCGGCGGTTGCCGCGACAGCCAGGCCGTCTACAGCTGGTTGATGGTCAGCCTCAACCACTTCCTCGACAGCCCCCAGCGGCTGGAGACCTGGCTGGACCTGGCCGAGAGCTACTGGCGCCAGTGGGCCTGGTCCCAGGGCCAGTCCCCGCGATTCAACCGCTGAGCATCACCGAACAGCGCCACCGAGCATCACCGAGCATCTGAGAGGGAACGACCATGTCCGCACCTGCAACCGCCGAGTCCGTACTCGACCTCATCCGCACCGAGCTCATCGAGTCGGGCGTCGAGGAGGAGACCATCTCCCCCGATGCCAAGTTCGACGACCTGGACATCGACTCCCTGGACGTGGGCGAACTGATGGCGACCGTCAAGCGCACGTACGGGGTCAGCATCCCGCGCGCGGAGCTCGCCGACGTGACTGTGGGTCAGCTGGCCGCCAAGATCACTGCGAAGGCCGCCAGTTGACATCTGCGGTCGCGGTCACCGGCGTCGGCGCGGTCACCCCGCTCGGCGTCGGTGCCACTGTGCTGATCGACCGTCTCGCCGCCGGCGAGACCGGTCTGGGGGCGGGTGAGGGCCGCTGCGCGGAGTTCGACGCGGGGGATTTCCTGAGCCGCCGTGAGCGCAGGCGGAACGCCCGGTTCTCCCAGCTCGCGCTCGTCGCCGCCGAGGAGGCCCTGGAACAGGCGGGCTGGCTCGCGGGGCTGCCGTATCCGGCCGAGCGCGTCCGCTGCGTCGTCGGCACCGGCCTCGGCGGCGTTCCGGAGGGAAGCCAGGGCGGTACCGCGTCCCCGTTGACGGTCCCGTTGATGATGTCCAACAGCGCGGCGGCCGCCCTGAGTACCCGCTACGGCCTGGGCGGCGAGTCCTTCGCCACCTCGGGCGCCTGTGCGGCCGGGGCGCAGGCCATCGGGGTCGCGCTGGCGGCGATCCGTCGCGGTGAGGCCGCGGCGGCGGTCGTCGGTGGCGCGGAGGCGGTGCTGCTGCCTCTGGTACGGGACTCCTTCGCCGAGGCCGGGGCGCTGTCCCCGACGGGCCGCTGCGTGCCGTTCGACGCGGGACGCGACGGTTTCGTCATGGGCGAGGGCGCCGGAATCCTCGTGCTGGAGAGCGTCGAGGGAGCCCGGTCCAGGGGCGCCACGATCCTCGGACTGGTGATGGGTTACGGCGCCAGTTCCGACGCCCACCACCTCACCGCGCCGGCCCCGGACGGGGTGCCGGCGGCCCGGGCGATCCGGCGGGCGCTGAGCGACGCGGGCGTCACCCCTGCGGACCTCTGCTACATCAACGCCCACGGCACGGGCACCCTGCTGAACGACGAGGCGGAGATCCGCGCGTTGCGCCTGGCGCTCGGAGAGGCCCTCGCGTCCGTCCCGCTCTCCTCCACCAAGGCCGCCACCGGGCACCTCTTCGGTGCCGGCGGAGCGGTGGAGGCCATCGCCACCCTCGGTGCGCTGCGTACCGGGATCGCTCCCCCGACCTACGGCCTGAGCGAGCCGGACGTCCGGCTGGGGGCGGTGGACCACCTCATGTCCGCCCGTCCGCTGAGTCAGGGGCCGAACCGCGCGGTCGGGCTCTCGGACTCGCTGGGCTTCGGCGGGCACAACGCCGTCCTCGTACTGGGAGCACCATGAGTGGTTTCGACTTCACCGGCCGCCGCTATCTGGTCACCGGGGTGACCAACCAGGAGTCGATCGCCTGGCACGTCGCGGCCGGACTCCAGCGGCAGGGCGCCGAGATCGTGCTCAGCTCCTTCGGACGTGCCGCCCGGATCACCCGGAAGGCCGCCCTGCGGCTGCCCTCCCCGCCGGACGTGATCGAACTCGACGTCACCGACGAGTCGGCCTACGCCACCGTGGCGCAGGAACTCACCGACCGGTGGGGCCGGTTGGACGGCGTGCTGCACAGCATCGCCTACGCCCCCGCCGACGCCGTCAGCGGCGCGTTCCTCGGGACGCCGGCGGCCAGCGCGCTGGCCGGTTTCCAGGTCTCCGCGTACTCGCTGCAACGGCTCACCGCCGCCCTCACTCCCCTGCTGACGGCGGGTGGCCGTGGCGGCAGCGTGGTGGGAATCACCGTGGACAGCGCCCGCGCGCTGCCCGGTTACGACTGGATGGGGGTGTTCAAGGCGTCGCTGGAGGCGGTCGCCCGCTACTTGGCGCTGCATCTGGGACCCGACGGGGTGCGGGTCAACCTGGTCGCCTCCGGACCACTGGAGACCCTGTCCGCGAAGGGTGTGGGGAGCTTCGACGCGCTGGCCGACCACTACGAGAGCTGGGCGCCGCTCGGCTGGGACCGCTCGGACCCCGGACAGGTGGTCGGCGCGGTGCTGTTCCTCCTCTCCGACCTCGCCGGGCGCACGACCGGACAGGTGCTCCACGCCGACGGCGGTCTGCACGCCGTCTCCGCCGGCATCGGTGACCCCCCGCACCGCCCCGGGCCCGGTCGCGGGTAGGCCCCCCTTTCCGCGCGATGGACCCGGTCAGCCCGGGAACCGCCCGCTGCTGCGCAGCTCCCAGCGGCGTTCGGCGTACGCCAGGTCGTCGCGCCAGAGCCGCCCGGCGGAGGCCCTCATCAGCGGGCGCAGCAGCGGGGCCGCCGCGCGGGCGAGCGCGAAGCCGCGCCGGTCGGACGCGGCGACGACCGCCTCCACCACCGCGGTGCGCGGCCGCCCCGCGGGGTCGGTGCCGAGCGGCGTGGCGTGGCTCTCGACCACGGAACCCCGGCCCTCTCCTTCGGTGATGTGCATGACGACGGTGCGGGGTTCGGGCGCGGTGAACACGGCGCGTACGGGCACCACCACGCGGCCCGCCACCTTGAAGGAGACGTCGACCGCGAACCCGTCCCGGCCGTCCCCCGCGTCGCCGCCGGGGACGTCGAGGACGGTCAGGTCCACGAAGGAGTACGGGTGGAACCAGGCGCCGTGCCAGGGGTCGAGGCGGTTGGCGACGACGTCCTCGGGTTCGCAGGTGCCGAAGCCCTCGTACACGGCGTCGACCGCCGTCGAGGGGACCGGCCGTTCGGGGAGGACGGGCCGGTCCAGCGGCACCTCGCCGCCCACCGCGTCCAGCCGCACCCAGGCGAGGACTCCGTCGTCGAACGCCGGGTAGGGCTCCCAGCCGGCGAACGGCTCGCCGCTCAGGGCGAGTCCGTGCCAGTGGCAGACGAGGGTGCCGCAGCGGACCGGGCTGTCCTTCAGGGGTGCGCCCAGGTGCGGGCAGGCGCCGGGCCCCGCGCGCAGCCGGCCCGAGGCGTCGCGCCAGGCGACGACCTCGGTGCCCCGGACGGTCCGGCCGAAGGAGCGCCCGGGGGTGATGCGGCGGGAGGCGCCGATGACGTACCAGTTGCCGGAGGGGCGGCCGAGCGCGTGCTCGAGGGCGCCCGCGATGAGGGCGGGGCGGGCGTCGCGCCAGGTGGGGCGCTGCCGCTCCCACGGCACGGGGTCGCGGCGCAGGCGCAGCGGGACACGGCCGCGGCCGGCGGGCCGGCCGGTTCCTGGGTGTGTCATGCCACGTCCTCGTGTGCGGTCTCGGCGCTGGCACGGGTGCGGCGCGGCTGCCCCGCCGGTGGGGCGCCCGCCGCCGGGAGGGAGCGGCCCGGGCCCGTCGGTCGCGGAGCGGCGGCGGTGCGGGGCGCCGGGCGTGCGGCGAGGGCACGTACCAGGCCGTCCAGGGCGACCGTGGCGCGGCGGGCGCGGGAGACGACCGCGCGCCGGTGGAGCACGGCGTAGCCGTCCGCCTCGATGGCGTCGAGGATGCCTCCGTACAGCACGAAAGCGGTACGGATGCAGGGGCGCGACTCGGGGGCGAGCAGGGCGATGCCGGGCAGCGCCCGCCGGTAGATCTCCCGGTTGTGCGCGGCGGCGGCCCGCAGCGCGGAGGTGATGCGCGGGTCGCGGAGGCCGGTCGCCCGGCTGTGCAGCAGGAGTTCGCGGTCCACGTCGTGCGCCGTGAGCAGGTCGGCCGGGAGGTAGACGCGGCCCCGGTCGAGGTCCTCGCCGACGTCCCGGAGGAAGTTGGTCAGCTGGAAGGCGACGCCGAGGTCGGCGGCGTACGGGGCGGCCTCCTCGCGGGGGCACGTGGTGCCGAGGACGGGCAGCATCTGGAGGCCGATCACGGCGGCCGATCCGTGGGTGTAGCCGCCGAGTTCCTCCCAGGAGGCGTACCCGGTCACCGTGAGGTCGCTGCGCATGGAGGCCATGAAGTCGGTGAAGTGGCGGTGGTCGATGCCGTACACGGACGCGGTGTGGACCAGGGCCCGGATCACCGGTTCGTCGGCGGTGCCGCGCGTGAGGCCCTCGGCGAGCCGCAGTTCGAAGGCGAGCAGTGCCCGCGCGCGTTCCCCGGGTCCGGCGTCGACGGCCAGGTCGTCCACGATGTCGTCGGCCCGGCGGGCGAAGCCGTAGAGGGCGTGCACGGCGGGGCGGCGGTCGGCGGGGAGCAGCCGGGTGGCGAGGAAGTACGTCCTGCCGTGGCGTGCGTTGAGCCTCCGGCAGGTGGCGTACGCGGCGCGCAGGGCGGGGTCGTGGATGGCTGCCGCGTCGAGTTCACGGGCGGTCATACGGAGGTGCCTTTCGGTACGGGGCGCGGGGTGGCCGCGGTGGCCTTGCGGGGCCGGGGCGCACCGGTGATCCGGGCGGCGGCGAGCTTTCCGGAGACGATCACGGTCGGCACGCCGACGCCGGGGGTGGTGCCGCACCCGGCGAGGACGGCGTTGGTGGTGCCCCTCACGAGGTTGCGGGGGCGGAAGGGGCCGGTCTGCGGGAAGGTGTGGGCGGCCGAGAAGGGGGTGCCGGCGGCGTGTCCCTGGGCGGTCCAGTCGACCGGGGTGACCAGGCACTCCTCCTCGATGGCGGCACCGAGTCCGGCGAGTCCCCGGCGTTCGAGTTCGGTGAGCAGGCGGTCCCGGTAGCGGGGGGCGAGCTCGTCCCAGGTGCGGGCGGAGGGCCCGATGTCGGTGTTGGGGCAGGGGGCGAGTACGT
Source organism: Streptomyces sp. NPDC008125 (assembly GCF_042957125.1). NCBI lineage: Bacteria > Bacillati > Actinomycetota > Actinomycetes > Kitasatosporales > Streptomycetaceae > Streptomyces > Streptomyces sp. NPDC008125. The sequence continues at coordinate 429,631 of NZ_JBIBHR010000006.1, forward strand.
AGTGGAGGTGTTTGCCGGGCGGGGCGAGGGCGGGATCTCCGGCGGTGGGGCGGGTGATGAGCAGCGAGGGGTCGGTCATCAGCGAGCCGGTGCGGGTGAGTTCGTGGAAGGTGCCCTTCCAGGCCCGGCCGAACGAGAGGGTGTGGTGGGCGAGTCCGGGCCAGGTGCGGTCCGTCCCGGCGTGCAGGACGACGGCGGACGGCGAGTGGCGCAGCCCGCCGGGACGGCGGGGGGCGCGGCCGAGCAGCCGGTAGCTGACGGGCAGGTCCGGGGTGAGGACGACGGCGTCGCAGGGGATGCGGCCCCGGTCGGTGACGACGGCGGTGACCCGGTCCCCGGAGCGCTCCAGCCGGCTGACGGTCTCGCCGTAGCGGAACGCGGCGCCGGCCTCGGCGGCCGAGTCCGCGAGTGCCCGCGGCAGGGCGTGCATCCCGCCGCGCGGGAAGTACACCCCGGCGACGGTGTCCATGTAGGCGATGACGGCGTACGCGGCGAGAGCCCGGGCCGGGGGCACTCCGGCGTACAGGGCCTGGAAGGAGAAGACGCGGCGCAGCCGTTCGTCGCTCAGGTAGCGGCCGATCCGGGCGTCGAGCCGGCCGAAGCCGCCGAGCGCGGCGAGCCGGGCCAGGTCGGGGTGGAGGAGCTGGAGCGGGGAGTCGAAGTTGGCGTCGATGAAGCGGCGCATCTGGACGGCGTAGAGGCGTTCCAGCCACTGGCGCAGACGGCGGTAGCCGAGCGCTTCGTGGCCGCCGGCGAACTCTTCGACGGCGGCCTCCATCGCGGCCGGTTCGGTGTGCACGTCGAGGGTGGAGCCGTCGGCGAACCAGGCGCGGTAGGCGGGGTGCAGCGGGATCAGGTCGAGCCGGTCGGCGAGCCGGTGTCCGACGGCCGCGAAGGCCTCCTCGACGAGGTCGGGCATGGTCAGCACGGTGGGGCCGGTGTCGATGCGGTAGCCGCCGCGCTCCAGCAGGCCGGCGCGTCCGCCCGGCGTGAGGTCGCGTTCGACGACGGTGACCCGCCGGCCCGCGCCGAGCAGGTGGAGCGTGGCGGACAGGCCGGCGAGGCCGGCGCCGATGACCACGACGTGGTCGGTGCGCCCGGGGACGGTCCTCATCGGGTGGTGCCTCCTTCGGGGGCGGTGCCGGGCGCGTGTCCGGATGCGGACGCCGGGGGCGGCGAGGTGCGCCCGCCCGCGGCCTCCCGCAGCAGGAGGCGCAGCTGCCGGGCACCCGCGGGGGCGAGTCCGGCGTGGTCGAGGTGGGCCTCCGCCTGGGCGGCGAGGCGGTCCGCCCGGTGTTCGACGGCGGCGCGCGCCCCGCCGAGGGTGAGTGCCTCCCGTACCCGGGCGAGCCCCTCGTCGGTGAGGGCGGGGTTGCCCACGCCCGCGTCCAGGACGGCGAGCAGGGCGGTGTCGCCCGCGGCCTCGGCGCGTTCCCGTGCGACGGCCACCAGGTAGGTGGGTTTGCCATCGCGGAGGTCGCCGCCGGAGGGCTTCCCGGTGACGGCGGGATCGCCGAACGCGCCGAGCAGGTCGTCGCGGAGCTGGAAGGCGGTGCCCGCGCTGCGGCCCGCGGCGCGCAGGGCCGCAGTCGTACGGTCGTCGGCGCCCGCCAGCGCGGCGCCGAGGGCGAGCGGGCGCTCCACGGAGTAGAGGGCGCTCTTGAGGCAGGCGGTCCGCAGGGCGTGTGCGGCGGTACGGGTCGCGGCGGCCTGTCCGTGCAGGTCGAGGTATTGGCCGGCCACCATCTCGGTGCGCATCGCCCGCCAGATCGCCAGGATCCGGTTCCGGGGGGCGGGGTCCAGCGGTACGGCGGAGACGGTGTCGTCCGCCCAGGCGAGGGCGAGATCGCCGACGAGGACCGCGGCCGAGGTGCCGAACGCGGTGTCCGGCGGTCCGCCGGTCAGGCCCGCGAGCTCCACGTGGACGGCGGGGCGGCCCCGGCGCAGCGCGGAGCCGTCCATCACGTCGTCGTGGACCAGGGCGCACGTCTGGATGAGTTCGAGGGCGACGCCGAGGCGCAGGGCCGCGTCCACCGCGTCCTCGCCACCGCCGCAGGCCCGCATCGCCCACCAGAGGAAGCGGGGCCGGGCGCGCTTCCCGCCGCCGAGGGTGAAGTCCGCGACCCGCCGGGCCACGTCCCGGGCGAAGACGGCGTCGATGGCGGCGGCCTCGGCGAGGTGCGCTCGGAGCACCGTGCGGGCGGTCCGCAGGACGGCGCCGGCCACGTCCGCGTCGACGGATGCGGCGCGTTCGGCGGACTCGGTGACTTCGGCGAAGGGCGCCTCAGGCCGGGGCGGGGCGGCCGGGGCGCGATCCCCGCGCGTGTCGTCCGCGCCCGGCTCCTGCCGGGGTCCGTCGTGCGCCCGGTCGTGCCGGCCCTCCGCCGGGGCACGTTCCGCCGGGTCGCCGTGCGCGTGGCCCGCCGCGGTGTGCGGCTCGCGCGCGGACTGACCGGCCGTGCTCCCCTCGGCGGGGCGGCCGGGCCGGTCGGGCGGCTGCGCGCCCCCGTGGGACCGCTCCGACCGCCGGTGGTCGGCAGAGGCGGAAACCGCTGCCCGGGTGAGGCGCATCGCAGGTCCTTCTGGTCTCATCGGTCTCCGTACCGCTCGGGCCGGCCCCGCACCGCCGGGCCGGCGCGCCGGCGGTACGGGGGCTCGTCACGGTCCCTCGGTCCTCCGGGCCCGTCGCGTCTCTTCCGGCGTCCCCCGTCCGGCGGATGCGGGCGGGCCCCGATCCGTACCGGCCGGGGCACGAGGCACTGACTCCCGAGGGGATCACGCCGACCGGCCGGGCGGTGGCTGCCGGGGCCGGTGGCGGGGACTCCGGAGGGGCCCCGCGACCCATTCGGCCGTCCCGGACATGGCAGGGCGCGCCAGGGACGGTCCCGCCGGGCGGAATGCGGTACGGGCGGGGACGGTGGATGCAGGAGACCGGAATCGACCCCGAGGCGGAGGCGCCATGGAGAGGGCCAAGGAGACGGCCGAGGAGACCGCGGACGACGGCGAGGGCCTGCGCTGCCTGGTCACGGGCGCCACCGGCTACATCGGGGGCCGCCTGGTGCCGGAACTGCTGGCGGCCGGCCACCGGGTGCGCTGCCTGGCGCGGACCCCCGAGAAGCTGCGCGACTACCCCTGGACCGCCGAGGTGGAGGTGGTGCGCGGGGACGTCACCGATCCGGAGTCGCTGGCGGAAGCCATGCGGGACATCGACGTCGCGTACTACCTGGTGCACGCGCTGGGCACGGGCTCCGGCTTCGAGGAGACCGACCGCAGGGCGGCCCGGATCTTCGGGGAGCAGGCCCGCGCGGCGGGGGTGGGCCGCATCGTGTACCTGGGGGGACTGACGCCCGGCGACGTACCGGAGGAGGAGCTCTCCCCGCACCTGCGGTCCCGCGCGGAGGTCGGCCGCATCCTGCTGGACTCGGGGGTGCCGACGACCGTCCTGCGGGCCGCCGTCATCATCGGGTCGGGTTCGGCGTCCTTCGAGATGCTCCGCTACCTCACCGAGCGGCTGCCGGTCATGGTCACCCCGAGCTGGGTGTCCACCCGGATCCAGCCGATCGGCGTCCGGGACGTGCTGCGCTATCTCGTCGGCAGTGCCCGGATGCCCCGGGACGTCCACCGCACCTTCGACATCGGCGGCCCCGACGTCCTGACGTACCGGGTGATGATGGAGCGGTACGCCGAGGTCGGGCGGCTGCGGAAACGGCTGATCCTGCCCGTCCCGATGCTCACCCCCCGGCTGTCCAGCCACTGGATCGGGCTGGTCACGCCGGTGCCCCGGTCCATCGCCCGGCCGCTCGCGGAGTCGCTGAAATACGAGGTGGTCTGCCGCGAGCACGACATCGCGGAGTACGTCCCGGACGGACCGGGCCGGCCCTTCCCGTTCGACAAGGCGCTCGGCCTGGCCCTCCAGCGGGTCCGGGAGGCGAAGGTGACCACCCGGTGGTCCTCGGCCTCGCTCCCGGGCGCGCCCAGCGATCCGCTGCCCACGGACCCGGACTGGGCGGGCGGCAGCCTCTACGAGGACGTCCGCGAGCGGGGCGTGGACGCTCCTCCGGCCGCGCTGTGGCGGGTGGTGGAGGGGATCGGGGGCGACAACGGCTGGTACTCGTTCCCGCTGGCGTGGGCGGTGCGGGGGTGGCTGGACCGGGCGATGGGCGGGGTGGGGCTGCGGCGGGGCCGCCGCGACGCCGACCGGCTGCGGGTCGGGGACTCGCTGGACTTCTGGCGCGTGGAGGAGATCGAGCCCGGCAGGCTGCTGCGGCTGCGGGCCGAGATGCGGGTGCCGGGGCTGGCCTGGCTGGAGATGTCCGTGGAGGAGCGGGACGGCGGACACTCCCACTACCGCCAGCGGGCGCTCTTCCATCCGCGCGGGCTGCTCGGCCACGCCTACTGGTGGAGCGTCTCGCCCTTCCACGCCATCGTGTTCGGCGGGATGGCCCGCAACATCGCCCGCGCCGCCTCCCGGACCCCCGGCTCCGTCCGGTCCCGGGCGGAGACCGTGTCGGTGCGTCCCCGTCCCCGTCCCCGTCCTCGGGAACAGAACTGAACGACACGGACGGCCGAAGCGATACCGCGTGCTTCCGCGCGGCGGCGCATCCGGACCGCACCGCCGCGCGGAAGCACCGGACGCACACCAGAAGCTCCCCGTGCCCCCGTTCCGGTTCCGACCGTCCAGGAGTAGCGCCATGACCGTCTCGGTCGTCCTGTTCACCTCCGATCTGCGACTGCACGACCATCCACCGCTGCGGGCCGCGTCGGCCGCCAGCGACGAGATCGTGCCGCTCTTCGTCCTCGACCGGCGCGTGGAGGAGGCGGGCTTCGCCGTGCCCAACCGGCGGGCCTTCCTCGCCGACTGTCTGCGGGACCTGGACGCGGGGCTGCGCGAGCGGGGCGGGCGGCTCGTGGTCCGTACCGGGGACGTGTCGGAGGAGGTCCGCCGGGTCGCCGCCGGGACCGGGGCCAGGGACGTCCACATGTCCGGCGGGGTCAGCGCGTACGCGCACGCCCGCGAGGAACGGCTGCGCGCGGAACTGGATGCGCAGGGAGTCACGTTGCACGTGCATGACGCGGTGGTGACCGCCGTCGCCCCGGGGACGGTGCGGCCGACCGGCTCCGGGTCGGACCACTTCGCCGTGTTCACCCCGTACTTCCGGCGCTGGTCCCAGGAACGCCTGCGGGATCCCCTGGCCCCGCCGCGCTCGGTCCGGGTGCCGGACACCGCGCGCTCCGGCGGACTGCCGTCCCGGGCCGGCGTTCCGGGGGTCTCGCCCGCACTGGCGGAGGGCGGCGAGAAGGCGGGACGGGCCCTGTTCGCCGCGTGGCGCAGATCAGGACTCGGGTCGTACGAGGACATGCACGACGACCTCGCGGGCGACGCGACCTCGCGGCTCTCGCCGCATCTGCACTTCGGCACCGTCTCACCCGTGGAGCTGGTGGCGCGGGCCCGCGGTGCGGGCGGCGCGGGCGCCGAGGCGTTCGTACGGCAGGTGTGCTGGCGCGACTTCCACCACCAGGTCCTCGCCGCCCGCCCGGCCGCCTCGCACGACAACTACCGTACGCAGCACGACGACTGGCGGGACGAGGAGGAGGCGGGGGACGAGATCGAGGCATGGCGGCAGGGGCGCACCGGTTATCCGGTCGTGGACGCCGCGATGCGTCAACTGCGCCACGAGGGCTGGATGCACAACCGGGGCCGGCTGCTCGTGGCGAGCTTCCTCGCGAAGACGCTGTACGTGGACTGGCGGATCGGCGCACGGCACTTCCTGGACCTGCTCGTGGACGGCGACATCGCCAACAACCAGCTCAACTGGCAGTGGGTGGCGGGCACCGGGACGGACAGCCGCCCCAACCGGGTGCTCAACCCCGTGCGCCAGGGCCACCGTTACGACCCGGACGGGACGTACGTACGCCGCTGGGTACCGGAGTTGGCCGGCGTCGAGGGCGGGGCGGTGCACGAGCCGTGGAAGCTCCCGGAGCCGGAGCGCGCGAGGCTGGACTACCCCGCTCCGCTGATCGGTCTGGCGGACTCGCTGGCCCGGTTCAAGCAGGCACGGGACCTGCGCTGAGGGCTGGGACACGGCCCGGGTCCCCGGACGCGGGACGGCCCCGCCGGTGGGTGGGGTTCCCGGCAGGGCCGTGTCTGTGGGTGGGAGGTGGTGTCAGACCTTGCGCCAGCGGGCGTTGGCCCAGGAGAAGAGGCCGAAAGCGGCCAGCCCGAGGGCGATGAGCGCGAGCAGCCAGGGTCCGGCGGGGGTGTCGGTGAAGGAGCGGAGGGTGTCGTCCATGCCCTTGGCCTGTCCGGGCTCGTGCTGGACGGCCGCGGCGATGGCGAACCCGCCCGCCGTGCCGAAGACGACGCCCCGGGCCGCACCTCCGAACACGCCGACCACGTCCACGGCCCGGCGGGTCTTCTCCCCGCTGCCGGACATGTCGAGGTGCTTGCGGAACTTCAGGGTCACCGCCCGGAAGGCCATCCAGAGGCCGACGCCCACGACGACGGCTCCGGCTGTTCCCACGATCCACTGGCCGCCGGACCAGTCGAGGACCTTGGCGGTGACGTCGTCGGTCTTCTTGTCGCTCGATCCGCTGCCGCTTCCCTTGTCCCCGGCCGCGTACGAGAGCACGGAGTAGGCGACGAAGGCGTAGAAGACGCAGCGTCCCGCGGCGACGATCCGCTTGGTGGGCTTGTGGCCGTCGGGGCCTGCCTGGCCGAACAGGGCCTCGGAGAGCCGCCAGAGCGCCATGCCGACGACGCCGATGCCGAGCAGCCACAGAAGGGCCACTCCCAGGGGCTGCTCGGCCACTTCCTGGAGCGCGCCGCCCCGGTCGGCCTGCTTTCCACCGCCGCCGGAGAAGGCGACGCGCAGGGCGAGCACCCCGATCAGCAGGTAGATCACCCCTCGCGCGACGAATCCGGCGCGTGCGGCCGTCTCGACCGCTTTTCCGTTGGCCGCACTCCGGGCCCGGTCTCGTCCGCGTTCCGCTGTCGCACTGGTCATGGACCGACGGGTGCCCCTGAACGGCGGATCAATGCCAGGGGCCCCGAAAACCGGGGCCGGCAGGCTCGGGGCTTCAGACCGCTTCCGGCTCCTGAGCCGCGGCGGTCTGCGCCTTCGCACGCTTGCCGACGACGGCGGCGGCTGCCGCGGCGGTGCCGAGGAAGGCCAGCGCGACCACCCACGGCTTGTCCAGCACGTGGTCGGTGGCGTGGTCCAGGGAGTAGCGTCCGGCGCCGGTGATACCGATCGCGGCGGCGGTGAACCCGAGGAACGCCGGGTACTCGTATCCGCCGCCCTGCGCGAAGAATCCGGCGGGGGCGTGCACCGCGACCGCCCCGGCCATCGCCCCGGCGGCGGCGGCACCGGCCGCCGGGGTGGCGAGGCCGAGGGCGAGCAGCACGCCGCCTCCCGCCTCGCCGAGCCCGGCGGCGACGGCGCTGTGCTTGGGAGGATGGAAGCCCATGGCCTCCATGGCGGCGGTGGTGCCCTCGACCCCGCCGCCGCCGAACCAGCCCAGCAGCTTCTGGGAGCCATGGGCGGCGAGGACGGCGCCGGTACCGGCGCGCAGGACGAGCAGGCCGAGGTCACGCCGGTTGAGGCAGGCCATGGAAGCTCCCGGGGACGAGGAGGACGGGGTACGCCTCCACTGTCGCCCGGCACCGTCGCGAGGGCGCGGCCGGTTAGGCCGTACGGGGGGCGCCCCGGGGTTCTGCCCGTGATGCCTCGGGGGCGCCTCCCGCGTCGCCGAGGTGGCGCCCGAATGCGACGTACGTCATTGTGCAACTTGTTGCACAAAGTCGTTCCGGTCCTCTAGAACTGGCGGGAAGACACCGCGCGAGGAGACCCCATGAGCCACTACCCCACGCTGCTGAGCCCGCTGGACCTCGGATTCACCACACTTCCCAACCGGGTGGTCATGGGGTCGATGCACACCGGTCTCGAGGAGGCCGAGAACGGCTTCGAGCGGATGGCGGCGTTCTACGCCGAGCGCGCCCGCGGCGGCGTGGGCCTCATCGTCACCGGCGGCATCGCGCCCAGCGAACGCGGCTGCTCCGCGCCCGGCGGCGCCAAGCTGACCACGCAGGCGGAGGCCGAGGAGCACACCCGGATCACCTCGGCGGTGCACGCGGCGGGCGGCCGGATCGCGCTGCAGATCCTGCACTTCGGCCGGTACGCGCACCACCCCGGCCTGGTCGCGCCGAGCGCGCTCAAGGCTCCCATCAGCGGCTTCACCCCGCACGCGCTGACGGACGAGGAGGTCGAGGAGACGATCGAGGAGTTCGTCCGCACCGCCGTCCTCGCCCGGCGGGCCGGCTACGACGGGGTCGAGATCATGGGCTCCGAGGGCTACCTCATCAACGAGTTCGTCGTGGCGGAGACCAACCACCGCGCCGACCGCTGGGGCGGCTCGTACGAGAACCGCATGCGCTTCCCGGTCGAGATCGTGCGCCGGGTGCGCGAGGCCGTCGGCGACGACTTCATCCTGATCTACCGGCTCTCCATGCTCGACCTGGTGCCGGACGGCTCGACACTGGAGGAGGTCGTGCGCCTCGCCCGCGCGGTCGAGGCGGCCGGCGCGACCATCATCAACACAGGTATCGGCTGGCACGAGGCCCGCATCCCCACCATCGCGACCTCGGTGCCGCGCGGCGCGTTCACCTGGGTGACCGAGAAGGTGCGCGGCGCGGTCTCCGTACCGCTGGTGACGAGCAACCGGGTCAACACCCCCGAGGTCGCCGAAGGGATCCTCGCCTCGGGCCGTGCGGACATGGTGTCGATGGCCCGGCCCTTTCTCGCCGACCCGGAGTTCGTGGCGAAGGCCGCGGCCGGCCGCTCCGACGCCATCAACACCTGCATCGGCTGCAACCAGGCCTGCCTGGACCACGTGTTCAGCCTCAAGATCACGTCCTGCCTGGTCAACCCCCGGGCCTGCCACGAGACCGAGCTGGTCCTCTCCCCCACCCGGACCCGCAAGAGCGTCGCGGTCGTCGGCGCGGGACCGGCGGGGCTCGCCTACGCGGTCACGGCGGCCGAACGCGGCCACGCGGTCACCCTCTTCGACGCGGCCGACGAGATCGGCGGCCAGCTCAACGTGGCACGCCAGGTGCCCGGCAAGGAGGAGTTCGACGAGACCCTGCGCTACTTCCGTACCCGGCTGCGCGAGCTGGAGGTGGACGTACGGCTCTCCACCCGCGCCGGGGCGGGCACCCTCGACGGGTACGACGAAGTGGTGCTCGCGACCGGTGTCGAGCCGCGCGTCCCGCCCATCGAGGGGGCCGGTCACCCCAGCGTGGTCGGCTACCTGGACGTACTGCGCGACAAGGCGCCGGTCGGCGACCGTGTCGCGGTCGTCGGGGCGGGCGGCATCGGCTTCGACGTCGCCGCGTTCCTCACCGACTCCGGGGAGGGTACGAGCCAGGACCCCGAGACCTTCCTGCGCAGCTGGGGCGTGGACACCACCTACGCGCACCGTGGCGGGCTCCGTCTGCCGGAGCGCCCGCGGCCGCCGCGCACGGTCCACCTGATCCAGCGCAAGGCGACGAAGGTCGGTGCGGGGCTGGGCAGGACCACGGGGTGGATCCACCGCACCGAGCTCCGCCACCGGGGCGTCACCATGATCGCGGGCGCCTCCTACGACCGGATCGACGATGCCGGGCTGCACCTGACGGTGGACGGCGAGCAGCACGTGCTGCCGGTCGACACGGTCGTGCTCTGCGCGGGCCAGGAACCGCGCCGGGAGCTGTACGAGGAGCTGCGCGCGGCGGGCCGGCCGGTGCATCTGATCGGCGGCGCCGACGTGGCGGCCGAACTCGACGCCAAGCGGGCCGTCCGCCAGGGCACGGAGCTGGCCGCCACGCTCTGAGCCCGGTCCGCCCCCGCCCGCGTTCGTAGGATGCCCCCATGTCACTGCCGCACGCGATCCTCACCGCTCTGCTGGAGAAGCCGTCGTCCGGGCTCGAACTGACCCGTCGGTTCGACCGGTCGATCGGCTACTTCTGGTCGTCGACGCACCAGCAGATCTACCGCGAGCTGGGCAGGCTGGAGCAGGCCGGGCGGATCAGGGCCCTGCTGCCCGGTCAGCCGGCGAGGGGCAGCAAGAAGGAGTACGAGGTGCTGCAGGCGGGCCGCGAGGAGCTGGCGGCCTGGGTGGCGCTCCCCGAGGACCCGAAGCCGGTCCGCGACCCGCTGCTGCTGCGGATGCGGGCGGCGGCGGTCGTCGGGGCACCCGGGCTCGGCGAGGAGCTCCGCCGCCACCTGGAGCTGCACCGGCGGCAGCTGGCGGAGTACGTGGAGATCGAGAAGCGGGACTTCCCGCCGGAGCGGAGGGCCGGCCATGGCGACCGGCTCCGTCACCTCGTGCTGCGCGGCGGCATCGACCTGGAAAGCTTCTGGATCACCTGGCTGACCGGGGCGATCGAAGGGCTCGACGGACCTGACGGGGCCGTGGGACCCGGCGGGGCCGTGTAGGGCGGCATCCGCTCAGGTCCGCCGTGCGCGCCCCTGCCCGCGCGCCCGCGTGCGTGGTCCGGGCGGCGCCGCCCGGACCGGCGTTCACGCCCTCCCGCAGGTGACGAGGACCGTCCTAACCTGGGGCGTGTGAGCGCGTACGACGAACTGATCGAAGCCGAGAACCCGGTCCTCTACCTCCGGCTGGGCGGCGCCGGCACGGAGCTGTCTCCGGGCGGCCCGCGCGCCGTGTTCCACGGCTCGCCGTCCCACAGCCATCTGCCCAACGGCGACAGCGCCACCCTCTTCGACGGGACCCCCGACCAGTACGTCGAAGTCCCCGACGACCGCTCCCTGTCCGTGTCGACGACCGGGGCGCTGACGGTGGAAGCCTGGTTCCGCCCCGACACCCTCACGTTCCCGGCGAGCGAAGGCACCGGATACGTGCACTGGATGGGGAAGCTCACCTACGCCACGGTCAACCAGGCCGAGTGGGCGGCGCGCATCTACAGCGCCGACAACACCGAGGGCCGGGCCAACCGCGTCTCCGGATACGCCTTCAATCCCGCGGGGGGCCTCGGCGCCGGTTCCTACTTCCAGGACACCCTGTATCCCGGGGAGTGGATCCACTACGCCCTGGTGATCAACACCGGTCCTGCCGGACCGTCCTACCCGACCGGTTACACGAAGATCTACCGCGACGGAAGGCTGCGCGACCAGGACGCGCTCGCCGATTACTCGATCGTGCCGGGCGACACCCCGTCCCCCATGCGCATCGGTACGGCGAGCCTGAGGTCCTTCTTCCTGGGCGCCATCGGCAAAGTCGCCGTCTACCCGCGCGAACTGACCGCCGAGCGTCTCCTGGCCCACCACGCGGTCATGACCAGCACCTGAGCGCCGTGGCTCGGCCCGGGCCGGAGACGTCCGAGGAGCGACGGCCCGGGCGGGCCGGTGCGGTCAGCCTCCGGCGGCAGCCGGTTCGGCGCTCTCGGCCGCCGGTCGCTCCAGGGTCCTGGGGCTCCCGATGACCGTGCGCCGCCAGACTCCGCCTCTCCGGCGGATGCCCGGGGCGGCGGGGACCGCGGAGGCAGGGTGCCGGCCCGGCACGGTGACGGGAGCGGGGACAGGCACCGGTGCGTGCGGGGGGTGGGCGTCCGCGTGCGCCGCGGGCGTCGGCACGGACGGGGATGCGGGATGCACCGGTTCCCCGGCCCCGGTCCGTGTCTCGGACTGCACCTCGCTCTCTGTCTCCGACTGCACCTCGGTCTGCGCCTTGCTGAGCAGAATCACCCCACACGCCGAGAGCGCGATGCCCGCGACGGCCGGGATCAGGCTGAGGGGGCCGCCCTGGAGGCGCTCGCCGAGCAGGACCATCCCGATCACGGCGGCGGCCACCGGGTTGGCCAGGGTCAGTACGGCGAGCGGTGCGCCCAGACCGTCGCGGTACGCGGTCTGGGAGAAGAGCAGCCCGCCCATGGAGAAGGCGGCGACCAGCAGGGCCACGACCACGGTGCGCGGGCTCAGCAGGGCGCCCGAGGAGTGGGCGGTGAGGGCGACCGTCAGGGTCTGGGTCAAGGCGGAGGCGACTCCGGAGGTGATCCCGGAGGCGGCCGCGTGGCGCAGGCCGGGGCGGGCTCCGGGCCGGCCGAGGCCGGACACCACGGCCAGCGTGACCGCCCCGACGCCGATGGCTTCCCCGAGGCCGAGGGTCTCGTGCGGGGCGGCACCGCCCGCCGCCGTCAACAGCGCCGCCAGTCCGACGAGGGTGAGGACCGTGCCCCGCCACTCGCTGCCGCTCACCTTGCGGCCCGCGGTGCGGGCGCCGAGCGGTACGGCGGCCACCAGGGTGAGCGCGCCGAGGGGCTGGACCAGGGTGAGCGGCCCGTACTTCAGGGCGGCGACGTGCAGCAGGGCCCCGGTGGCGTTGAGCCCGACCGACGCCCACCAGGCGCCGCGTCCGAGCAGCCGGAGTCCGCCGGTGCCGGGTTCGGTGCGTCCGGCGAGCCGGGACTGGGCCACGGCCGCGGCCGCGTAGGCCACGGCGGAGACGAGGCAGAAGAGGATGGCGACCAGCGTGGCGTTCACCGTCCGGCTCCGGGTGCGGTGAGGGTCCGCTGCGGGGCGGACGTGCCACCGGAGTACGCGGGGCTTCGGCCGTACGCGGCGGTTCCGGCGGAGACGGGGATGCGGGCGGGGGCGCCAGCGGCACGGGCCCCGGGGCTCGCGGCGGGGGCGGCGAATCCGGCCGCGGTGACGGGGGGCCAGGGGCCTCGGAGCCGTACCGCCCGGAAGGGCAGGCGCAGCGGGATCGCGGCCAGCGCGAGGGCGAGGAGGGCCGAGACGACGAGGGAGTCGAGCCAGTAGTGGTTGGCGGTGCCGACGATCACCAGCAGGGTGATGAGCGGGTGTGCCAGCCACAGCCAGCGCCACCTGGAGCGGCCCGCGGCGACGACTCCGACGGCGACCATGAGGGCCCAGCCGAAGTGCAGCGACGGCATCGCGGCGAACTGGTTGGCCATGGTGTCGGTGGTGGGCGTGGCGCCGTAGACCGTGGGCCCGTACACCTGGCCGGTGTCGACCAGTCCCGCGGCGGCCAGCATGCGCGGCGGCGCCAGCGGGAAGAGGAGGTGGAGCGCGAGGGCGGCGCCGGTGAGCGCCGCGAGTATCCGGCGGGACCAGACGTAGTGATGGGGGTGGCGCCAGTACAGCCAGACCAGGAACAGCACGGTGGCCGGGAAGTGGACCATCGCGTAGTAGGTGTTCGCGAGGTGGATCAGGGTTTCGCTGTGCAGCAGGACCCCCTGGACGTCCCCCTCTCCGGGCAGGCCGAGCGCCCGCTCGAAGTTCCAGACGTGTCCGGCGTTGCGGAAGGCCTCGTCCACATGGCCGTTGGCCGCCTGGCGGCCGAGCTTGTAGACGAGGAAGAGCCCGACGACGAGCAGGAGTTCGCGGACGAGGGGCGGGCGGGCCGACGCTTCCGGCTCCCGTTCCACAGGCGTTCTGCGGGCGTACATCACCCGTGCCCCTTCACTGACGTTGCGGTGGTGCCTGGGCGTGGTCCGGTCCACACCCGATCGATACGCCAGTGTACCGATACGCAAACGTATCGGTACACTGGCGTATCGAAGCGTTGTACTGCCGAGCCCCAGGAGGAACGAACCGTGCCGACCCGGGACTCCGTGCAGGAAACGCACGACAAGCAGGGCAAACGGGAAAATCCGACCCCTGGGACAGCGGAGACGGCAGCACCCTCACCCCGGTCACCTAGGTCGAAAATCACACCGGAGCGGGCCCAGGAGCTGTACGCGGCGGTGCTGGAGCTGCTCCGCGAGAGCGGGTACGAATCCCTCACCATGGAGGGCGTCGCGGCGCGGACCCGCTGCGGCAAGTCGACGCTCTACCGCCAGTGGGGGTCGAAGCCCGAGCTGGTCGTCGCGGCACTCCACAGCACCCGGCGCGGATCGCTCGCCCACATCGACACCGGCTCCCTGGCGAGCGACCTGCTGGCCGCGGCGCGGGCGATCGGCGAACGCTCCGGCCTGGACACCACCCTGGTGCACGCCCTGAGCCACGCCGCCCTGCAGAGTCCGGAGCTTCTCTGCGCGATGCGCGAGTCCCTTGTACTTCCGGAGATCGCGGCGATCGAGGCCATGGTCCGCAGGGGCCGCGAGCGCGGCGAGATCGCTCCCGACTGCGCGACCGCCGAGTACGTCGCGGCCCAGCTGTTCGGCATGGTCCGCGTGAGACCGCTGCTCGACTGCCGGCACGCGGACGCGGAGTACCTCGTGCGGTTCACCCAGAAGGCCATCCTGCCCGGGCTCGGACTGGAGACGCCTCCCGACGAGCCCTGACCCGATCGTGGGCCGTCCATCCCAGCGGAGGGAACGGCCCGCTCGCGTCGCACCGTGGGGACGGGGGCGGCGCACCCCGACGGCCGGCGACTTCCACCGAAGACGCCGGCCGTTCGCGTACCCGGAACATTCCGACCGCGCCCCCCTCCCGTTTTCGTCCCCTTGACGATATCCCCGCGCCCCCTTATCGTCTCCGTTGTCGTCACCCTGACGAAAAATGGAAGGGGTCGTGCTCATGGCCGACATCACCCGGCGCTTCGGCTGGCGCCACCTGCGCTCCGCGCCCACCGCCCACATCCGCCACCACAAGCGCGGCACACTCACCCACGACGGCCCCGGGCTGAGCTTCTGGTACCGCTCGCTGAGCGCCGCGCTCTCCGAGGTACCGGTGGACGACCGGGAACTGGCGATGGCGTTCCACGCCCGTACCGCCGACTTCCAGGACGTGACCGTGCAGGCCACCGTCACCTACCGGGTCAGCGACCCCGCGCTGGCGGCGGCCCGTCTGGACTTCTCGGTGGACCCGGACACCGGAGTGTGGCGCGGCTCCCCTCTCGACCAGATCGCGACCCTCCTGACCGAGACCGCACAACAGCACACCCTGGACGCGCTGGCCCGCATCCCCCTCGCCACCGCCCTCGTCGACGGGGTGGCCCTGGTGCGCGAGCGGGTCTCGGCCGGTCTCGCCGCCGAACCCCGGCTGCCCGCGACGGGGATCGACGTGGTGGCGACCCGGGTCGTGGCCATCCGCCCCGAGGCGGAGGTGGAACGCGCCCTGCGCACGCCCGCCCGCGAACAGATCCAGCAGGAGGCCGACCGGGCCACCTACGAACGCCGCGCGGTCGCGGTCGAGCGGGAACGCGCCATCGCCGAGAACGAGCTGGCCAGCCAGATCGAACTCGCCCGCCGGGAGGAGCAGCTGGTCGACCAGCGCGGCACCAACGCCCGCCGCGAGGCCGAGGAGAAGGCCGCGGCCGACGACGTACGGGCCCGCGCCGAGGCGTCCCGCGCGGTGCGGCTGGCCAAGGCGGAAGCGGAGTCCGTACGGGAGACGGGCGCGGCCCGGGCCGACGCGCAGGCGGCCTGGCTGCGCGTCCACGGCGAGGTCGACGCGGCCACGCTGCACGCCCTCGCGGCGACCAGGCTGGCCGAGAACCTGCCGCACATCGACAGCCTCACCCTCTCCCCCGACGTGCTGACCGGGCTGCTCGCCCGTCTCGGCCGCCCCGGCGGCGGGACACCGGCGTGAGCCTCGCCCCCCGTGCCGTCCTCGTGCACCGGACCACGGAGTACGAGGAGTTGCTCGCCCGGCACGGTACGCACGGCCAGGCGGCGTTCTTCCTCTCCACCCGCGGCCGCTCCCTGGACGAGGTGGCGGCCCGCCACCACCGGACGCTGCGCGCGCTGGCCGACGTGGCGTCCGCCGTGCCGCTCACCTGGCGGCGCTCCCGGGTGGAACGCGCCGACCTGGACCGCTTCCTCTTCGGGCCGGAGGACGTGGTGATCGTGGTCGGCCAGGACGGACTGGTGGCCAACGCGGCGAAGTACCTCGCCGGCCAGCCGGTGATCGGCATCGACACCGAACCCGGGCGCAATCCCGGGGTCCTCGTGCGCCACCGCGTACGCGACACCGGAGCGCTGCTCCGCGCGGCGACCGCGCCCGGGGCCGGCGGCCGTGCGGACGAGCTGACGATGGTGGAGGCGGTCGCGGACGACGGCGAACGGCTGGTGGCCCTCAACGAGATCTACCTCGGACCCCCGGGCCACCAGACCGCCCGTTACCGGATCGGCCCGGACACCGGGGCCGCCGCTCCTTCCGGGGCCGCCGCTCCTTCCGCTGCCGCCGCTCCTTCCGCTGCCGGTGAGGCGCAGGCGTCCTCGGGCGTGCTGGTCGGCACGGGCACCGGCGCCACCGGTTGGCTCCGCTCCCTCTGGCAGGAACGCGGCAGCACCCTGCGGCTGCCCGCCCCGTCGGACCCCCGCCTGCTCTGGTTCGTCCGGGAGGCCTGGCCGTCGCCGGTGACGGGAACGTCGCTGGTCGCCGGGGAGCTGGGGCGTGGCCAGGGCCTGCGGCTGACGGTGGAGTCGGACCGGATGGTGGTGTTCGGCGACGGGATGGAGTCCGACGCGCTGGAACTGACCTGGGGCCAGGCCGTGCGGCTCGGCATCTCCCCGGCTTCTCTGCGACTGGTCGGCTGAGGGCGGCCGGCCACGCGGAGCGCCCCGCACCGCCCGGTGGGGCGGACCTGTCGACGCCGCGTTGTCCAACTCCCTCTGAACGTGGGGAAGTAGGGTGCCGCATGTCGTCGCGGATTCGTGGAGGGGGCGTCATTCATGGGCTGGGGCCCGGCCGGGGTGCTGAAGGACCGCAACGCCCGCATCTATCTGGCGGGAGTGCTCGTCTCCGGGTTCGGCGACTCCGTCATGTCCCTGGCCGCCGGCGTCTGGGTGAAGGAACTGACCGGTTCCGACGCTCTCGCCGCCCTCGTCACCTTCTGCGCCTGGGCCCCGGCCATGGCCGGGCCGCTCATCGGCACCCTGGCCGACCGGGTGCGCCGCCGCCCCCTCCTGATCGCCACCTGCCTCACGTTGGCCGTCGTGATGACCGCGCCTCTCGCCGTGCGTGCCCCGCAGGACGTCTGGTTGCTGTTCACCGTGCTGGCGCTGGTGGGCGTGGGCAGTGTGCTGGTGGACGCGGCGGAGGCGGCGCTGATCGCCTCTGCGGTACCGCCCGAGCTGCGGGGCGACTTCAACGGACTGGTCAGAACGACGGTGGAGACCACCAGCCTCATCGGCCCGCTGGC
Source organism: Streptomyces sp. NPDC008125 (assembly GCF_042957125.1). Taxonomy (NCBI): domain Bacteria; kingdom Bacillati; phylum Actinomycetota; class Actinomycetes; order Kitasatosporales; family Streptomycetaceae; genus Streptomyces; species Streptomyces sp. NPDC008125. Next base: position 446,737 of record NZ_JBIBHR010000006.1, read on the forward strand.
CGGCGCGAGCCTCTTCGTCCTGGTGGGCGGGCCGACCGCCGCTCTGCTGGACGCGCTCACCTTTCTGCTGGGCGCAGCCGCGTTCGCCCTGATCCGGGTCGACGAACCCTCACCCGTGAAAACCGGGAGCGCCGGATGGCGTCCGGCGCACTGGGCCCGGGAGACCGCGGACGGGGTGCGCCACCTGTGGCACCACCCCGCTCTGCGCCCCCTGGTGGTCGCGGGCGGCTGCGCCATGGCCGCCTCCAGCCTGAGCAGTTCCGCCAACTACGCCCTCGTCGACCACGGCCTGCACCGGCCCGCCGCCTTCGTGGGTGTGCTCGCCGCGGTCCAGGGGCTCGGGTCGGTCGCGGGCGGACTGGCAGCCGGTCCCCTGTTGCGCCGAACGCCCTCCCGTACGGTGGCGGCCCTGGGACTCGTGCTCTTCGCCGTCGGGGTCCCGGCGCGGGCGACCGGCTTCCTCCCGCTGGTCCTGGCGGGCGGCCTGCTGGTCGGTCTGGGTCTGCCCTTGCCTCTCATCAGCGCCATGACGTCGGTCCAGAAGGAGACCCCGGGCGCGCTGGTCGGCAGGGTCGCCGGTACCGCCGGGACACTGGTCTTCGGGCCCACCGGACCGGCCCTCCTGCTGGGCACGTTCATGGTCACCGTCTTCGACCACCGCGTACAACTCCTCGCGGCAACCGCCCTCGCGCTCACCGCGGCGGTGACGCTCGTGATCAGGGGCAGGGGCCGGTACTGGGGGGCCTCGCGGGCGGAGGCTGATCCCGTCGGCGTCGACCCGGCTCTCCCGCCGCAGCGGTCCGACGCACCGGCATCGGCGGAGCAGGACACGGATCGCGCCTGACGGGTCTCACCGGGCGCGGCCCACCGCCACGGGTTCGGCCCCGCCGCGTTGCGCGGCGGGGCCGAACCCTGGTCGTGGCAGGTCAGGCCGGTCAGGCAGGTCAGGAGCTTGTTCCACGGTCCCGGCGGGTCGCGCGGATCGTGCCCCGCACGAGCAGAGCAGGGCGCGGGCAGCGTGGGGGAGACGCGGGACGGTTGGTCAGGTCTGAGGCTTCTTGCCGTGGTTCGCGGGATGCCTGCGACGAGCCTTCTTCTTGCGTCGACGCTTCGAGGACATGGCTACCTCCAGCAGGATCGGGACCGTCGGGAAGCTGGTTTTCCGACCGCTCCATGGTCCCAGGACCGGGCGCGAGGCGCGATTCGAAGCCACCGGCGCCCGTGCCGGACCGGCCCTGACAGGCCTCGGTCCCGTACGTCTCCCTACGTAGCGGCCACCCCGGTCCGTCCCCGTACGGCTCTCGTGGTTCCTTCCCGTCCCGGTCCCGATTTCGGGCTTGTTCCGCGACGGCGGGGTTCGAAAGGCGCGGGACCGAGCAGGCGACAGACATGGATTCTCTTCCGCGCACCCCCGCACCGTCAGTCGTCCGCTCCCCCGCTCCGAGGCCCGGGACGTCAGTCGTCCGCTCCCCCGCTCCGAGGCCCGGCAGGCGTACGCCTCGTGCCGGCGGATTGCGTCGGTTCGGCGTCGTCCCGGTCCTGGCGGTCTCGTTCGCCCTCGCCGCTGCCGGTTGCAGTGGCAGCAACTCCACGTCGTCCGAACCGGCCGGCGCGAGCAGTTCCCTGGCGGGGGGCGCCACGTCCGAGGCGCCCGGTGACTCCGCCGAATCCACGGCGGGCAGCCCCTCGGCTTCGGCCACCGACCCCGCCCCCTCCGGACCGTCGGAGCCTTCCGCGTCTCCGGCCGCTTCCACCGCTTCCGGAGCCGGTGGGGCGAGTGCCTCCCAGCGGTGCGCCGCCGAGACGCTGACCATGAGCCTGTCCCCCGCCGACGCCGGTGCCGGCCAGGTCTACTACCGGCTCACGTTCACGAACACCTCCAAGGAGGCCTGCACGTTGACGGGCTACCCCGGTGTCTCGCTGATCCGCCGCGACGGCAGTGCGGTCGGCGTGCCGGCCACGCACGAGGGAACGGCCGGTACGCGAACGGCGATCGGCCCCGGCGGTAAGGCCGAGGTCACCCTCCACACCACCAACGAGGGCGTGTCCGACGCCCCGTGCTGGAGCCGTCCCGACTACCTCAAGGTGTACCCGCCGGGCTCCACCCGGGCGCTCACCCTGCGGACCGCCCAACCCCTCGTCTGCGGCGACCGGTTCACGACCACCGCCGTGGCGGGCGAGTAGAAGCAGGCGTCCGGCGGGTCGAGGAGGTCGGGGTGTGGCGTGCGGGGCGCCGGTGTCACAGGCCGGCGAGGGTGAGAAGCCGGTGCGTCTCCCCGGGCGGACGGCCGGGGTTGCCGGCCGCCGCGGGCGCGACATGCTCCGACGGATCGGCCGGCAGGCGTGTCAGGTCGGCGAGCGGAACTCCGGTGTGGGCAGCGACCGTTCGGCGCACCCTCGGATCGGAGTCGGCCGCGAGGGCGCGGAGGAGTCCGACCGGAAGATCGGGGTCACGCGGGGCCGGGCGAAGACGCGACCCCGCACGAGCGGGCTGGGGTCCTCGGCGAGGAGGTCACGAACCGACGAGGGGAGTTCGGGATGTGCCGCGAGCTCCCGCCGTACTTCCTGGTCTGTGCGCCCCGCTCGCGCACCTCGGGGTCGGAATCGACGAGCAGTCGCTCGAACGGTTCTCGCGGGGCGTCCGCCACGGCGACCGCGACGGCCAACCGGATCCACGGGTCCGGATGCCCGCCGAGCGTCGTCCGGTACGCGTGCGGGAGAGCCCGGTTGCGGGCGAGCGCGCGGGTGAGCCGTACATCGCCGACGGCGACGATCGCGTCGGCCAGGTCGTCGGTCAGGTCGGGGCGCCCGGCAATCTCGCGGCGTCCTCGCCGGTGGCCGAGGAAGCGGTGGAACTCTCCGGGCGGCAGCGCGGGGTTGCTCGCAAGGCCGTTCACCAGCGCGTCGAGGTGGACGGGGTGTGGGGCCGCGTCCGACATGTCAGGTGCTGCCCTGTCTCTTCGAGTCGACCCGTGTCGACCCCGTGTCGACCCCGAGTTGACCCCGGGTTTCACACAGGGTTCACTCTCCGTGTACCACCGGGTTTGCTGCCGATGACGCCCGGCCGGGCTTCCCGGCGGGGGGCCGGGGCTGGGCAGGAGGCATGCACGGTCGGTCCCTTGCGGTCGGCCGGCTTCGCGGATCGTTCAGCCCTCGGACATCGGCGGGTCGGTCCGTGTCCGCCGGTTCTGTTCGCGGCCTTCCTACTGTCCGAACCATGAAGAGATCGCTTGTGAACCGCTCCGCCGCCATCGCCCTCTCCCTCGTACTGATCGCGGCCGGTGCCGCGCTCGCCGCCGACCGCCTGCCGGGTGATGCCGGGCCCGACGCCGACCGGGGCGGGAACTCCTCGGCGTATGCCTTCGGAGGCTCCGGCAGTTCCCGAGGGAACGCGGCGACGCGCGCGTACCGCGATCTGCTGGACCACGGTTCCGACGCGAAGATCCTCACCGCGGCGCACCGGGGCCAGTGGCGCGACGCCCCCGAGAACTCGCTGCCCGCCTTCCGGGCGGCCTTCGGCCGTGGTGCGGAACTCGTGGAGACCGACGTCCGGTTGACCAAGGACGGCGTTCCCGTGCTGATGCACGACACCACGGTCGACCGCACCACGAACGGGGTCGGCGCGGTGGCCGACCTGACGCTCGCCCAGATCGGACGGCTCCGCCTCAAGGAGGGGCTGGGAGGCGCCCAGGCCGCCGTGACCGAGGAGCGGGTGCCGACGCTGGAGGAGGCGATGGAGCTCGCCAAGGACCGGGGGCTGGTCAACCTGGACAAGGGCTGGTCGAGCCGGGAGGTGGTCTGGGACGTCCTCGCCCGTACCGGCACGGTCCGTAACGGTCTCTTCAAGAGCGACGCCCCCGTCTCCGAGGTCCAGGACTTCCTCGCGGCCCACCACGGCGCCGTCTACATGCACATGATCAGCGATGCGAACATCGGCGATGCCGACCGGTTCGGCGACAACCAACCGGTGGCGTACGAGGTCAACTTCGACAGCGCCCAGGACGCCGTGGCCCGCAGACCGTTCCTCGACGCCCTGGCGGAGCACAGCCGGGTCTGGAGCAACACCATGTGGAACGGCCTGTCCGACCACATGACCGACGAGGCCTCGCTGATCGACCCGCTGCGGGGGTGGGAGGCGCTGGTGCGCGGTTTCCACACCTCCGTCTTCCAGACGGACGACGTGGCGAAGGTCGAATCCTGGCTGCGTACCGGGGAGGGCGACCCGCTGCCGCGCGGCGACGTACGCGTGCAGGCGGAGGACTTCCTTCCCGGTGAGGGCACCGGTTACCACGACAACGACACCTCGAACGCAGGCGGACTGGGTATGCGGCCGGGCGAGGGCGTCGACGTCAGCGACGCCGATGGCGCTGTCCGGGTCAGCTGGATGCGCGGCGGCGAGTGGCTGACGTACGACGTGGACGTTCCGCGCACCGGGACGTACGCGCTCGCCGCACGGGTGTCCTCGCCGTACTCCCCGGCGGGTATGTACACCGTCTCCTTCGACGGCGGCGCGGAGAGCGCACGGGTGTCCGTACGCAACACCACCAGCCACAACAAGGAGGTGCTCCAGGCCGGCGGGGTCGAGCAGCGGCTCACCGCCGGGCACCACGTCCTGCGGATCAGCCTCCCCGCCGACGCCTACCAGAACTGGAACCTCGACTACGTCCAGCTCTCCCCGGTCCGCCACTGACGCACCCCGGCGGGGACCGTGACGGGCTCCGGCGTAGGGCTCCCCCCCGACCCGGCACACCCTCGTCGCCCCCGGGAGTCCGGCCCACCTGATCGGCCGGGGCATGGTGGGCCGCGTGGCGACCAACGTCAGCAGAAGCCTCGTTCTTACCGTCTCGACGTGGCCGGCAACGACGGCACCCGTCCGGTGAAGACCTGGACCGGGACGGGGCATCCCACCACCGGGGCCGATCCGGCCGGCTTCCGCACCGACCTGACCGCCCCGGCCCCGGTCCGCACCGGAAACGACGGACTCTCCGCCCGTACGGGGATGGCCCTGGTGTCGGTGGGGCGACCACCCTCAGCCTCCGGGCCGGCTACGCGGTACGCCCGAGCGGGGACACCGGCTCGTGGAGGCGACGGGGCGCGCCGGCCCGGGGCCGTTCAGGCCTCCTCAGCCGACTCCTTCGGGCCGTAGAGCGCTGCGGCCTCCCCCGAGGTCAGAGCCCAGTACCGGTCGCCGAAGGACCAGTGCCACCACTCGGTGGGGTAGTTCACCAGTCCCGCGGAGGTGAGCACGGAGCCCAGTAGTTCCCGGTTGGCGCGGGCCTCGGCCCCGACGTTGGTGGCATGGGTGTAGCAGGCGCCGTCGCTCTCCTCGGGGTCCGCGTTCATACGGGTGCCCAGGTCGAGCTCGCGGCCCTCGGGGTCCGCCAGGGTGAGGTCGACGGCGGCTCCGGCGCTGTGCGGGGCGATGTCGGGCGGGGAGACGTACCGGCTGGCCGCCGAGTGGATCCGCTCGGCCGACCAACCGGGGTGGGCGGCCCGCAACTGGCCCGCGTACTCATCGAAGTACGCGCGCTGGAGCGAGGGAGGCCGGTAGCCCTCGACGAACAGCAGGCGCAGGCCGTGCGGGAGCAGCAGCGCCTGGGCTTCCAGCAGCCGCTCCAGCACGCCCTCCCGCAGATGCGCGAAGGCGTCCGCCGGATCCTGCTTGCGAGTGTCGACGAGCAAACGGCCGTCCTCGCGGACGTCCACAAGAGGCTCCCCGCACTCCGCGACGGGTATGGCGGTGACGGCCGGATCCGACATCAGGACAATCTCATTCATACGGTGATCATCCCGCATCGGATGCCGCTGCTCGTCCCTTGCGTTCGGCGGGACTCCCCCGGAACGTCAAGTCGTTGGCAGAGGAGGCGGATCGTGCCGCGCCTCGCCCGGAGGTCCGGCGCCGTCTCCGCTTTCCGGGGCCCGCGCCAGGGCCCCTCGTCGCCGTTCCCTGAGCCGGAAGGCGATCCAGTAGACGAGCGCCGCCGGTGGTGAGCAGCAGAGCAGGATGATCAACAGGCGGGAGTCGATCACCGGTGCGGACCGGGTGGACTCCGCAACCTCGGCGGGCAAGTCTGCCAGGAGAGACTGGAGTTGCTCGCGCGTACGGGCTCCGTAGGCCGCGCCCACGCGCTCTTCGAGTTCGGTCAGGGTCAGCCGGCCGACCGCGTAGTGGTGTTTCAGCCGTTCCTCGGCCCGGTCGCGTTCGGCGTCCGAGGCGCGTGTCGGCAGACCGGGTAAGTGTCCTTCGGGTTCCTTCATGACGTCTCCTCGGGCAGAGCCGTGGTGTCGGAGGCAGGGCGGTCCTGCAGGTCGACGAGCGAGATGACCACCCGCGTCCAGGTCCCCGGTGCGTCGCGGTCGCCGAACGTGGCGGCGAGGCGTTCGATGTGTCCGCGTAGTTCGTCGAGCGCCTCGTCGGTCAGCGCAGCGCACCGCGATGCAGGTCGACCTCTCGCCTGCCACCGGCCTGCCTCGCCCGGTAGGCGGAGTTGATGTCGGCCCGGGTGGCGTCCCGCGGCGCAGGGCCGTCGGAACGCCACCGGGTCACGGGAGTCGGTCAGGCGCCCTGCTGGACCGGGCCGACGAGGGTGCCGTCGGCCACCCTGAACGCTCCTTCGGCGAAGGAGGTACCGGGGATCTCACCACCGGGAGCCTGGAGCGTGAACGCCACCTCGTCGGCGGGCAGGCCTCGGCCACCGCTCGGCACCTGGATGTCGAAGTGCACCGGATGCCCCGGACCGAAGGTCACCGCGGTCTCCTGGCCGCCGTAGCTGCGGGGGGTGACTCCGCTGTCCGCGCCGTGGTTCAGGAACCGCGCGCCGGTGGGCGAACCCGCCAGTTCGCAGGGCTCGTACCCACGCGGCGCTGTCAGGGTGACGCGGTAGTGGCTGTGCCCGGCGGTGCTGTCCGCCTGGGTGATCGTCGCCGCATGGTTGGCCGGCCGGCAGGCCGAGGGAGCACTGCCGCCGGCCGTCGCCTGCGACGCCTGAACAGCTCCCGCACCGGCGCCGGCCGCCAGCACGGCGGCGGCGAGAACAACGGTGATCCTCTGGTCGATACGCAACTGACACGCCCCTTGCCCTGCGGCCGCCCCGTCCTCCCGTGCTCCCTGCCGGGTGCGCGACGCGCCGGGGCAACCTGGTCTTCGATGGCCCGCGGCTGCTCTCCGCGGGAACCATGGTCGCCGCCATTCCTGCCCGCGTTCCCTCGCGGGATATGTCCCAGAATTGCCACAGCCGAGACATCGCGCACAGGTTCGATCAATGCCGGCCCGACGCGGAGGCCGCATGTGCGGACGACGAACCGGGACCGGCACCCGTCGCGCCACCCCACCCCCTCTCCCGACGAGCGGGGTCAGCGGGAGCCCGTGTCGGCGCGCACGCCGATGGTCAGCAGCAGGTTGGCGTACGTACGGGTGTCGGCGGTGACGATCGCCAGGGCCAGATCCGGGGAGCGGGCCGCGTCGTAGAAGGCGAACCGGTCGAGCGACTCCACCGGCACCGTACCGAGCCGGGCCCGGTAGTCGGCGATGGCCGGCGGCTCCGGTTCGCCCTCCGGCGGGACCATCACCTGTGCCGATTCGACGGGGATGGCCCGCAACAGGACATCGAGCACGGGCGGGACGTCGAGCAGGCCGGGCGCGACGTTGAGGTGGACGACCCGGGCGCGCGGCCCGACGGCCGTGCTCGCGGGGTAATGGCCGTCGGTGAGCAGTACGCCGGCACCGTGCCCGGCACCGGCCAGGGCTTCGAGCATGCCGGGGTGCAGCAGATCGGTCAGGAGCACGTAAATTCCTCCGAAGCGTGGACGGGCGGGTACCGATGCGGATCGGGCACGGGCCTGGCGGCGGCGCAGCAAGCGGTTCGGAACTGCAGGGGCTGCGTCCTCGTGCTTGCCCCGGAGCGAGCGGCAGGGGGTTCCTGAGCCGCAGCGGGACTGAAACTGAGCACCAAAGATGGGATGTATGCAGGACGATGGTTGATCATCTGTCCGGCCGATGTCAATGCGTCATCAATGTGAAGGAAAGTGGCGCAGTGCACCTTCTTTTGCATGATCCCACCGAAAAACCATCCCACCAATACCTGTGCGGCAGCCCGCAGAGCAACAAGCGGCCGACTCGCGGGCGACGTTCCGCGTGGAACGAACACGTCGCCGCAGACCTCCCCTTGACTGTCGCCGCAGACCTTCTTCTGACGCGATGTCCACCGCGGTCACGCAGGACGGAGCGGCATCGCAGCTTCGGCGATCTCCCCGACGACCGGCGCAAACCCCTGCCCTGCCTGGGCCTGCTCCCCGACGCCCGACACGAGTTCACCGGCCAGGGAGCGTTCGGCGTTGTCCAGCAGTTCTTTGTAGGTGAGCACCTCGACGCGCGCGAGATGCGTGTTGAATATCCGCAGCACCTCGTTGATCTCCGTCTCCGGTATGTCGGGGTGCAGACCGGGGTGTCCGATCAGAACCAGCGCGCTGGCCCGCCGTGCCTCTATGCCGAACTCCGCGCGTATGCGGTCGCGGTGTTCGTCCAGTCCCGTGAGGTAGTTGATGGCCTGCCCGACGGCCTCGTGCACCGCTGCCGCAGGCACCCAGCCATTGCGGTGCTCCCTGACCAGGGGCCCTCTGAGACTCATGGCCCGTTTCAACTCGACGATGTGCAGTGCTCCGTCACCCCGGATCAGCGGGATGTCCACCTCGTCCCCCGGCACCAGCCGACGGTGGGCGGCCTCGCCGACGAACCGCCCTCCGAATATCCAGTACTGCCCCTCCAACGCCCGCTGAAGATCACCTTCTCGCGCCTGTGGGTCCTCGACGACGCCACGCAGCGCGTCAAGCCCGGCCGAGCGCCTCCTCAGTTCGGCCGCCCTCAGGACGAGCCGCCCCTCATGATCGGCCGCGAGCAGGGCGAGGGCTCCGGGTGAGGCGACGATCTTCCGGGCAGCCTCGGCGGGATCCCCCACCTCGATCCGATCGCTGCGCAGCAGCCGCCCAGCCACAGCGACGTCTCGGACATCCCGCGCGGGATGACATAGCGGCCGGGCCGTTCTTCCGGTGCGCGCAGAAACGCGCTGTCCCGGCCCTGCGAACGGAAGTGCTCCACTGTCTCTTCCGCGCCGGCACCGGGGTGATCCCGCAGATACGCCTCGCACACGGCGACAAGCCATTCGTGCATCGCGCGCAGAGAACTCGCGACGAAGTCACGGGAACGTTCTCTGCGTGCCCCGTCCTGGAACAGGCGGTGGCGTTCCTCGAAGTCGTACCTGAGGATCCGGCCCTCCGCATAGTCCAGCGAGTCCTGCAGAAGTCGTACGACCTGCCACTCCCCTGCGGCCGCGGCCGATCCCCGGGCCGACTCGAGGAGACGCACGAGCTCCTTGCCCTGCCTCCGTCTGCCGCTGCCCAGGCTGTGCAGATAGGTGAAGACGGCGGAGAGCGCCGAGCGCACCGTCTCGTCACTGGACTCCTTCTCGACCTCACGGAGCTGCCCCTCCAGCGTCCTGTCACTCCGAATTGCCATGCGGGTCATTGTGGGCGCAGGGTGTGACAGTCCCGGCCGAGCCGTGGGCGCGCGCTCGCCACAACCCGGCGGAGTCCCGGGCGATCCGACCTCGCGTCGACGGAGAGGGCCCGCCGGGAGGCCCTGACGATGCCTGTGCGGCGATCGTCCCTCGTCGGCACTCCCGGTGGATCCGGATCGCGCCCTGTCTGACCGCGCCGCCCCGGCGGGCCGACCGACCGGACGCCATGGCCACGACGTGCACGCCACGCCGGCCATCCGCCACGCCGCGCCGGCACGAAGAGGAGTCGGCATCATCCACTTGTCGTGAAGGACTGGTGGAGAGACGACGTACGTTCGATGATGGGGCACGGCCGATCGGCCTTCACGGAGTGGAGCTGACCGACGGTGCCCCCTCCAGCGGGTTTCCGGGTCAGGGGGGAGGAGACATCGCATGACGGAGCAGTCGAACCAGATGGTTGTCCTGATGCAGAAGTACACATTCAACTCGCCGACCGTTCGCCGGGTTCCGCTCTCCTCACTGAGCATTCACGGGCGGCGACTCGTCTTCGGCATCACCGGATACAGATGGCCCGACTCCTTCGCACTCGAATTCGTCGGCGGTGGGCTCGTGGCCCGCGACCACCGGTTCGACCTGAGCGATGTGGGAACGCAGATCGCCCAGGCCGGCGTCTCCACGGTGAGCATGGTCTCCCGCGCGAACGGCACCTGGGGTTCGGACGGCGCGTACCTGCTCGAGGGTTCCCCTCCGGTCCACTGGTCGACCGAGCCCGGCCTCGAACTCTTGCCGCACCGAGTGTGCGTGGAGATCACTCCGGATCTCTGCGCGATCGTCCGGGCCCAAGAGCGCGAACACGTCCAGGACTTCATCCTGGCTTGGATTCTGACCGTCGGCCTCTTCGTCGAGAGACTACCGACGAGTGGGTACGGCTGCGCCGGCGATGCCCTCGAAGCCCTCGCCGAGCAGCTCACCCGCGCCGACATGCGCCATCTCGTGCCGTCCGGTCCCCTCACGGACCTTCAGGTGTGGGTCCGGCATCTCAAGACCCGCGCCATGCAGTTGGCCGACCAGAGCGGGCTGCGTGACAGCAACGGAAGCCACTCCCCCCTCTCCTACAACGCGCGAATCGACGAGGGCGATGACGAGCGCCGCATCATCCTCACGCCCGTCATGCACCCCGTCGGACCACCCCTCCCCGTCCTCGATGTCAGGTCGCTCCTTCACTGACCACGGCCGTACCACCTCCGGGGGCCGAGGCACGGGCGCCTCCGTCCACGCCCCAGCATCCCGTTGTCCCCGACAGAAGCGGACGGCCCGGGCGCGGACGGGGCCGATGCCCTTGGCGGAGACCGATCAGACCAAGGAGTGGTGCATGTACGCCCAAGGGCATGGAGCACAACGAAGCACACGGAACACCGGACAGTGCGGGCCTGCGCTCGGACCGCGGCCGGCCACCGGCTTGCGCCACGGTGTCAGTGCCGTCGATATCGCCTGGTCCAGACCGGTCTTGCGGACCGTCTCCACCAGCAGGACGCCTTCCGCTTGCGAGACCACCGTGCGGCCACCGCCCCGACGCGAACACGAGGATACGGACCGATCCGCTTCTTCACCTGGGAAGTGCCTCCGACGGTGGCAGGAACAAGGGCTTCAACAATTCTCGTTCTTGCTGGTCAGAGCAATGCCGGTGAGTTAGCGCGTCAGTGCAGGTCAGGCACTTGATGGTGCGGGGTTTGGGTGGGAGTATCCCCTGGTGACGTTGCGTGATCCGTCACTTCTGGTGATGTGTCTGCAGAGGCCGGGACACGACAACGGAGTTCCCGGTAGGACAGAAGATCG
>NZ_JBIBHR010000007.1:0-23570 GCF_042957125.1 Streptomyces sp. NPDC008125
GGACCAGCCCCGTACTCCCAGTAACGTCCGCTACACACTCAAAGCCACCAAGCACCCCACCTGACCTGCACTGACGCGCTAACTCACCGGCATTGGCTGGTCAGAGGCGCTTTTCGTTTGTCTGACCACCCGTCGGACCTTCCGCAGTCGGGCCCCTCAGGGTTCGCCTGCTCGTCTCTCCTTGCTTGCGCCTCGCCACCACGAGCCGGCTTGTCAGAGCCATCCGCTAGCTTCCTGATCATGGGAGACTCAAGCGGATCATTGACGATCCGGCCCACCGGGGAGCTGCACCAGCTCATGCGGGCAGCAGGATTCACGGGCCTGGAAGACACGGAGGCGTTGGCGGAGGGCTGGCAGGTGACGGGCTTCGCTGAGACTGGACAGCGCAGCCTGGCCGACCTTGTCCAGAGAACGGGGACGCCGGCGGTCATGGTCTCCTTCCTGGACAGCGATGTGGGGTTTGTCGAGGCTGTCACTCCGGACGGCAGCAGCTGGGAGGGCATACTGAACCGCGAGATGGCGAAGAGCTACGAGATCCCTCTCGAGCACTTCCCCGTCGAACCCGCCGTCGCCGGGGCGCTCGCCTGGTCGGCTGCCGCCGGACTCACGCCCGACGAGGAAGCGATCCGGCAGACGCTCACCGGATCGGCTCTGTTCGCGGAACAGCTGTCCTCAGCGCTTCTGGTCGCCCTGGGGCTACCCGGCGCGACCTAGCCTTCCAGACAAGGTCGATGCGCCATTCTTCTACGCGTCACGGTCATTTCGCAGAGCCTGGATGAGCCAGGGGTACACCGGGATCAGGTTCGGTACTACCTGCCAGCCGTTGACGATCCACACCAGCCGCCAGTATCGGTCTACCCGGGGATCGTGGGCCTCTTCGAACTGCTGGGCCATCCAGTGCCGGAATCCCGTGTCAGGGGTGCGCGCGAGCACCTCGGCGAGGCGGTGCACGAGGTCGTCGACGACGGTCGCGCTCCTGTCGCTGTGGGGGTCGATGCCCGAGTCCACGGCCTCGGCCACCTTCTGGCGGGTGAGTTCCATCAGTTCGTCGCCGGCAGCGCATTCGATGTCGAGTGGGCGCCCGGCGGCCTGATTGACGGCCGTCCGGCGCATCCGGGCACGGAAATCCTCGTCACCGACGAGCTCGGCGAGCTCTACCCAGGCGGCGACCTGCTCGCTGGTCGCGTCATCGGGGAGGTCAGGGGTGGCAGCGCGAACCATGGTCACCGCGGCTGGGGCGGCATCCCCCATGCCGAAGGTGCTTTCCACGAAGTCGTCGATCAGACGTCGGCGTTCCTCGCAGGACAACTGTGTGAGTCTGTGCATGAGTGTGGTCTCCTCGGGACTGGCCTCGCGTCCGGCCAGGACTCGCAGAACGCTCCGACGCAGTTGCAGCACTCGGATCTGGACGTCCATGGCGTCGGCGTGCGCCGCGGCGACTTCCGCCACCGAGAGCTCGCGGTCCAGTACCCGTTGAATCGTGGCCAGGTCCATGCCCAGCTCGCGCAGGGTGCGCAGGAGTTCCAGACGACGCAATGCGTCGAGGCCGTAGAGCCGGTAGCCGGCGGGACTACGGGTGGTCGGCGCTACCACCCCCGAATCGGAGTAGAACCGGATGGTCCTCACGGACAAGCCGGTCCGCCGGGAAAGCTCCCCGATCGAGTAGGGGGTCGTAGCGTCCATGTCCCCCACTCTGCTGTCTCCAGTCGCTGGAGACTCCCCCCGTCCGCCGAAGGCGTCCAGTACATGGTGTCGGGCCAGCGCGAGTACTGGGAGATGTCGCTGGAGCCGCCGACGGGCGAGCGGTTCGAGGAGGGCCGCACCTATCCCATCGCGTACTCCGGCAGTGAGGACGTCGCGGGCGTCGTCATCAACGTGTCCGCCTACGGCTGCGTCCACACCGTCACCGGCGACCTGTCCTTCACCCGGCTGATGCGGGACGACGACGGCGCCATCAAGGCATTCGCCGCCACCTTCACGCTGCGCTGCGACGGCACCGACCCCGCACTGCACGGCACTATCCACCACTACGCCTGACGCGCACGCCGCACCGCCGTCGCCGAGCCTGCGCCGGCGGCGGCCACGACATCGCCGAAGGGCGCGCTGGGGGAAGCCGACGGGTTCCGCACGTCACTGCATTCGGTGCGGGACGTGCGGTGCCCGGACGGAACTGTTGTGCTGCATGAGGCAGGGTCTGTAGCGCGTACTAGGCCGTGTATCGAAAACGCTGTTCGCGGTGCTCATCGGTGGCTGCGGGAAGCGCTGGATGCACGAGCCGGGGTTGTACGCGCCACCCCTCCAGCCACAGAGTTGAACACGTTCAACTAGTCTGGCAAGGTATCTCTCCACGGCCCACTCCTATCGGTTGGCCGATGCGGGCTGAGGGTGGGAGGTCCTGGTGGCGGGCGGAATCAGGCTGCGTGCGTGGAGGGCGACCCTCGGTGGGTTGATGGTGGTTTTGGCTGCTCTGACTGCGTGCGCCGGCCCCTACCAGTACTACGAGGGAACAGGGCTCCACGACGCCACGGCGGCCGAAGTCGAAGGGGGCTGGGGGAACGTCGAGGGGACCCGCGTGGTGCTCCACAAGGACGGAACGGCTCTTTTTGAAAAGCTCGACGGGCAGGACTTCGACTTCGAGGACGGCTGGCGCCTCTCCGGTACGGGAACCTGGCAACTGACTGACGACAACGGCGGACAGGCCGTCCGACTCACGCTGACAGCCCGGACTCGAGCGGAGAGCCGCTCCCCCGTAACGGCCACTGACACCTCGACTCCTGAACCCCCATCGGCATACGCGTGGTCCTTCTACGTAGACCGCGATCAGAACCACGAGCTGAAGCTGTTCTTCTTCTACGGCGATCCCGACATCGGGAACACCTACGTGATGACGCGCGAGACCGGGTCATAGCCATTCGTTGATCGCTGCGACCAGCACAGTCGCCTCGTAGCGGACCGCGAGCTCGTCGTAGCGCGTAGCGACGGCGCGGTTTCTCTTGAGGCGGTTGATCCCACACTCGACCGCATGCCGCTCGCGGTAGTCGACAGAGTCGAAGCGCGGCGGCCGGCCGCCGCGGGAGCCGAGCTTGTGGCGATTGCGGGCCTGGTCGTCGGCCTTGTCCGGGATGGTGCAGCGGATCCCTCGGCGGCGCAGGTAGGCGCGGTTCGCGCGGGAGGCGTACGCCTTGTCGGCCCGCACGCGGTCGGGGCGGACGCGTGGCCGGCCCGGCCCGATCCGGGGCACGCGGGCCTTCTCCAGCACGGGTTCGAACTGCGGCGAGTCCCCGCGCTGCCCTGCCGTCACCACGATCGACATGGGCTTCTGGCCCTGCTCGACGGCCAAGTGCAGCTTGGTGGTGAACCCGCCGCGCGAGCGTCCCAGCCCGTGATCACCGGGCTCGGTAACCACGCCGCCCGGCGGCTCCTTCTGAAGGTCGCCCTGCTTCCGGGCCCCGGCCGCATGCTGATGGGCGCGGCAGACCGTGGAGTCGACGCTCAGGTCCCACGCGATCGCGCCTTTCGCGTCGGCCAAGGCCTGGAGCCGGGTGAGGATCCGGTGCCAGGTCCCGTTCCGCTGCCATCGGCGGAACAGGTCGTAGATCCGGCCCCACGGCCCGCACGCGACGGGCACGTCCCGCCACGGAACGCCGGTCCGGACCCGAAACCGTATGCCGTCGATCAACTGCCGACGAGGCCAGACCGGCGGCCGCCCCGCCCTGGCACCCTTCGGCAACAACGGCTCCAGCACCGCCCACTGCTCGTCCGTGAGATCTCCCCGCCCCATGAACCGTGATCATTCACAGCCCAAAATCCACTTTTGATACACGGCATAGGCGCAATACTGGTGATTTAGGTTGCTTTCCGGCTGGTTGGGGTGGCTCTGGTTGGGTCGACCAGCCGGACTGCTGGGGTGTTGGGCGGTGGTGCGCTGTAGTGCTCGGCTCGTTTGAGGGCCCAGTTGGACATCTTGCGTTTGATCACGCGGGGGTTGGAGCGTAACCGCCTTGCGGGCAGCAGTCGTTCGATGACCTCACGCAGGCTCTGGGTGAGGGACCGGGTCAGCCATGAGGGGGAAAGCGCCGCCTGGCCGGTGACGTGGCGGCGGACGACGCGCAGGGTGCGGGTGAAGGAGACCCGGTCAGGATCATGGCCTGCCTTGAGCGCGGCCCGGTGCATCAGGTCTCGCAGCGCGTGGTGGACCAGCAGGAACGCGAAGACCTCCTGCTCGACGCCGCGTGGGGAGCGGGAACGCAGCACCAGCCCCGGGACGCCCTGGTGATTCTTGGTCTGGTCCAGGGTGTTCTCGATCTCCCACCGCTGGGCATGGAGCGCGGCGAGTTCCTCGGCCGGTGCCTGCTCGGGACCGAGGAGGATGGTGATCAGCCGGTGGACGGTGCCGTCGCCGTCGCGTGGGCCGAGGGCGTACTCGATCACACGCACCCGCTCGGGGTCCGCGCGCCGACGGTTGTCCCGCGCGGCGACGATCTGGGACGGGTAGGAGCCGTCGGCGAGGGTTTCCATGACCGGCAGCACCGCGACGCTGCGGACCAGCCACAGCAGGTCCGCAGCGCCCGCCTTCACAGCCCGCCACAGGTCGAAGCCGCAAAAGCCCGAGCACACACTGCTTTACGAAACCCTGGTGGAATATGCAGATGGAACAACCCATTCCGGAAGTCCGGGCCAACTGGATGAAGTTCGCGGGATCACCGCGCCGGCCAACCTCAAGGACGACCAAGCCTGCGCCGACCCCGCGGACACCCACGGCCCTGTCCAGCAGATCGCCGCCACGACGAAGGCCTCCCACACCGCGCGGGACCGCGCCGCCCCGCACCTGCTGACGGTGCGCCTGAAGCAGCTGCACGAGCAGGCCACCACGGTGCGCCGGTCCGGGCAGGCCGGGGCCGGGTCGTGGACGGGCCGGCTGCCGGAGCTCGCCGCCCGCGCTCTCGACGGTGACACCGCCGGGCGGTGCTCGCGTGACGGCCGAGTCGGAGCTGAGCGGGGTCGACCTCGCGCGGCAGGGCCCTGACCGCCGCCCGGGAAGCGGCGGAGAAGAACGGTGCCATCGCCAAGAAGCCGAAGCGGCGTACTACCACCGTCGTACGGCGCGATGGTCGCGAGCCGCTCGGGCTGGGCAGTGCGATCAGCCGGATGCTGACCGAACGCGGCATGACCGCCCCGGCCGCCGGCGGCACCGTCCTCGCCCACTTCGACACGATCCCGACCGTGGTCGCACCCGAACTCGTCGGCAGGGTCCGGGCTGTGGGCTACGACGCGGACGCCGGCCGCTTGGACGTTTCGTTCCCGGCACCCGGGCGGCCGCCACGAAACTCCGCTGGACCGCCCCGGAGCTCGTGGCGGCGGATTCGGCATCCGTCGCTTCGCTCCGCGGCCGATCCCTGGCGCCTACCGCCTTTGGTTGGCCCTCTGGCATGTCCCAGAAGGTCTTGGCAGGGGTGTGGAGGGGGGCTCATCATGAGGCACATCATTGTCATGGACACGGCTTACGTGTGAGTGCCCCACTCCTCTTCCCAAGGGAGCCCCCCCATGGATCGGCCCAGCCCCCACCCCCTCAGACCCTCGCGCCGACGCCTGCTCCAGGGCGCCGCCGTCACCGCCGCTGCTGCCGCGCTGGGACCACTGGCCGCCGCCCGTGCCGCCGCCGCGGCTCCGTATCCCGTAACGCACTGGATACCGGCGAGCACCTCCAACTACACGGTCTCCAGCCGCCCGAGCAGTTACCGCCTGAACTACGTGGTCATCCACGTCACCCAGGAAACCTTCCAGGACGCGATGCGGATCTTCGAAGATCCGGCCCGCCGGGTGTCCGCGCACTACATGGTCGCTTCCGCGGACGGCTACATCGGGCAGTTCGTACGGGAGAAGGACATCGCCTGGCACGCCGGCAACTGGGACTACAACACGCGCTCCGTCGGCATCGAGCACGAAGGCTGGGTCGACCAGCCGCAGTGGTTCACCGACGTGATGTACCAGCAGTCGGCGAAGCTCACCGCGGCCGTCTGCGACCGCTACGGCATACCGAAGACCCGTACGCACATCATCGGCCACGTCGAGGTTCCGGGCACGGACCATACGGACCCGGGTCCGAACTGGGACTGGACGAAGTACATGAAGCTGGTCAACGCGGCCTGACCTCTCCGTGCAGTCCGGCCGAGCGGGGGGAACTTCAGTCACTCCAGGTAGTAGGGCTTGGTCAGGTGCATGCGATCAGGGCGTGTCTCGATTCGTTGGGTGGTCCGCCGCGTCGGGTGCTCTTCACAGGATGAGCACCTCGACAAAGGAGCACAGTGGATCTCATAGCACCGGTACCGTCGCGGAAGCTTGGGCCATACTCGTTGGCTGATGACGGAATCGCGGCACTTCTGAGACGCTACGAGTTCCATGATTCCGGCATCCGCCCGGGTGATCGTTGACCAGGACTTCGGACCGAAGCCGCGGGGGCGGGCCGTGAGGCTGGTGATCGACGCTCGAGTGCTGGACGAGGCCCTGCGGTGGGAGCCCATAGGCCTGGATCTGGTCGATGTGAGGCGATTTCGGATCGACGAGAGCCAAGAGGATCCCGCGGGGGTGCTCTACGATCCCCCGCAGTTCACCCGGTTCAACGGGCTGATGCAGGTCGACCTGGGCGCTGAACGCTTCGGCAGGCTCCGTCCCACCAACGGGCAGGAGGTCTTCGAGGGTTCGGAGTGGGTCTTCGAGGCGGCCGGGGGCACGTGGAGCGTCCTGGAGTCGTGGACTGTGTGACACCCCTCAGACGGCTGCTTCGTAGAGCGAAAACGACGTAGGTGTGGTGCGCGGCCTGCCAGGCGGGAGCGGTACTGCGCGCCTCCCACCGTCGGTCGACCAGTCGAAGCACCCGGTCACGCTCGGCGCGGGCGGTCTGCTCGTGTACCAGGCGGTCCCGGACGTCGACGTACCGGGCGGTGGTGTCCATCAGTGCGACCAGCCGTGTTCCCGGTCGCAGAACTCGGTGGCGGTCGCGCGGGGGCGGCTGGCTCTCCAGTGGGCCAGCGCCCTGTCGAACTCGGCTTCGGCGGTCTCGTCTCGACCGGTGAAACCTTCGATGTCCAGCGGCCGGGCGTCGAACGTCGAGGGCCCTGCGGGCCGGTGGCCGGGCTCGATGCCCTGCGAGCGCAGGGCCGCGTAAACGGTGGGACGGCTGATGCAGGCGGCCTCGGCCAACACGGAGATCCAGGTCTCGCCCGCCTGCCACGCCGCTGCCACCCTCTCGTCGCCCCGGAGGCGACGCGGAAGGCGAGGTGGCCTGCCGAGCTCGGGAGGCGTTCCGGCTGCCCGGAGACGACACCTCACCTCCTGAAGGGCGCTGCCACGGCGGCGCGTCGGCCGTGGTCCCGCATCCGGGGCCCTGTGCATCGGGCGGCGTCGGCGCCGCCCCCTTCTCAGGCGAAGGTGTCACAGTCGGCGATCTCGCCCGTCCGGTAACCGGCGGTGAACCACTTCTGCCGCTGCGCCGCGGAACCGTGCGTCCAGGTGTCCGGCGTGACCTCGCCCTGGAACCTCTCCTGGATCCGGTCGTCACCGACCGCCGCGGCCGCGTCCAGTCCACGATCGATGTCCGACTGGGTCAGTTCGGTGATCAAGGGCCTGCCACTCCTGGGATCGGGGGTAGTGGTCGCGTGGTGCGCCCAGACTCCGGCGAAGCAGTCCGCCTGGAGCTCCAGTTTCACCGATCCGCTGTTCTGCCCCTGGCCGTTCCCTCGGGAGATGGTGCCACTGAGGTCTTGGATGTGGTGCCCGTACTCGTGCGCGATGACGTACGCCTCGGCGAAGGGGCCTCCCTCGGCACCGAACGTGCTGGTGAGTTCCTCGAAGAAGCCCAGGTCGAGGTAGACCTTGTCGTCGGCGGAGCAGTAGAAGGGACCCACCTCGGACGTCGCGTCGCCGCAGCCGGTGCTCACGCTGTTGGTGAACAGCCGGGTCGGTGCCTGCGTGTAGGACTTCCCCGCGGCCGATTCGTTCTGCTTCCAGAACGCCTGGACGCTGTCGACCACGGCCACGATCCGGCAGTCGTCCTTCGTGTTGGCGTCGGCACCCGACCGGCAGTCCGCCGCCAGGTCACCGGCATCGGCCCCCGTGACTCGGCCGGTGCCGTCGGAGGGGTCCGAGCCGAGAAGGCCCGGGTCCATCCCGAACACCAGCGAGGCGACCAGTACCAGCAGACCGACCACCCCTCCGCCAACCGTCTTTCCGCCACCGGGAATCCCGCCGAGCGCCCCGCCCCGGCCGTCCTGGACCTCGGAGGTATCCAGTGCGGCGTCGTCGTCGAACCTCATCAGTGACTCTCCCTCACAGCGCGCCGGTCCGCCCTGCGTCGCTCGGCTCGCGTACCCCCGACAAGCCGTCCCATCCGCACGGGTACGGGCCCGTCGGGAGTGTCCTCCCGGCGGCCCCGCCCGACGGCCCTGGTGCGGCAGCACCGAGGAGCGAGGCCCGCCCGTCACCACCACCCGAAGGCGAAGAAGAACGGCGCCGACCGACCGAAGCCGAAGCGGCGCACCGGTGCCGCCGCGGTTCGGCGCGACGGCCGCGAACCGCTCGGTCCCGGAAGCGCGATCAGCCGGATGCGGACCGAGCGCGGCATGAAACGAGTCCTCCTCGCTCCAGGACCGATGCCAACACGTTGAACGCGAGTGACACAAGGAAACCTTGGTGGAAGGCTGGGCGGATGGAGTGCTTCCCCGCCAACCCTGACAGCCTGCACGACCCTGTGACGCTCCTCGACGAGCAGGGCACCGCTTGGGTGCTCCACCGTAGGCGGGTGGACCTCCGCATCGTGCGTCGACTCGTCAAGGACGCGGCCACACCAGTGGTCTGGGCGGACATGGGCGGTATCAGCCCACGTCCCACGACCGGAACCGAACGCTCCGCGCTCTGGGACCGGATCAAAAACGACTACAGGGGACCAGGGGGAAGCGGATCGACCGGGCGCTGCCTGGCTCACGAATTCCGCACCGAATCGGGGCGCCGCATGCTCTACGTGGCGGAAGACTGCTGACGCCACAGAAATTGCGCCAGAGCCCGTTCTCGCGTGCAGAGCCAGCCAGGCCGTCCGCGACGTCCGCCCTGCCCCGCCCGCAAGTACGCGACGTTCCGGCCCGCCGGCGCGCCGAAGCACCCAGCCGCCACGGCCACGCTCGACTACGGCCTGTCCCAACGCGCCTTGATCGCTGTCTCCAGCCGTGGTCGACGGCGGACGGGATGGGCGCCGGGGAGGAGTGGAAAAGGGAGGGGATGCATGCTGCTCCCAAGGAGCGTGGGCTCAGCGGGACGCGTATCCGTAAACCAGCATCCCGACACCGAAGGTGGCGGAAGCCGCTCCTTGCATGATCGCTGCTCGGACAGACCTTGGACCTTCCGTCGGCAGCTTCCACCCTCTCCAACGGGACCAGAGGCCAAAGGCAAGGAGCAGCATGCCGACGATCACGAAGCCTGCACCACCAGCTATCGGGTCATCATTCGTTTGGGAGGCAACAGCGAGACTCGACGGCATGACGGGCACTGTGGACGAGACGGGACCGTGCCCCCATGTGCCCGTTCGGTCGGGAAGCGGCAGCCACTAGCAGACGAGTCGTACGCGAACGGCCCCTGACAGATGAGCTGGTCAGGATCCGTTCACCTGCGGTGGCTGCGGTATTCGAACCTGGCGACGGGCCGGGTGGTGCGGGAGCGGCCGGTCGAGGCCTGGCTGGCCAGTCGGCCGGGAAGGGGCGCGGCGGGTCAGGTGGCAGGGCGACCGACTTCCGGCATCGCTGTCTCCCTCGATGAGCCCGTCGTGCCCGCCCTGGGCCACGTCCCAGTCCTGATGATCACCAATGGCGTCGTCGACCGCACCGTGCAGAACTGGATCGCCGACGAGCTCAGCCGCTCAACGGTCAAGAACACCATCGCCGTCCTGGTCCGCGTCAGACATCGACACCACCCAGTGGATCTGGACCGTGCGGCGTCAGACCACACCCGCGCCCGGCGGGCTGACCGACAAGGGCACGAAGGGCAAGCGGGCCCGCCAGGTTCCTGTCGTCGAGGAGATCCGCCCCCTCGTCGCCAGCGCATCTTGTCCGCAGGCCCCAATCCGGACGCGCGCCTGTTCACAGGCCCGCGCGGCGGACGTATCTCCACCGCCGTCTTGCGCGACGCCACGCACGGGGACGACGTGGTCACCAAGCTCGGCTACGAGCATCTGCGCCGCCACGACCTCCGACAGACGGGACTGACCTGGTTCGCCGACGCCGGGGTCCACGTGCACGTCCTCCGCAGAATCGCCGGCCACGGTTCGCTGACCACCACCCAGCGCTATCTGCACCCGGACGTCCACAAGATCACGGCCGCCGGGGCGGCGCTCTCGGCCCACTTCAACGTGCTGCGCGCACCACGCTCACTGCCGAGCCCCTTCGTCATGACCCGCTGACCCGGTCAGGGACGCCGGACCTCCAGATGGTCCCCAACTGGTCCCCAACTGGTCCCCAACAATGATCAAGGGCCGGTTTCGGATTGCTCCGAAACCGGCCCTGATCTGCGACTGTCTCCAGTCGGGACGACAGGATTTGAACCTGCGACCCCTTGACCCCCAGTCAAGTGCGCTACCAAGCTGCGCCACGTCCCGCTGCGTTTCCTCCCGGGACTCCCGGTCGGCCGCGCAGAGAAAACATTACCTCACTCCGAGGGTCGAATTGACGCGCGCGCGTGCTGGGCGCGATGGGCGAGTGCGTCGGCGCCGCAGGCGACAGCCAGTTTGTGGGCGTGGGCGAGCTCCCGGGTGCTGCGGATCGCCATGCCGTACTCGTACCGGGCGAGGGCGTGCTCGTACTCGGAGGAGGACGCTTCCAGGTGGCGTACGGCGTCGGCCAGCAGCTTCTCGGCCTCCTCGGCGGGCGCGAACAGGGCAAGGCAGCGCAGGGCCTCACCGATCGCGGTGTCCGTCCCGAAGCGTTCCGCGTGCTTCCTGGCCCGGGCCGCGATCTCGGCGCCCTTGGCCGGGTCGGTGCCGGCCAGCGCGCGGGCCAGGTCGAACGCCCAGGGCGCCCAGACGCCGTTGTGCCGCTCGCGCGCCTCCAGCGCGACGCCCGCGGCTTTGAGCTCGGCGACGGCCTCCACGGTCCGCCCCTCGGCCAGCAGCAGTCGTCCGCTGATGCACGGGGCGTCGGGGAGGACCATGGCGCTGGGGTACGGGTACGGAGCACCGAACTCGTACTGGTCCGCGATCAACCGGGCCTCGGCCGTACGGCCCCGCGCGAGCAGGGTGTCGATGAGGAGGCACGCGGCGTCCCAGTGGACGGGAAGGCCGGTGCCGACACGGTCGGCGAGGCGCAGGCCCTCGCGCAGGAAGCCCTCAGCCTCCGCGAGCCTTCCGCGGCGGCGGGCGACGAGGCCGAGCAGGGTGTGGGCGAAGGCGAGATGCGCGCCGCTCCAGCCGGAGATCTCGAAGGCCCGCACCGCCTCCCCGAAGAGGCTCTGGGCCCGCGCGTACTGGTCGGTGAAGGCGTAGGTGATGCCGACCATGGTGGGGAATTCGAAGCCCCATTCCGGGTCCGTCCAGCCGAGTCCCCGGGCCGGGCTGCCGTCGACGAGGGCGCGTTCGCAGAACGCGACGACGAGCTCGGCGCTCTCGCCCCGCAGCATGGCGTCGAACGCGCGCAGGGTGATCAGGGCGCGCTCGGGGTTGTCCCGGCCTTCGAGATGGTCCGCGTTGTTGACGAGCCGGCGTGAGCGGGCGGCACCGTCGTCCTCCTCCCGCTGCATCCCCTCCCACTGGAAGTGCGCGGCCTGCAGACGCATCAGCCCCGGTCCCGGCGCGGTTCGCGCCGCCTCCGCCGCGAGGGTGTCGGCCGCCACCTTGAGCTCGTTGTTGTGGGCGAGCGCGGCGGCGAGCCGGAAGGTCGCGTCGACCCGCTGGCGGTCGTCCAGACCCGGAGTGTCGAGAGCGTTCCGCAGATGCCGCACCGTGGTCGCGGGTGAGCTGAGGAGCGTGGCACAGCCCAGTTCGTAGAGGATCAGCGCGCGGTCCTCGGGCCGGGGCGGCTCCTCGACGGCGCGTTCCAGACAGCGCCGGGCGGCTTCCGGGGCGCCGACCGCGAGGTGGTGGGCCGCCGCCTCGCGGAGCTGCCTCACCACCTCCTGGTCGTCGTCCGCGTGCACTTCGAGAAGGTGGCGTGAGGCCGCGGCGACGCCGTATCCGGCGTCGGTGAGGGCCCAGGCCGCCCGGCCGTGCATGGCCGTACGGGTGGCCCCGGGGATCGAGTCGTAGATGGTCGTGGCGATGAGCGGGTGGACGAACTCGAGCGGGTCGAAGCCGGTGATGATGCGGGCCTCGCGGAGCTTGGCGGTGCAGTCGGCAGCTTCCGCCGCGCTCATCCCCGCCAGGTTGGCCGCGATGTCCGGCGAGATCTCCGTGCCCAGTACGGCGGCGGCCCAGGCGAACCGATTGGCATTGGTTCCCAGCCGCTCCAGCCGGGTGACGAGCCCGCGGCCACGGGCGGAGGCGCCGAGCGGGCGCAGCTGCCCCGCGGAGTCCTCCACCGGCGGCATCTCCTCGTCCTGCACCTTGGCGACCAGTTCGACCGCTTCGTACGGGTTGCCTCCGGCCACCGCCCAGACCTCACGGCAGAACGGGTCGTCCGCGTGCTCCCCGAGGGCCTCGCGGACCAGATGGGCGGTCGCGTCCGGGGTGAGCGCGCGCAGCGGGACGCGGACGAGTTTGGCGGGGTCGTTCGCCGCGTTCGGGTCGAAGGCCCCGAACCTGCCCCGCTCGGCCATTTCTCGTGGACGGTAGGCCGGAACGGCGAGTAAAGGCAGATCGCCGAGGTTCTCGGTGAACGAGGAGAGCCAGTCGAGGGATTCACCGTCCGCCCAGTGCGCGTCGTCGACGATGAGCAGCAGGGGCCGGTGGCTGTGGCGGACCGCGAGTTGACGGACGACGTGGTCGAGGCCGTCCCGGACACCTTGGGGCTCGGGCTGCGGCCCACTGGGCTCCGCCAGTCCGAGGGCGGGGGCGGTGGTCTCGTACCAGTCGCCGAACAGCTCGCGGAGCTGGTCGGGCGCGATCTGCACGAGCGCGGGCTGGAGCAGTTGGCGTACGACGTGGAACGGGACCGACGTGACGGTCTCACCGCCACGCGCCGACCAGACGGTGCAGCGTTCGGCGGCCATGGCCTGGACCTCCGCCAGCAGCGCGGTCTTGCCGAGGCCCGCCTCCCCGCTGTAGACCAGCAGGCCTCCGACGGCCTGCGCGCCACAGAGTGCCTCCACCGCGTCTGCCGCGGCGGTGAGTTCGGGATCGCGCTCGTACAACGGCCGGGACGGCTTCATGCCTCCCCTTCCCCAAGGTGATGCGGACAAGGGCCGAGCGTAGCCGTGCGCGGAGCGGCTCGGGCGGTGGTCCGAACACTTCGCCGCAGGTAGGGGCCGCTCAGGGGCACAATCAAGCCGTGGACGAGACGCACAGGGACCGCGACGACGAAGGCCGGGCGCGCAACGCGCGCCCCAGGGACGGGCTCGGACGCCCCCTGCCCTACGGAGCCGAGGGAGTGGGGCGCCAGCCCGAGGGAGTGGTGCGCTCCCCCGAGGAGACACTGCGGGAGGCGCAGCGCCTGCTGGACGCGGGCATGCCGTTCCACGCGCACGAGGTCTTCGAGGACGCGTGGAAGTCCGGCCCCGAGGAGGACCGCGGTCTCTGGCGCGCCATGGCCCAGCTGGCGGTGGGGCTGACGCACTCGGCGCGCGGCAACGCGGTGGGAGGGGCTCGGCTGCTGCGCCGGGGAGCGGGCGTACTTGGCGCATATCGCACCCTCGAACCGTACGGAATCGGGATCGACGGGCTGATCGACTGGGCCCGGGAATTGGCGGCGCGGGTGGAGCACCGAGGAGCGGTGGCGGCTCCCCCGGCCGATGCGGCGGACGCGGCGGACGCGGCGGACGCGTCCGGACGGGGGCTCGACGCCGCCGACAGCGCTCTGGACGCGGCCTCGGAGGCGCCTCGGCTGTGTCCGCTCCGTCCGTGAAGAGCCCTTCCGGGGGGATGCGAACCGCATCCCGGAAGGGCTCGCCGTACCCCCGGCGGCGGACAGCCGTTACGATCCGGCTCCATGAGCACTGCTGACCAGGAACAGGTTCGGGAACAGGTCCGGGTCGAGGACGAGGACGCCGACCGGGACCGGAACGGGACCCGGGACCGGGACCGGAAGGACGGGACCGGGGACGCGCCCCCCGCGGGAACGGCCCCCGACGCGACGGCTGCGGGCGAAGTCGCCCCGGAGCAGGACGCCTCCGACGGGGAGGCGGGTGCGGAGGCCGCGGGAGAGCGTCGTTTGACGCCCCGTCAGGCGAGGCGGCTGCGCATCGCGCTGTCCTCGGCGGGCATGGCCGTGATGGCGGTGGTCCTGTGGATGCGCATCGCCAGCCGCTCGTCGGTCCTGGTCGTCGGCGTCTACGGACTGGCCCTCATCCTCTGCGGCGTGGTGATGGAACTCAGCCGTAACGGCCGCACCCGACTGGCGAGTTGGCTGCTCGGTATCGGTCTGCTCGCGGCCGTCGGCACGGACTGGCTGCTGCTTCCCTGATACGCGGCACGCGCGGCAGGGGCGGCGCGGTCCACCGACCGGCCCCGGCCCTCACCACAGCAGCAGCTGCAGTCCGCCCACCACCGTCGCCACGAGCACGATCCGCTCGAAGAGCCGCTGGTTGATCCGGTCCACGCACCGGCGGCCCAGCCAGGCCCCGGGCAGGACGAAGAGCACCAGGAACGCGTCGAGCAGCAGGGAGTGCCCGTCGACCAGGCCGAGTCCGACGCTGAACGGCACCTTGGTGACGTTGACGATGAGGAAGAACCAGGCGGAGGTGCCGAGGAAGCCGAGCTTGCGCATCCCGGAGGAGAGCAGGTAGAGCGACATGACGGGGCCGGCCGCGTTGGCCACCATGGTGGTGAAGCCGCCGAGCACCCCGTACGTTCCCGCCTGAGCGCGTGCGGCGTTCCGGGCCCGGCGGCCGGCGGACCGCGGCACCTCGGCCGTTGCCCCGTTCGACCGCCTCGCCCCGTTCGCCCCCTCCGCCGGCTCCCCGCCTTCCGCCGCTGTCGCGACGGACACCCGCTCCTCGCCCTCCTCCGACGCCCCGGTCCGACGCCGTCGCCAGAGCGTGACACCGACCATGACCAGCAGGATGGCGCCGATCGACGTGCGTACGGCGCCGTCGCCCGCGTACGTCAGGAAGAGCGTGCCGGCCACCAGGCCGACCACGACGGCGGGGAAGAGCCGCAGCAGCGTCGGCCAGTGCGCGTGCCGCCGGTAGACGAAGACGGCGAGGACGTCACCGGCGATCAGGAGCGGGAGGAGCACTCCGGTGGACTCGCGGGCCGGGAGCACCGCCGCGAAGACCGCGAGGCTGATCGTGTTGGCGCCGTTGATCGAGGTCTTCGAGAAGCCGACGAGGGCGGATGCCGCGGCGAGAACGGCCAGTTGTACGAGCGTGAGGGTATCCATTGCGGATCGAATGCTAAGCACATCGATTCTGGAGCCGTGCACCGCCCACCGGGCCACACCCCCTGGCGTCCGGCCGGGACGGTCTGCCTATGCTGCGCCCGCAAGCGCTCGAAGAAGCGCTCAAACGAACATCACGCGGCAGTACGGGGTAAGGGGCCAACAGCATGCGGGAGCCGGTGGAACTCAGGCGGCAGCGAATCCTCGCGGTGGTGGGGGCGCGGGGGGCGGTGAAGGTAAGCGCGCTCGCCGAGGAACTCGACGTCTCCGTGGTCACGGTACGCCGGGACGTGGAGGAGCTGGCCCGCGCGGGGCGGCTGCGCCGCGGGCACGGAGTGGCCCGGTCGGCCTCCTTGGCGCAGGACCCGGCCCCCGCGCCGGCGGCGGAGCGGACCGGGCCGGCCGGGGAGGCCGGGCCGGTCGCACTCGTGGTGCCGGAGCGGCATTCGTACCTGTACGAGACGCTGCACGGCGCCCGTTCGGTCCTGGACGAGCACGGCGTCCGGGTCGCGCTGCACATCGCCCCGCAGGCGCGGGGAACCGAGCGGCCCCTGGTGGAGCAGGCGCTCGCGGGGGGCGCGCGCGGGCTGCTGATCGCGCCGCGCTGGCGCAGCGCCCGGTGGGAGGAGTCGGACGGCGAGTGGCTCGCCGACGTGGGGGTGCCGACCGTGCTGATGGAGCGCAGGCCCCGCCCGGGCAGTGCGCTGCACGCCCTGGACTCGGTCTGCTCCGATCACTGGTACGGGGTCCACCTCGCGGTGGACCACCTGGTGTCGCTGGGGCACCGCCGTATCGTGCTGGCCGCCCGGCACGACAGCCCGACCGCCCGGAGCATCCGGGCCGCCTTCGCGGAGATCGCCGCCGGGCGTCCGGAGGTGGAGGACTGGTGCGTGGTGCTCAGTTCACCGGACGCGGTCCCCTCGGGAGGGCCGTACGGCGGGGAGGGTGAGGACGGCGGGCAGGGCGTCGGGGGGCGAGGTGGCGCCGGAGCGGCGCTGGACCTGGCGGCGGTGCTGCGGGAGCGGCGGGCCACCGGCGCCGTGCTGCACGGTGACGTCGACGCGTTGATGCTGGTGCAGCGGTTGACGGAGAGCGGGGTGCGGGTGCCCCAGGACTGTTCGGTGGTGGCGTACGACGACGTCGTGGCGGGGCTGGGCACCACGCCGTTGACCGCGGTGTCGCCGCCGAAGGCCGAGATCGGACGGGCCGCCGCCGAGCTGCTGCTGTACCGGCTGGGTGGCTCCGAGGGGGCGACGGGGCCGGTGCGGCGTACGGAGTTGCTGCCGGAACTGAAGGTGCGCGGTTCGGCGCAGGCGCTCATCTCCCCGCACCGACCGATCGTTTGACCGCTTTCGATTTCTTCTGATCGATCTATTGACCGAATCCGGTCAGGCGATCAGGATTCCCGTTGTCCCGAACAGGAGCCGCGGGAGGCGCGCATGCCTGATCGACAGAGTCGTCGGTCCGTGCTGGCCACGATCGCCTCGCTGCCGTTGGCAGGTGCGCTCAGCGCCTGCTCCGGTGGCGGGGCGTCCGGGCAGAGCACGAGCAGTACAGACACCACCAGCAGTACGAGCAGTACCGGAAGCACCGGCAAGGGCGGCAAGGTCCGCATCACCTTCTGGTCCGCCCTGCGGGGCAGTCAGGAGGTGGTGGACGCCTTCAACCGCGGCCACCGCACCATCGAGGTGGAGTTCCAGCAGATCCCCTCGGGTGGTCAGGGCGGTTACGCCAAGCTCAGCAACGCCGCCCGGGCCGGCAACGCCCCGGACGTGGCGACCCTGGAGTACCCGCAGGTGCCGGGGTTCGCCATCGACGGGGTCGCCCGGGACCTGACCGGCCTGGTCGGCGACACGCTCCGGGCCAAGCTGTTGCCGCAGGCGCTGGGACTCACCACGTTCGACAAGAAGATCTTCTCCGTCCCGCTCGACATCGAGCCGATGGTGATGCACTACCGCACCGATCTGTTCGAGGAGTACGGCCTGCACGTGCCGCGCACCTGGGACGAGTTCGAGGAGGCGGCGGCGACCGTACGGCGCAAGGGCGGTGAGCGGCGGCTCGCCCTCTTCCCCACCGACGGGGCGACGCAGATGGCCGCGTACGCCTGGCAGGCGGGCGCCCAGTGGTTCTCCACCGCCGGCGACACCTGGAACGTCTCGCTCGCCGACGCACCGACCCGTCGCGTCGCCGCGTACTGGCAGCGGCTCATCGACCGGGATCAGGTCTTCATGAACGCCGTGGAGAGCCGGCAGAGCGACGCGCAGATCGGCAACGGG
Source organism: Streptomyces sp. NPDC008125 (assembly GCF_042957125.1). Taxonomy (NCBI): domain Bacteria; kingdom Bacillati; phylum Actinomycetota; class Actinomycetes; order Kitasatosporales; family Streptomycetaceae; genus Streptomyces; species Streptomyces sp. NPDC008125. The sequence goes on from NZ_JBIBHR010000007.1 coordinate 17,783, forward strand.
CTGGTGCTCGCCCGTCTCAGCGGCGCCTGGGACGCGGGCGCCCAGATGAAGGCCCGGCCCGGCCAGAAGGGTCGGTGGGCCATCGCGCCGTTCCCGCAGTGGGACACGGCGAACCCGTCCAACGGGACGCACGGCGGGTCCACCTTCGCGGTGACGAAGGACTGCGCGCACCCGGAGGCCGCGATGGAGTTCATCGAGTGGCAGGTCTCGCACCCCGACGCGCTGCGGGCCCGCCTCTCCAGCGGGGCGAGCAGCCAGTACCCGGCCGCGCCCGGCCTCGTCTCCGTGGGCAGCAAGGCGTTCGACCGCTCGTACTACTCGGGCCAGGACATCTACCGGGTCTTCGAGGAACAGGCGCGGATCATCCGGGACGGCTGGGTCTGGGGTCCCCGGATGACCGCCACCGGCAAGGTCATGCAGGACGGGTTCGCCCGGGCGAGCGGCGGCAAGGGGTCGCTGTTGGGCTCGATCGAGGCCGCCCAGGAGGGAACCATGCCCGACCTGCGGGCGCTCGGTCTCGCCACCAGCGAGCGGTCCACGTGAGCCGCACACCGGCGCCCTCGCGCCGCCGTACCGGTCTTCGCGCGAACCGCCCCGGTCTCCCCCGGTGTACCCGCACCGGTGTCCCGTCGCAGCAGAGAGGCAGGTGACTCCCATGGCCAGCACCAGCACCACCCGGCCCGTCCCCGTGAGCGGTGCGGGGCGGACCGCGCGTCCCGCCTCCCCCGTCCGGACGGGGACCGGCCCCGTGACGGCCCGCCGCCGTGAACTCGGCGCGGCCGGCGCGCTGATGACGCCGTTCTTCGTCCTCCTGGTGACCGTCTTCCTGATACCGGTCGGCACCGCGATCTGGCTGAGCTTCTTCAGCGACGACCAGCCCGGTCTCGGCTTCGGCCCGGAGAAGACCGTCTTCGTGGGTGTGCGCAGTTACGTGGCCGTCCTCACCGACCCGACGTTCCTCGGCGGTCTCGGGATCGTCGCGCTGTACTGCCTGATCTACATACCGCTGATCGTGATCGGATCGCTCGCGCTGGCACTGCTGCTGGACTCGGGCGTGGTGCGGCTGCGTGCCACCGCGCAGCTCGCGCTCTTCCTGCCGCACGCGGTGCCGGGCATCATCGCCGCGATCATCTGGCTCTATCTGTACACCCCGGGGCTCAGCCCGGTGATCGACGTTCTCGGCAAGGCCGACATCACGGTGGACTTCCTCGGAGTGCACACCGTGGTGCCCTCCATCGTGAACATCGCGCTGTGGAGCAACCTCGGCTACAACATGGTTGTTTTCTACGCCGCGTTGCAGGCCGTGCCGCGCGAGGTGATCGAGGCGTCCGTCGTCGACGGCGCGGGTCCGGTGCGTACCGCGCTCCGGATCAAGGCGCCGCTGGTGCGCTCCTCCATCGTGATGGTGGCGATGTTCACGCTGATCTTCGCGCTCCAGCTCTTCACCGAGCCCATGCTGCTCGGCCAGTCCACCCCGATGATCAACTCCCGGTTCTCCCCCAGCATGTACATCTACGACGCCGCGTTCACCCGCAACAACTACGGTCTGGCGGCAGCCGCTTCGGTGATCCTGCTGATCTTCACGGTCGCGCTGTCCTACGGCGTCACCCGCTGGACGAACCGCGCCAACGCAGCCGAGGAGGACGCCCGATGAGCGCGCCTGCCCTGCCCCGTACCGCCCGCCGCTCCGCCTCCGCCGCACGGCGGCCGGGGCTCACCGGACGCGCCGTCGTCAACCTCGTGGTGGGCGTCTCGGTGCTGTACACCCTGCTGCCGGTGCTGTGGCTGGTGCTGGCCTCCACCAAGGACCGCGACGCGCTCTTCCAGAGCAACGTCCTCTCCCTGAAGGGCTTCTCGCTCGTCCAGAACCTGAAGGACGTGTTCTCCATGGACGCGGGCCTGTACGGGCGCTGGTACGCCAACAGCCTGCTGTACGCGGTGCTGGGCGCGGCCCTGGGGGCGCTGATCAGCATCGCCTGCGGCTACGCCTTCGACAAGTACCGCTTCCGCCACAAGGAGAAGATGTTCGGTCTGGTGCTCGCGGCCGTCATGGTGCCGCAGACCGTCCTGGCGCTCCCGCTGTACCTGATGGCGTCCAAGGCCGGGCTCGTGAACACCTTCTGGGCCGTCTTCATCCCGGTGCTCTTCAACCCGTTCGGTGTGTACCTGGGCCGCATCTTCAGCCAGGGGTACGTACCGAACGAGGTGCTGGAGGCCGCCCGGGTCGACGGGGCGGGCGAACTGGCCACCTACTTCAAGGTGGCGATGCGGATGCTGGGGCCGGGTCTGGTCACCGTCTTCCTCTTCCAGCTCACCGCCATCTGGAACAACTTCTTCCTGCCGATGGTGATGCTCTCGAACCAGGACCTGTATCCGGTCAGCCTCGGCCTGTACACCTGGAACAGCTCGGCGTCGGTCTCCCCCGAGTACTACCCCGTCGTCGTCATGGGCTCGTTGCTCGCCATCGTCCCCCTCATCCTCGCGTTCGCCCTGCTCCAGCGCTTCTGGCGGTCGGGGCTCACCGCGGGCGCCGTGAAGTAGCGCGGCCGGCGCGGCCGTTCCCCCGGGGCGGTCCGCGCCGGACCGCCCCGCACCGGCGGCCGTCGCGGACCGCCCCGTACCAGGAGAGACATGCACAGTTCCGCTGCCACCAGCCCACCGAGCACGCCCCGCCGGCCGCGCGCCGTGCTCGCCATGAAACCGGACGCGGCGGCGGCGGTGCTTCCGCCGGAGGCGCTCGCCGCGCTCGGCGAGGTCTGCGACCTCGCACCGACGCCCGCCCTGGACGACTTCACCACCGACCGGGCCCGCGCGGCGCTGGCCGACGCGGAGATCCTGGTCACCGGCTGGGGCTGTCCGCCGATCGACGAGGACGTACTCGCGGCGGCGCCGGAGCTGCGGGCCGTCGTCCACACGGCCGGCTCGGTGCGCGGCCTCGTCACCGACGCCTGCTGGGCGCGCGGGATCGCGGTCTCCTCGGCCGCCGCGGCCAACGCGCTGCCGGTGGCGGAGTACACCGTCGCCATGATCCTGCTGTCGGGCAAGCGGGTGCTGGAACGCGCCCGGGAGTTCCGCGTCGCCCGCGACCGGGGCGACTGGCTGCGGGTTCCCGACGAGGTCGGCAACTACCGCCGCACCGTGGGCATCCTGTCCGCCTCGCTGATCGGCCGGCGGGTGATCGAGCTGCTGCGCCCCTACGACCTGCGGGTGCTGCTGCACGATCCGTACGTGTCGGCCGAGGAGGCGGCGGCGCTCGGCGTCGAGGGGACCGGGCTCGCCGAACTCTTCACACGCAGCGACGTGGTGAGCGTCCACACCCCACTGCTCACCGGCACCCGCGGGCTCGTCAGCCGCGAACTCCTCACCTCGATGCGGCCGGACGCCACGCTGATCAACACCTCACGCGGCGCGGTCGTCGATCCGGACGCCCTCACCGACGTCCTGCGCCACAAGCGGATCCGGGCCGTCGTCGACGTCACCGACCCGGAGCCGCTGCCCGCCGACCACCCGCTCTGGGAGTGCGAGAACGTACTGATCACCCCCCATCTCGCCGGTTCGCAGGGCAACGAGTGGCGGCGGCTGGCCGATCTGGCGACCGGTGAGGTCGCGCGCTGGGCCGCGGGCGACGGTTTCGCCCATCCCGTACGACCGGAAAGGCTGGCTTTCCTCGCATGACCACCGCACCCACCCCCACGCCCCTCGTACTCCCCTCCGACGACCGCGTGCTCAGCCCTCTCACCGGTTACACCCGGGCGCACTGGGAGGCCGCCGCCGACGGACTGCTGCACGCGGCCTGGCAGTGGGCCACCCCCGGCCGGGCGATGCTCGACCTGCCCGGCCGCCCCTCGGGCTCCGGGGTCCGCTCCGACGGGCTGGAGGGGTACGCGCGCACCTTCCTCGCCGCCGCGTTCCGGGTGGCGGGCGCCGACGGCAAGGACCCGCACGGCTGGCTGGACCGGTACGCGGACGGTCTCGCCGCCGGTACGCGCACCCCGGGGCGCGACGACGCCGAGTCCTGGCCGCTCATCCGCGACCACACGGTCTTCGGCCAGCCCATGGTGGAGTCGGCGTCCGTCGCCCTCGGTCTGCGGCTGACCCGCCCGTGGCTCTGGGACCGGCTCGACGGACGCGTCCAGGACCGCGCCGAGGAGTGGCTGCGCGGGGCGCTGCGGCACACCCCCGCGCCCAACAACTGGTACCTCTTCCCCTTCACCGTGGCCGGGTTCCTGGAGTCCGTGGGCCGTGGTGACGCGGAGACGGCGCGGGCGAGGGCCCGCGCGCTGGACCTGCTGGAGGGGTGGTACCGGGGCGACGGCTGGTACGCCGACGGCGACGGGCGCGCCTTCGACCACTACAACGGCTGGGCGCTGCACCTCTATCCGGTGCTGGACGCCCATCTCTCCGGCGACCGGGAGCTCCTCGCCCACTACGGCGGGCGGCTGCGCGAGCACCTGGAGAGCTTCTCCCTGATGTTCGGCGCGGACGGGGCGCCACTGCACTTCGGGCGCTCCCTCGCCTACCGGTTCGCGGCGGGCGCGGCAGTCGGCATGGGTGCGGTCTCCGGGCACACCCCGCTCTCCCCGGGGGCGTCCCGGCGGCTGGTCAGCGGTTCGCTGCGGTACTTCCTGGAGCGCGGCGCCACCGGTGGCGACGGGCTGCTGAGCCTGGGGTGGCACGGCCCGCACGAGGCGACGCTCCAGCACTATTCGGGTCCGGCGTCGCCGTACTGGGCGTCGAAGGCGTTCGTGTCGCTGCTGGCCCCGGCGGACCACCCGCTGTGGACGGCACCGGAGGAGGCCGCGCCGAGCGAGGGCCCGGACCGGGTGCTGTCGGTGCCGGCGCCGGGGCTGCTGGTGCAGTCGACCCGGGCGGACGGGATCGTCCGGCTGCACAACCACGGCAGCGACCATGTCCGGCCGCACGAGGGCGAGTCGGCGGCGGAGGCGGACCCGCACTACGGGCGGTTCGCGTACTCCACGGCGACGGGCCCCTCGTCGGCGGTGAACGTCGCGGACAACCATCTCTCCGTCCGGGTCGGCGGGGCACGCAGCGTCCGCCGCCGGATCCGTGCGCTGGGCGCGGGGCACGGGGACGGGTGGGGCTGGGCGGCCTCCTGGCACATGCCGGTCTTCCCCGGGCAGCCGCCGGCCGTCCCCGGGCTGCGGGTGGAGAGCGTGACCTTCGTACGGGGGCGTCACGAACTCCGGGTGCACCGGCTGCTCGGCGTCCCGGCGGGTGCCCGTGTCGAGCAGACCGGCTGGGCGACGGCCCCCGGCGCCTCGCCGCGCTCCGCACTGCACGGGCTGTACGGCTGGGAGTCCGAGGAGGAGGTACGCGCCCCACAGGGCACCGCGTACACCCCCTGGGCGGTCGTGCCCCGGCTGGCCGCGGACGCCGAGGGCACGGTGGTCCTGGTGGCGCTGGCCTCGCTGACCGGCGAGGCGGACCCGGCCCCCGTCGGTACGGCGGTGAGCGGGGTGAACGTGGCGGCGGACGCCGACGGCTCCGGGGACACGGTGGAAGTGGCCTGGGCCGAGGACGGCGCGGTCACCCGGATCGCCTTCGGCCCGGGACCGGCCTCCGCCGCCGGGTCGGCGCCGGCCGCGGCCTCCGTGTCGGTGTCGGTGGAGCACGGCACCCGCTGACCGTGAACGGCCGGGGGGGGGGGGGGGCGGGGCCCCCCCCCCCCCCCCCCCCCCCCCCCGGGGGGGGGGGGCCGGGGGGGGGGGGGGGGGGCGCCCCCCGGCCCCGCGGGGTGCCATCAACTGGCCGCGCGCGCGCGGAGGCC
>NZ_JBIBHR010000007.1:23580-382005 GCF_042957125.1 Streptomyces sp. NPDC008125
GGTGGGTGGGGGTGTGGGTGGCGCCGGCCCCGCCGCGCGCGGTGCGGGGGGGGGGGGCGGGGGCCGCCCCGCCGCCCCCCCCCCCCCGGCCGCCTCCGTGCGGGTGTCAGACGTCGGTGCGGATGACCACGACCAGCGTCCGGGGGCCGTGCACCCCTTCGACCCGCTCCAGTTCGATGTCCGAGGTGGCCGAGGGCCCGCTGATCAGGGTCGTCGGCCGCTCGGGCACCAGTCGCGCGACCGCCTCCGGGACCCCGGCCTCCACCGTGGAGAGGTCGACGACGCACACGTGCAGGTCGGGGACGAGGGAGAGCGCGCGGCGCCCCTGGTCCTCGGAGCCGTCCAGGAAGATCGTGCCGGTCTCCGCGCAGCTGACGGCGGACGCCGTGACGACGCCGTCGAGCTCGCCGAGCGTGGGCGCCGGGATGTCGGCGGAGTCCCGCTGAACCTCCCCGTCCCAGGCCGCCAGCCACCCCGCGTCGAGCCCGGCCGGTACGCCGATCCGGCGGGCGCCGCGCTCCCGCAGCACCTGGGCGATCACCTCGGCGGTCCGGTCCGCGGTGCAGGGGTGGACCTGCGCCTTGTAGTCGACCAGCCGGTGGGTGAGGAGGTCGAGCCGTTCGGCGTCGGGGAGGGTGCGTCCGGTGCGGTAGTCGCGCGGGACGGTGACCGGGCGTGCCGGGGCGAGGGCCAGGGCGTCGCGCACCCGGCCGAGGACGGTGTCGCGTGCGGTCGTCACTTCTCGTCCTTCGTGGAGTGGGTCGGGCGGTCCGCGGCGGCGTCGGTGACACCGCCGGTGGCGACGCCCTCCTCGGCCGCGGCCTTCATCGTGGCGGCGCCCTCCGCCGAGGCCAGCCAGGAGCGGAACGTCTGCTTCGGCGGTGCCGGGGTGTCCCGGCTGTCGCTCCAGCCGCCGAAGGGCGCGGGGGCCCGTCCGATGGTGCCGTCCTTGCCGGCGACCACCCTGCCGAGTCCGGCTGCCTTCTGAGCCGCCGTGAACAGCTTCGGGCTCTTCATCACCGTGGCGGCGGCCTTCATGGCGAGCTTCTCCGCCGTCGTACCGGACTGCTCGGTGTTCTGGTGCCGGAGTTCGACCAGCAGCGACGGGATGTCGATCTTGACCGGACAGGCGTCGAAGCAGGCGCCGCAGAGGCTGGAGGCGTACGGCAGCGAGCTGTTCGGGTCGTCCTTCGCGGCGTGCATCCCGGCGAGCTGCGGGGTGAGGACCGCGCCGATCGGGCCGGGGTAGGTCGAGCCGTAGGCGTGGCCGCCGGCGCGTTCGTAGACCGGGCAGACGTTGAGGCAGGCGGAGCAGCGGATGCAGTTCAGGGCCTCGCGTCCGACCTTGTCGGCGAGCGCGGCGGTCCGGCCGTTGTCGAGCAGCACCAGGTGGAAGACCTGCGGACCGTCTCCGGGGGTCACCCCGGTCCACATCGAGGTGTAGGGGTTCATCCGCTCGCCGGTGGAGGAGCGCGGCAGGAGCTGGAGGAAGACTTCGAGGTCGGCGTAGCGCGGCAGCACCTTCTCGATGCCCATCACCGTGATCAGGGTGTCGGGCAGGGTGAGGCACATCCGGCCGTTGCCCTCGGACTCCACGACGGAGAGGGTGCCGGTCTCGGCGATGCCGAAGTTGGCGCCGGAGACGGCCACCTTGGTCGTCATGAACTTCTCGCGCAGATAGGCGCGCGCGGCGGCGGCGAGGTGCGCGGGCACGTTGTCCAGGCCGGGGTCGACGCCGGGGATCTCCTTGAGGAAGATCTCCCGGATCTCGTCGCGGTTGCGGTGGATCGCGGGGACCAGGATGTGCGAGGGCTTGTCGTGGGCGAGCTGCACGATGAGTTCGGCGAGGTCGGTCTCGTACGGCGTGATGCCGACCGATTCGAGGTGCTCGTTGAGGCCGATCTCCTGCGTGGCCATCGACTTGATCTTGATGACGTCGCTGCTGCCGGTCGCCCTGATCAGCCGGGTGACGATCTCGTTGGCCTCGGCGCCGTCGCGCGCCCAGTGGACGGTGCCGCCGTGTTCGGTGACCTTCGCCTCCAGCTGCTCCAGGAGTTCGGGCAGCCGGTTCATGGTGTCGGTCTTGATCGCCGCTCCGGCGTCGCGCAGCCGCTCCCAGTCGGGGAGTTCGCCGGTGACGTCGAGGCGCTTGGCGCGGATGGTGCGGGTGGCCTTGCCGAGGTTGCGGCGGAGCTGGTCGTTGCGCAGCTCGTCGTGGGCGGCGGCGGAGAACTTCCGTTCGCCGCGCAGGTTGCCCGTTCCGTACGGGGAGCGGGGCGGTGCGGCGGGCATGCCGAGGAAGGTGCTCATACGGCGGCGGCCTCCGTCATGGCGTAGGGCGCGGTACGGGTCGAGGCGAGGATCTGCGCGAGGTGCAGGGTGCGGGTGCCGGACTTGATGCGGTGCAGCCCGCCGCCGATGTGCATCAGGCAGGAGGAGTCGCCGGCGGTGCAGACGTCGGCGCCGGTGGAGCCGATGGTGCGCATCTTGTCCTGGAGCATCGCGGAGGAGGTCTCCGCGTTCTTCACCGCGAAGGTGCCGCCGAAGCCGCAGCAGGAGTCGGCCTCGGGCAGCTCCACGAGGTCGATGGAGTCGACGGCGCGCAGCAGCCGCAGTGGCTTCTCGCCGACGCGGAGCATCCGCAGCGAGTGGCAGGTGGGGTGGTACGTGACGCGGTGCGGGAAGTACGCGCCGACCGCGGTCACGTCGAGGACGTCCACGAGGAACTCGGACAGTTCGTACGTCTTGGCCTTGACCGTGGCGACCCCGGCGCGCAGCGCGGCGTCGCCGTACCGCTCGGCGACGATTTCGTGCTGGTGGCGCACCGAGCCCGCGCAGGAGCCGGACGGCATGACGACCGCCTCGATCGAGGCGTCGCCGAACTGCTCGGCGAAGTTGCGGACCAGCGGTACGGGCTCGCGCTGGTAGCCGGTGTTGACGTGCATCTGTCCGCAGCAGGTCTGTCCCGGCGGAAACACCACCTCGTGGCCCAGGCGGGCGAGCAGCACCGCGGTGGATTTCACCGCCTCGGGAAACAGGGTGTCTCCCAGACAGGTGGCGAAGAGCCCGACGCGCATGGAGCCTCCTCGATCGTTTTCTACGGCCTTTGTATGGTCGGACCATACTCCTCGTGGTTCTCCGCGTGAAGCGGGCGGACCGCGGGCCTGCCCCGCCGCCCCCGGGAGCGCCCTATCCTCTGCCGTCTTCCTTGTCGTCGACGAGCGTGCCGTGCAGGCTGCGGATGTGGCGCTCGGCCAGGTCTGCCGCTTCCGCGCCCCGTCCGGCGCGTACCAGCCGGAGCAGTTCGACGTGTTCGGCGTTGAGCGCGGCGGCGGTGGCCGGCCAGTCCTCGGCCTCCTCCAGCGCCCGCAGGATCAGCGGCCGTACGGATTCGCGTACGGCGGAGGTGAGTGTGGAGGTCAGGGCGTTGCCCGAGCAGCGGGCGATCCGGACGTGGAAGCGGGTGTCCAGGTCGTTGAAGGCGGTGACGCCGACGCCCGGCGCCGCCATCCCGGCGACCAGGGACTCGGCCTCGTCGAGGTCCTCGTCGCGGGCGTGGGTGACGGCGGCCTCGAAGCCGGACCGCTCCAGGACGACCCGCGCCTCCATGACGTCCTCCAGGCTGTAGCTGCCCAGCGCGAAGTGCAGCCGGAGCAGCCGTCCGAGCGCGTCGTCCGGGTTGCGCACGATCCGGGCCCCCGAGTCGGGTCCCCGGCCGGGCTGGGCCACCAGGACACCGATGGTCTCCAGCACCCGCAGCGCCTCGCGCAGGGCGGACCTGCTGACGCCGAGCACCGGGGCGAGCTCGCGCTCCGGCGGCAGGCGGTCGCCCGCCTTGAGCTCCCCGGCGAACACCCGCTCCTCGATGCTCCGCAGGACGAGTTCGTGAGTACGGGACTGCCGTACGGGCTCCCATTCGACGGGCATCCGACACTCCCTGCTCCGGGCCGGTCGCACCGGCGGTCCGCGTCCGCCCCGGGCCGGCCGTCACCGTCCGGGCCCCCGGATCACGTGCCCGACTATGTCACACACGCCCTGTGGTCGGACCAAAGAGCGGGGTGATCGGTCACGCCTTGTGCGGCAGGGCCTACGCTCCATAACGTTGCGTGCGTGCCACACCGAAAAAAGCCGGCCCGTGCCGCTCTCCGCCCCGCTCCCCTCCACTCCGCCGACGGCCGCCGATGACCGGCGTTCTGGAGGGTTTCGGTGTCATCGCGTGCATCATCGCCGTCGGCTATCTGATCGGACGGTCGGGCCTGCTGGGTGAGCACGGGCAGCCCGTACTCACCCGGCTCTCCTTCCACGTGGCCTCGCCCGCTCTGCTGTTCACCACGATGGCCAGGGCCGACCTGTCGGTCATGGTGTCGCTGCCCCTGCTGGTGACCGCGCTCTCCACCCTGCTGGTGGCGGGCGCCTTCGTCGCCGTCGGAGCCGTACGCGGCTGGAGCGTGGGCCGTACGACGATAGGCGCCCTCTGCTCCTGTTACGTCAACGCCGGAAACCTCGGCATCCCCATCGCCGTGTACGTACTGGGTGACGCCACCCTCATCGCGCCGATCCTGCTCTTCCAGCAGCTGGTCGTCTCCCCCGTGGCCCTCACCGTCATCGAGACCTCGCGTCCCGGCGAGCGGGACTCGCCGCTCCGGCTGCTGACCACGCCGTTCCGCAACCCGATCGTCCTGGCCTCGCTCGCCGGGGTCCTGGTGAGCGTCCTGGGATGGCGCGTCCCCGGGCCCGTACTGGAACCGGTGACACTGATCGCCGGCATCGCGGTGCCGGGTGTGCTGCTCGCCTTCGGCATCTCGCTGCGCGGCAGCGAGATGCCCGGTCGCGGCAAGGACCGGGGGCCGGTGCTGCTCTCGGTGGCGCTGAAGAGCTTCGCCCAGCCGCTCACCGCCTGGGCACTCGCCGCCGGGGTGTTCGGACTGGAGGGCGCGCCCCTGTTCGCGGTGGTGGTGACCAGCGGCCTTCCGGCCGCCCAGAACCTCTTCACCTACGCCTCGCACTACGGGACGGGCGTACGGCTGGCCCGGGAGTCGATCCTGCTCTCGACGGTGCTCGCGGCGCCGGTCACGGTCACCACGGCCGCCCTGCTGGGCTGAGCGGGCGGCGGCCGGCCGGGACGCGCCGAATGGCGCCGCCGAATGGCGCCCAGAGAAAGAACACCAGCCATTTCATGTGATTCTCACTCAGTCGGCATACGGTACGCGTGTGAACCAGACGAGCCCGCCCGGCTGGCATCCAGACCCCGGGTATTCAGGAATAGGCCCCGCGCAGGAGCGCTGGTGGGACGGCACCCAGTGGACCGACCAGCTCCGCAAGGCACCCGCCGCCGTCCGTAGCCGCCGTATCCGCATCGGCGTCGGCATCACCGTCGGCGTGGTGGTTCTCGCCGCCGTCGGCGGTGGCGCGTACGCGCTGGGGCACGGCGACGGAAAGCAGTCCGCCTCGTCGGTCGCGCGGTCGGACGGCCCGCCGTCCGGCAGCAACGGCCGCCAGGGCGCGCCGGGCGAATCCGGCGGCAGCGGCGAGAGCGGCGGCTCGGGCGGTGGCTTCGGCGGCGGCCAGAGCGGCGGAAGCGACGGCGGAAGCGGCCAGAGCAGCGGCGGGAGCGACGGCAGCGGCGGCCAGGACCAGGCGCCCGAGTCGCCGCAGATCCCGACCGAGGACGGCTACGCGACCGACGTCGCCAGCGGCATCAGCCTGCCGGTGCCGGACGGCTGGACCGGCGAGTCCGGCACGGTCGGCGCGAACCTGACGACCGGCGAGTACGCCTGCCCCGGCGACACCAGCCAGAGTTGCGTGCGTGGAGGCGTGTTCTCGGCCCCCGCGGCCGCCCTGAAGAACACGGAGAAGACCGCCGAGGCGGCCGCGAAGAAGGACATCTCGGTCAACGCCGAGGAGTCCTACGGAACGGACATCTACGAGGGCATCACCTCCCACCAGCAGCTCAAGTCCGAGGCCGTCACCGTGGCGGGCCAGAAGGGCTATCTGGTGCGCTGGAAGGTGGTCACGAAGAAGGGCGACGACGGGTACGTCGAATCGCTCGCCTTCCCCTCCCCCAACAGCAAGGACCTGATGGTGGTCGTCCGGTCCGGGTTCGACATCAACGCCCAGGCACCGAAGCTCTCCGTGCTGGACACCATCACCAAGGGCATCAAGGCCGCATCGGTGAGCGGCTCGGGGGCCGGGCAGACCGCGTAGGCCAGGTCCGGCGTTTCGCACCGGATGGCGGTGTCCGGCGGACCGGGATCGAGGGCGGTACGCCCGGCCCGGCCCGCCGGACACCCGCCCGGGGCGTACCGCGCCCCCGCCACGGCCGCCGGACGGCGTGCGGGTTACGGTGCGGACGCCCCACCCGTCGAACTCCAGGATCACCATGAGCACCCGCCACGACACGCGTCCGCCCGCCGTCCCCGACATCCGGCTCATCGTCACGGACATGGACGGCACTCTGCTGGACGTGGACGGCAACGTACCGGCGGGCCTGTGGCCACTGCTGGAGGAACTGGGCCGTCGCGGCATCGTCTTCAGCCCGGCCAGTGGCCGCCAGTACGCCACGCTGGCCCACCTGTTCGAGGGCGCGGACGAGGGCATGGTCTACATCGCGGAGAACGGCGCCCTCGTCGTCCGCGACGGTGTCGAGCTGTCGTCCGACCCGGTCGACCCCGCGGTCTCGGCCCGGCTGGTCTCCTGCGTCCGGCAGTTGGCGGCGGAGGGCCGGAACGTCGGCGTGGTGGTCTGCGGGAAGCGCGCGGCGTACACCGAACGCGGCGACGAGGCGTTCCTGGCCGAGGTCGCCAGGTACTACCGGGCGCACCGTGTCGTGGACGACGCGACCGCCGTGGACGACGAGATCATCAAGATCGCCGTCCTCGACTTCGACGGGGCCGAACACGGCTCCGCCCGCGCACTGGAGGCGTTCTCCGACACCCACCAGGTGGTCGTCTCGGGCGAGCTCTGGACCGACGTCATGAACCGCACCGCCGACAAGGGCGCGGCCGTGCGCCGCCTCCAGCAGCACCTGGGCATCGGACCGGAGCAGACCATGGTGTTCGGGGACTACCTCAACGACCTTCAGATGCTCGACACCGCCGACTGGTCGTTCGCCATGGCCAACGCCCACCCGGACATCCTCCGCCGCGCGCGCCACACGGCCCCGGCCCACACCGACGAGGGTGTGCTGCGCACCATCAAGGACGTGCTCGGGATCTGAAACGTCCCGCAGGGGGGCGGACGCCGGTGCCCGACAAGCTCGGGGTCGGGGAGGCGCTGGATGTGTGCCGCTCCCCCTACCGCCGGCCGGCCGGCTTGCGGGAGCCGGCCGAGATCCACCGCCTCACCGGCAATCTCGGCACGCGGTTGCGGCGGCTGTCCGAGGCGTCCTACCGCGTCGGCCCGGGCAACTACACCTTCGCCGCCGGACAACCACTGCGGGGAACGGCGAACGGGCGTGCGTCGAGGGGCTCTCCACCACCGGATGCGCCAACAGCATCACCACCGGTGGGGCCCCTCGGCACGGGCAGGGAACCAGCCCCGCCGACACCGCCCAGGCACGGCGCGGTCCCCGCGCGTCGGACGGGTCGCGTCCGTCGGACGTCCTGGTCCGCTCCCAGGGCGTACGGGTCGAGGCCGTCCGCCCGGATGTCGAGCTCGCGAGTGATCCCGGCCGTCCGCCCTCCTGTGAAGCCGTCCGACCCGACTATCCCGGCCCCGCCGTGGGCCTGCCCGCGGCGTGAGGACGGGTCGAGTCGGACGCCGCCGCGACGCTCGGCGGACTGAGTCTCGCCTCACGGCTGCCCTCCGACCCGCGCGAGCAGCCGTCCGCGATCGGTGCCGCGTGACCGCCGGGGAACGGGACAAGCCCTGGGTGGAGGTGGTGGAGTACACCGCCCCCGTGTGCCCGTGGCTATTCGGAGCCGGTCTTCCGGCGGCTGCGGACGGCGCCGGCAGGCAGGGTCCGCCGACGGCGGGCGTACGCCGTGCTCTTCGACGACGAGGTGGACGACCCGGCGCCGGATCCGTCGGCGGAGGCGGCCTGGTACGCGCGTCACGTCGAGGAGATCAGCGCGCACACCGGTGCACCCCGGGCGGCCGTCGCGCCCGGGCGGACCCGGGCGGATCACCAGCCGGTGCCGAACCGTGCCATCGGCTCGATCAGCTCCGCCTCCTCGTACGCGAGGTGGGACAGCAGCACGTCGGTGAGCAGGTCGACCGCCGCGGCCAGCCCGTCCCGGCCGCCTTCGCCCTCGACGAAGGCGACCAGCTCCCGGTCGATCCGGTCGACCACCCCCTGTATGGCGTGGTGTTCCTCGGTGAGCCGGTCGAGGACCGGGGCGAGGCCCGGTTCGGAGCGACGCAGGTGCGGGAAGAGGTCCTGGTCCTCGCGCGTGTGGTGCAGGGCGGTCACCCGGCAGTACGACGCGCAGTGGGCGCCCAGCGTCCAGTTGCTCTGACGCAGGCTCAGCTTCTGGATCTCCGAGCGGGCCGCGCCGGGCTCCAGGGTCTCCGCCAGCACCTCCCGGGCCATCTCGCGGAGGCGGCCCAGGTCGGCCCGGAGGGTGTCGTGCGCGGCCACGAGGTTGCGCGCGGGCGCCGGGTCGCGCCGCCGCTCCGAGCGGACGGGCGGTGCGGCGGGCCGGGTCGACTCGTCCCACAACCGCTCGGTGGAGAAGCGCTCGGCGGGCGGCGGCGTGGCCCGCACCGCGAGGCGGTCCCCGGCGCCGGAGGGCCCCGCCGGGCGGCCGGCCGGGGGCACGGGGGCGACGGCGCGCACCGGCTCCTGCCCCGGACCACCGCCGCCCTCCCGCGCCCGTTCCACCAGCTCGCGGGTGGCCGGAGCCACTTCCTCGCCGAACACCCGCAGCAGATCCGGGTGGTGGGCCGGCAGCAGCAACGCGCTGGTGCCGTGCTCCAGGGTCAGTGCGGCCAGTTGCTCCGGCCACGCGGCGGGAGGCCCCTCGGGGAAGCCGCCCGGCCCCGGCGAGAGGTTGTACAGCCGCCGTACGTCCGCCGGCGCGCGACCCGCCCGTTCGGCGGCCTCGTCGACGATCCGGTGGCCGTTCCCGAGGCGTGCCGGGGGCACGTGCGGCACGCTGGGCAGCCAGCCGTCGCCCGCCGATCCGGCCAGGTCCAGCATCCGGGGACCGACCGCCCCGACCCACAGGGAGACGGGGTGGGCCGGGGCGGGTCCGGAGGCGGCCCCGTGGAGCCCGTAGTGCTTGCCGTCGAGGCGGACCCGCCGCCCCGGGATCCAGAGCGTCCGGATGACCTCGATGGCCTCCCCGATCGCCCGGACCGCCTCGCCGGGGGTCCTGCGCGGTCCGCCGTCCGCGGCGATCGAGTCCCAGTAGGCCCCCGCGCCGAGGCCCAGCTCGACGCGTCCGCCGGTCAGCAGGTCCAGGCTCGCCACCGTGCGGGCCAGCACGGCGGGTGGACGCAGCGGCAGGTTCGCCACGTTGGGGAAGACCCGCACCCGGGAGGTGGACGCGGCGATGACCGCGAGCACCGCCCAGGCGTCGAGCATGCCCGGCTGATAGGGGTGGTCCGGGACGCTCACCAGGTCCAGTCCGGCCCGGTCGGCCGTGCGGGCGAGGGCGACAGCCAAGTCGCCGTCCCCTGTCGAAGGCACCAGGACGGTGCCGAAGAGGAGATCGTGTCCGTAGTCGGGCATGGCTGTGGACTCCTGGGGTCGTCAGGCGGCGCTGGGGCCGCTGCTCGGGGCGGGTGCGGGGACCGCTGCCTTGCGCCGCAGGGATCCTGGCCCCGCCAGGGCGGCCAGGGCGGCTACGCCGAGGGCGATCGCGGACATCACGAACGCCGTGGTGTAGCCGGACTCGACAGGGATCGGCGTGCCCGGGATCGTCTCCGCCGCGACCAGCGACGCCGCGATCTGCGCGCCCAGCGAGCCCCCGATGGTCCGCATGATGGTGTTGATGCCGGTCGCCTGGCCGGTCTGGCTGCGGTCGACGGCGCTGACCACGAGGTTGGCGAGGGCCGCGAAGGCGAACCCGACACCGATGCCGAGGACGGCGGAACCCGCGTACATGGCCCACTCACTGTCGTGCGCCGCCGCGTAGTCGACGAACCCGACCACGCCGGTCAGGCAGGCCAGCACCAGCGGGAGTTTCCATCCGAAGGCCGCGCCGAGCCGGCCGGCGAGCGGACTCGCGAACAGCATGGTCACCGCCATCGGCACCATGAACAGCCCCGACTCGGTGACCGAGGCGTCGAATCCGTACCCGGCCCGGGAGGGGGTCTGCGCGAGCAGCGGGACGAGGGTGAAGGCCCCGTACATGCCGAAACCGATGATGAGGGCGGCGATGTGGCTGGTCAGTACGGCGGGGCGGCGCAGCAGTCCGATGTCGATGAGCGGCTCGCGCACCCTGGTCTCCACGTACCGGAACACCGCCAGCAGGACGAGCGCGGCGACGAACAGGCCGATGACCTCCACCGAGTCCCAGCCCCACGACTTGCCCTGGCTGATGGCGAGCAGCAGCGCCACGATGCCCGCGCTGAGCAGGAGGACGCCGGGCCAGTCGATGCGGCCGGGAGAACGGACCGAGGACTCCTGGATGAAAGCGGCCACGGCGACGATGCCCAGCACGATCACGATCAGTCCGAGCCAGAAGATCCAGTGCCAGTCCAGCGCGTCCACGATCGGACCCGGGATCACCAGGCCCACCCCGAAGCCGATGCCGAAGGTGGAGGAGATCAGGCCGATGGCCACCGGGACCCGCTCACGCGGGAACTGGTCGCGCACGATGCCGAAGGCCAGCGGGAAGGCGGCCGAGCCGACGCCCTGGACGGTGCGGGCCGCGATCAGCGGACCGAGGGAGTCGGACAGAGCCGCGAGCAGGGTGCCGAGGGCGAAGACGCCGAGGCACGCGATCAGCACCCGCTTCCTGCCGAACATGTCACCGACCCGGCCCAGCAGCGCGGTGGCGACGGAGGCGGACAGGAGGAAGGAGCTGATCACCCAGGAGACGCCGGTCGTCGAAGCGCCGAACTCCTCCCGGAGATGGGGCAGAGCGGGCACGACCATCGTCTGCATCAGCGAGAACGACAGCACCGCGAGCAGCAGGGCGGCGAACGGCCCGGCGATGGAGCGCGCGGCCGGGGCGAGGGCCTGCCCCTCGGCGGGGGTGGGAGGCGTGGTGGGCGTGTCGGTCATCGAGCGGCCCTCCGGGACGTGGGTGCCGCCGTACGCGGAGCGGGGCGGAAGCACCAGATTAATATCATGACGGAATCATTCCACGACGTTTCCATTACGTCCAGGCACTGCGTTCACGTACGATTCCGGTATGAGCGACACCGAGCAGCGCGGACCCGGCGACACTCCCTCGGAGAGCGCCGGCGAGAAGGAGGATTTGCCCCCGCAGGCGCTCCGTCCGCCCAGCCTGCTGGCCCTGCCCTCGTACCTCGCCGGCCATGTGGCCCGTCTCGGACACGAGGCCCTGGTCGACGCGGTGGGCCGGTCGGGGCTCCGGCTGCCGCACTTCGCCACGCTCACCGCGCTCGCCGACTTCGGCCCGCTGCCCCAGCACGTCATGGCGGAACGGCTCGGATTCCAGCGCAGCCACCTGGGCGGGTACCTCGACACCGTCGAGGAGCGGGGTCTGGTGCGGCGCACACGGGACCGGGCGGACCGGCGGCGCCAGTTGGTGGAACTCACGGACGAAGGCACCGCGGAGCAGCGCCGTCTCGGCGAGGCCGTAAGGGCGTCCCAAGACGCCTTCCTGTCCTGCCTGGACCCGGACGAGCGCAGGATGCTCACCCTGCTGCTGCGGCGCGTCCTCGACGCGGACGACCGCGCGGACGGCTGACGGGGCGCCGAACCGGACCACGACGCTCAGCCCGGACCAGCCCGCGTGCTGAGCGACGGGCAGCGGTCGCTGCCGCGTCTCGCCGTGGCGGCGGCAGCCATCGACGTCGAGGCCGCGGTCCACACAGGCCGGCATGACGACGCACACCGACCACAGGTGGAAGCTGCTCCGGCAGGAGTGCGCCTACGCGACCCCGCGGCAGCGCCGACATCGGCTCGGGCCGGCGGGCGGCTGCGGCACGTTGCGCTCGTTCACCTGGAGAGTGCGTGCTTTCTCTCAGCCGACAGACCCTGGGCAAGTCCCACGCCCAGGCTCTCGCCGGGCTCGTACGTCAGGCCGTGAAAACGGGGCGCACCGGGCCGGGCTCGGACCCCTGCGGCCGTGCGCTCCCCTCCGTACAACGTACTGCGCCGCTCCCCACCGGGGGCAGCCACACCCGCCCACCCCTCCGGGCCGCACCCCGGCCCGGACGGCGGTGCGGCATCCCCCACTTCGCCCGCGCCCCGCTCTCAGGAGGCCGGTGGAACCGGCGGGACCAGTTCCGGCATGTCCTGTTCGTCGAGGACCACCAGCTGGGCCTCGACCGGGGAGGTCAGCTCGGTGATCCGCATGGCCTGCCGCTCGGTCATGGCCTGGAAGACCTGGCGGGCGGTGCGGCCGTTGCCGAAGCGGGCGTCGCGCGGCACGGCGTCGAAGTACCGCCCGAGCGCTCCGCGGACACCGTCGCTCAGCTCGTAGCGGTGGCGTTGCGCGTGGTGCTCGACGATGCGGACCAGCTCGGTGGAGCTGTAGTCGGCGAAGACCAGGCTGCGGGTGAAGCGGGAGGCGAGCCCCGGGTTGGAGGAGACGAAGCGCTCCATGTCGCCGGGGTACCCGGCGGCGATGACGACGACCTCGTCGCGGTGGTCCTCCATCAGCTTCACCAGGGTGGCCACCGCCTCCAGGCCGAAGTCGTTGGAGACCCCGGCCGGGACCAGCGCGTACGCCTCGTCGATGAAGAGGACCCCGCCGCGGGCCCGGTTGAAGGACTCGGTGGTCTTCGGGCCGGTGTGACCGACGTACTCGCCGACCAGGGCGCTGCGGTCGACCTCCACCAGGTGCCCGCGCTCCAGCAGGCCGAGGGCCTTCAGCAGCCTGCCGTAGAGGCGGGCCACGGTGGTCTTGCCGGTGCCGGGGTTACCCGCGAAGACCAGGTGGCGGCTGAGCGGCGGCGCGGGGAGTCCGGCCTGCTGGCGCAGCCGTACGGTCTGCATCAGCTTCACCATGCCGCCGACGTTCTGTTTGACCCCGTCGAGCCCGACCAGCTCGTCCAGTTCGGCGAGCAGCTCCTCCAAGGTCTCCGGCTCCGGTTCGGGCTCGCCGAGTTCGGAGAGGTCGGACAGGGAGGCGAAGCCGCCGCCGGCCGTCGCGGTGCCCCCCGGGGCGGTACGGGCGCCGCCGGCGGGGCCCGTACCGTCCGCGGGCCCGTCCGGTGCGGCGGGCTTCCTGGGTGGGGCGCCGCCGGGCGCGGGCCCGGCGGCGGTGACCCCCGGCAGGAACGGGTTCTTGACCCGGATCGAGACGCAGTCCTCGAAGACGGGGGCGGCCTCGTCGGCCAGGGCGACGTCCTGACCGCAGTCGAGGACCCGGCAGCCGGAGAACCGGGGGGCGGCGTTCGCGCCGATGTGCAGAGCGGGGAAGTTTCCGCCGGTCAGGTCGCAGTACGCGAACGTGCCGCCCGCACCGGGACCGAACAGGATGCCGTTCTTCGCGGCCCGGTCGATCCGCAGGCCGCTCACCGCGGGCTCGGCGCCGGTCGAGACGACCATCCCGCTGCCGCCGGGGGCTTCGATGGTGCACCCCTCCATGGCCAGCTGGGCCCCGGTGCCGAGGACCACGCCGGCACTGCCGGTCGATCCGATCCGTACGCCCTCCAGGGTGGTACGGGCACGCGGTCCGAGTTCCACGCCCGCCTTGCTCGGGCCGCTCACGGTTGTGCCTCGTACCGACGCCTCGGCGGTGGAACGCAGCCGCAACCCGGTCTCGCCCCGCTCGATGCGGCCGCCGGTCAGCTCCAGGCGGGCCCGGCCGTCGGTGTGCACCCCGGCCACGACCGCGTCCGAGAGCGTGGTGTCGGCCAGTTCGGCGCGGGCGGCGTCGGTGACGGTCAGCCCGTGCTCCCCGCTGACGCCGATCCGGCAGCCGCTCAGGGAGGCCCGGGCCAGCTCGGAGACGCGTACGGCGGACGCTCCGCTGCGCGCGATCAGGAGGTCCACGGCCAGGGCCACGGCCTCGCCGGTCACCAGGATGCCGTGGCCGGCCGAGTCCAGGAGCCAGCAGCCGTGGACGGTGAGCTGGGCCGCCCCCTCCACGGCCAGCGCGTCGGTCCCGGCCCCGGAGAGACGGCAGTCGGCCAGGCCCACGGTGGCCGAGCCACCGGCCTGGACGGCGGCCCGGGCGGGGCCGATGATCCGGCAGTCCTCCAGGAGGCCCTCGGCCTCGTCCTCGATGAGCAGGCCGTGGCGGCCGGGGCCGCTGAGGCGGGTGTCGCGCAGCAGCACCCGGGAGGAGCCGCGGGCGCGCAGCGAGGAGCCGGCGGTAGCGCTGACGCGCAGCCGCTCGGCGAGCAGCACGGCGCTGCCGCCGAGGGCCACTCCGAGCCCGTCGACGGTGTCGATGGCGGTGTCCACCAGCCGGGCCCGGGCGTCGCCTTCGAGGTGGACGGCAGCGTGCCGGGCGTCGTGCAGCCGGCAGCCGCGCACCAGCAGCACTCCGCCGCCGACCGGGTCGCGCAGCGCCCGGGCCAGGGTGTCGGCGAAGGTGAGGGCGGAGTTCGCGGCGGCCCCGGTGTCGTCCCGGGAGCCGAGCACGTCGATCCGGCCTCTGCCGAGGTCGCACTCGGCGAGGGTCAGCCCGGCGGCGTCGGCGACCCGCACGACGGGTTCGGCGGGATCGCTGCCGCGCAGTTCGAGCCCGTACACCTCGCAACCGGGGGCGGTGACGTCGAGCACGGGCCCGCCGGGGGAGCGCAGGTGGACGGTCCCGGAGCCGTACTCCGGCTCCAGCAGCACCCGCCGCTCCAGGCGCAGGGACTCGGTGTAGACGCCGGGGGCGATGGTGATCACGGCCCCGGCGGGGGCGGCGGCGAGGGCGGAGGCGATGGTGCGGTGACCGCCCCACCCCTTGGCCGCCACGCGCAGCGGTGGGGTGCCGGCGGTGGTGGTCGTCATGGGGTGCCTGCTCCTTGCGGGAGGTTGTCGACGTTGGGGTGACCGCCCTGCGCGCCGCCGTCCGTGTACCAGCTCGGGTGGAACCAGTCGCGGACGGCGCTGCCCATGAAGAAGGCGGAGAAGGACTTGTCGATGAGCTTTCCGAGGGCCGGCGCCACATAGATGTCGACCATGCCGGCGCGGTGGTACCAGCGGCCGGCCAGGTTGAGGTGGATCATGCTGCGGGCCGCGCCGACGGTGAGCCCGCCGAGGGTGCCGCCGACCGAGCTCATCAGACCGGCGATGGCGGCGTCCGCCTTGGACAGGTGGATCAGCTCACCGCTCGCGGTCTTCACCCCGAAGACCGAGGCGGAGGCGGCTCCGGAGGCGAATCCGCCGAGGACGCCGGTGGCGATACCGACGCCGAAGTCGTAGGTGCCACCGCGCCAGCGGGTGACCTTGTCGTGTCCCGCCCATTCGCCGCCCCAGTCGTCATCGCTGGGGTGGCGCTGATAGGCGTAGCCGTAGTCGACGTGGCCCCAGCCGTTCTTCCACGGCGTGCCGCGGCCGGCCGCGTGGTGCAGACCGGAGACGAAGCTCTTGACGACGGAGCTCATCATGGCGCCGAAGGCCGCCTTGGCGAGGTCGGTCGCGGTGAACTTCGCTCCGGTGACCAGGGCGGCGATGCCGAGGACGGTGAGGCTGAGGGCGAAGTCGACGATGAACTCGTGTCCCGCGTCGAGGGCGATCTGCTGCATCGCCTTGGTGAGGTAGGGCCGGTAGACGGACTCGCCGCCGACGCTGGCGCCGAACTCCCAGCGGTTGGCGTCCTTCCACATGCGGTTGTAGCCGCGGTACTGGTTGGCCCAGTCGATGAAGTTGGTCTCCCGGCCGACCAGTTTCAGCTGGCCGAAGGCGTTGGTCTCGTAGATCCATCCGGAGATGGACCGTTCGGCGAGGAGGTTGGTGCCGCCCGGCCCGTAGAGGCGCCAGTGTTTCTGCCAGCTCTCGCTCTCCAGGAAGTTCCCGTCGAGCAGCTCCTTCTTCTGGCGGACGACCGTGCCGCCGTCGAACTCCTTCCACGTGTGGGCGTTGAAGGTGTCGCCCGGGTTCGCGACGTACTCGCGGACGCGGAAGGGGGCGTCGCCGAAGGTGTTCTGGAAGGCACCGGCGCTGGGCCTGGCGGGGATCTCCTGGATCTTCGTGTTGCCGAGGCTGGTGACGTGTTCGGACCAGCGGGCGCCCTCCGCCCAGCCGGGGAGGGCGTTGCCCTGTCCGTCGAACCAGTGGCGGACCTGGTCGCCGGCGCCGGTGCCGAAGACCTGGACGTTGCCGTGTGCGTCGATCTTGTTCCAGTGCCAGACCTCGTTGCCGGCGGCGTCGCGGCTGACGCGCCAGGAGTCGACGGTGGTGCCGTCGGCGAGGAGGCGGTGGTCGCGGATCATGCGTCCGTCGGCGCCGAGGTCCTGGTACGACTCGCGGTCCCAGCCGTAGCGGTTGATGTCCCGGCCGTGGGCGGTGAGGCGGACGCCGCCGATGTGGGGGTTGCCGGCGTCGACCCAGGTCATGGTGGAGGTGGCGGGGCCGTGGGCGGTGATCCGCAGGTCGGGGCTGCCCTGGACGCCGGGCCAGGTGTCGGAGCGGGCCACGACGAAGCCGTGGTGGTCGTAGCGCGTCCAGTCGCCGTGGTTCATGTGGAAGTTCTGCCGGAAGGTGGCGCCGCCGTCGCCCGCCGCAGCGCCGGCGCGGACCGCCGGCATCGGCCGGCACTCGATCACCGTGCCGTCGTTCAGGCCGGTGCGCGCGATCCGCCACTGCTTGGCGGCGTTGGGGCTGAACCAGTCGCCGTCGCCCAGGTCGGTGGTGAACCGGTCGTGCCAGATGACCTGGTTGACGTTCACACCCGTCCCGGGCGGGGCCTGGAAGTCGGCGTTATTGAAGGTGCGGTGCCCCTGCAGCTTGCCCACCCCCTCCGACCAGGGCAGGTACTGGGCGGGGACGTGCACCGCAGCACCCGTGGGGCCGTCGGGCACCTTGACGTTGCCGACGGTCAGGTCGTTGCCGTGGAACAGCTTGCGCGTCTCGCGTACGAGTTGCCCGGTGCTGGAGATGTCGGTGATGGCGGCGTTCTGGGTGAGCAGCCGGATGCCGTGGTCGCCGACGGCCCCGCCGGGCGTGGGCCGGACCCGCCATTCGTTGAGCTGCGGCAGGTTGTCGGCCTTCAGCCAGGGGAACGGGCTCAGGTCCGTCGTGCGGTACTCGCTGCTGATGAGGTAGCGGAACCAGTTCGGCGGGCGCTGCTCGGCCACCCTCCGGACCTCCAGGAGGCCGCCGTTGTTCTCCAGCTGCCTGAGACTGTCGATCTCCTTGCCCGGGGCGGAGAGCGACACCGAGGTGGTCTTGGGCACCCCGTCGGTGCCCATCTCCCGCTGGAACAGCCTGCGTACGTCGTGGGGGTCGGTCTGGAAGCGGCCGAACTTCTCGTGGACGACGAGGCTCTCGCCGGTGAGCGGGTGGTCCATCGTGTCGGTGAAGCCGCGGCCGAGGCCCGGCCCGTAGGCGCGGGTCCCCTGGGCGATCAGCTTGAAGTCGGCGTCGAAGCGGAACCAGGTGCCGCTGCCCGCGCTCTGGGTGAATGCGCTGCGGCTGTCGAGGGTGCCCAGGACGTGGCCGCCGTCGGGGAGTTGCTGGAAGTGCAGGACCCGGTCGACCCCGTTGGTGCCGGTGGAGTCCCACCAGCTGCGGCCGCTCTCGCCCCAGTGCCGGTCGCCGTTGCGCACGAGCGTGCCCTGGGGGTCGATCTCGTGCCATTCGCCGCGCTGGTTGCCCAACGAGAAGGTGGAGACCTCGGCGCTGGCGCTGGACTGGAAGGAGTGGAGGGTGTTGCCGCCGGGCAGCGGCCGCGACTCGAAGACGGTGACTCCGGAGTGGGTGGTGAGGTGGACCCGGCCTTGCGGAATGCCCGTGGCGGTGATCAGGCCGTGTCCGAACCACCTGCCGCCCGCACCGGGGAGCGGAACGCCCGCGCCGTCGGTACGGATCAGCTTCCAGGTGCCGGCCGGGTTCCCGCCGGCGCCGCCGGTGGCGACGTGGTAGAGCTCCAGGTGGTTGTTGGCCTTGATCTGCCCCTTGGTGACGATGTTGATCCGCTGGAGGGTGGGCGTGCCGTCGGCGGCGTACTCCGTGAACTCCCGGAGCCGGAGGTTGCCCGGCGGGTCGACGCGCCAGCCGCCGGCTGCCGTGGGGGCGACCGTGTGGCCCGGCACGACGGTGAGGTGGCCGTCGAGGACCCGCGGACCGCCCGGGGTGATGTCGACGAACCGGGACAGGCTCGCGTCGGTGAGCTTCACGGCGTCGCCGAGCGGGACGACGGTGAAGGCGGTGCCGCCCGTCGGGGTGACGGTGAGGGCGTTCGGGGCGCCGCCCGCGGCCGGGACGGCCCGGAAGTCCAGCCGCCCGCCCGCGTTGTACAGGTCGAACTCGCCGGTCGCTTTCTCGACCCGGAACCCGCCGCCCGGCCGGACGGTGACCATGGACCCGTCGACCACGTTCTCGTGCCGGTCCAGGAAGCGGATGCCGCCCGCTCCGTACACCCGTACGGTCTCCGGCAGGTGGGCGCCTGCCGCGTCGACGAGGCGGAAGAGGCTGAACCGGAAGGCCCCGTCGGTGGCGTCGTGGACGCGGATCGTCCCGGCGCCGGTGACCTGGAGGCCGCCGTCCGGGCGGACGGTGACGGTGTCCGGCAGGTCGGCGCCGGTACCGTCCTTGACCTGTGGGTGCGGGCCCGCGCCGGCGCCCGCCGCGGGGTGGAAGACGTACTGCCCGGTCCCGCCCGCGGCGCCCGGGGCCCGGAGCTCGACGGCGGTGTGGGTGTGGGCGCCCCGGGGGTCGACCACCAGATGCGCGCTGCCCCGGTCGAGGCGGAAGCCGCCGCCCGGCGTGCCCGGCTGCGGGGTGGCCCGCAGGCTGGGGGCGGCGCTGAGGTCGGCGCGTACGACGGTGACGGTCCCGGCCGCGTCGGTCCGGACGAAGTGGCCGTCGAGTGCCGTGCCGCCGCTGACGGGGACGTCGGTGCGGAGGTGGGCGCCGGTCGCGGGGTCGAACACGTTCACGGTGCCGTGGCCGTCGGTGAGGCGGAACTCGCCGCCGGTCCGCTGGACGGTGACGGTGGTGTCGACGGCCCCGTTGCCGGCCCGCGGGTGCGCGACGGGCACGTTCGGGGTGGCGACCGGAGTGAAGACGTACTGGCCGGCCCCCGGGCCCTGGAGGGTGACGGTGTCGTGGGTGTGGGCACCGGTGGGGCTGACGGTGATGTGCTGGTTGTTGTGGGTGATGCGGAAGTCTCCGCCCACCTGTGGGTGGACCTGGGCGCCGGGGACGGGTGTGCCGTCGCCCCGCGTCAGCAGGGAGCCGCCCGGGTTGGCCGGGTCGGCCCGCAGGAAGGTGCCGCCGGGCGGGGAGACCGTCAGCCCGCCCACGGCGAGGGCCTGGTGCGCGTAGACGCCGTTCGGGGTGTGGACGGAGAACTGGTTGCCGCCCAGGGCCACGTGGTAGGTGCCGTCCACCCACGCCACCGGGGCGCCGGGGGCACCGCTCCGGTCGTGCAGCCGCGCGAGGGGCATGTGGGGGGTGCCGGGAGGGCTGAACACGAACTGGCCGGCGGCCGGGACGCCCGGACCCTGGAGGGCGACCACGCTGTGGGTGTGCACACCGGCCGGGCTGACGACGAGGTGCTGTCCGTTCTGGTCGATCCGGAAGCCCAGCGAGCCGTTGACCCCCTGCGGGTGCACGGTGGCCCCGGCGACGCCCGTACCGTCCGGGTGGACGAGCGAGGGCAGCCCACCGGCGCTGTCCGGGAGGCGGACGAAGGCCGGGCCCGCTCCCCCGGCCAGGGTGACGGCCGGGACCGGCAGGGCGTGGTGCGTGAAGGTGCCGTCGGCCCGGTGGACGCTGAGGTGCGGGACGGCAGCGGCGCCGGGGGCCGGTGCGGGCCGTACGTGGAACACGCCGCCCCCGTGGGCGGGGACGGTGACCGTGCCGAGCTGGGTCGCCCCGTCGGCGCCCGTGAGTTGGAGCGGCGGTACGGCCCCGCCGCCGGGCGGGGTGTGCGGGGTGAGCACGTGCAGGGGGGTGGGGGCGCCGTGGGCGTCGACCAGGGTGAGACCGGTGTGGGTCTGCAGGCCGGTGGTGGGGTCGTAGAGGTGGAAGCCGTTGGCGGAGGGGATGTTGAGGGAGGTCGGGCTGATCCGGATGGGCCGCCCGCCGGTGGTCCGCAGGGCGCCGGTGCTGTCCAGGTGGCGGACGGTGGGGATGCCGGCCGCGAGGTCGACGCTGATGACGCCGCCGCCCAGGGCGCCGTCGTTGAGCGGGAAGAGGCGCTCGTCGGCGACGAGCCGGTTACCGGTGTGGTCGGCGGTGAAGTCCCAGCGGCGGATCTCGGCGCCCGCGGTGACGGTCTGCTCGACGCGGACGACGTCGACGCCGCCGGGGCCGCTCCCGGCGAGGTGCTGGACGGTGACCGGCGCGCCCCCGGCCACCGGACGGGCGTGCGTGATCTGGCCGGTGGCATCGGTCCGGATGGTGACGTTGGTGCCCGTCAGGCCCGGTACCGGCACCACGTGCACGACGGGGGTGGGCAGCGGCGCGACGATGCCGCCGCCGCTCCCGGCCCCGGCACTCCCGGCCCCCGAGGAGCCGGCGACGGTGTCCGGCCGGAAGGTCTCCATCTCGATGCCGTCGCCGGTTACGTGGGCGGGGACGATGGTCCGGCTGTCGAGCAGCTGGTGGTCGTTGGCGGCGCTCAACTCGAAGTCGAGGCGCTGGATCGTCCCGTCCAGCTGGGTGCGCTCGACGCGCAGCACGTCCTGCCCGTTCACGGGGACGTGGGTGGCGGTCACCGACCCCGGTGTGCCGGCCGGGGTCGTCACGTGGACGTCCACCAGCTGCCCGGCCGTGCCGGGGGTGACCTGGACCTGGATGCCGGCGGGCATCTGGGGGAGGTGGGTGAAGGTGTGCTGGAAGTCGTAGGTGACGTGCGGGGCCATGAAGACGGTGAGGGGCTCGCGGTTCATCGCCGCGATCAGACCGGCGAAGAACTGGCTGCTCGGCGGGGTCAGTGCCGAGCTGTTGAGCAGGGGGGCGGTGTTCGGCGTGGTGATCAGCGAGCCGTTGCCGGGCAGTACGGTCGGGATGTCCACGAGCCTGCCGTTGATGCCCGGGGCGGAGAGGGCGCCGGGAGCCAGGTGCGCGGTGGGCGGCGGTACGGAGAGCGCCAGGTCGTTCCGGCCGAGCCCCGGCAGCTGTACGGCGCCGGTGTGGCTGGTGGGCAGGTCCGTGTCGATCAGGCCGGTGTGCGCGTCCGGGGTGTCCACGTGTCCCGTGGCCAGGTTCACGTTCGGCAGGTCGGTGTGGCCCAGGACCGTGCCGGTGCCGGGCAGCTCGATCTGGCCGAGGTGGGTGTCGGCGTGCGGGGCGGCGGCGTCGCCGAGGGCGGGGCTCAGGTTCGGGGAGGCGAAGTCGCCGCCCAGCGCGGTGTCGATCTGCGTGGCGGAGAAGTGGGGCGTGCTCAGGCCGAGCGACGCCACGTTCACGCTGCCGAGCTGGACCTGCCCCAGCGGGCCGCCGGTGCTGCCCACCGACGGGAGGTCCACGATCTGCGCGTGGACCGACGGCATGTCGGTGCGGATGAGGCCGAGGTGGCCCGCACCGGCCGTGCCCAGGGAGGGCACGTTGATGTGTCCGAGCGCGGGCAGCGAGGGGGCGTTCACGGTGACCTGGCCGAGCCCGGCGAGGTTGCCGTCGACGGACGGGGTGCCCAGCGTCATCGACGGCAGAGGGGAGGACGAGGAGCCGAGGTGCGGGATGTCGACCTGGCCGAGGGCCGGCATCGTCTGCGGGAGGCTTTCGAGGCTGGGCAGGCCCGCGAGGTTGCCGTTGACGGACGGCGTGTCGAGCGTCATCGACGGCAGGTGGGTCGGCGAGAAGCCGAGGTGCGGGATGTCGACCTGGCCGAGGGCGGGCATGGTCTGCGGGAGGTTCTCGAGGCTGGGGAGGCCCGCGAGTCCGCCGGGCAGGTCGATCCGGGTGACGGCGCCGAGGGTGGGCAGCGCCTGGTCGCCGGTCATTCCGAGGGAGGGCAGATCGGCGAGACGGGCGTCGATGGAGGGCAGGTTGATCTGCCCGAGGTTGGCGAAGCCGCCCTGTTCGCCGAGGTGGACCGAGAGATCGGTCGGCATCGTCAGGGAGATGCCGGGGGGCGGTGCGGCGAACCGGCCGGGCGGTACGAGGCCGCCGGGGGCGGAGAGCCCGCCGGGGCCGCCGATGTTGCCGAAGGTTCCGGGGGCGAAGTGGAAGTCACCCACCTTGACCAGGCCCGTGCCGGCGCCGTTGCCGGCGTCGAAGAAGTTGGAGACGCCGGCTCCGACCCCGGAGGCCTTGCTGCCCGCGCCGATGAAGGAACCGTTGACGAACGCCCCGTACTTGTACATGCCGAAGACGCCGCGGTCGATGAAGCCGATCTTGAAGGCCAGGAAGAGCCCTTGGCCCATCTCGTCGGCGGCCACGGGCAGGAAGAGCCGCAGTCCCTTGACACCGGAGAGGCCGTTGGCGATCGCCCCGGCGCCCATCTTGATGCCGTTCAGGCCGACGATCACGCTGTGCAGCCCGAAGAAGCCCTTGGCGCCGATGGTGTTGATGACCCCGAGCTGCACGCCGAGCGGGAAGAACTGGAAACCCTTGCCGGAGCCGCCGCCCAGGAGGGTGACGCCCTCCAGTCCCTTGATCTTGTTGAACTTGATCGCGTCGCCCAGACCGCCCTTGAGCCAGGAGCTCGTCGCACTGAACGTGTCGTCGATGCCCAGGCCCAGCCGCCCGAAGAGACCGAAGGAGTTCGGGCCGCCCAGGACCAGGTTCTTGGTGCCCTTGAGGCCCTGTGCGCCGAATCCCTTGATGGATTTCCACGCCTGGCCGATGTTCAGGCCCTTGGTGGTCGGCGCGAGCACTCCCACGATCGACAGCAGCAGTTCGGTCAGGCCGGCGTCGCCGCGGGAGAAGTCGATCGCCGTCTTGATCATGATGGCGAGGTTCAGGCCGAACGCCAGCAGGGCGATCGGGCCGCCGACGATGATCGCTGGAATGATCAGGATGATCGCGATCCAGGTCAGGGCCTTCCACAGGTCCTCGCACTCGTCCACCGGCGAGGAGATCGACTCCGCGGCTGTCGCGATCGCGGTGGCCGCGGTGTCGGCCGCGGTCTCCATGGTGTCCCCGGCGGACTTCGCCGTCGCCTTGTGGGCTTCGCGGCCCTCGGTGTCGTCCTCCGGCAGGGCCGCCGCCGCGGTCAGCGCGTCGTCGGCGATCCGCTGTTGGGCGCGCATCACTCCGACGTAGGTGAGCAGGGCGGTGCGAACGTCTTCGTGGGCGGTCTTGAAGGTGGTGACGAAGCCCCGGATCCGGCCGTCGATCTTGCCGCGCAGGGCGTCGGCGGTCTTCCCCTTGAACGCCTCGGACGCCTTGTTGGAGACCTCCGCCAGCCCGCTGTCGATGGTCCGTGCCAGCTCGATCAGCGTGTACTGCGAGACGATGACCCGGTCGAGCTCGTCGGGATCACCCGGAGTCGGGTCTTCGGACAGTCCCAGCGCACTCCAGTCAGCGGGACGGGCCATGCCCGGCCACCCCCTCCGTCGTCAGGCGTCGTGTCCTCATCCCGACCACGCACGGGCCACCCGTCAGGTTCAAGGCTGCCGCCGTCCAATCCGCGGCCCGGTTGAACCGAAGTGGGGTCCGGAGCGTGGTCGAAGCAAGGTACGAGCAGGAAGGAGGTGGCCGTGGCCGACATCACCTCGGACTTCGCCATCGACTACGGGTTGCTCCACGAGGTCCAGTCGAAGCTCCGTGATCTGGCGTCCCAGGCGGGAGCGGGCGCCGGCGAGGGCTCCTACCAGAGCCTGGGCGACGCGAAATCCAGTGAGCGCCGCAGGATCCTCGGGAACGCGAATCTCTCGGCGGAGTTCAACTACTTCTACTCCTTCTCGAAGAGGCGCCAGGGAAAGGCCAAGGACGGCCTGAACGAACTGGCCGAACTCTTCAAGAGCGTCTCCGACGTGTTCTTCGACGCCGACTCCCAGATCAGCGGCAGCGCCGGAGTCATGGGCAAGTCGATCGGGCTGGAGGACTGGAAGAACAAGAAGGAGGCCTACGACGACTGGGTGCAGGACAAAAAGGAGTGGGACGACTTCCTGAAGAGCATCGGTGCCTCCGACTACTTCGAGAAGAACCCGGACGCGAGCATCCGCATGGTCTGCAACGCCGATGACGCACCCGGCTGGTGCCAGGCGTGGCGCGATGCGGACGACCCGCCGCTGAAGCCCGGCGACGCGCCGTCCAAGCCGCCGGACACTCCGCCGACCCATTACCACTCCGAGACGACGACCGGTTCCGTCGACGTCGATCTGGTCCTCGACAAGGACAACAACGTCATCACGGAGACGTCCACCGTCAAGACCAACGGGCAGACGTTCACCACGTCCACCACCTACGAGCAGGGCGCGCCGAAGATGGTCGACCCGCCCGGCGACGGCAAGCCGTACGACACCCGCGACTACACGGTGACCACCACCGGCGGCGACGGCAAGACCAGCACCTCGACGGTGGTGATCAACGACGACGGCTCCGGGACGATGAAGGTCGTCCAGGACGACGAGACCACCCAGTACACGCGCTCGGGCCCCACCGCCGAGTGGGAGGAGGTCGTCGAGGAGGAGGACGACTACTCGTACACCTACGCCTGACGCGCACCGCGGCTCCGCCCGCGGTTTCGCCCGCAGCACCTACCGAAGCTTCGACCGACAGAGGGAGAACCACTCGTGGTGGCCAACATCCGCCTTTCCTACTCCGAGATCGACCGGGTCGCCGGCATGCTCAACACCAGCGTCGACGTCACCCTGGTGCCCCGGATGACGGAGGCCAAGAAGGAGGTGGACAGTCTGCTGTC
The DNA here is from genome assembly GCF_042957125.1 of Streptomyces sp. NPDC008125. Taxonomy (NCBI): domain Bacteria; kingdom Bacillati; phylum Actinomycetota; class Actinomycetes; order Kitasatosporales; family Streptomycetaceae; genus Streptomyces; species Streptomyces sp. NPDC008125. The sequence goes on from NZ_JBIBHR010000007.1 coordinate 48,585, forward strand.
CACCTTCCTCGTCCTGGAGAAGAGCAGCCCCGCCCTCCAGCAGCAGTACGAGAAGTTCAACACCGCCCTGACGCAGGCGACGGAGTCCATCAAGGGCTACGCCAAGCAGTTCCAGGCGATCAAGGAGTCGGTCCAGGGCATGGACGCCGACCTGGCCGAGAAGGTCAACAGCAGCGGCAACTGATCGGCCCGGGGCCGTGTCCGACCATTCACGTCGGATCAGCGGGCGGTGTCCGGCGCGGTGCATCGCAAGGCGGAGGATTGCCCGTGTACTGGAGTACTCGGGCAATCCGACAACGCCGCGAGATGCCGTGCCGGGCGCCGCCCGCCCGGTGGGAATGGTCGGACACGGCCTGGCGCCTCGTACGACGCAGGGACACTCAACAGAAGGGGCTGCCAGGATGCCTGTCGGCAATGACGACGTCGTATTCGACTACGACGAGATCTCCAACGGCTGTACCACCATGGGCAACAAGCTCACGGACATATCGAACGAGCTGACCTCGCTGGAGGGCACCGTCAGCGGTCTGCTCCAGAACGGCCTGGTCTTCGAGAAGGCGAGCCCCGTCATGCGGGACGCCTACAACGAGTTCAGCAAGCAGATGAAGACCTCCGCGGCCAACATCGCCTCGTACGCGGACAACTTCAAGAAGATCGCCGAGTCGATGGGACAGTCCGACTCGCAGATCGTCGAGGAGATCAAGAAAGCGCAGGCCGAGGCCGCCGCGCAGAAGTGACGCTCCCCGGGTGAGATGTACGGCGAAGGGCCGGGCCAGGCGGCCCGGCCCTTCGTGCGCCGACGCGGTCCTCAGGCGTCCAGGACCGTCAGCGGCACCTGCACGGCGATGGCGCTGCCGTTCTCGCCCGCCGTCCAGCCGCGTCCCGCCCCCAGCTGTGTACGGATCTGGTCGCCGGAGATGCGGGACCCGATGAGGTCGCCCTCGCCGGGGCTCTTGGGGCCGAGGAGCAGCCCGCGCCGGGCCCGGCGGGCCGTGCCCACCCAGCCCAGCGAGTGCATCGACTCCGGCAGGCCGGCCAGCAGCAGGCCCTGCAGGTGGTCCCGCCCGGACGTGGCCACCTGCCGCAGGGTGCGGTCGGCGTCCGCCGCCAGCAGCAGGTCCGCGTCGTCCACGACCACGACCACCGGCTGTCCCGCCACGGCGTTCAGGGCTTCGGTGAGCGCCTCGTTGGAGGGGTCCGGCTCGCGGAACACATGGGCCAGGTCGTGCGCGGCGAGCCGGCGCAGCTGTGACTCGCGTGGGGTGATCACGATCAGCCGGGTGCCGCCGAGCAGCAGGGAGACGGACATCGCGGCGAGCGCGGTGCTGCGGCCGGTCCGGGGCGGTCCCGCGACGACGAAGGAGCCGCCGCCCTCCTGGAAGTCGTAGCCGATCGGGCCGACCGCGTCGCCGCCGACTCCCATCAGAGCCCAGAGCGGGCGCAGTTGGGCCTTGGGGACCTGGTCGACCGCCTCCTGGAAGCCGATCAGGGTGGGCATCTCGCCGATCTTGAACGGCCGCTTCTGTGAGGGCACCTCGCTCTCCCGCGCCCAGGCCTGCTTGCCGATGGCGCGCAGCGCGTCACCCTGGTCGGGCCTCTCCGGCGAGATGGTCGGCAGCAGCGCGATCTGCGCCTCGACCCCGCCCGGGGCGTGCCAGCCCCGGCCCGGTGCCACGTGGGAGGGGACCCGGTCCCGGCCCATGCCGACGACGTTGTAGTCGCTGGGGTCGGTCTGCCGGAGCACGAGGCGCTTGTCGTTGTGTGCGGCCAGACGGCCTCCGAGCAGGACGCGTTCGGAGGTGGCGATGACGTGGACGCCGGCCGCGACGCCCTCGCGGAGCAACCGCACCACGTCGGAGTAGACCCGGCCGCCGTCGTAGTCGTCGAGGAGCTGGCTCAACGCGTCCCAGCCGTCGATGAAGAGGACCAGATGGGCGGGACGCCGGGCCGCGGACAGTTTGGCTCGCAGTTCGTTGATGCCCGCGCAGTCGTGCTGGGACAGCAGGCGCTGACGGATCGTCAATTCCGCGACCAGGCGATTGATCAGCCGCTCCATCCGCTCGGTGTCGTGGCGGGAGACCACGCCCCCGCAGTGCGGCAGGGCCTCCAGTGCCGCGAGGCCGCCGCCGGCCGCGTCGATCGCGTACATGTGCAGGTCGCTGCTGTCGATGCACAGGGCGGTGGATCCGGCGATGGTGCGCAGCACCTGGGTGCGGCCGGAGCGCGGGGCGCCGATGACGTAGAGGTGCCCGAAGGCCGACCACTGGATGGCGCCGAGGCGCCGCTGCTGGAGCGAGGGGATGTCGAGGAGCGCGTACGGGACCGCCGGGAGTTCGCCCTCCGCGGGCTCCGGGGGCGCGGGCAGCTCCTCCAGGGCGATCTGCTCGTCCAGGGGCGGCAGCCAGGGCCTGGGCTGCTGGGTGAAGTCCTCCAACCGCCCGGTGGCCTCGATCAGGGTGTCGACGAGGGCCTTCAGGTCGGTGGGGAGCTCCTCCGGGGCGGGTCCGGGCATCGCCTCGGGATCGTCGTCGGAGTGTTCGGGCAGGGCGGGGGGCCGGCCCAGGCGCTGCCAGGTCAGTTCGGAGCTCCGGACCGGCCGGAGTGGACGGTCGGGGACGGCCGCCGGGTCGGGTGCGGCGGCTCCGCGCTCGGCGCCCACGTAGGCCGTCTGGAAGGGCACCGGGGCGGCCGAACCGCGCCGGACCAGGGCCCGGCCTGGATGGTTCGCCGAGATACCGGCGGCGTCCGGGGCGTCGATGATGTCCTGGCTCTCGGAGCGGTCGGTGACCCGCAAAGAGATCCGCAGGTTGGTGTTGGCACGGATCTCGTTGCTCACCGATCCGCCGGGCCGCTGGGTGGCGAGGACCAGGTGCAGGCCCAGCGAACGGCCACGTTGGGCGAGGCTGATCAAGCCGGGTACGAACTCGGGGAGTTCGCGCACCACGGTGGCGAACTCGTCGATGATGATGAGCAGTCGGGGCAGTGCGGGGAGCCTCGGGTCACGGGACCGCTTGGCCCGGTACTCGGTGTGGTCCTTGGCCTCCACCTCGTTGAGAAGGATCTCCCGGCGCCGCAGCTCGGCGTCGAGCGAGGCCAGGGCGCGGCGGACCAGGTGCCCGTCCAGGTCGGTGATCATGCCGAGGGTGTGCGGCAGCCGGTCGCATTCGCGGAAGGCGCTGCCGCCCTTGTAGTCGACCAGGACGAAGGCGAGTTCGTCGGGCCGGTTGCCTGCGGCCAGCGAGGCGATCATGGTCTGGAGCAGCTCGGACTTGCCGGAGCCGGTGGTGCCCCCGATCAGGCCGTGCGGCCCGTCGCGGACCAGGTCGATGGTGAGCGGGCCGTCGTATCCGGAGCCCATGACGAAGGAGCTGGTGGCGGGCCGGCGGGCCCACTCCCGGACGAAGGCGGCCGGGTCCGGCGGTTCGTGGCCGATCAGCGGCAGCAGCTGGACGTCCTCCGGCAGTCCGGAGTCGCTGTCGACGGTGACGTCGCGCAGCGGGGCGAGGGCCCGCCCGACCTCCTCGCACCACTGAGCGTCGACCTGGTCGGCCCGGACGTCCTCCACGGCCGGCACGCCGGAGGTACGGACGGTCAGCCGGTTGCCGGTGGTGGTGACGACGGCCGTGCACTCCTCGGGCAGCAGCCGCTCGCGCTCGTCGACGCAGAGGCTGAACACCCGGGCGGCGGGCCCGGCGGTGAGCAGGTGGACCACGCCCGGGACGTCGCGGAGCCTGCGTGCACCGTCCAGGACGACCATGATGTCGGGTTCCCGCTGGAGCGAGCGGCTCAGGGCGGAGGTGTTGCTGTCCGAGCGGTTCTGGATCTCGCCGAGCAGCTCGTTCACCCGGTGCGCGGTGCTCTCCGGGTCGTTGCCGAGGCTGACGACGGCCGCGCCGGGGCGGGTGGAGCGCAGGTGCGGCAGCCAGCGCACCCAGTTCCAGGCCTCCGCGTGCTCGCGGTCGGTGAGGACGACGATCCGCAGGTCGCGGGGGCTGTGCAGGACGGCCGCCTGGGCGACGGCCCAGGCGGCCAGGGCGCGCGGGGCGGCGCCGGGACCGCTGATGCCGACGACCCCGTGCTCGGCGAGTTCGATGCCGAAGGGGGCGTCGGCGATCCGCCAGTGCACCTGGCGGTGGTTGGCGTCGCGGGCGCCGTCGTCGATGCGTTTGAGCGAGGGCCGGGTCAGGGTGCCGACGCGCAGGGTGAGGTGGTCGGGGTCGCGGCGCCGCCGCTGCCACAGCCCCTTGCCGGGCCCGGAGGCGGTCAGCAGCACCGAGGCCGGGTCGGGGAAGGTGTCGGCCCGCAGCTTCCTCTCGTCGATGGTCGCCTGACGCATCTCCAGCTCCGTCCAGGAGCGGCGGACCAGGTAGATCCGGAGGTTCTCCTCGTACTGCTTGCGCCCTGTGCGCCGGCCGGAGACCCAGTTGCCGGCGGCCATCAGCGGCGTCAGCAGGATGAAGACGACGAAGTACAGGCTGCGGAAGAGGAACATCATGACCAGGCCCATGATCAGTGGCGAGATCATCATCAGGAACGGGAAGGGCCGCTTGGTGTTGTCGGCGGGCGGGCCCTGCATGGTCATCGACTCGGTGTCCAGGTGCGGGACGATCCGCGGCGGCCGGTTGTACTCGATGCCCACGCCGTCGGCGGCGCGGTTCACGGCCGCGTCCGCCTCGAAGGGCCGGCTCAGGCGCAGCAGGTGGTCGCCGAGGGACAGGTCGGCGTACGCGGGCCACTCGACGGAGCCGTCGTCCGGCACCGGCAGCTTCCCGACGGGCGGCAGCGGCGGCAGGACGGGGTGGCCGTCGGGGCCCGGCGGGGCGGGCTCCGGCGTGTGACCGCCGGGGCCGCCGTCCTGCGGGCCGGCGGGTTCCTCGGCGGTGAGCGGGGTGCCGGTGGTCGGGTCGACCGGCGGGGGCGGGGTGAGACTGCGCAGCCCGCACTCGGCGTCCGCGTCGGGGGCGAGCCGCAGGGTCACCCGCCCGTCGGTGCCCACCGTGATCCAGGTGCCCCGCGCGGGTGCCCCGCCGCCGTCGAGGCACAGGACGCAGCCGCGGTCGGTACCGGCCTCATGGTCACCGGGGCCGAGCCGCCAGACCCGGCCCGCGCCCGGTCCGCCGACGTGCCGGATCTCGACGAGGGCGGGGTCGGAGGCGGGCGGTCGCCACGCCTCGGACGCCCCGGCCGGGGAGGGCACGGGGACGCCCAGGCCCACCACCGAGCCCTCGCGCAGTCCGCTGCCCCGCACGGGGAGGTCGGGGTGGAGCGGACTGCTCCCGAGATACAGCTCGGCGGATCCCAACGCCTCGCCGAGGGCGGCGAGATCGGCGCCCTCGGGGAGGTCCAGCAGGTGGTCCGCGCGGTGGCCCCGGGCGTCGACGGTGGAGAGGGTGAGTCTCACGGCACTCCTTGCGGTGGCTTTCAGCGGTGTCGTGGGGGCGGGGCGGAGGGCACACCGGCATCCGGATCGGGCTCCTCGCCCTGCTCCCCGCCCGGCCCGTGGGGTCCGGGGCCGCCCGGCCCGTGGGGTCCGTGGGGTCTGTGGGGTCCGGGACCGCCCGGCCCGTCGGGCCCGTCGGGTCCGTGGAGTCCGTGGGGTCCGCCGAAGTCGGCGACCAGCCCGGACCAGGCTCCCGGGTCGGGGTCGGAGCCGGCCCAGATGACGGGTGGTTCCGGGCCGTCGGTACCGGGCTCCGGCGGGCGCCCCGGCCCGCCGTGTACGGGCGCCGGCGCGCGAGGGTGCGCGCGATCCGAGTCCTGGCCGGCCGGGGTCCCGGCCGGGTATGTCTCCGGGCCGGCAGCGGCCCGCGCCCTCGGCCGCGGGGTGGGCAGCGGGACGCCGGCCGGAACGGGGGTGGGCCCGGCCGACGCCTCGCTGGTCTTCGGTGCCGTGCGCCGCGTCTCCCGGGCGGCGGGGGCCGCGGCCGGCACGCCCTCGTCCGGGTCGGCCTCGCCCAGCCCTGCGGGGACGGCCTCGTCCTCTTCCTCGAAGAGCGGCCGTGTCCCGTCCACCGAGGGGGCGGGCGGATGCACCGGCGGGATTTGCTTCAAGGTGCGGGACACCGCGCGCGGCAGGGCGTGCGACAGCAGCAGCAGCGGCGTGCCGGGGAGCGCGAGCTGCCCGTACCGGTCGGCGTGCAGCCGCCGTACGTATCCGCGTCCGGAGCCGAGGACCAGCACCCGCAGCGCCGGCACCGCCGCCGGGGGCCCCGCCATCTCGGGCGGGAGCGGGTCCGGCAGCTCGCGCGCCGCCAGGAACGGGGGGGTACCCAGCCGGGCCGGAGTCTCCTTGGCCCTCCGGTACGCCTCCCGCACCGGCTCGCCCGGGTACCCCCGCAGCACGCCCTCGGCCACGACCGTCTGCCCGGGCGGCAGCCGCTGCCCCAACTGCGCGGCGAGGGTGGGCAACAGTGCCGCGCGGGCCCGCTCGTCCCCGTCCAGTGCCAGGGTCGGCGGCCCCGTCGCCAGATCCAGGAAGGCGCACCGGCCGGCGGGCGCGACCTCGGCGCCGATCGCGACCACGACCGGCCGGTTCAGCCCCGCCTCCGGCACCACGGCGGGAAGCTCCGACCGCAGGACCGTCCAGCGCGGCGGATGGTCGAGGTCGGCCTCCGCGACCCAGGGTCCGGGGGCCGGGGGGACGTGCCGACCGGCCAGCAGGACGGTGACCGTGCGGTCGTCGACGAGGACTCCGTACGGCACGGCGGGCGCGGCCGCGAGCCGCGCCGCGGCCAAGGCCCGTTCGGCGTCGCGCCAGCTCTCGGGCGAGCGGAGCCGCCGCACCAGGATCCGCAGCACCCGGCGGTAGCGCAGCCAGGCCCGCGCCGGGGAGGCGAACGCCGCACCGGTCAGGGCGGTCTCCCGCACCGCGCGCCGACCGGCCGCCTTCCAGCCGCCCAGCTTCATGGCGAAGTGCCGGACCAGCAGGAAGAGCAGGAAGGCCACGCACACCACGAGGGTCCACCGGATGATGCCGTCCCGGTGGTCGGAGATCCAGCGGATCGGGTCGACGCCGTTCACGCGGCCAACTCCCTGCGCAGGGCCCGCAGGGCGTAGTGCGTACGGGACTTGACCGTTCCCGGGGATATCCCTATCTCCCGGGCGGTCTCGTCCCTCGGGCGGTCGCAGAGGTGGACCCGTACGACCACCTCCCGGTGCTCCTGCGACAGCCGGGCCAGCGCCTTGCGCACCACGTGCCGGTCGACCACCTGCTCCGCCAGGTCGCTCTCCCCGCTGCGGCTCAGCAGCTGCTGCGGCAACGCGCCCACGGGCACCGCACGGTCGCGGCGGTGCATGTCGATGGCCAGGTTGCGGGCGACCGTGTACAGCCAGGCGAGCAGCCGCTCGTCGTCGTCGACCGGCACGGCGGCCGGCGGCCGCTTCCAGGCGCGCAGGAGGGTCTCCTGGACGATGTCCTCAGCCCGGTACGGGTCCCCGGTGAGCCGGTTCGCGAACCTCATGAGCAACGCCCGGTGGCGCTCGGCCGTGGCGGGTCGAGAGGACGAATCTGATGTGCCGTGAGCATCGATCACTGTTTCGCTCCACATCGCCCGAGGGGGCGGAGAATCAAGGGCACGGGGGAATGCCCTCTCATGTTCTATCTGTTCACGGTGACGTTCAGTCAACGTAGATCACCAGAAGCTTGTTGATGCTCAGTAAAAGCTCAGAACATTGCAGATCTCGAAACCCGCGGCAACAAACCCGCGTTAGGGTGGCGCACCGGGCCGACCCCCGGCCGGCGGACATCCCGACAGCGGGGACCCGATCCGCTCCTGCCCGCTCCGCGACCGTCGACTGGAGCCACGCACCCCATGAACTCGCAGTCCGAGCACCCGAAGCAGCCCCTGGAACCCCGGTCGTTCCCGGACCCGACGACCCCGGACCGGCCGTCCCCGGCCGGGCCGGACTTCGCCGACGCCTTCCGCCGCCGCCGCGTCCGCGGGCCCCGGGGAATGGCCCCCGGACGCCGCGTCTGGACCACGCTGGGCTGGACGGCCGCGGCGGTGGCCGCGCCCCTCGCGCTCACCGCCGCACTGGCGGGCGACGGCGCCGGTGACCTCGGTGACAGCCAGGAAGCGGCGGCCGCCCGTGTCCTCCCGCCGCCCCCGGCCGTCGTCGTCTCCCCCACCCCGGCCGCCTCGGCGTCGCCCACCCCGAAGGCCTCCCCCACCCCGACGGCCTCCCCCACCCCGGTGGCGGCGCCGCTGCCCGCCTCTCCCGCACAGGCCTACCAGCCCCCGCTCCCCGCCGCGCCCGCCCCGCAGAAGACGGTGCCCGCCACCCCGAAGCCGTCGGCGGCCGCTCCCAAGGCCGCCGCCGCAGCCGTACCGGAGACCGCGGCCCTGACCGTGTCGCGCCTCGCGGCCCGGCAGCCGGGGCGGCACATCTGCTACCGCGCCTACGTCGAGGGCAAAGGCTGGCAGAGCGTGGTGTGCGACGGCGGCACGACCGGCATCACGGGCAAGAAGATCAAGGCCCTCAACATCGCGGTGTCCGGCACGAAGGGCACCGCCGGCAATGCTTTCGTACACAATGACGAGTGGAAGACCCCCTGGAGCGGTGTGGCCGACGGGGTCGACAACTACATCGGCAGCACGGCCAAGAGCTATCCCTACATGCTCGGCTTCGTCATCAACGTCGGTGACGGCGCGGTCTGCCAGAGCGCCCGGGTGCGCTCCGGCTGGGGCGGCCTCGCCTGTGACAAGCCGATCGGCCAGGCCTCCGGGAACTACATATTCGGCGGCACCTTGAACAACAGCTCCTGGCTGGAAGCCGTACGTTTCACGGTGTGAGCGCGGGTCCGCCGGTGCGAACACGGCGGCCCGAGTCCCCGTCAGCGCCCCGGGCCGCCCGTACCACCGCTCCCCCAGGCGCGTGTTCTCGGGTGCCTCGCCACCAGGGGAGGCGTACCGGCGGCGGGTGCACCCGTACACGATGCCGAGTTCCGGGGCGGCGAACACCTGTGAGCCGGCCGCGCCGGAGTGGCCGAACGCGCTCCCGCTTAGCACGGGGTGCTGGCCCGACGTCCGCCGGAGAACCAGCCCGAGCGCGTCCTGTACGCCCACCACGGTCCGGCCGCGCAGACGTACGGAGAGCGGGGAGCCCGGCTCGGTGGTGTCCTCGGCGAGGACCGCCCCGATGGTGTCGCGTACCTCTCGAAGCCGGGCGCGACGGTCCCGTGCACGGTGATGCCGTACGTCATGCGGTGCCCCCTGAGGTCGGCCGCCCGGTCGTGGCGGGCCGCGTTCCCCCCTCTCCCAGGTGCCGTGCGAGGTAGCGGACTCTGTCCGGCCCTCCCTGGGCCGTTCCCCACTCCAGCCCTTCCGGGACAACGATCACCGATCGCCTTCGAAAACGCCTCCACCTCACACCGACTACGCCGGCACGAGCCGCATGGCCGGTGTTCAGGATCCGGGGTCAGGGCCCCTCAGCTCCAGGCCGTCATCGCCGACCGCCTCCAGGAGCGCCCCTCCGAGGACGGCGGCGGACCGGTCAACGCTTGATACGTGTGTGCAGGGCAAGCGCGCCGGCAAGCGCGAGTGTGCCCGATCCCAGCAGTGCGAGCGCGCCTCGCGAGCTGATCACGCGGTAGGGGCCGACGGCCATCACAGAGCGCCGCGCCTGGATGGACAGCGCACTTGCGGTGCTCTGAATGGACCCCAGCGAAACGAGGGACATGATGGAGCCGATCGAGCCGGCGGACACGGCGGAGCCGATCGAGCCGGCGGACACGGAAGAGCCGATGGACCCGATGGACAGCGCGCTGCCAACCGAACCGATGGACAGCACGGACCCGACGGAGCCGATGGACAGGAACGAGTCCTTCGACCAGAGGGAGAGCGAGGAACCCCCGACGCCGCGGGAGGAAATATGCGCCATGGGGTCATCATGCCGCGTGAGGGGGCCGGCATGCCCAGCGACGACAACCTCGCCGGTCTCCCGCTGGTGACCGGCAGAGCACTGATCCGAGGACAACACGCTTGCCTCGCCTCCGCGGAACCGCGGGTCAACGTCGTCCTCGGTGACACCTGTCGAGCTTCGGCACGGGTGTGGCTGAGTGGCTGTTGCCTTCCCGCGCTCAGGGGCTGCGTCTGCGCTGGTCAGGCTTGGGGGGCGGCGGCCTCGGGGAGTGAAGAGCGTTCTGTCCTGGCCAGGGCGTTTGACAACGGGCGCGATGTCGGCCGCTGAGGTCATCGACCACGGCGCCTCCCTCACAAGATCGACCTGGGCGGGAGTGATGATGGTCGCGCTCCACCGAGAGCCGTCCGGGGTCGACGAAGACGTCGACGTTGCCCACGGACTCCGGGTCCTCACCGGCATTCGGTAGGAACGCGGCCTCGAAACGTTCTGTACGGACACGACAGAAGGGGCCGTCCCAGGCTCCCGGCCGTCTCCTCTGATGCATCAGGCGAGCTTGCCGGGTCGATCGGCCCCTCTCGACCGGGACTCCTGCCACGCTGCCGGGCGTGAAAGGCGATCTTGTACCCGAAGACCTGGGGACACGCAGGGCTCCGGTGCTGCCGTTCCCCCACGGACGTGGCATCGGTATGCAGGACGACACCGGACACGCCACGGCATCACAAGATCACGGCGGCCGGAGCAGCACCGTCAGCCCACTTCAGCGCGCTGCGCGGACCGCGCTCGCTGCCGAGCTCCCTCGTCATGACCCGCTGACGCGGTCGAGGACGCCCAGACCCCGGCTGGTCCCCGAGTGGTCCCCAAAAACAATCAAGGGCCGGATTCGGATGACTCCGAATCCGACCCTGATCTGCGACTGTCTCCAGTCGGGACGACAGGATTTGAACCTGCGACCCCTTGACCCCCAGTCAAGTGCGCTACCAAGCTGCGCCACGTCCCGGCACCGTCTGACCTGGGCATTCGCCCTGGCCGAACCTGCAAGAGAACAATACCAAACCCGAGCCGGTGGTCACGAACACCTTCCTCTTGACCTCAACCTTGGTTGAGGTCACACCATGATCAGCATGACGAACTCCACCGGAGCCGAGCTCCGCACCCACGCATACGCGGACCTGAACCGCCTGATGGGCCTCATGACCGGCGACGAGAAGCACGGGCCGGCCGCCACCTCCACCCTGGACGTCCTCTGGGTGCTCTACGACCGGGTGCTCCGGGTCGGCCCCGCGACCGTGGACGATCCGGAGCGGGACAGGTTCCTGCTCTCCAAGGGCCACGGGCCCATGGCCTACTACGCGGTACTCGCCGCCCACGGCTTCTTCACGGAGGAGCTGCTCACCGGTTTCGGCACCTTCGACTCGCCGCTGGGCCAGCACCCCGACCGGCTGCTGGTGCCGGGGGCCGAGATCGGCAGCGGTTCGCTGGGGCACGGCCTGCCCCTGGCGGTGGGCACCGTCCTGGGGTTGCGGGCGCAGGGGCGCACCGACCCCCGCGTCTGGGTTCTCGTGGGGGACGCCGAACTGGACGAGGGCAGCAATCACGAGGCGCTCGCCTTCGCCGGGCCCTCGGGGCTGGAGCAGCTGCACACCGTGGTGATCGACAACGCCTCGGCGACCTACGGCCGGCCCGGCGGGATCGCGGCACGCTTCGAGACCGCCGGATGGTCGGTGGCGAGCGTGGACGGCGGGGACCACGAGGCGCTGTACGCGGCCTTCACCGCCCCGCATCCCGGCCGGCCGCACGCCGTGGTCGCCCGGACGGCGCCGAAGCGCTGACCGGCCCCGCCCCCACTCGCGAGCAGCCACGTCACCCGCAACAGCAGCAGCGGCACCAGAAGCAGCAACGGAAGGACAATCCCCCGTGAACAACGTGAACGACGTGAACAACGCCAACGCCGTCAATACCGCGGACACCATGCGCGAACGCTTCATCGCCACCACCACCGAACTCCTGGACCATGATCCGCGTCTCGCCCTCGTGCTGGCGGAGATCAGCCGCGACGGCTTCGAGAAGGCCTCGCGGAGCCATCCCGACCGGGTGGTCAACGTCGGCATCCGCGAGCAGCTGCTGATCGGCGCGGGCGCCGGGATGGCCCTGACCGGGATGCGGCCGATCGTCCACACCTTCGCGAGCTTCCTGGTCGAGCGCCCCTTCGAGCAGGTGAAGCTCGACTTCGGGCACCAGGGGGTGGCCGGGGTGCTGGTGAGCTCCGGGGCATCCTACGACTTTCCCGCCGCCGGCTTCACCCACATGTCGCCCGGTGACGTGGCGCTGATGGACACACTCGACGGCTGGAGCGTGCACGTCCCGGGCCACCCGGACGAGGCGGAGGCCCTGCTGCGTCGGGCCGCCGCCGGGAACGACAGGGTCTACCTGCGGTTGTCGCTGCAGTCGAACCGCCGGGCCGTACCGCTGGAGGGCGACGCCTTCCGCACCGTGCGCGAGGGCTCCCGGGGTGTCGTCGTCGCGGTGGGTCCGACGCTGGACGACGTGCTGGCGGCGACGGAGGGGCTGGACACGACGGTGCTGTACGCCGCCACCGTGCGGCCCTTCGACTCCGCCGGGCTGCGCAGGGCGGCGGCGGGCGCGGGTACCGCCGACGTGGTGCTCGTGGAGCCGTACCTCGCCGGGACCTCCTCGGCGGTGGCCGGCGAAGCCCTGCTCGATCTGCCGCACCGTGTGCTGGGCCTGGGTGTGGGCCGCGCCGAACTCCGCCGCTACGGACAGGTGGACGAGCACGTCGCGGCGCACGGGCTCGACGCCGCGGGCCTCCGGCGCCGCATCACCCGTTTCCTGCACGGCTGACGGAACACACGGCGGAACGGTCTCAGCGGCGGGGCAGCTCCCGGCGGTCGATGTGGCCCATCAGCTCCTGGGCGAGCGCCTTGATGGTGACGAGCCCCGCACGCCCCCACGGCCGGGGGACGGTGTCGACGGCGCAGACGGTGCCGAGGGCGACGCCCGTACCGTCGATGAGCGGGGCTCCGAGATAGGAGCGAATCCCTATGCCGTCGACGACCGGGTTCCCGGCGAAACGCGGGTAGTCGCAGACGTCGTCCAGCACCAGGGCCTTGCGGCGGACCAGGACGTGCGGGCAGTAGCCGTGATCACGGGCGAGGTAGCGGTCACTGCGGTTGTTGTGCGCGGCGGCGGTTCCGAGGTCGCCGCCGCCCTGGATGCCCGCTGGGGTGTGCAGACCGGCGAAGAACTGACGGTTCTCGTCGATGAAGTTGACCATGGAGAAGGGGGCGGCGGTCACGGCGGCGACCCGGTCCGCGAAGTCGTCGAAGCTGTCGAACGTCGTGTCCGGCCGCTCCCCCAGGCCGAGCCGGCGCAACCGGGCGGCCCGGGTGGAGCCGTCGCGGTCGGCCGGAGTGAGCAGCTGCCTGCCGGTCACGGGTGTGCTCCGTACGTCTGGAGCGGGGCCGGGGCCGCGGTGGCGTTGATGAGGTGCTGGAGGAGGGTCACCAGCGCGCCCGTACCGGAACTCGCGATCCGTGCGTCGCACAGGACGACCGGGACGCCAGGCGGGAGGTCCAGCGCGGCCCGCACCTCGTCGGGGGCGTACCGGTAGGCGCCGTCGAACTCGTTGACCGCGACGATGAAGCCGATGCCGCGGCGTTCGAAGAAGTCGACGGCGGCGAAGCACTCTTCGAGGCGCCGGGTGTCGGCCAGCACCACCGCGCCGAGGGCGCCCTGCGACAGCTCGTCCCACATGAACCAGAAACGTTCCTGGCCGGGGGTGCCGAAGAGGTAGAGGACGTGCTCGTCGGAGAGGGTGAGTCGGCCGAAGTCCATGGCCACCGTGGTGGCGCGTTTGGACTCGATCCCCTCCAGGTTGTCCGTACCCACGCCGACCTGGGTCAGCAGCTCCTCCGTGCTCAGCGGGGCGATCTCGCTGACGGCGCCCACGAACGTCGTCTTGCCGACCCCGAACCCGCCCGCGACCAGGACCTTGAGGGCCACGGGGAAGGGCGCGGGGCGGGCGGTGCTGTCAGAGTTGTCGTCGTAGACCATCGAGCACTGCCTCCAGCAGGGTTCGGTCGGTGGGCATGTCCTGGAAGGCGGGGGCGTGCGCGGTGACGGCCCCGCAGTCGACCAGGTCGGAGACGAGGACCTTGGCGACCGTCGCGGGCAGCCGCAGATGCGCGGCCACCTCGGCGACGGACGTGGGGCCCTCGCACAGCCCGAGCGTCACGGTGTGTTCGTGGCCCAGGTGGGCCTGCGGTTGCCTGCCGGTCGCCATGATCAGCGAGAGCAGGTCGAGCTCGGTCGTCGGCCGGGTCCGGCCGCTGCTGACGGTGTACGGACGAACGAGCCGGCCGGCTTCGGCGTCGAGCAGCGGCCCTTCCTGAGCCCGCACCCTCACAGCCCCGGGGTGAACGGTGTCCCCGCCATGTGCCGTGCCGGGGTGGCCAGATACGGTCGCACGCTCTTGACCAGCATGGTCATCTCGTAGCCGAGGACCGCCGCGTCGGCCTCGCGGCCCGCGAGGACCGCGAGGCAGGTGCCGGAGCCGGCGGTGGAGACGAAGAGCAGGGTCGAGTCGAGTTCGACCACGACCTGGCGCACGTCGCCGTTGTCCCCGAACCTGGCCCCGGCGCTGCGACCCAGCGAGTAGAGCCCCGCCGCCAGCGCGGCCATGTGGTCCGCGCTGTCGGAGTCCATGCCGTGGACCGACTTCACCAGTCCGTCCGCGGACAGCAGGACGGCGCTGCGGGTGTACGGAACGCGCTGGACGAGTCCGCTCAGCAGCCAGTCCAGGTCGGCGACCTGACCGGACGTCATTTCGCTCGGCATGGTGCATCTACTCCTTGTACGTGTTCTCGTGGCGGGGTTCGGGGTTCTCGTGGCGGGGGCCGGGTCGGCCCGCGATTCCCTTGTCGGACGGTGCGGCCGGCGGGCGGACGGGCAGCGGGGTGACCCGCCGGGCCGGCTGCGTGGCCGGAGGGGCGTACGGGGCGAACCCCGGCGCGACGGACGCCGTTGTTCCCTGCGGGAGGCCCTGGCCCGGCTCTCGGGGGGACGGGCCTGGACCGGTGGCGGGCGGCTGGGCGTCGCCGGCCGGGGCCAGGGGTTCCGTGTCCTGCGCCGACCGGGCCTCCGCCAGGTCGATGCCGCGCCGGAACGCGGCGACGAGGCCGGGGTCGTGCACCGCGTGCTCGTCCGGGACGCGCCGCGCGGGTGGCTGGCGGAGCTGCGGCACCAGGTTCTCCTGGTTGGTGCGCCGGGGCAGTTCGGGGCGTGCCGGGGCCCCGGGTTCCGGTTCGGGGTACGCGGCGGGCGCGGGGTATCCCGAGGGTGCGGGGTGGGAGCCGGTCGCCGTCGACCGCTCCGAGGTGCGCTGCGGCAGCGGCGGCCCCTGGGCCTCGCGGCGGATCTGGCGCGGGGGCTGCGGGGTGCCCGGGGCGCCGGGCCCGGAACCGGGAGCAGGTGCGCCCGGCATCGGACCGGGTGCGCCGGGCCCTGGGCCGGGTACGCCCGGCAGGGAACTGTGTACGCCGGGTGCCGCGCCGAGGGGTCCGCCCCGTCCCGGTACGGACCGGAGCCGGTCCTGCGCGGGCGGCAGCTGGTCCTGGCCGGGCCGACGGGTACGGTCCTGGCCGCCGGGGAGGACGGGTGCGGGCTGGGGCCCGGCGTACCCCGG
Organism: Streptomyces sp. NPDC008125; assembly: GCF_042957125.1. NCBI lineage: Bacteria > Bacillati > Actinomycetota > Actinomycetes > Kitasatosporales > Streptomycetaceae > Streptomyces > Streptomyces sp. NPDC008125. Next base: position 64,147 of record NZ_JBIBHR010000007.1, read on the forward strand.
TGCGAGGTGGGCCTGGGGTGCGGAGTCCTGGGCCGGTGGCCGGTGCACGGCGCCGGGCGGGGGCACCGGGACGCCTTCCGGTGGGGTGGTGGTGTCGCCCTCGGTCCCGAGCAGTACCTGTGGGAGAACCAGGACCGCCTGCGTGCCGCCGTAGATGTTGCTCTCCAGCCGTACCGCGATGCCGTGCCGGCGGGCCAGTGCGGAGACGACGAACAGCCCGATGCGGCCGTCCTGGAGCAGGTGGGCGACGTTGACCTGGTCGGGGTCTGCGAGCAGGGCGTTCATCCGGCTCTGCTCCTGGCCCGGCATGCCGAGCCCCCGGTCCTCCACCTCCAGCGCGAAGCCCGCCGTGACGGGCTGGACGCGCAGCAGGACCTGGGTGTGCGGGGCGGAGAACACGGTGGCGTTCTCGACGAGTTCGGCCACCAGATGGATCACGTCGGCGACGGCGTGCCCGCGCAGGGTTCCCTCGATCGGCGGGACCAGCTTGACCCGCGGGTACTGCTCCACCTCCGCGATGGCGGAACGCAGCACCTCGGTGAGGGTCACGGGGTTGGACCACTGCCGACGGGAGACCGCCCCGCCGAGCACGGCGAGGTTCTCGGCGTGGCGGCGGATGCGGGTCGCCAGGTGGTCGACGTGGAAAAGACCCTTGAGGAGGTCGGGGTCCTCCACCTCGTGTTCGAGTTCGTCGAGAATCTGGATCTCGCGGTGCACCAGGGATTGCAGACGGCGCGCGAGGTTGACGAAGACCTCCACCTTCTGTTCGTTGCCCGCGTTGCTGAAGAGCTGGGAGGCCTGCGCCACGGCGGCGACGGCGGCCTCCTGGGAGCGCGTGATCTCCTGTCCGAGCAGGTCGAACGCGTCTGCGCCGGGGGCGGTTTGCTGTGGGGGCCGGCGGGCGGGCAGCACCTCCCCGGCGCGGAGCTGCTCCAGCGCCCGCTGGAGGTCGGCCTGGCCGCGGGCGTTGGCCCGGCGGAGGGCCTGGGCCCGGTCGAGCAGCGCGGCCGAGACCCGGTGGGCGCCGATGCACGCCGCCGCGACGGCCGTCACGGCGAGCGCGCCCGAGCCGCCGAGCGCGGCCAGCAGACTGCCGGAGGGGCGTACGCCGGAAGCCCGCACGGTGAAGATGACCGCGGCGGCGCCGCTCAGCAGGGCGGCCACGGTCGGCAGCAGTGCCGCACGCGTCATCTGGCCGCGCATCCGCACCTCCGGGGTCGGCTGCGCCGCACGCGGCTTTGCGGCGGCGGACGGGGAACGGCCCGCCGGGCGGCCGTGCCGCCCGCTCTCCCGGCGATCCGGTCGCGCTTCTGGTGCGCGAAGTTGAGACATCAGCGTCCTCGGTACGTGGGGCACCCGGAATCGTTCATGCGGTGGCACCAAAGGGGGTCGGTCAGGCTCCGGATCAACCGGGCGAGCAAGAACATGAGCTCATCGTTGATCACTGAGCACACACCGTAGTCGCCGACGCGGCGGGCGTGAGCGCCAGTTGTCGAACTTGCCCGCCATCCGTCCCGCTCTGGTATGACGGCCCGCACTCACGACCGAATTTGAGCGCCCCGCTCGAACCCTCTCGCCACCGCGGACCGATGGACGGTCACCACGCCCCACCCGGCTCTCCCCACCCCTCCCCACGGGAACGGCACGATCCGCACGGGACGGCGCGATCGGCGCCCGGGGCCCGGGGCACCGCTCGTTCAAGACGTGAACGGGCCACCCGCCCCTCTCTCCCCCCGGGTCAACAGAAGGTCTGTACCAGTACCTTGACGCCCCCTCTCCCCCTCACTTAAATCAAGTAGTGAATTAACAACCGGCATCGCCCCCTCGGGTGCCGGTTCGCGCTGCAACCTGTCATGCCCATGATCAATGGGACATGACCGAGTCCCCTGTCCGAAAGATTTCCGGCAGGGCAACCCCCACACGAAGTGAAGTGATGATGGTGCGAACCTCCAGAAGGCGCCGACTGGCGCTCTGCGTCGCGTCCCTCCTGTGCTGTTCCGGCGCGCTCACCGCCGTTTCCGCCAACGCGGCACCCGTGACCGCCCAGAGCGCCGCCACCGCGGCGGCCGCGACCACGACCTTCTCCGACGACTTCAACGGCGCGGCCGGCTCCGCACCCGACGCGGGCAAGTGGCAGACGGAGACCGGCGACAACGTCAGCAACCACGAGCGGCAGTACTACACGTCGGGCGCGAACAACGCCCAGCTGGACGGCCAGGGCAACCTGGTCATCACCGCCCGGAAGGAGAACCCGGCCAACTATCAGTGCTGGTACGGCACGTGCCAGTACACGTCGGCCCGGCTGAACACCTCCGGCAAGTTCACCTCGACGTACGGACACGTCGAGACCCGGATGAAGATCCCGCGCGGCCAGGGCATGTGGCCGGCGTTCTGGATGCTCGGCGCGGACCTGGGCAGCGTCGGCTGGCCCAACAGCGGTGAGATCGACATCATGGAGAACGTCGGCTACGAGCCGGGCGCGGTGCACGGCACCATCCACGGCCCCGGGTACTCCGGCTCCGCGGGCATCGGCGCGGGCTACACCCTGCCGAACGGCCAGGCCTTCGCCGACGCGTTCCACACCTTCGCGGTCGACTGGGCCCCCAACTCGATCACCTGGTCGGTCGACGGGAACGTCTACCAGACGCGCACCCCAGCCGACCTGGGCGGCAACAGCTGGGTGTTCAACAAGCCCTTCTTCATCATCCTGAACCTCGCGGTCGGCGGCTACTGGCCCGGCGACCCCGACGGGTCGACGCCCTTCCCCGGCCGGCTCGTCGTCGACTACGTGCACGTCACCACCGGTGACGGCGGCACGACTCCTCCCCCGGCCACCGGTGGTTCGATCACGGGCATCGGCGGCAAGTGCGTCGACGTGGCGAGCGCCGCGACCGCGAACGGCACCGCCGTGCAGCTGTACGACTGCAACGGTTCCGCCGCCCAGAAGTGGTCCGTCAACTCCGACGGCACCATCCGCGCCCTCGGCAAGTGCCTCGACGCCAAGGACGCCGGTACCGCGGACGGCACCTTGCTCCAGCTCTGGGACTGCAACGGAAGCGCCGCGCAGAAATGGGCGACCCCCGCGGCCAAGGACATCGTCGGTATCCAGTCGAACAAGTGCGTGGATGCCACCGGCAACTCCTCGGCGAACGGCACCCGGCTCCAGCTCTGGACCTGCTCCGGCACGGCCAACCAGAAGTGGACGGTGAACGCCGCGTGAGCGCGCTCGCAGGCGCCCGCCGCCGCTGGAGCCGGTCCCTGGCGCTGCCCTCGGCGCTCCTCCTCGCGGCGGGGGCGTCCCTCGTCTCGCTGCCGGCCACCGCGCAGGCGGCGGTGACCGCGACCGGCGCGATCACCGGCATCGGCGGCAAGTGCGTCGACGTCGCCGGTGCCGCGACGGCCAACGGCACCGCCGTCCAGTTGTACGACTGCAACGGCTCCGCCGCCCAGCAGTGGAGCGTCAACAGTGACGGCACCATCCGCGCGCTGGGCAAGTGCCTCGACGTCAAGGACAACGGCACCGCCGACGGTTCCCAGCTCCAGCTCTGGGACTGCGCGGGCAGCACCAACCAGAAGTGGTCCGTCTCCGCGGCACGCGACATCGTGAACCCGCAGGCGGACAAGTGCGTGGACGCCACGGGCAACTCCTCCGCGAACGGCACCCGGCTCCAGCTCTGGACGTGCTCCGGCACGGCCAACCAGAAGTGGACGGCCCCCTCGGGCGGCGGCACGCCGGCACCGGGCGGGACCATGGCGGTGGCCCCGTACCTCTACAACGGGTGGGGCAGTCCGCCGAGTCCGACGACCGTGATGAACGCGACCGGGGTGAAGTGGTTCACCCTGGCGTTCGTCCTGAGCAACGGCTACTGCAACCCGCAGTGGGACGGTTCGCGGGCCCTGACCGGCGGGGTCGACCAGCAGACGGTCAACACCGTGCGCGCGGCGGGCGGCGACGTCGTCCCGTCGTTCGGCGGCTGGAGCGGCAACAAGCTGGAGAGCTCCTGCTCCAGCGCGGGTGAGCTGGCCGCCGCGTACCAGAAGGTCATCAACGCGTACGGCCTCAAGGCGATCGACATCGACATCGAGGCGGACGCCTACAGCAACGCCACCGTGCAGCAGCGCACGGTGGACGCGCTGAAGACCGTCAAGGCCAACAACCCGGGCATCAAGGTGTACGTCACCTTCGGCACCGGCCAGAGCGGTCCGGACAGTTCGCTGATCAACCGGGCCGCCTCCTCGGGGCTGACCGTCGACAGCTGGACTATCATGCCGTTCGACTTCGGCGGCGCCGGCCAGAACATGGGCAACCTCACCAAGCAGGCCGCCGAGGGCCTGAAGAACGCGGTGAAGAGCGCCTACGGCTACACCGACGACCAGACGTACCGGTCGATCGGCATCTCGTCCATGAACGGCCTCACCGACGACAACGAGACCGTGACGGTGGACGACTTCCGCACCATCCTCGCGTACGCCCAGCAGCACCATCTGGCACGGCTGACCTTCTGGTCGGTCAACCGTGACCGGCCGTGCACCGGGGGCGGCGCGGACACCTGCTCGGACGTCAGCCAGCAGGCGTGGGACTACACCCGCGTGTTCGCGCAGTACACGGGCTGAACCACGGCGTGGTGGCCGGTCCGTGACGGGCCCGGCCACCACGCACGCGTACGGGAGGGAGGCCCGGGCGGAGCGCCGGCGACAGGACTGATGGAATACCGGGCAGGGCGGGGCGTCACCGACGGCCCCGGCCCGGTATCGCACAGCCCTGCCCCGCACCGGAAAGAGCACGCGCATGAAGATCGTCGACGCGAAGTTGACCGTCACGAGTCCCGGACGCAACTTCGTCACGCTGAAGCTGACGACCGACGAAGGGCTCACCGGGCTCGGCGACGCCACCCTCAACGGCAGGGAGCTCGCCGTCGTCGGCTACCTCCAGGACCATGTGCTGCCGCTGCTCGTCGGGCTCGACCCGCACCGCGTCGAGGACACCTGGCAGTACCTGTACCGGGGCGCCTACTGGCGGCGCGGGCCGGTCACCATGGCCGCGATAGCCGCCGTGGACGTGGCGCTCTGGGACATCAAGGCCAAGGCCGCCGGGCTCCCGCTCTACCAGCTCCTCGGCGGCGCGAGCCGTGACCGGGTCCGCACCTACGGCCACGCCAACGGCGCCGGCATCCCCGAGCTGCTCGACTCCGTCCGCGCCCGCCTCGCCGAGGGGTACCGGGCCGTCCGCATCCAGACCGGCGTGCCGGGGCTGAAGGCGGTGTACGGCGTGCACACCACGGACGACAGCGGTGCCGCCGTGCTCCACCAGCAGGCCAGGCCGCTGGTGGAGGACTGGGACACCGACGCCTATCTGCGGCACGTCCCGGCGGTCTTCGAGGCGGTACGGGCAGAGTTCGGCGCCGAACTGCCGCTGCTCCACGACGCCCACCACCGCCTCACCCCGATCCAGGCGGCGCGGCTGGGCAAGGACCTGGAGCCGTACCGTCCGTTCTGGCTGGAGGACTGCACGCCCGCGGAGAACCAGGACGCGTTCCGCCTGATCCGCCACCACACCACCACGCCGCTCGCGGTGGGCGAGGTCTTCAACACCGTCCACGACTACCAGGCGCTGATCACCGAGCGGCTGATCGACTACGCGCGGTCGGCGGTCACCCACTTCGGCGGGGTCACCCCGCTGCGGAAGCTCTTCGACTTCGCCGCGCAGTACCAGGTCAAGGCCGCGACGCACGGGCCCGAGGACATCTCCCCGGTGGGCCTGGCCGCGGCGGTCCACCTGGACCTCGCCGTCCACAACTTCGGCATCCAGGAGTACTCCGGGCACTCCGCGCTCACCGAAGAGGTGTTCCGGCACGCCTACACCTTCACCGACGGGCACCTGCACCCGGGCGAGGCCCCCGGCATCGGTGTGGAGCTCGACGAGGAACTGGCCGCCGCCCACCCGTACGAGCCCGCCTACCTGCCGGTCAACCGCCTCCAGGACGGCACCGTCCACGACTGGTGACGCCGGGGGCGCCCGCTCCCTCTCTCCGTACCCGCCCGGCCCGATGCCCCGGGCCACCGCGCTCCCCACGCGCGGTGGTCCGGGGCATCGGCGTGTCCGCCGCCCGCGCCGCCTTGCGCAAAAACGCAACCGGCTTCCATCCCTTGCGGCGAACTTGCATTTCCCGACAGCTCTCACGAAAGCTCCTGCTTGGACCGGGTGCCAGCCCGACTCGCCCTTCCGGTGCGGCAATTGGTACCTACGAGACCGGTAGACGGGCCTCCAGATATCTGCAACCCTCTGACCGCTCCTCGCAAAAGATGTAGTGCATGACGCATAAATCTAATCCTCCCTGCACATCGACTGAGCCGCGCCTCGCCGCCGTCAGGGGCGAGGCCGAAGGATCGGGGATCCATGAGAGCGAAACGCTGGAGAGCGCGCGGACTGTCCGCAGTGGTCGTCACCAGCCTGCTGACCGTCGGATGGCCCGCGCTGACCGCCGCGGCGGCAGCGGGGCCGAACGCGGCCTCGGGCCTGCCGGCCAGGGCGAGCAGCGCACGGGCCGGGAACACCGCGGCCGGCATCACCGACGGCGACCAGGACAGCTACTGGCAGAGCGCCAAGGGCGATCAGTCCCAGTGGGTGCAGACCGACCTGGGATCCACCGTCCGGACCGATGGGGTCGTGCTGAAACTCCCGGCCGGGTGGGCGAGCCGCACGCAGACCCTCGCCGTACAGGGCAGCACCGACGGCACCGCCTTCACCACGCTGAAGAGTTCGGCGACCTACACCTTCAGTCCGGGATCGGCCAACGCCGTCACCGTGAACTACCCGGCCACCAAGGCCCGTTACGTACGGGTCGCCGTCACGGACAACTCCGTGGCCGACGCCGCCCAGCTCTCCGAGCTGGAGGTGAAGGCAGCCGCCGCGTCCTCGGTGAACCTGGCGAGCGGGCGCGTCCTGACGGAGAGCAGCCACACCGACGTCTATCCGGCGTCCAACGCCAACGACGGCAACAAGTCGACGTACTGGGAGAGCGCCAACAACGCCTTCCCGCAGTGGATCCAGGCGGATCTCGCCTCCGCCGTGCGGGTCGACCGGGTGGTCCTGAAGCTGCCGGACAGCTGGGGGCCGCGCAGCCAGACGCTGAAGATCCAGGGCAGCACGAACGGTTCGGCCTTCACCGACCTGACCGCCTCGCAGGCGTACACCTTCGACAGCGCGGGGGGTCAGACGGTCACGATCTCCTTCGACGCCACCACCACTCGTTACGTCAGGGCCCTGTTCACCGCGAACAGTGTGCAATCGGCCGGGCAGGTGTCCGAGTTCGAGGTCTACGGCCCCGAGACCGGTGACACCCAGGCGCCGTCGGCGCCGACCGGTCTCGCCTTCACCGAGCCCGCGAGCGGCCAGATCAGGCTGGCCTGGAACGCCTCCACCGACAACACCGGCGTCACCGGCTACGACGTCTACGCCAACAACACCCTGCTGACCAGTGTCGCGGGCGGGGTGACGACCTTCACCGACAGCCGTCCCGCGAACCAGACGGTCTCGTACTACGTCCGGGCCAAGGACGCGGCCGGGAACCAGTCCGGGAACAGCAACACCGTCACCCGGCAGGCGAGCAGCGGGGACACCACGGCGCCGACGGCCCCCTCCGGGCTGACGCTCACCGAGCCGTCGAGCGGCCAGATCAAGCTGGCCTGGAACGCCTCCACCGACAACACCGGCGTCACCGGCTACGACGTCTACGCCAACAACACTCTGCGGGGCAGTGTCGGCGGTTCGGTGACCACGTACACCGACACGCAGCCCGCCTCGGCCACGGTCACCTACGTGGTCAAGGCGAAGGACGCGGCGGGCAACCAGTCCACCGCGAGCAACTCGGTGACCCGCAACGGGTCCGGCACCACCGGCTCCAACCTCGCGGTGTCCAAGCCGATCAGCGCCTCGTCGTACGTGCACACCTACGTCGCGACGAACGCCAACGACAACAGCGTGACGACCTACTGGGAAGGCGCCGGGGGCAGTTACCCCAACACCCTGACCGTGCAGCTCGGTTCCAACGCCGACCTCGGCTCACTGGTGCTCAAGCTCAACCCGGACAGCGCGTGGTCGTCGCGCACCCAGACCATCGAGGTGCTCGGGCGGGAGCAGAGCGCGAGCTCCTTCACCAGCCTGGTCGCGGCGAAGAGCTACTCCTTCGACCCGGCGAGCGGGAACAGCGTCACCGTCCCCGTCTCCGGCCGCGTCGCCGACGTACAGCTGAAGTTCACGGCCAACTCAGGGTCCTCGGCGGGGCAGGTGGCCGAGTTCCAGGTGATCGGGGTTCCGGCTCCCAACCCCGATCTCGAAGTCACCGGCGTGACGGCCTCGCCCTCCGCGCCGGTCGAGTCGGACACCATCACCCTCGGCGCCACCGTCCGCAACAGCGGCGCGTCCGCGTCGGCCGCCACCAAGGTGGACCTGCTGCTGGGCGGTTCCAAGGTCGCCACCGCCTCGGTGGGCGCGCTGGCGGCGGGGGCCCAGACCACGGTCGGCGCCTCCATCGGGACCCGGGAGGCGGGGAGTTACCCGCTGGGCGCGGTCGTGGACCCGGCGGGCGAGGTGATCGAGCAGAACGAGTCCAACAACACCTACAACCGCGCCGATCCCCTCGTGGTGAAGCCGGTCTCCAGCTCCGACCTGGTCGCCTCGGTGAACACCTCGCCGTCGAGCCCCTCGGCCGGTGACGCGGTGACCTTCGACGTGGCGATCAAGAACCAGGGTTCGATCGCCTCTGCGAGCGGCAGCCACGGAGTGACCGTCGCGGTGGTCGACTCCACCAACGCGACCGTGAAGACCCTGACGGGCGCGTTCACCGGGACCATCGCGGCCGGAGCGACGGCGACTTCGGTGAAGCTCGGACCGTGGACGGCGGCCGACGGCTCGTACACCGTGAAGGTGACGCTCGCCGACGACGCCAACGAGCTGCCGGTGAAGCGGACGAACAACGTCTCCACCCAGTCGCTGTTCGTCGGCCGCGGCGCCGACATGCCGTACGACACCTACGAGGCCGAGGACGCCACCACCGGCGGCGGCGCCCAAGTGGTCGGCCCCAACCGCACGGTGGGCGACATCGCGGGTGAGGCGTCCGGCCGCAAGGCCGTGAACCTGGACGCGACCGGCGAGTACGTCGAGTTCACCACCCGCGCGGCCACCAACACGCTGGTGACCCGGTTCTCCCTCCCGGACGCGCCGGGCGGCGGAGGCATCGACTCCACGATCGACGTCTACGTGAACGGGGTCCTGAAGAAGGCGCTTCCGCTGACCTCCCGGTACGCCTGGCTCTACGGCGCCGAGGCGGGCCCCGGCAACTCCCCCTCGGCGGGCGGGCCCCGGCACATCTACGACGAGGCGCACCTCCTGCTCGGTGAGACGGTGCCAGCGGGAGCCAAGATCCGGCTGCAGAAGGACGCCGCGAACACCTCCACGTACGCGATCGACTTCGTCAGCCTGGAGCAGGCCACGGCCGTCGCCAACCCCGACCCGGCGGCGTACGCGGTGCCGGCCGGGTTCACCCACCAGGACGTCCAGAACGCCCTGGACCGGGTGCGGATGGACACCACCGGCAAGCTGGTGGGCGTCTACCTGCCGACGGGCGACTACCAGACCTCGTCCAAGTTCCAGGTGTACGGGAAGGCCGTGAAGGTGGTCGGCGCGGGGCCCTGGTTCACCAGGTTCCAGGGACCGGCGGGGCAGGAGAACACCGACATCGGGTTCCGCGCGGACGCGACGGCGAACCGCTCGTCGTTCTCGGGCTTCGCCTACTTCGGCAACTACACCTCTCGGATCGACGGTCCGGGGAAGGTGTTCGACTTCGCGGGCGTCTCCGACATCGTGATCGACGACGTCTGGGTCGAGCACATGGTGTGCATGTACTGGGGCGCCAACACGGACCGGATGACCATCAAGAACTCCCGCATCCGGGACACCTTCGCCGACGGCATCAACATGACCAACGGTTCGACGGACAACCTCGTGTCCAACAACGAGTCCCGGGCCACCGGTGACGACAGCTTCGCGCTCTTCTCGGCGATCGACGCCGGCGGGGCGGACATGAAGAACAACGTCTTCGAGAACCTGACGTCGCTCCTCACCTGGCGGGCCGCGGGCATCGCCGTGTACGGCGGTTACGACAACACGTTCCGCAATCTCCGGGTCGCGGACACCCTGGTCTACGCGGGAATCACCATCTCCTCGCTGGACTTCGGGTATCCGATGAACGGCTTCGGCACCGGGCCCACGGCCCTGGAGAACATCTCCCTGGTCCGGACCGGTGGCCACTTCTGGGGGTCTCAGACCTTCCCGGCCATCTGGGTGTTCTCCGCCTCCAAGGTCTTCCAGGGCATCAGGGTCAGCCACGTGGACATCGTGGACCCGACCTACAGCGGGGTGATGTTCCAGACGAACTACGTGGGCGGGCAGCCGCAGTTCCCGATCAAGGACACGGTCTTCACGGACATCTCGATCTCGGGCGCCCGCAAGAGCGGGGACGCCTTCGACGCGAAGTCCGGCTTCGGCCTCTGGGCGAACGAGCAGCCGGAGTCGGGACAGGGGCCCGCGGTCGGTGAGGTCACCTTCAACGGCCTGCGGTTCTCCAACAACGCGGTGGACATCCGGAACACCACCTCGACCTTCAAGATCAACGTCAATCCGTAAGGGAGGTCCGAAGGCATACGGGGCCGTCGTGGCGGGATCGGTCCACCGCCACGACGGCCCGCGCGACGACCCGAAAGACCGACGCAAGCTGCTTGCGCAGCTTGCGTTAGTCTTGCGTCCATGACGCGAAGACTTGCTCAGGTAGCAAAGAAGGTGGGGGTCAGCGAGGCCACGGTCAGCCGGGTCCTCAACGGCAAGCCCGGGGTCTCCCAGGCGACCCGGCAGTCCGTGCTCACCGCGCTGGACGTGCTCGGCTACGAGCGGCCGAGCCAGCTACGGGGCGAACGGGCGCGACTGGTCGGCCTGGTCCTGCCCGAGCTCCAGAACCCGATCTTCCCGGCCTTCGCGGAGGTCATCGGCGGCGCGCTCGCGCAGCAGGGCCTCACGCCGGTGCTCTGCACCCAGACCAAGGGCGGCGTCTCCGAGGCGGACTACGTGGACCTGCTGCTCCAGCAGCAGGTCTCCGGCGTGGTCTTCGCCGGCGGGCTCTTCGCCCAGGCGGACGCGGAGCACGCGCACTACCGGCGGCTCGCGGAGCGGAAGATCCCGGTGGTCCTCATCAACGCCCCCATAGAGCACCTCGACTTCCCCTGCATCTCGTGCGACGACGGGGTCGCCGTCGAGCAGGCGTGGCGCCATCTCGCCTCCCTGGGCCACGAGAGGATCGGCCTGGTGCTGGGCCCGGCCGACCACATCCCCTCACGGCGCAAGCTGGCGGCGGCCCGTACGGCCGCACTGGCCAACGGGGGTGAGCTGACGGCGGAGTTCGTCGAGCGGACCATGTTCTCCCTGGAGGGCGGGCAGGCGGCGGCCTCACGACTGCTGGACCGGGGCGCGACCGGCATCATCTGCGCGAGCGATCCGCTGGCCCTCGGCGCGGTGCGGGCGGCGCGCCGGCGCGGCATCTCCGTGCCGGACGGGGTGTCGGTGGTGGGGTACGACGACTCCGCCTTCATGAACTGCACGGAGCCGCCGCTCACCACCGTGCGCCAGCCCATCGAGGCGATGGGCCGCGCGGTCGTCGAGCTGCTGTGCGCCCAGATCCAGGGCGGCGAAGTGCACCCCGGCGAACTGCTCTTCGAGCCCGAGCTGGTGGTACGCGGCTCGACGGCCCAGGCGCCTCGATAGGACGGCACCCCCGGCTCAGCAGACCCTCACCCCTTCCGGGGCGGGGGTCTGCTGCGTTCTGCGCCGCGGAAGGCGGCAACCACCGGCGGCGGGTCCCGTGCGGGACGACCCATGATCCACCCCGCCCCATTCATTCATCTGTCAAACAATTACGAGATCGGCGCTAGATATTGCGTCCATCTGTTCCCGGTGGTTGAGTGTGCGGCGCCCCACAACGCATCGGCGGTGGGGCGACGTCCACGTACATGCCCGAGGGGGACCACCCATGAGTAGAGCCGCGTTCCGCCGTCGAAGCCGCGCAGGCGCGGTCGCCCTTGTCTCCACGCTGGCACTCACCGCGCTCGCGGCCTGCGGTACGAGCAGCAGCAGCGACAACGACAGCGGTGAGAAGGACGGCGGCAGCGCGTCGGCCGACCCCGCCGCCCCGCTGGACCCGAAGACCAAGGTGACGATCACCATCGACTGCATGCCGCCCACGGCGAAGGCGGCCGAACTCAAGGAGTGGAAGGAGGACGTCGCCGAGTTCAACAAGACGTACCCGAACGTCACCATCGAGGGGCGGTCCACCGCCGGCCAGTGTCTGGAGCCGCCGCGCTTCACCGCCATGCTGAAGGCGAAGTCGCAACCGGACGTGTTCTACACGTACTTCACCGACCTGCCGCAGGTGCTCGACAACGACGGCGCCGAGGACATCACCGCGTACGTCACCGACAAGAGCGTGCCCCGGCTGGCGGACATCGACCCGAACGTCCTCGACTCGCTGAAGCAGGACGGCAAGTTGTACGGGCTGCCCACCAGTAACTACACCATGGGCCTGCTCGTCAACCGCAAGCTCTTCCAGCAGGCCGGCCTGGATCCCGACGCCCCGCCGCGCACCTGGGCCGAGGTCCGTACCGCCGCGAAGAAGATCGCGGGCCTGGGCAAGGGCATCTCCGGCTTCGGCGAGTACAGCGCGGGCAACACGGGCGGCTGGCACTTCACCGCGCAGATGTACAGCGTCGGTGGCGAGGTCGTCGACGCGAGCGGCACCAAGGCCGCGTTCAACAACGACCTGGGCAAGCAGGTCGCCGAGAACATCAAGGCCATGCGGTGGCAGGACGACAGCATGGGCAAGACGCAGCTGCTGAAGTGGGGCGACCTGCAGAAGCAGATCGCCACCGACAAGCTGGGCATGTTCCTCGCCGCGCCCGACGACATCGCGTACATGGTGCAGCAACTCGGCGCCTCGTACGAGAACTTCGGTATGGGGCCGATCCCCGGCGAGAAGAACACCCTGGCCGGCGGAAACAACTACATGATCAAGAAGGGGATTTCGGCCGACAAGATCAAGGCCGCGATCGCCTGGCTGAACTTCAAGAACCTGAGTGTCGGCAAGGGCCAGTTCAACTGGGAGCGCACCAAGGCCGACCAGCTGCCCGTCGGCGTTCCGCAGCCCAACTTCTGGCTGAACGGGTCCAAGACCGAGGACGACGCCGCGCGCACCCAGTTCGCCACCATGCCGGTCGCCAACTTCAAGACCTTCGTGGACAACCCGGTGGCGGGCAAGGCCGAGCCGCCGAAGGCCCAGGAGGTCTACAAGGTCCTGGACAACGTGATGTCCGGCCTCCTGACCAACAAGAACGCGAACGTCGACAAGCTGCTCTCCGACGCGGAGAAGCAGGTCAACCAGGTCCTGGCCACCCAGTAGCCGCCGCGGTGGGGGCCGGGCGCACCGGCCCCCACCCGTCCGCGCACCGTCCGCGCCCGGACCGTGTTCCGGCACCACTGCACCGAGGAGGCGGCGACGATGTCGGCCCCCACCATCCCCAAGACGGCGGCGAAGACGCCCCGCCCGTCCCGGCACCACGGCGACGGCCCGAAGCCCGCCGGCGCCTTCGCCCGGGCCCTGCGCCGCAACCTCACCGCCCACGGCTTCCTGATCGGCGCCGTGATCTGTTTCGGTCTCTTCTCCTGGTACCCCATGGTGCGGGAGTTCCTGCTCGCGTTCCAGAAGACCGAGGACGGCCAGACCACCTGGGCGGGCCTGGACAATCTGAACACCGTCTTCAACGACCCGGCGTTCTGGCAGGCCTGGCGCAACACCCTGCTCTTCACCGTGCTCGCACTGGTCCTGGGCTTCGCCGTCCCGTTCGTGGTCGCGGTGGTGCTCAACGAGTTCCGGCACGCGCAGGGTTATCTGCGGCTCCTCGTGTACCTCCCCGTCATGCTCCCGCCGGTCGCCTCGGTGCTGCTCTTCAAGTACCTCTACGACCCCGGGTACGGCCTGCTCAACCAGCTCCTCGACTTCTTCGGGATACCCGCCCAGCAATGGCTCCAGGACCCGAGCACCTCGATGCTCTCGGTCGTGGTGGCGGCGACCTGGATGAACATGGGCGGCGCGACGCTCATCTACCTCGCCGCGCTCCAGGGCATCCCCGGCGAGCTCTACGAGGCCGCCGAGCTGGACGGGGCCGGTCTGCTGCGCAAGATCTGGCACGTCACCATCCCGCAGACCCGGCTCATCCTGTCGCTGCTGCTGCTCATGCAGGTCATCGCGACCATGCAGGTGTTCGTCGAGCCCTTCCTGCTCACCGGCGGCGCGGGCCCCGAGGGATCGACCACCACCGTCGTGTACCTGATCTACCAATACGCCTTCAACTTCAACAACTACGGCGCCGCGGCGGCGCTCGGCCTGGTCCTCCTCGTACTGCTCGCCGGAGTGTCGGCCGTGTACGTGAGGCTCAGCCGCGCCGAGGACGAGTAGGACCCGGGGGAAACGACAGATGTCCACACGCACACTCATCTCGCCGGCCCAACTGGCGCGGCCCCGTGGCAAAGCCGTCTACTGGGTGGTATTCGCCCTCGTCATGGTCCTGTTCACGCTGGTCTTCCTCGGACCGCTGTACTGGATGGTGTCCGGGGGGCTCAAGTCCACGCAGGAGGCGGTGCAGTCGCCGCCGACGTTCTTCCCGTCGACGCTGACTCCCTCCAACTACTCCCGTGCCTGGGAGGTGATGGACCTCTCCCGCCTCCTCTTCAACACCCTGTACTACGCGTTCGGGGCGCTGGCCTTCCAGCTCGTGCTGGACGTCGCGGCGGCCTACTCGCTCTCCCGGCTGCGGCCCGTCTTCGGCAAGGCGATCCTCGGCATGATGCTCGCCACCCTCATGATCCCGGCGACGGTGCTGGTCGTCCCGCAGTACCTCACGGTGCTGGACGTCCCCCTCGTGCAGCGCAACCTGCTGAACTCGCCGTGGGCGATCTGGCTCCCGTCGGTGACCAATGCCTTCAACATCTTCCTGCTGAAGAGGTTCTTCGACTCCATACCCAAGGAGCTGCTGGACGCCGCATCGATGGACGGGGCCTCCCCGCTGCGCACCCTGCGCTCGATCGTCCTCCCCATCTCCCGGCCGATCCTCGGGGTGGTCTCCATCTTCGCGGTGGTCGGGGTGTGGAAGGACTTCCTCTGGCCGATGCTCACCCTGCCCGATCCGGCCATGCAGACCCTGAACGTCGGCATCTACTCGCTCTCCAACGGCGTACCGGAGAACGTACTGATCGCCGCCCTCACCATCGCGTCCCTGCCGACGCTGCTCATCTTCCTGCTCTTCCAGCGGAACATCATGAGCGGCCTCACCGCCGGCGGCCTCAAAGGCTGACCCGGTCCGGCCGCCCCGCCCGGTCCGGGGTGGCCGGTGCCGCCTGCCCGCACGACGTCCCGCCCGCGTGCGCGGACCCGCACACCCGTACGGCACGTACCCACCGCACATGCATCTCCCGAAGCCACTCCATGAAACCTCCGCCGCCGGCCGTGACCGCACGCCCCGCTGTCCGGCCGGCGGCGGACCCTGCCCGAAAGGACCCTCACGTGGCAGCCCCTCTTCCGGTACCCGCCGACGACTGGTGGCGCAGCGCCGCCATCTACCAGGTGTACCCACGCAGCTTCGCCGACGGTGACGGGGACGGTACCGGGGACCTCGCGGGCGTCCGTTCGAAGCTGCCGTACCTCGCCGAGCTGGGCGTCGAGGCGCTCTGGTTCACGCCGTGGTACGTGTCTCCGCTGGTCGACGGCGGATACGACGTCGCGGACTACCGCACCATCGACCCGGCGTTCGGGACGCTCGCCGAGGCGGAGAAGCTCATCGATGAAGCCCGCGAGTCCGGCATCCGGGTGATCGTGGACATCGTGCCGAACCACGTGTCGGACCAGCACGCCTGGTTCCGGGCGGCGTTGGAGGCCGGTCCGGGCAGTCCCGAGCGCGAACTGTTCCACTTCCGCCCGGGCAGGGGCGAGGACGGCGAACTGCCGCCCAACGACTGGCCCTCGCAGTTCTCCGGGCGCACCTGGACCCGGGTGCCGGACGGGGAGTGGTACCTCCACCTGTTCACGCCCGAGCAGCCCGACCTCAACTGGGCCCATCCGGCGGTCCGTCGGGAGCACGAGGAGATCCTGCGCTTCTGGTTCGAGCGCGGGGTGGCGGGCGTACGGATCGACTCGGCCGCCCTCCTCGCCAAGGACCCGGCGCTCGCCGACTTCGTGGAGGGCGTGGACCCCCATCCGTACATCGACCAGGACGAGTTGCACGACATCTACCGCTCCTGGCGGGCCATCGCCGACGAGTACCAGGGCGTCTTCGTGGGTGAGGTCTGGCTGCCGGACTCCGAGCGCTTCGCCCGGTATCTACGCCCGGACGAGCTGCACACCGCCTTCAACTTCAACTTCCTCTCGTGCCCGTGGCGGGCGGACCGGCTGCGGCGGACCATCGACGACACCCTGGCCGAGCACGCGCCCGTCGGCGCTCCGGCCACCTGGGTGCTGTGCAACCACGACGTGACCCGGACGGTGACGCGGTACGGCCGGGAGGACACCGGGTTCGACTTCGCCACGAAGGCGTTCGGTACGCCCACGGATCTGGTGCTCGGCGAGCGCCGGGCGCGGGCCGCCGCTCTGCTGACGCTCGCACTGCCCGGATCCCTCTATCTGTATCAGGGCGAGGAGTTGGGACTGCCGGAGGCGGACATCCCGCTCGACCGCATCCAGGACCCGATGCACTTCCGTTCCGGCGGGAGCGATCCGGGGCGGGACGGCTGCCGGGTGCCTCTTCCCTGGAGCGCCGACGCCCCGTACAGCGGCTTCGGCTCGCGCACGGAGCCGTGGCTGCCGCAGCCGGAGGGATGGGAGGCGTACGCCGTGGACCGTCAGAGCGGCGACCCCGGCTCGATGCTGTCGCTCTACCGGGAGGCGCTGCGGCTGCGGCGCACCACCGAGGCCTTCCGGAGCGAGCCGCTGACCTGGCTCCCCTCCGGCGAGGGCGTCCTCGCCTTCCGGCGCGGCCCGAGCCTGATCTGCGTCGTCAACCTGGCGACGGAACCGGCGGAGCTCCCCGCCCACACGGATGTCCTGCTCGCCGGCGGCCCCCTGGACGACCGGGGCCGTCTTCCCAAGGACACGGCGGTGTGGCTGCTGGCCTGATCCAGCCGCCGCACCGCCGTCCAGATCCCCCCCACAGGAGGTTGTGCACCATGAGCGTGACAAGAGCCGCACCCGGTGGACGGTCCGTGACCGCTCTGCTGGCCTCACTCGCCTGCACCGTGGCCCTCGGGACGGTGGCCACCCTCACCGGGGGCGGCGCCGGCTCCGCGGCGGCGGCCGAGGCGCCCGTACTCTCCCCGTTCGCGGTGGCGGGGCGCGGTGCCCAGGTCCCGTTCACCGAGCTGGAAGCGGAGAACGCCGCGACCACCGGTTCACCGGTCGGCCCCGACCGTACGTACACCACCCTCCCCTCCGAGGCTTCCGGGCGGCGCGCCGTGCGGCTCGACGCACCGGGCGAGTACGTCGAGTTCACCCTCACCAAGCCGGCCAACGCCATGACCGTGCGCTACTCCGTGCCGGACAACGCGGCGGGTACGGGCATCACCGCGCCGGTCGTGCTGAGTCTGGACGGGACCAGGCTGAAGGACCTCGACTTCACGTCCAGGTACGGCTGGTTCTACGGGTCGTACCCGTTCACCAACACCCCCGGCAGTCAGCCGCACCACTTCTACGACGAGACCCGGGCCCTCTTCGGGAAGACCCTGGCCGCCGGCTCGAAGGTCCGCATCACCCTTCCGTCCACCTCCGTCACCCCGTGGGCGGTGGTGGACCTGGCCGACTTCGAGCAGGTCGCGGCCCCGGTGTCCCGTCCGGCCGGCTCGCTCTCGGTCACCGACTACGGTGCCGACGCGAGCGGCGCGGCGGACTCCACCTCCGCCTTCCAGCAGGCGGTCGACGCCGGGAAGGCACAGGCGAAGGAGGTGTGGATCCCGCAGGGCACCTTCAAGCTGACCGACCACGTGGTGGTCGACCAGGTCACGCTCCGCGGCGCCGGGCCCTGGTACAGCGTGCTGGGCGGCCGTCACCCCACCGACCGGAGCCGCGCGGCGGGGATCTACGGCAAGTACGTCTCCGGCGGCGGGTACGGCGGCGGGGTCCGCCCGTACGAGGCCGGCGGCCCGAGCCGCAACGTCACGCTCAAGGACTTCGCGATCATCGGCGACATCACCGAGCGGGTGGACGAGGACCAGGTCAACGCGATCGGCGGCGCGATGAGCGATTCCGTCGTGGACGACGTGTGGTTGCAGCACACCAAGGTCGGCGCGTGGATGGACGGGCCGATGGACAACTTCCACATCCGCAACAGCCGCATTCTGGACCAGACCGCGGACGGGGTGAACTTCCACTGGGGCGTCACCCACTCGTCCGTGGAGAACACCTTCCTGCGCAATCTCGGCGACGACGGCCTCGCGATGTGGTCCGACACCAAGGCCGACACCGACAACGCCTTCACCGGGAACACCGTGGTGGCGCCGATCCTCGCCAACCACGTCGCGATCTACGGCGGCAAGAACATCTCCGTCACCGACAACGTCCTCGCCGAGAGCCTCACCAACGGCGGCGCCCTGCACGTGGGCAACCGCTTCCCCGGCGTCTCCCCCGGTCAGGGCACCGACGTCCAGGGCACCTTCACCCTCGCCCGCAACACCACCATCCGGGCGGGGAACACGGACTACGGCTGGCCCTTCCCGATCGGCGCGGTCTGGTTCGACGCCCGCAACAGCCCGATCGACAAGGCGACGATCAACGTCACCGACACCGACATCCTGGACAGCTCCTACGCCGCCATCCACTTCGTCTCCGGGACGACGAAGAACGTCAACTTCACCAACGTGAACATCGACGGCACGGGGACCTTCGCCCTCCAGTTCAACGATCCGGCGCAACTGTCGCTGACCGGTGTGCGCGCCACGAACATCGGTTTCACCGACGCCGTCTACAGCTGCCTCGGCTCCTCGCTGGCACTGACCCAGGGCACCGGCAACTCCGGCTGGAACACCAAGCTTCCGGCGACGTACTGCGGCCCGTGGCCCACCGCGAACTACGACCACGGCACCGGCACCTCACCGACGCCCACGCCCACGCCCACCCCGACCCCCACCCCGACACCGACCCCCACGCCCACCGGCCCGACTCCGGACCCCGGCCGGAATCTCGCGCAGGGCAGGCCCGTCACCGCGACCGGGTACGCGGACGTCTACACCCCGGCGAAGGCCGTCGACGGTGACGCCAACTCGTACTGGGAGAGCGTCAACCGGTCCTTCCCGCAGTCACTGACCGTGGACCTGGGAACGGCCACCACGGTGGGCCGGGTCGTCCTCAAGCTGCCGTCGTCCTGGGAGACACGTACCCAGACCCTGACGGTCCTCGGCAGCGCCGACGGCTCCGCCTTCACCACGCTGACCGCGTCGAAGGACTACCGCTTCGACCCGGCCTCAGGCAACACGGCGACCGTGACCCTGCCGACCGGCTCCGCACCCCGGTACCTGCGGGTCACCGGGACCGCGAACACGGCCTGGCCCGCCGTTCAGGCTTCCGAAGTGGAGGCTTACCGCTCCTGACGCACACGCGCCGCCGCCCGCCCGCGGTCGTGGACCGCGGGCGGGCGGCGGGCTGTGGCGGAGGCGGGTCAGACCGGTTCCGCCGACTGACGCACGCCCCTCGCGCCTCGTACGTCTCTCACGCCCTGGCTGCCGGCCAGGTCCGCCAGCAGCGTCTCCGCGACGAGCTCCTCGACGACCGCGACGCCCAGATCGGCCATGCTCGCGGTCAGTCCGGGGTCCCAGGGAGCCTCGGTGAGACGCCCCGGCGCGGGGCCGCCGCCCGAACGTGCGACGGCGTCGCGGTAGTCCGCCGACGACATGCGCCACGGACGGGCGGAGGTCTTGGCGAACACGTGAGCCGCGATGCGGATGCCCTCCCCGTCGAAGTCGCCGTGGTAGCGGAGGGCCGCGCCGTGCTCCGCGAGCAGGCGCAGGAAGTGGACGGCGGCGCTGTTGGGCCAGCCGGACGTGCAGACGAGCGGCGGGCAGGAGAGCCCGAACCGCCGCAGGGCGAGGGCCATCACACTGGGATTCTCCACCACATGGACGAGGGGCGCCGGGGCAGGCAGCGCGAACGCCCCGGGGGCTCGTACGAGCGCCAGGGTCAGGGCGGCGGCCTGCCCGGCCTCGGCGCACACCCGTGCCGTACCGGCGAGAGGCCCCTCGCCGCCCGGGCGCAGTCCGGCCGTGAGCACGGTGGCGGAGAGTTCGTCGTCCGCGACGCCCGCCCTGCCCCACAGGGCGCGCCGGTCGGCCGAGGACTCCGGCGGCCCGGTGTCGTGGAGGGCGGCCAGAGCCCGCAGGACCAGCGAAGAGAGCCGGGTCCCGTCGTCCAGGGCGTGGGAGTCGCCCCGGACCACCCGGGCGGCGAAGACCGGCAGCGGCTCCGCGTGCGCGGGCAGCGCCGCGAGGGCCGTCAGCGCGTCGGTGAGCAGGGACCGCGTGCGTTCCACCGAGCCGCCGGTGAGCCCGGTGGAACGGCAGGCGGCGGCCCAGTCGGCGAGCGCCGGCTGCGCCCGCACCGTGGCGTGGGTGTCCAGCCAGTTCCACAGTCCGTCGCGCTCGTCCTCCAGACGGCGGCGCTCGCCCGCCCGGTCCGCGAGCGGGCCCACCACCTCGGTGACGGCTTCCCTCACCGTACGTCCGCAGAGTTCGCCGACCGCCTCCTCCAGCCGGGCCAGCGCGACGAGGGGCCGCTCCTCCGGCAGCCGGTCCAGCCCGAGGAGGTCGGCGAGAGCTTCGCGCTGGGCTCCGTCGAGCGGTCCGACCCGCACCCGTGCGACGGGCCTCCCGGTGCTGAGGCGGTCGTGCACCGCCTGCCACAGAGGGAGCAACTCCGTTCTGTGGATCGCAGGTTGACCTCCGCTGTGCGGCGGGTTGCTCATTCCGCCTCCAGGCCGGAGCCGTTCCACACGAAGCGGGCGCTGGTGACGGCGTCGTCGTCCGCCCCGGTGAGGAGCTGGTGGACGGCGATGCCGGGCAGCTCCGCGTAGGTGCACCATTCGTGGTCGGAGGTGAGCAGGAGGTCCAGGTCGAGAGCGGTGAGCAGCGCGAAGATCTGTCCTCGGTTGGTGGTGTCGACCCCGACGAACACCTCGTCGAGCAGAATCGGCCGGGGGGCGCCGGGAACCGCTTCGTAGTGCGCAGAGACGGCGACGAAGAGCGGAAGGTGCAGGGCGATGGCCTTCTCTCCGCCGGACAGCGCGCCGTGCAGCTTCTTGGTCAGCGGCTGCCAGCCGGCCCCGTTCGCGCGGTCCAGGCGGACGGTGAACTGGTGCCAGGCCGTGTAGTCGAGCACCTCTCCCAGCTGCTCCTGCCAACTCGATGAGGTGTCACTGGACTTGGCCTCGTCGATCCTGGACCGGAAGAAGGCGTGCAGGGCTTCGCGGTCCGTGTCGGTGACCCGGCCTGGGTCCTTGAGGAGCAGTTCGCGGGCGGTACGGGTGCCTTCGGGGAGGTCCGGGCGGATCTGCCACACCAGCTGGACGGCGACCTTCGACGCGGTGCGGACGCGTTCGAGGTGGCCGTTCATCCTGCCGACGAGTTCGCCCGCCTCACGGATGCGAGTGGCGAGATGCCGTCGGATGTCGCCGGTGAGGATCTGGTCGAAGAGGCGGTGTTCGGCGCCGGTGATGTCGTCCCGGCCCCGCTCGCGTTCCCCGGTGAGCGCGGCGAGCAGCCCGGTCGCCCCGACGCGTACCCCGTCCAGGGTTGCGGAGAAGAGATGGATGTCCTCGTCGGGCTCCAGGTCGAGGTCGGCCCGGGCGCCGAGATACCGGCGGGCTTCGTGGACCGCTTCCAGGAGGCGGGTGGCGGCGTCGGCGAGGTTCCGTGGGGCGTACGGCACCCCCGACCACTGGGACGCCACCGCGCGGGCGGCCTCCAGCGTGGCCTTTGCCCCGTCCTCCGCGCCGAGTTCGAAGGCACTGCCCGCGTCCTCGGCGAGCCCGGTCGCCCAGAGGTGCCGGAGCCGGACAGCCGCCGCGTCGCGTGCGGCTGCCGCCTTCTCGCGCTCCACCGCGTCCTGCTCGCTGACGGCTCGCAGCTCTCCGAGCCGCCCCACGAGACCGAGCAGGAGTTTCGCCGCCCGCTCCCCGCCCTCCCGGCAGCGGACCAGTTCGTCCCGTGCCTGCGTGACGCGCTCCACGACCTGCCGGTAGTCCTCGCCGACGGTGGACTCCACCGCCTGCAGGCGTGCGCGCAGACCTTCGGCCTCGCTCTCGGCGGTTGTCGCGTCTTCCTCCCCGTGCACGGCGTCCTGGTGGGAGCGCTCCGCCCGGCCCGCGAACGTGCGGGCCCGGTCCGTTGCCGCCGCCGCGTCGAGCCGGGAGTCGACCCAGAGGTCGGCCATGTCCCGGAACGTGTCGACGGCGCGGGAGAGCGCGCGGAGTCGGTCGCTGTCGGTGGGCAGGCGGAGCTCGGAAGCCAGGCCGCTGAGCGCGCGCAGGGCGGCCGCCACCTTCTGCTCGGTGCGGTCCAGGTGCTGGGCGGCGTCGCGGACGGCGTCGTCGCGGACGCCCACCTGGTCCTCGGCCCGGTCCCAGGCGCGCCGCAGCCGGTCGAGTTCCTGGTGGCCGGGGCACGCCGCCCGCTCGCCGTTCAGCCGGTCGCGGCGGGTGGCCAGGGTGCGCAGGTCGTCGTCGAGGAGGGCGAGGGAGGCGTTCGAACCGCTGATCCGGTCGGACAGTTCGGTGATCCGACGCTGCCGCGAGCGCTGCCGGGCCGGGGCGCCGATGTGCGCGGGCTCCGGCTTGCTCCAGGTGCCGGTGGCGGGCGCGAGGCGCCATGCGCCGTCCGCGGAGACCGCGGCCGGGTGGCCGGCGGGGAGCCACGGACCGTAGGCGATGCCGGCGAGCAGGCGGGCGACGGTCTCCTCGGGCAGCGGGATGCCGGCCTCGGGCCTCAGTACGTCGAGCAGGCTCGGGCCGGGCGCCGGTACGGCCAGCGCCGCTTCCGCGCGGGTGTCGTGGCCGGGCAGGGCGGGGAGGCCGTCCGGTCCGACCCAGGCGTCCAGCAGACCCGACGCCTCAAGGGCCGCTTCCACACCCGCCTGGACGGTGACCGGAACGCCTTCGCGGAAGGCGACCAGCCGCCACAGTGGTCCGCCCGTCACCGAGGGACGGACCGTGGTGCGGGTATACGGCGGCGCGGGCGGCAGACCGGTCTCGCGGCGGAGCCCCTCCACCTCGCGCAGCAGCGCTTCCCGCTCCTCCAGCAGGCTCCGTCGCGTGGTCCGGACGGTGGCTTCCGCCTCCGTGACCGCGGTCTCCGCCCGGCGTGCGGCGGCGTCCACCAGGTCGGCCACCTCGGTCGCGGACGCCGCGCGTGCGGCGAGCTCCTCGGGTTCGGCGACCCGGAGTTCGGCGCAGCCCCCCGCCCAGACCCGCAGCCGTACGGCCTGCACGGAGACCGCGTCGTGCCAGGCGTCCGCCGCCTCGTCCCGGGCTGCGACGGCCGACGCGAGCCGCCCGCGGGTCTGTTCGAGCGTGTCCTCGGCGGCGCCCCGGTCGCGCACCGCCCGCTCGTGGACCTCCAGCGCCTCCAGGACCCTTTCGACCGCCAGGCGCCGGCTGTCGACGGCGCCCCGCACCAGTCGGCGGGCCTGCCGGGCGTGGCCTCCGTCCACTTTCGGGCGGGCCACGTCCAGGAACGCGATCGTCTCGTGGTGGACCGACTCCAGGCCTGCCGCCCGGGCCGCTCCCCGGGCCTCTTCAGCGGCTTGGCGGGTGTGGTCGGCGAGCGTACGGGCGTGGCCGGCCGCCTCGGCGGAACGCTCCCGGTCCTCCTCCGCGCGGGCCCGGCCGGCCGCGGCGGCGGCGCGCTGCCTGCGCGCCTCGGAGGCGGCCTCGTCCGCACGGCGCCGGAGCCGGCCCAGCTCGGCGCCCTGCTGGTACGCCTCGCTCTCGCGGAGACCCTCGATCGTTTCTTCCAAGGTGTGGGCGCGCCTGGCCTGCTCGTCGCGCAGGGTCTCGGCGGCCTCCCGCTCCTGGCCGGCCCGTTCCAGTGCCTCGGCGCTGAGACGGGCGACCCGGGTCAGGTCGTCCATCTCCGTGGTAGCGCTGATCAGCGCGGCGGCACCGGCGCGGAGCACCCTTCGCGCGTAGCCGCGTTGCCCGGCGGCGACGGTCTCGGCGGCCGCCACCTCCTCGTCCAGCCGCTTGAGGTGCTCGCGCTGGCGGTCCAGCCGCTCGAATCCCTCGGCGAGTTCGCCGATCTCGTTCTCGCCGAGCGGGGGCAGTGCGCGGGAGAGGAGGGTCGAGAGCAGCGAGGGGTCGAGCCGCTCGGAGAGTTTCGGCTGGCGCAGCTGGAGGAGGGCGGTCAGCAGCGACTCGTACCGCTGCTCCCCCATTCCGTCGAAGAGTTCGCGCCGGACCGCCGTGCGGTGGTCGGCGGCCGAGGCGTGCAGTTCGCCCCGGCCCTGCAAGGCTTCCGCGAGGGCGGCCCTGGTCAGTGGCTGTCCGCTCCCGTTGACGAGAGTGAGGCCGCCGGGGTGGGCGATCCGGGCGCCGGTGGTGAAGTAGTCGGTGTGCACCCCGCTGGTGTGCACGCTCGCCTGAAGTCGCGCGCCGCAGCCGAACCAGCGTTCCTCGCCGTCGTCGCCGATGCGGCGGAACTCCATCCAGACGTATCCGACACGTGTCTTGGTGGTGGCGCCCTCGCCGAGCAGGTTCCAGTGCATGGTGCGTTCGGAGCCGCCGAACGTCGACAGCCGGCTGGGCCGCAGGCTGGCGTCGAAGAGGAAGGGCAGCAGGAGTTCCAGGGCCTTGGACTTGCCCGAGCCGTTCTGGCCCCGCAGCAGGAGACGTCCCTCGTGGAAGGTGAAGGTCTCGTCGTAGTAGCGCCAGACGTTGAGGATGCCGGCGCGATGCGGCTGCCAGCGGTGACGGACCGGGCTGTCGGCCGACCGGGCTCCCGGCCCGTCGTGCGCCTCTCCGCGTCGCGGCGGGGGAAGCTCCGTCACGCTCACTGCTCGTCTCCTTCGTACAGTCCTGCGGTCGGCGGGGCACTGGTCCGGGGACCGTGGGCTGCGGGGGGTGCGTCGGCCGTCGCGCTCTTCACGCGGTAGCGGTGGGCTGCCGGCCGGGCGACGACGCGGCCTCCGGACCGCTGGACCAGTCCGTTGTCCTGCAGCACGCGCACGGCGTCCGCGGCCAGCCGGAGCGCGCCGTCGTCGGAGTGGTACGCCTTGGCCCAGCGGGGAAAGCGGCGCAGCAGGTCCGCCCCGGCCTCGCCGAGCTGTTCCGGCAGCAGGCCGACGGGCTCGGCGCAGAGCGGCTCCAGCAGGAGGAGGGCGGCGACCCGGGCGGTGGACGCGTCGTCCGGGAAACGGGCGTCCGTGGCGGTCGCGTCCGTGTCGACGAGCAGGAAACCCTCGGCGCGCTCCTCCAGGACGAACCCGGCCTGCTCGACCGAGCGGCGGAGGATCTGGCGTCCGGTGAGGGAGGTGACGTAGGCCAGTTCCTCGTCGGTGAGGTCCGCCCGGTGCAGGACGGGATCGTCGAAGAGGCGGCGCAGCACCGAGTGGCGCAGCCACAGATTGCGCTGCGGCGCGGTGGCGGCGCCCGGTACCTCCTCGTCCGTGGCATCCGGGTCCGCGGCACCGCCGTCCACGGCTTCACCGGGGGTGCCCCCGGCATGGCCATGCCGGTCCGGGGCCGAGCCGTAGCGTCGTTCGCGCACGATCCCGGAGAGGAGCTCCTCGAAGCGCTCGGGCACCTCGTCCGGCGGCACGGCCAGCCGGGAAGCCCCCACGGGCGCGGCGGGGAGCCGCAGCAGCATCGTGGTGTCGACTCCGTAGAGGACCTTGGCCTCCGCCGACTCGACGTACGTGTCCGTGGCACCGTCCACCGCGCGGAGCGCCCCGTACGACTCCAGCAGCCTGAGGACGTCCACGAAGGCCATTCGCTCCGAGCGCCGCACCGGGTCGAAGGCGGGAAGGGCGTGGTCGGCCACCGTGGCGCGCACCACCCGGTCGGCGAGCAGACCGATGGTCGTCATCGGCATGGTCAGCAGTTCGGCGGCGGCTACGCACAGCAGGACGTAACGCCGACGGTCGAACGGCGCCCGCCCGGCACGGGGTCTGCGCGCGGGGCGCGAGTCGTCGGCATCCGCGCGGACCTTCGCGAGGCGCGCATACCCTCGCCTCGGCTCGACCACCAGATTCCAGCCGCAGGTGTAGTCGAACCATTTGGCCAGCGGCACACGGCGGCGGCGTACGACGCCGAAGCCGGCCGGGTCGGCGGCCTCGGTCAACAGCGGTTTGGCCAGCAGGATACGGATGCCCCGGGATACCTCCTCCCGTTCGGCGGCGGCCTGTTGGTTGGCGAACGAGCTCATCCCGCGACCTCTCGCCGAGCGGATTCCCCGGGGCCCGGAATCATCCGGGCCCCGCCCGGGAGCGTGATGTGGACGAGGCAGTCCGGGCCGGCCAACGCGCCCTGACGGGTGCGCAGTACGGCCGTGCGGCCGTCGGCGGGGAGCACGAGGGCGATCTCCACCTGGCCGTCGCCGGTGATCGCGGTCCGCTTCCCGGTGCTGTCCGGCCGGGCGGACAGGGCACGGCCCAGCAGGTCCAGCAGCCGCTCGAAGACCAGGGGGTCGAGGGTGCCGAACGAGGACAGGCGCACAGGGCCGTGCGTCGCGAGACCCCGCAGGGCGAGGGCGAGTTCCTCCCGCTCGGTGCGGGCCCGCCGAGACCGGGCGGCCTTGACCGCGGCGACGTCGCGGACCCTGGCGGTGCGGGTGAACCGCTCCGTTCTTCCGCTGCTCCGCAGCAGCGCCGAAACCTCGACGGGCGGCGCCTGGGACCACGACACGGTCGAGGAGATCAACTCCGGATCGGGGTGCGCGAGATGGGCGTGTCGCGCCGCCCCCAGGCCGAAGGCCACCGACCACAGCCGGTGCATGTCCTCCTCTCCGGGGGCGGCGGCGAACCAGCGCGCCAGCTCACGGAAGTCCTGCACGGCACTGGAGGAGCGACGGCGCGATTCGTTGATCCGCTCCAGTACTTGGAGGAGGGAGACGATGGCGCGGCGGGCGATGTCGTGCAGTTGCTCGATGCGAGGGCGGGAGCCGTCGTCCGGCAGGAACCAGGCCCGCAGACCGGCCCAGCGGGCGCGCCTGCTCTCCAGCCACCCGGCGGCGGGGTCTCCTCCTGCCGCGGGAGGCAGTTCGGCTCCCCGCAGAGCGCGTTCACGCATCACGAAGACGCCCCGTTCCTCCACTCTGGCCACCGCCTCGGCCACCGCCCCGCCGCGCCGGTCGAGGTTGACGAGGAATTCCTGGAGGTAGGCGACAGTGGCGGCCTTGACCTCGCGGAAGGTCTCCGGGTCGGCGCTGTCGGCCCGCAGCAGGCGCTGCAACTCGCCGTTGAACGCTTTGGTGTTCTCCACCAGCGCTTCCAGGTGTCCCTCCAGCTCACGCAGGGTGGTGAAGATCCGGCGGTCGGCCGAGGCGGGCTCCCCGGACAGGAGGCACAGCTCGTCGAGCCGGTCGGAGATCGCCTCCAGCACCGCCGTCTGCAGAGCCCCCGTCGACGCGAGCACCTCCAACGCGTGCCGGACGCCGGCGAGGGCCGCCTCGCCACGCCGGGTCAGCGAGAACTGCAGGTTGCGCCGCTCGTACTCCTCTGCCGTCCGGTAGTTCTCCGCGTGGTTGTGGACCACGTCCAGCAGTTCCCAGTGCACGAGGCCTTTCAGTGCCTCGTGCAGCTCCTCGTCCTCCAGCGCGCCCAGCCAGCCGGCCGTGCGGAGTCGTTCGCGGACGCCGTCGAGACCGAGCGCCGTCTCCAGGTGTTCACCGGCCGCACCGAAGGCGTCCAGTACCGCGCCGTAGAGGCCGGCCCGCTCGCCCGTGGTGAAGCGGAACATCTCCGGTGGAACCCTGCGCACTCGCTCGCCCTTCACCCGCCGCCCCAGCCACTGCCCCACCGTAGGGGCCGCCATCGATGATCTGATGGTAAGTCCCGGAAGAGGGCTGTTCGTCCGGCCGGAGGCGGTACGGTGTCCCCCTTCGGCTCGCGGGCCCGGAGGCGATGCAACCCGCACCGGCCGGGCCGCGCAACCCGCGGCGGGCCCCGGGGGTCAGCGCTCGTAGACCCCGGTCAGCCGGGCGCGGCCGAGGACCGGTGCGGTGACGCCGGCCAGCAGGGCGCGGGGCCGTGCCCTGTCGGCCGGTGTGGCACCCGGGGCGTCGCCGACGGGCGCGGCGAGGGCGTACAGCTGGAAGACGTAGCGGTGCGGCCCGTGACCCTTGACGGGCCCGGGGCCGTGATAGCCGCGTCCGACGGTGGACCGCAGCGGGCGCACCCCGGAGCCGGGCCGTTTCGCGGCCAGGGCGCCGGGCGGGAGGTGTCCGGTCGCCGGGTCGATCAGCGCGACGCAGTGCACCGCCGGCTTGGCCATGGGCACGTCGACGTCCTCCACGACCAGGAGGAGCTGCGCGGTACCGGCCGGGAGCGCGGTCCATGCCAGGTGCGGGGAGAGGTCCTGGCCGCCGACGTGCTTCGCGCAGTGGGCCCGCGCGAGGGAGCCGCCGGGACCGAACTCCTCGCTGGTGAGCGTGAGCAGCC
The DNA here is from genome assembly GCF_042957125.1 of Streptomyces sp. NPDC008125. Taxonomy (NCBI): domain Bacteria; kingdom Bacillati; phylum Actinomycetota; class Actinomycetes; order Kitasatosporales; family Streptomycetaceae; genus Streptomyces; species Streptomyces sp. NPDC008125. The sequence continues at coordinate 92,925 of NZ_JBIBHR010000007.1, forward strand.
CGGGGCCCTGGAGGTTCGGCTGGTTCCACGACAGATGGGTCTCGCCCGCTCGGCGGTTGCGCAGGAGCCGGCCCAGCAGCGTCATCGGGTGGCCTCGACCATGGCGACGACCTCGGAGGTGGTGGCGGTCTCACCGAGCTTGGGGAACACCCGCTCCACGCTGTGGCGGTGGTCGGCTTCCTCGCGGTCGGCCATGGCGTCGGTGGCGAGGACGACGTGGTAGCCGTGGTCGGAGGCCGAGCGCGCGGTCGACTCGACGCCCGCGCTCGTCGAGACCCCGGTGAGGACGATCTGGGTGACGCCCAGGTCCCGCAGGAGGGTGTCGAGGCCGGTGTCGTGGAACGCGCTGCGCCGCCGCTTGGTGATCAGGTGGTCGGTCGGCCGGACGTCGAGTTCGTCGATCAGGTCGGCCCAGCGGGGGGACGACGGTACGGCGGAGCCCGGCCGTGCGCCCTCGGTACGCCCCGGGGCCCGCCCGGCGACGTTGACCAGGACCACGGGCAGCCCGTGCCGCCGGAAGGCTGCGACCAGGCGGGTAGCGGGTTCGACGACGGCCGTGAGCGCGGGTTCCGCGCCGGTGAGGAGGCCCTTCTGCAGGTCGATCACGACGAGCGCGGGGGTGGGGTCGATGGTTGTCAGTGTCACGAGGGGGCGTCTCTCCTGTGCGTGTCGGCGAGGGTACGCGGGGTGGGTTCGGGGGCCCCGCGCATGATCCGGTCAGGCGTGCGGAGCCGGCGTGTGCCGGGGCCGTTCGACCGGTATGTGCCGGGCCGTTCGGCCGAGGCCGGGCCGTCAGATGTTCCGGGCCAGCCGCTCCAGCAGCGGCGCCGCCGCCGCGAGCTGGTCAAGCTCGTCCTGGGTGAACGCCCCGCCGGTCAGGGCCTGGGCGATGAGCTCGGTCCGGGCGTTGCGCTTGTCATTCAGCGCCTGCCGTCCCGCGTCGGTCATCGTCAGCACCGCCCGCCTGCCGTCCTCCGGATCGGAGCGGCGTTCGACCAGACCGCGGGCGCGCAGCCCGGCGAGCGTCGCCCCCATCGCCTGTGCGGTGATCTGCGCCTCCCGGGCCAGCGCGGAGGAGGTGGTGGGGCCCGATCGGTCCAGGAGCGACAGGGCGGTCCGTTCGGGCATCGCGAGTCCGCCCTGGATGGGCACGTGGCGGACCCGCCGTACCAGCACGCCGATACTCGCCAGAAGAGCTGCGGCGACTCCTTCCGGAGTCAGGTCGTCGTTCATAAGCTAAGGCTACTTTATCAACCTGCCTTACTGAACTCCTTCCACTCCTGTACCCCGTGAGCCCCTCGGGCACGGGACACAGGAGGCCCGACCACCCCCGCCGACCGTGGCGACCGCAGCGACTGCGGCGACTGCGGCGACCAGCAGCCTGAGAGCGCTTTCACCACTTCACCTCAAGCTGCCCCACACCCTCTCCATCCATCAGAAGTCGAACGCAAAGATGCGCGCACGCTCCCCCAACTACCGTGCGTGTCACTTCTATTGACACAAAGGTTTCAGAAGTTTTACTTTCCTTGACATCTGAGAGCGCTCTCGAAAGCGCTTCGTCCCCCTCCTGACTTCGAGGTGCTTCCCATGCAAGCCTCCCTCGTAAGACCCGCTGCCGCGGTGGCCCTGGCCGTCGCCCTGGCCGCGGTGGGCCTGGGCCCCGCCGCGTCTCCCGCGGCGGCGGCCACGATCACCGCGGGCGCCGGCAGTTACACCGACACCCGCCCGGCCGGCACCTCCGGGCCGACCACCAACACCGGTGCACCGGTCACCCCCAAGCTGACCGGGGCCGCCAAGAACAAGCCGGTCCCCACCAACGACTGGTGGACCTCGCTCGCCTACCAGCGTTACGGCGACAACCCGTACTCCACGCCGATGTACGGCCACCCGCTCACCTACCAGGCCACCTCCGGCGGGCTGGAGGTCGGTTACCCGACCACACCCTCGATCGTCGGGGACGGCCGCCAGTACGAGTACGCGCACAAGGCCGACCTGACCCTCGGCCTCAGCGGCCTCAACTCGCCCGACACGAAGGCCGACGACTGGTCCGACTGGACGGTCACCCCCTACTGGTCGGACGGCACCCGTACGCTGCGCACGACCATCGGGCACGGCCTGCCGTTCGTGTACGCGAAGGGCTCCGGCGGCAGCGCCAGCATCACCACGGCGAGCACCCCCACCGTCTTCGCGGACAGCGGCAACGTCCTCGGCATCACCGTGGCCGGGCACAACTACGCGCTGTTCTCGCCGACCGGCACCGACTGGACGGTCTCCGGGTCCAGCATCACCGCTCCCCTCGGCGGCAAGGACTACTTCTCGCTCGCCGTGCTGCCGTCCACCGACGCGCTCGCGACCTTCCGGAAGTACGCGTTCAGCTTCGTCACCGGCTCCACGGTGTCCTGGTCCTCCTCGGGAGGTACGGTCCGGGCGACGTACAGCCTCACCACGGAGGCGAAGGAGGGCACCGAGCGCGGGACGCTCCAGGCGCTCTACCGCCACCAGTGGCTGCACACCACCGACACGCTCACGGGCTACACATACGTCTCGCCGCGCGGCACCATGAAGGTACGGGAAGGCGCCTCCTTCTCCACGAGCCAGAAGAGCTCCGGCGTGGTGCCGGCCCTTCCGGCGGTCAGCGGCGTCGACACGGCCCAACTGACCTCGTACCTGAACGAGGTGGCGAACGCCTCCGACCCGTTCTCCGGGGCCTCCGACACCTACTGGACCGGCAAGGCGCTCGGTCGCCTGGCCCAACTGGTGCCCGTGGCCGATCAGATCGGCCAGACCGCCACCCGGGACAAGCTGCTGGGGCTGCTCAAGAGCCGGCTCCAGGAGTGGTTCACCGCCGGCGGCGCCGGCGAGTTCAGCTACGACACGGTCTGGAAGACCCTCATCGGTTACCCCGCCTCCTACGGCAGCGACACCGAGCTGAACGACCATCACTTCCACTACAGCTACTACGTGTACGCGGCGGCGATCGTCGCCCAGTACGACCAGGCGTGGGCCGCCGACTCGGCCTGGGGCACCATGGTCAAGAACCTGATCCGCGATGCCGCCAACCCGAGCCGCACGGACAGCGCGTTCCCCTTCCTGCGCGGATTCGACGTGTACGCGGGGCACAGCTGGGCCTCCGGGCACCAGGGATTCGCGGCGGGCAACAACCAGGAGTCGTCCTCCGAGTCGACCAACCTGAGCGCCGCACTCGTCCTGTGGGGATCGGCGACCGGTGACACCTCGCTGCGCGACCTCGGCAGCTACCTGCTGACCACCGAGTCGGAAGCGATCGAGCAGTACTGGTTCGACACCGACCAGCAGGTCTTCCCGGGCTCCTTCGGCCACGACACGGTCGGCATGGTCTGGGGCAGTGGCGCCGCGTACTCCACCTGGTGGACGGCCAACCCCGAGGAGATCCACGGCATCAACACTCTGCCGATCACGGGCGGTTCGCTCTACCTGGGCCGTGACAAGGCCACCGTCAAGCGGAACCTCGCCGAGATGGAACGGGAGAACGGCGGTCCGGCCGTCGAATGGCGCGATCTGCTCTGGGAGTTCGAGGCGCTGGCCGACCCGGCATCCGCGAAGGCCAAGTGGGAGGCGGGCAAAGCCGGTTACACCCCGGAGGCGGGTGAGTCCAAGGCGCACACCTACCAGTGGATCACCACGCTCAACAGCATCGGCGCCCCCGACATGAGCATCAGCGGGGACATCCCGACCTCCGCCGTCTTCGCCAAGAACGGCGTCAACACGTACGTCGCCCGCAACTACGGCACCACCGCCCGCACCGTCACCTTCACCAACGGCGCGACCCTCTCCGTCCCGGCCCGCTCCACGGCCACCGGCACGGGCACGGGCGGCGGCACCACCGACCCGGACCCGGGTACCGGCACCTCCACCGGGAACACCTTCCGGCTGAAGTCCGGCGGTACGCTCACCACCGCCACGGACGGCGCCGCCGGTACCGACACCATCGCCTCGGCGGACGGCGTCAACCGGGACGGAACTCCGTACAAGCCGACGACCTACCAGATCAAGAACGTCGACGGCACCCTCTCCTCCGGCGCCTCCACCTCGTTCAGTCTCCGGGTCGACGCGGGAACGGCGGTCGGGCTCGCCCCGCAGGTCAGGGTCAGCTACGACCTCACCGGCGACGGCACCTTCGACCGGACGGAGACCTACCGTTACTTCGCCACCGACCCGGTCGCCGGGTGGGAGGGGTACACCCAGGCCGTGGGCGCCCAGGCGGCCACCGGCACGCTGGGCAACCTCACCGGCGGAACCGTCCGCCTGGAGATCTGGAACGCACTGGGGAGCAGCACCTCCCAGGTGCAGACCGGCACGGACGCGGCGGTCCTGAAGATCCCGTACGTCTGATCCCGTACACACGATCCGATCCTGTGCGACTGGTCCCAGGGGCCCCGCCCGGAACCAGGAGTCCCCGCAGGCGCCGCATCACGCGCCTGCGGGGACTCCTGCGGGAGGGAAGGGCGCTGACCGGACCGTCCACATCGGACGGTCTCGCGCCTCACCCGGCCATGGCCGGTACTCGATCGGCCCCGATGTCGACGCGCATCGCATCACGAAGTCGAACAAGCGCGGCCTCGTAGTCTGTCCGGCCACCCGAGTACGCCTCGCCTCCGGCGAGAGCACCGGCCGCAGCGAGATCCCGCACGTCACGCAACCGGCGGAAAGCCTCCTCGGAGGCTTCGAACACGTCCAGCGCAGCCGTGATCGACATCTGGTGGCGCAACCCGTAGCAGGGAGCGAAGCTGTCACGGGCGGAGCGCTCCCGCTCGACCGGGTTCAGGGTTCGGTTGCGGGCCAGGCCGCGGCTCAGCCGGGCCCCGTCAGGACGAGGCCCGCCGCACCAGCGTGGTCGGGGTGATCACCGAGTCGGGTGCCTCGGCTCCCTTGCGGTCCCGGCCCAGGCCGCGCAGCAGCAGCCTGGCCATGAGACGCCCCTGGCCCTCGACGTCCTGACGGACTGTGGTCAGCGGCGGTACGGTCGCCTCGGCCACCGACTCCATGTCGTCGAACCCGACCACGGCCACCTGCCCGGGCACCGGTATGCCGCGCTCGCCCAGGACCTGCAGGGCGCCGGAGGCCATCAGGTCGTTGGCGGCGAACACCGCGTCCAGGTCGGGCCGCCGCTCCAGCAGCTCCGCCATCGCCCGCGCTCCGGACTCCACGGTGAACCCTCCCTCCGCGACGAGTGTCGGGTCCACGTCGAGCTGGATGTCCCGGTAGCCGTCGAACCGGTCCAGCGCCGAGGTCTGGTCGGGCGGGCCGCCGATGTACGCGATCCGCTGCCGCCCCAGGTCCCGCAGGTGCTGTACGGCGGCGCGCGCCCCGCCCCGGTTGTCCGCGTCCACGTAACTGGCGGTGCGCTCGCCGGGAGGCGTGGTCCAGCTCGGCCGCCCGCCGTAGACGGTCGGCAGCCCGGCACGCCGCGTGATCGCCGGCAGGGGGTCGTCGGTGTGCAGGGAGAAGGCCAGGGCTCCGTCGACATGGCCGCCGGAGAGGTACCGCTCGATCCGGCCGAAGTCCCCCGGTCCTTCCACGATCAGCAGAACCAGCTGGGCGTCGTTCTCGGCCAGCTCCTTGCTGATGCCCCGGAGCTGACGGGAGAAGAACGGGTCGGAGAAGATGCGTATCTCCGGCTCGGCGATCACCACGGCCACCGCCCCGGTGCGCCGGGTGACGAGGGTACGGGCCGCGTGGTTCGGGATGTACTGGAGCTCTTCGACCGCCTGGCGCACCCGGTCCACGAGAGGTTGGCGCACACCGTCGCCCCCGTTGACGACCCGGGACGCGGTGGCCCGGGAGACGCCCGCACGTGCCGCGACGGCTTCCAGGGTGGGCCGGGAACCTGGGGACTGCTCGGGCAAGGCGGTCGCTCCTCAACGCTGGTCGGCGGCGCGGTGGGCGGGCCACCGGGTCGCTCCCACCCTAACGCCGGGTCGGCCCGGAGGTGGTGTCGCGGGCAGCCCTGGTTGAGAGCGCTCCCAAACTCGTCCCGTTTCCCGCCGCACATCCCTTGACCCCATTGGTCCAGCCCAATAGCGTCACGTTCACCTCAGGGCAACGCCCCCACCCCGTCCTGGTTCTGACGGTCCGTCACCCCCTTTTGGGAGGGTCAGTGGTCTCCAGACGTTCCTTCCTCACCGCGACCGGCGCGACCGCCGCCGCTACCGTCCTCTCCCCGCTGTCGCCGTTCACTCCCACGGCCTCCGCCGCGAGCGCCCCACTCCCGATCTCGCTCCAGAACAATTCCGGCAGCAACACCGTGTACGCGTACATCTCCGGCACGGACAGCAGCGGTTGGCCGGTGTTCGTCTCCGCGAACGGTGCCCTGAACCGGCTGCCTAACCCCTCGGCCGCGGTGACCCCGATCGCCGACTACTCGATCCCCCTCGGTGCCTCCGGCTCGGCGGCGACCAGGGTGAACCTGGCAGGCTTCGTCATCGGCGGCCGGGTCTGGTTCTCGGTCGGCCAGAAGCTCAAGTTCTTCGTCAACCCGGGCACGGTCCCGGGGGTGGTCCAGCCGGCCCTGACCAGCTCCGACCCCAACTGGTCGACGAACTGGACGTTCTGCGAGTTCACCTTCAACAGCGCCAACCTGTACGCCAACATCTCCTACGTCGACATGGTCGGTCTGCCGGTCTCCATGTCCAGCACCGGCAGCTCCGGCACCCAGACGGTCAGTCCGCTGCCCAACGGCGCTCTCGCCTCCATCGCCTCCGGCCTCCAGTCCCAGCACGCCGCCGACGGTGCGCCCTGGGACAAGCTGGTGATCAACGACTCCTCCGGCGGGGTGCTGCGCGTGCTGGCGCCCTCGCACTCCCCGGTGGACTTCGGCAACTACTGGGACGACTACCTGAACCGGGTGTGGAGCCGCTACGCCACCACTCCCCTGACCGTGAACGGCCAAGGCAGCATCGGTTCGTACACCGGCACCGTCTCCGGTGGCGCCATCGTCTTCTCCGGCCTGAACACCAACGGCGTCCCGTTCACCAAGCCCAGCGCCGTCGACATCTTCGGTTGCGCGTCCGGTCCGCTCTACAACTCCGGCGGCGACGCGCGCGGCGCCATCGCGGCACGGCTTTCCGCCGCGCTCAACCGCAGCAGCCTGCTGGTCTCCGGCGGCAACAACAACCCCGACGGCGTGTCCGCGTCCCAGTACTACACGGACCCCATCACCAACCACTACGCCAGGCTCGTCCACAAGTACGCCACCATCGGCTACGCCTTCCCGTACGACGACGTCGGCCCCACCAACTCCGCGCCCGTCGACGGCCACATCCAGGACGGCAACCCCACCTCCTGGACCATCTCGCTGGGCGCGGGATCGGGGTCGGGCTCGACGCCGGGCGGCGGCACCGGCACCGGTACGGGTGGCAGCGCCTACAACACCATCCAGGCGGAGTCCTACTCGGCCCAGAGCGGCACCAGTACGGAGACCACCACCGACACCGGCGGTGGCCAGAACGTCGGCTACATCGCCAACGGGGACTGGCTCAAGTTCTCGTCCGTCGACTTCGGTTCGGCCTCGCCGAGCCAGTTCAAGGCCCGGATCGCCTCCGGCGCCCCCGCGGGGGTGAGCGGCGCGATCAAGGTACGGCTGGACAGCACCACCGGTACGCAGATCGCCGAGATCGACTTCTCCAACAACGGTGGCTGGCAGGCCTGGCAGACCGTGCCCGCGAACGTCGTCGCCTCCGCGACCGGAGTCCACGACGTCTACCTGGTCTTCTCCGGCAGCAGCTCCGACTTCGTCAACCTCAACTGGTTCACCTTCACCCGCTGAACCGGCCGCCGCGCCGGTGGGCCCGGTGCCCCGGACCGTCCTCGACGGCCGGGGCGCCGGGCCACGCGGGTCACTCCTCCGTGACGAGTTCGAGGGCGCCGCGGGCCTCGCCCTCCGGCATGTCGGGCCCGGGCCACTCCTGGTCGGGTACGTGGCCCACGGCCCGCCACCACGGCTCGGTCGGCAGTTCCGCGGACGGCTCGAAGGGCTGCCCCGGAATGGGGAAGGCGCCCGGCTGGCCGACCGCCGCAGCCGCTTCCCTGGTCCACTCGCCCGGCTCGGCCCACGCGTGCGGGGCCAGGTTGAAGGTGCCCCAGTGGATCGGCATCAGGACACCGTGCGGGCGTCCGCCCTGGAGATCCAGGTGGGCACGGAGCCCCTCGGCGGGCGTCATGTGAATGTCGGGCCAGAACTCCGCGTACGCACCGATCTGGATCATCGTGACGTCGAAGGGGCCGTGCTCGGCGCCGATCTCGCGGAACCCGGAGAAGTAGCCGGTGTCGCCGCTGTGGTAGATCCGGTGCTCGGGCCCCTCGACGGCCCAGGAGGCCCAGAGGGTGTGCTGCCCGCTGCGTACGCCGCGTCCGCAGAAGTGGCGCGCCGGGGTCGCCGTGAGCCGGATGCCCGACACCTCGGTGCTCTCGTTCCAGTCCAGCTCACGCAGCCGCGAGGGCGACACGCCCCAGTGCTCCAGATGGGCGCCGACACCGAGCGGCACGGCGAAGACGGTGTCCGTCCGGGCGAGGGCGCGGATCGTGGGCAGGTCCAGATGGTCGTAGTGGTCGTGGGAGATGACGACCACGTCCACCGGCCCGAGCGCTTCGAGCGAGAGCGGTACGGGATGGAGCCGCTTGGGACCCGCGAAGGGGAACGGGGAGCAGCGCTCGCCCCATACGGGGTCGAAGAGCACGCGGCTGCCGTCGATCTCGGCGAGGACGCTGGAGTGGCCCATCCAGGTCACCCGGAGGCCCGAGGCCGGGGGCCGGGCCAGGTCGGCGTAGGTCGTGGCGTACACCGGAATGTTGCCCTGCGGCGCCCTGCGTGCCCGTTGCTCCTTGTTGAAGTAGATCTTCGCGAGCTCCACCGAGGAGCCCGAAGGCAGGGTGCGGGCTTCGACCGGGTTCTGGAACGCTCCGTCGGCGAAATGGGGCGAGCGGCGGATGCGATCCATCCGGGCCCCCGAGGGGTCGGCCCCGAACGCGTCGGCGCGCATCGAGCGCAGTCGGGTGCGGAGGGGGGTCAGAAAGTCGGCGCCGGTCACAGCATCTCCTGGGGGAGTCGGTCTTTTCCTATGATGTGCGGGACGTATGCCCGCGCGGGGTCGAGCACCGCGCGCCGGACCCGCCCGGCTCCCCACTCGTATCGCGTCAGGCACCCGGCTGCCCGTACACGTGCTCGATGTGCAGGGTGAGGACGACCCTGCGGTCCCGCACCATCGCCTGCCGGTAGTCGTCCCAGTCCGGGTGCTCGCCGAGAACGTCCCGGTAGAGGGTGATCAGGGCTTCGACGGTGGTGTCCTGGGGGTCGGCGGCAGGAGGGGTCAGCTCGGCCGTCCCGTCCACGACGGTCCACGCACCCCGGTTCTCGCTCGTCACATGGAAGCTCGCCCGGGGATCGCGGCGCAGATTCCGTGTCTTCGCCCGGTCCTCCGTCACCGAGACCCGGACCGTCCGGGCCTCCGCGTCGTAGGCGTGATTCACGTTGGACAGCTGGGGGCGGCCATTCCTCCTCAGCGTCACGAGCACCCCGTCGTGCGAGGCGCCGACGAGTCGCAGAAGGTCTTCCTGTGTGCGGTCGAGAGACGTCATGCCTCCTCCAACGTGCCCGCCCCCCGCAAGATTCCGCCGCTGGGCCGGCGGCACGATCTTCTGCCGGTGGTGGCGCGCGCCCCCTCCGTCACGTCTGGCGCACCGGTGCGTACTGCTCACCCCCGAGCCCGAAGGTCCAGGCGACCCCGTCCTTCGCCGTGCGGGTCGCGGGCGGCACCCGCAGCCAGTAGGTGCGGCTGGTGCCGTCGGGCTCGGGGGTGGAGTTGACGACCTCGACCATCACGACGTCCTCGTCCCCGGAGAGCGGAATGCGCCAGAGAATGCCCGTCCCGTCCCGGTGGACCGGCTCCGCCCCGGACTCCTCCAGATAGTGGTCGTAGCCGAAGTACTCCAGCATCACGCGCCGCAGTTCGGCGTTGGCCTCCTCGCGTATCCGCTCAGGGGTGAGGGCCGAGAGCTCCTCCAGGAAGGCGGCCGGCACCGGCATGCCGCGCCAGGCGTGGAGGGCGAAGCCGTCCGGGTAGGCGAGCGCCGGACCGTCCCCGCGGTCGAGGCGGCCCGCCTCGTCGCGATGGAGCGCCTCGGGGCGCTCGGCGACGACGACCGCGTCCTCGTAGGGCCACCACCACCCGGCGTTGCGCGCCACCTCGGCCAGGCCCGCCAAGGGCTCGCTGTCCTCGAAGGCGGCGAGCCATGCCGCGTCGTGCTGGCCCAGCACCGCGTCCAGCAGCACCAGCCGCACCGCCGTCTCCTCCTCGGGGTTCGCGGCGAGCTCGGCCACCACGCCCGCACGGATGCGCTCGGCGAGAGCCGAGGTGGTCTCCCACAGCTGCGCACCGGTGGCGGACCAGAGCGCGGCCCAGCCCATCGCCCCCAACTCGTCGTACTTCCTGCGGCGTTCATGGCTCCAGGGCCGGGTACGCACCTCCTCGCGCACCGACTTCCCGGCGTCGGCGAGCTTCTCCACCGCCTCCACCGCGGCCCGGGGCGAGTCCACCCAGACGATCCGGCCCGGCTCCGCCAGGCCCGCCGTGCGGTAGGCCAGGCGAATGCCCTCCTCGGCCGCCATTCGGTCGGCCCTTCCGGTGGCCGAGGCCACCGCCCGCCACGAGGTCACGTCCCGCGTCATCATTCCTGTCCCTGTCATCCCTGGTCACCCGTTCCTGCTCTTGTTCTTGTTCTTGTTCCTGCTCCGGTGCGCCTTCCGGCGCGTCCACCCGTCGGTGCCGGTGATCGCCCGTCAGTCCGCCACGACGCGGAAGGCACCGGGGACGTACTCCCGCTGGCGCACCACACGGAACCAGCCCTTGGGCAGCGCGATCGGGGCGTGTTCCTCGTGCACGACCCGCCCGCCCTCGGGGAGGTGGAGCAGCATCGGTCCGAACGTCCCCGCCTCGCGTATCAGCCGGCCGGGGCCCTGCACGGCATGCGCGTGTCCGGTGACCTCACCCAGAGCCAGCACCAACCGGCCCCGCCCGTCGCGCAGTTCGCCCGGCACCTCCAGGAACGGTGCGGGCACCTCGGACTCCTCGACCGCCATGATCAGCACATCGCCCTGCCGGTACACAGACGTCTCCCCTCCGGCGCGGCGCCCCGTGCGCCGAACCTCGTGGAGAACGCTAGGAGACGGGTCTGACATCGGCGGGTTCCCGCGGTCGGCGAAGGCGCCCCGCGACCGCATCCGCCCCTGGCCCCCGGTCCGTCCGCCGTGCGATCGCCACCCCGGTGGATCGGTCGATCCGGGCGCTCCGGCTCGCGGCACCCCGGCAGTACCGGCACACGTACCGGCCGCCGGACCGCGTCGTTCCCCGTCCCGGATGCGTCGCTGTCAGTGGCACTTGATACACCTTGCGGCAGACAGACGTCCCCAGCACACCGGAGCTTCGGGTCATGACCATTGCGAACCACCTGAGCGAGCTGCACGGCCTTCCCGCCGTCGATTTCGAGATCCCTGCCGAGGGGCGCTCGCTCCCCGACGCCGGCGCCGTGGCATGGCGGCTGAGGGTCGACCCGTACGACGACGATCAGGAGGTCACGTGGGAGGAGCTCTTCGACCTGTTCCTGGCGACGGTGGACCCGGCCGGCGTGCGGGCGCTGATCATCGGTCAGTGGGGCGAGGCGACCGAGCACCGCTCTTCCTACCCGATAGGTCTGGTGACCGCGGCCGCGAGTCGGCTGACCTCCCTCGAAGCCGTGTTCGTCGGCGACCTGGTCCTGGAGGAGGCGGAGATCTCCTGGATCGAGCAGTCGGACGTGACGGCGTTGCTCGACGCCTTCCCCGGGCTGGTGGAGCTGGGTGTGCGGGGCGGCGACGGCCTGGTCTTCCCCCCGGTGCGGCACGACACGCTGCGGTCACTCACGATCGAGTCGGGCGGCCTGCCGGTGCAGGTGGTGCGCGGCGTGCTGGACAGTGAACTCCCCGCGTTGGAGAAGCTCGACCTCTGGCTCGGTGTCTCGGCGTACGGCGGTGACACGGAGCTCACGGACTTGGCGCCTCTGCTCTCCGGCACGCGCTTCCTGGCTCTGCACCACCTCGGCCTGCGCAACAGCGAGATCCAGGAGGAGATCGCCGGAGCGATCGCCTCCGCTCCGGTGGTCGCGCGCCTGCGCACCCTGGACCTGTCGAACGGTGTCCTGGGCGACGACGGCGCCGCGGCGCTGCTCGAAGGCCAGCCGCTGACCCATCTCGACACCCTCGACCTCCACCACCACTTCCTCAGCGAGGCGATGGAGCAGCGGCTCACCGCCGCGCTGGAACCGCACGGCGTCCGGCTCGACCTCTCCGACCGCAACAAACCCTGGAACGACGGCGGTCGGGAGAACCGGTACACGGCGGTCGCGGAATGAGCCGGGCGACGGACATCGAGCACCCGGAGGCCTTCCACGGGCTGCCCGTGCACGTGCTGCCGGCCCCCGGCGAGTCGGCGGGTGCCGGAGCGGCCGGAAGCCTCCCGGCGGCGGACGCGGTCGCCTGGCGGCTCGAAAGCGCCTGGCAGGACGATCTCGACTTCCCCGTTCTGTGGCGGCACTTCCTGGACACCGTGGACGCCTCGAAGGTCCGGGCGCTGCTGATCGGCCCCTGGTGGGAGGACGAGTACACCCCTCTCACACAGGTGGTCGAGCTCCTGGTGGCCGACGCGGCCCGTCTCCCGTCCCTGCGCGGGCTGTTCCTCGCCGACGTGGAGAGCGAGGAGTGCGAGGTGTCGTGGCTGCGACTGTGCGACATCACCCCGGCGCTGGAGGCCTATCCGCTCCTGGAAGAACTCGTTGTCCGGGGCGGCGGCACCCCGGCGGGACCTGAGGACGGCGAGACCCTCCGGCTGCGGCCCGTGCGGCACACCTCCCTGAAGTCCCTCCGTTTCGAGTCGGGCGGGCTGCCCGGACACGTCGTACGGGCGGTCGGCGCTTGCGAACTGCCCTCGTTGCGGAGCCTGGAGCTGTGGCTCGGCTCCGACTGGTACGGCGGGGACGCCACGGTCGAGGACCTGGCTCCGCTGCTGTCCGGCGGGGGGCTGCCGGCCCTGCGCCATCTCGGGCTGCAGAACAGTGTCGTCCAGGACGAGATCGCCGCTGCCCTGGCGTCGGCGCCCGTCGTCGCCCAGCTGGATTCGCTGTCGCTGGCCATGGGCACGCTGGGCGACACCGGCGGCGAGGCACTGCTGGCCGGGCAGCCCCTGTCGCATCTGTCGCGTCTCGACCTGCGCCACCACTACCTGGGCGAGGAGATGCTCCAACGCATCGTGTCGGCCTGCGCGCCCGCCGTGGTGGACGCGGATCCGGGTGACGCGTCCGACTTCGATCCGGAGGAGGACGATGAGCGGTATGTCGCGGTCAGTGAATAGCCCGGGGCGGGGACAGAGCCAGGGACCGCGTTTCGCCGTCGTCGGCAACCCGCTCAACCGCCGGGTCGCCTTCTTCCGGGAGGCGGTTCTCGCCGCCGGTCTGCCGGAGGCACGGGTCGTGCCGTGGCTGGACGTCCTGCACGGCCGGGCGCGCTTCCTGCCCGGCGAGTCGGTGCGTCTGGACTCGCCGGGCGAGGAGCCGGAGGTCGAGCGGCTGCTGCGCGGGGTCGGCGACCCGACCCGCGTGGAGGGCTCGGCCCTCTGGTACACGAACTTCCTCACTGCCGTCCGTGCGGTGGCCGCCGAAGTCGCGTGTGCAGGTGGCGAACTGCTCGGCTCTCCGGACGAGTTGGCCCAGGTGTTCGACAAGCGGCTGTGCCATGCGGTGCTCGACGAGGCGGGCGTGGCCGTGCCCGCCTCGCCGACCTCGGGAGCCTCTGTGGCTCCGGTCCGGGGCTGGGACCACCTACGGGAGCTGATGCGGGACCACCGCATGCCCAGGGTGTTCGTGAAGTTGGCACACGGCTCCTCGGCCTCCGGAGTGCTGGCCGTGGAGACGGCCGGCCCGGGGCGGGTCCAGGCGACCACCTCGGTGGAACGCGACGAGGAGGGGCGGCTGTTCAACTCCCTGCGGGTGCGGCGGTACACCACCGAGCGAGAGGTCGCGGCCCTCGTGGACGCCCTCGCCCCGGACGGGCTGCACGTCGAACGCTGGCTCCCCAAAGCCTCGCAGCGGGGCCGGTCCGCCGATCTGCGGGTCGTGGTGGTCGCGGGCCGTGCGACGCACGCCGTCGTGCGGACCAGTCGCTCTCCGATGACCAATCTCCATCTCGGCGGGGCCCGCGGCGATCTGGGCCGGGTCCGTGAGGCGGTGTCCTCGGCGGGCGGAAGCTGGTCCGAGGCACTGGCCCTCTGCGAACGCGCGGCCGCCTGCTTCCCCCGGAGCCCGTGCGTGGGGGTCGATCTGCTGCCCGCGACCGGCTGGCGGCGGTTCGCCGTGGGCGAGGTCAACGCGTTCGGTGATCTGCTGCCCGGCCTGACCGGTCTGCCGGGCAGCGGCGCAGAGGGCCAGGACACCTACGCCGCGCAGGTCGCCGCCGTCGTGCGGGCCCTCGCCGACGCCCCCACGAGCAACCACGACGCATCCGACGAACGAGCAAGGAACGACCGTGCCACCGCAGCCCCCTGACCCCGCGCCCCTCACACCCGCCCCGGCCTCCACCGATCGCACCGGCGCGGCGCAGCCGGTCGCCACCGCCGCCGCCATCGCGGCGCCCACCGGCTCGGCACCCGGCGGCTCCGTCCCCGTCGACACCGCCAGGGACGGCGGCGTACCCGACATGAACGCCGTCGTCGGCAGTCACGATCTGCTGCTCGTCACCCTCGACACCCTCCGTCACGACGTCGCCGTCGAGCTCGCCGCGGCGGGCCGCCTGCCGAATCTCGCGCGGCATCTTCCCGGCGGCACCTGGGAGGAGCGGCACGCTCCCGGCAGCTTCACCTACGCCTCCCACCAGGCGATCTTCGCCGGATTCCTGCCCACCCCCGCCTCGCCCGGCCCCCACCCGCGGCTCTTCGCGGCCCGCTTCGCCGGCAGCGAGACGACGGCCGGCCGCACCTTCGTGTACGACTCACCCGACCTGCCGCGCGCTCTGGAAGAGGTCGGCTACCGCACCGTGTGCGTCGGTGGCGTCGGCTTCTTCAACCGGCAGCCGCCCTTGGGCTCGGTGCTGCCGGGCCTCTTCGCGGAAAGCCACTGGGAGCCGGAGTTCGGCGTGGCCTCGCCGACCTCCTTCGAGGCGCAGGTCACCCGCGCCGAGGAGGTCGTGGCGGCGCTCCCGGCCGATCAGCGGCTCTTCCTCTTCGTCAACGTCTCGGCGCTCCATCAGCCGAACTGGTTCCATCTGCCCGGCGCGACCGCCGAGGCCGGTGACTCGCGCGCGACCCACGCGGCGGCGCTGGAGTACGTGGACCGGCACATCGGCAGGCTCTTCGCGGCGGCGAGCAGCCGGCGCCGCTGCTTCGCCATCGTCTGTTCCGACCACGGCACCGCCTACGGCGACGACGGATACACCGGTCACCGGCTCGGCCACGAGGCCGTCTGGACGGTTCCGTACGCCCACTTCTTCCTCGAACCGGGGGCCTGACCCGACCATGACCAGCACTGTCCCCACCGCCCCGGCCGCAACACCCGCCGCCACCACCGGCGGCACCGAGCGGCCGTACCAGAGCTATGTCTACGCCTACCCCCACAAGACGGCCTACGAGAGGCTCGGCGACCGCCCCGCGCTGCGCGAGCTGTGGGCCGACGAGCACAAGGACGCTCTCCAGCTCTACGCCCACATACCGTTCTGCGAGGTCCGCTGCGGCTTCTGCAACCTCTTCACCCGGATCGGCGCCCCCGACGAGCTGACCACCCGCTACCTCGACGCGCTCGACCGGCAGGCGACCGCCGTACGGGACGCGCTGGGCGACCGCGGACCGGTACGGTTCGCCGCCGCCGCGTTCGGCGGCGGTACGCCCACCTTCCTGACCGCAGGCGAGCTGGAACGGCTCTGCGACATCGCGGAGAAGAGGATGGGTGCCGATCTGCGCGCGGTGCCGCTGTCCGTGGAGACCTCCCCGTCCACGGCGACCGCCGACCGGCTCGCCGTGCTCGCCGACCGGGGCACCACCCGCGTCAGCATCGGTGTGCAGAGCTTCGTCGACGGCGAGGCCAGGGCGGCGGTCCGCCCGCAGCGCCGGGCCGACGTCGAAGCTGCGCTCGGCCGCATCCGCGGGACCCGGATACCGGTCCTCAACATCGACCTGATCTACGGCATCGACGGGCAGACCGCACAGTCCTGGCTCGCCTCACTGGATGCCGCCCTGGCCTGGCGCCCCGAGGAGCTCTACCTCTACCCGCTGTACGTGCGCCCCCTGACCGGCCTCGGCCGCCTCGCCGGAGGCGGCGGCCCCGAGGCCCGGGCGGCGGCGGACACCGCCTGGGACGCCCAGCGGCTCCACCTCTACCGCACCGGCCGCGACCACCTCCTGGCCCACGGGTACGAACAGGTCTCGATGCGGATGTTCCGCCGCGCCGACGCACCCCAGGAAGGCCCCGACGACTACGCCTGCCAGACGGACGGCATGGTCGGCCTGGGCTGCGGCGCCCGCTCGTACACCTCTTCGCTGCACTACTCCTTCGACTACGCCGTCAACATGGGGCAGATCCGCGACATCGTCGACCGCTTCACCACCACCGAGGACTTCACCCGGGCGGAACACGGCCGCCGCGTCGACGGCGACGAGCCCCGCCGCCGCCATCTCCTGCAGTCGCTGCTCCAGGCCGCCGGACTGCCGCGCGCCGAGTACCGGGAGCGGTTCGGCAACGACCCCGTGGACGACTTCCCCGTGGAGCTGGCCCGCTTCGCGGAGCTCGGCTGGCTGGACGGCGGCAACGGCAGCCATGACCTCCTGCGGCTGTCCCCGGAAGGACTCGCCCACTCCGACGCGCTCGGCCCCGCACTCTTCTCCCCCGCCGTGCGCGCCGCGATGGCCGCGTACGAGGCGAGGTGAGCGGCGCGTGGACCTGACGATCCTCTACCGCGGCCCGCTCGCTTCCTGCGACTACGACTGCCCGTACTGCCCGTTCGCCAAGAGGCGGGACACCCGGGAACAGCTCACGGCGGACCGGGAAGCGCTCGAACGCTTCACGGCGTGGGTCGCCGCGCAGACCGGGGACCGTCTCTCGGTGCTCTTCACCCCGTGGGGCGAGGGGCTGGTGCGGTCCTGGTACCGGCGGGCGCTGGTCGAGCTGTCCCACCTGCCGCAGGTGGCTCGGGTCGCGATCCAGACGAACCTCAGCGGCAGGACGGGCTGGCTGTCCGGGGCGGACCCGGAGCGGCTGGCGCTCTGGTGCACGTACCACCCCGGCCAGACCCCGTACGACCGGTTCCTCGGCTCGTGCCGGGAGCTGACCGCGGCGGGGGTGCGGTACAGCGTGGGCGTCGTCGGTTTCGAGGAGCACCTTTCCGAGGCGCGGAGGCTGCGGGCGGACCTGCCGGAGCGGGTGTACCTGTGGGTGAACGCCGCCGAGGGGCGTACGTACACGGACGCGGAGGCGGAGCGCTGGACGGCTCTCGACCCCCTGTTCCCGTACAGCCGGCATCCGCACCGCTCGGCGGGGCTGCCGTGCCGGACCGGGGAGTCGGTGATCTCGGTGGACGGGGACGGCACCGTGCGCCGGTGCCATTTCGTCAAGGAGGAGCTGGGCAGTCTCTACGACGGGAGCTACCGCCGGGCGCTCGGCCCGCGGGTTTGCCCGCTGGCGGTCTGCGACTGCCACATCGGGTACGTGCACCTGGAGTCGCTGCCGTTGTACGACGTGTTCGCCGGGGGTGTCCTGGAGCGGATTCCGGCGACGCCGGCCGGGCCCGCCGCAGCGGGCCCGTCACGTCTCCGGCTTCCCCTGGTGTAGCGCCCGGCGCGTCGCGGCGGGCATGTGTGCGGCTCAGAGCGGCAGCAGGTCCGGGCGCTTCGCGGCGACCTCGTCGCCGGAGGACTCGCCGCGCAGCCGGCGGCCGATCCACGGCACGAGGTACTCGCGTGCCCAGTGGATGTCGTCGCGCCGCACCTCGAAGGTGTTCCGCTGGATCTGCGGGGGCCACGGCTGGTCGGGGTCGGCCGAGGTCTCCAGGCCGAGGACCTGCGCGGCGCGCAGTGCGACCCGGGTGTGCCCGTCGGAGGACAGGTGGAGCCGGTCGCCGTCCCAGGCGCGGCGGTCCTGGATCGAACGGAGGGACCAGAGGTCGAGCACCGGGCAGTGGTAGCGGTCCGCGATGGCCCGCAGGTGGACGTTGTAGGTGGCGATCTTGCCGCGCATGTGGCGCAGGACCGGCACGCCGCGGGTGTCGAATCCGGTGGTGACCATGACGGTGCCGACGGCGTTGGTGAGGTCGGCGACCGCGCGTTCGAAGCGCTCCGCCAAGTCGTCAGGGTCGGTGCCGGGCCTGATGATGTCGTTGCCCCCGGCGCAGAAGCTCACCAGGTCCGGTGCGAGCTCCTTGGCGCGGGGGACCTGCTCCTCGACGATCTGGTCGAGGAGTCGTCCGCGTACCGCGAGATTGGCGTACCGGAATTCCCCGCGCGGGGAATCGGAGCTCGTCGCCTCGTCGAGGACGGGAAGCTGGTCCGCCAGAAGAGCCGCGAAACGGTCCGCCCAGCCGACATAGGTCCCGTCGGGTCCGGGGTCTCCGACTCCTTCGGTGAAACTGTCGCCGATCGCCGCGTACGACCCGATGATGTCTGTCTTCTGGATTCTCGAATCGTCTGCCACGGTCACATATCTTGCCTCTTTCGATGTGAGCTACGCGACCGTATGAAGGGGTTGACGTGGGGTGAGATAGACCACCCGGTCAGGTTTTGGTAAAGCCGGAATAAGCAGAGGGGCGGCACGCTTGCGCGTACCGCCCCTCGAAGCCCTGACGGATCGTGACGACCGTCATCGGGAGTGGTCTCAGATGGAGACGCCGTGCGACCGCAGGTAGGCGATCGGGTCCACGTCCGAGCCGTAGCTCGGGGTGGTGCGGATCTCGAAGTGGAGGTGCGGGCCGGTGACGTTGCCGGTGGCACCCGAGAGGCCGATCTGCTGGCCGCCGGTGACGGTCTGGCCGGCCGAGACCATCAGCTGCGACTGGTGGGCGTACTGGGAGTACATGCCGTCGGCGTGCTTGATGATGACCTCGTTGCCGTAGGCGCCGTCGTAGCCGGCGGAGACGACCGTGCCGGGGCCGACGGCGCGGACGACGGTGCCGGTGGCGGCGCTGAAGTCGGAGCCGGTGTGGTAACCGCTGGACCACATGGCGCCGGAGGCGTGGTACTGGGTGGTGACGGTCGCGTTGGCGACCGGGGTGGTCCAGCCGGTGCTGTTGCTGTCGGCGGCCTTGGTGGTGGTAGCGGCGGACTCGGCCTTGGCCGCCGGGGCGGCCTTCGTCTCGGTCGTGGCCGCGGTCTTCGTCCCGGTCTTCGCGGTCTCGGCCTTGGCGGAGGACGCGGTGGAGGCCGAGCCGGACGCGTGGGCGCCGAGCGTCAGCTTCATGCCCGGGAGGATGAGGCCGGGGTTTTTGCCGACGACCTCGCGGTTGTCCTGGTAGAGCTTCTCCCAGCCGCCCTTGATCTTGTGCTGGGCGGCGATCTTCGCCAGGTAGTCGCCGGGGACGACCTTGTAGGTCTCGGCGGACTGCTGGGCGGACTGGGCGGCGGGGGCCGACTGCTCGGCGGCGTGGGCACCCGTGGCTCCGAGGAGCGGCAGGGCGACGACGGCGCCGCCCGCTCCGACGGCGAGGATGCCGCGAGCGATCGGGCCGGACTTCTTACGACGGTGCTTACCCGGGATGGGCATGGGGGAATTCCTCTCCGGCGCCTGCGAGGTGAGCTGTCGGGTTCGGGCTGGAGATGCCCGGTCGCGCTGAACGCGACTTCACCCCGAGCCGGCCGGATCAACTCCGGTCGGCGGCTTACCTGGGTCCCCCGCTCCTGCCACGCGTGAGTGAGTGCGAATTCCGGGCGGCGGCAGGATTAGGCGGTCCGTCCGGAGTGATGGTGAACGTAATCGAGCCGGGTCGGACGGAACAAGCCGTCGCAAGCGGAACGGAATCCGCACGCCGATTTCGGCCGTCTTTTCCGGTCACCCTCCGTGGATTACGGATCTTGGCATTCCGCACGGCGTACGGAGAGTTCTCCGGCTCCCCGGCCACGCACGGTCACGGATATGATCCCGCTCACCAGATCACCCACCATCTCCCCCATAAACGGGTGATGTTGCGTGAAATTAACATAATACGGACATGTCGCTCACATCACTGTTGACGGTTCCTCAGTCTTCGGGGAGCCGCCGCCGCGTCGGCGCCGCGGGGCGATGTCGTAGGGTCGCGACGAGCCGACGTCGGCGAGCAGCGCCGGCGCGCAGGAACACCGAGGAGCCGCTGTGACGCAGGTGCCGCAGTTCTCGCCGGCCGAACCCGAGCTGAGCGGGGTCCGTAACTTCAGGGACGTGGGCGGGCTGCCCACCACCGATGGGCGGCGGGTACGGCACGGGAGGCTCTTCCGCAGCGGCCACCTCGCCGCCGCCACCGCCGAGGACGCCGTCTTCCTCGGCCGGCTCGGCCTGCACACGGTCTTCGACTTCCGTAATTCGGCCGACCAGAAGCTGGACGGCTTCGACGTGGAGCTGCCGGGCGTCCGCAACGTCCGCATTCCGCTCTCCGACCCCGCCGACGGGGCCGGTTTCTGGCGTCTGGTGCGCGAGGGGGACATCGCGCAGCTGCGCTCGCTGCTCGCGGACGGGAAGGGCACGGAGCGGATGCTCGTCTCGTACCGCTCGATCATCACCGACCGCACGGAGGAACTCGGCCGGGTGCTGCACGCGCTGGCAAGGGACAGCGTGCCGGCGCTGATGCACTGCGCGGCGGGCAAGGACCGGGCGGGTCTGACGATGGCGATGACCCTGCTCGCGGTGGGGGTGGAACGCGAGGCGATCGCGGCGGACTACCTCAAGTCCAACGACGCGCACCGCCGGTACCGCCTGCGGCGCGGCGACAGCGCGGACCCCGTGGTCTCCACCGAGGTGATGAGCCTGCTCAACCCGCTCTTCGGGGCGCACATCGACTATCTGGACGCCGCCTTCGCCGCCATCGAGGAGAACTGGGGCACGACGGAGCGCTACTTCGCGGACGGGCTGGGTCTCTCCGGGGAGACCCGGGAGCGGCTGCGCGAGCGGTTGCTGGACGAGGCGTAGGGTCCGTCCGCCCCGGACCGGGGCGGACGACTCGGCGGTCCGGGCTCCGCTACTGGTTGCCCCCGGCGACGGCGAACAGGATGTAGAGGAAGGCGGCGACGACGTGCCCGGCGACCAGGTAGGCGACGAGCCGGATGACCATCCCGCGCGGCATCTTCCGCTCCTGGGTGTCCCGGGGGGAGCCGGTCTGCCGGGGGGTCAGCGGGTCGTAGTGCTCCGAATCGGACATGACGGTCCTCTCTGCCGTGCGCCCGGGACCGGGCGGACGAGGAATGGGCGCGGCACCGGGGTGCCGGGCGCGGTCAGCGCCGACGGGTCCCGTCGCCGAGGCACAGCTCGGCTGCGGGGCTCTGCAACAGGGTGTGTACGAAGATCAGCTCGGCGCCCTCCGGTCCGGCGGCGGCGATCCGGTGCGGGGTGAGCGAGTCGAAGTGGGCACTGTCGCCGGGCCCGAGCTCGTGCGCGGATTCGCCGAGGCTGACCCGCAGCCGCCCTTCGAGGACGTACAGCCACTCCTCCCCGGGGTGGACCCGCACCAGGTCGCCCTGGGCGCCGTACGGGACGCGCACCCGCAGGGCCTGCATGGCGCGGCCGGGTCCGCCGGCCCGGCGGTACATCCAGCCGTCGGCCTCGGGCCCGTCGAACCGGCCGCCGCGCACGATCGCGTCGCGTTCCGGGGGGATCTCGCCGAGAAGTTCCGAGACGGTCGTACCGTAGATCCTGGCGAGGCCGAGAAGCACGGGCAGCGAGGGCTGCCGGTTTCCCGTTTCTAGCCGGGAGAGATGGGCCGGGGAGAGACCCGCGCGCTGCGCGGCGGCCTCCAGGGTGAGGCCACGGCTCCGGCGCAGCTCGCGCAGGCGGGGGGCGACACCGGGGAGGTCGTCGGCCACCCCTCCGTCGGGAGGATTCATGCCTCCATTGCGCCACCGACTTTCCTCTGAGGCAAATTTCTTGCCTCAGAGGCAAAGCGTTCCAGGAGTGGTCAGCGGTTGGCGACCGCCTGCTTCACCAGGGTGCGGCCGAAGTCCCACATCAGGCCGCCCCCGCTGTGCGCGTCGTCCATCACCGACTCGAAGGCCGTCACGAACCGGTCGACCTCGGCCTCGCCGATGGTCAGCGGGGGGATCAACTTGATCACTTCGAGGTGGTCGCCGGAGACCTGGGTGAGGATCCGGTGCTTCTGCAACAACGGTACGACAACCATCTGGGCGAAGAGCCCCTTGCGGGCGGCCTGGAGCATCGTCCACCGGCCGCGCAGCTTGATGGAGGACGGCCGTCCGAACTCGATGCCGACCATCAGCCCGCGTCCGCGCACCTGGTGCAGCAGCTCGTACCGGTCGACCAGTGCACCGAGCCGTGTCCGCAGCAGGTCGCCGGTGCGCCGGGCGTTGGCGACGATCTCCTCGTTCTCCATGACCGAGAGGACCGCGAGCCCCGCCGCCATGGCCTGGGCGTTCGAGCCGAAGCTGGCGGAGTGGACGAGCACCCGGTCCATCGAGGAGTAGACCTTCTTGAAGATCCAGTCCTTGCCGAGGGTGGCTCCGACCGGAACGTAGCCGCCGGAGAGCGCCTTGGCCACGCAGACCAGGTCCGGCTCGACGCCCTCCTCGTGCTGGTAGGCGTAGAAGTCGCCGGTCCGGCCGAGGCCGGTCTGCACCTCGTCCGCGATGAGCAGCGCCTTGTGCCGGTGCAGGAGTTCCTGGGCCTCGCGCAGGAAGCCGGGCGGCGCCGCGAGTACGCCCTTGCCCTGGATGGGCTCGACGACCAGCGCGGCCACGTCGCCCCGTTCGAGCTCGCGGCGCAGCGCGTCGAGGTCGCCGAGGGGGATGGCGGTGTCCGGGAGCAGCGGGGCGAAGCCGTCGCGGAAGCCGTCCTCGCCGTTGACCGAGAGCGAGCCGGTGGTGAGGCCGTGGAAGGCGTGGGTGCAGTAGAGGATGCGCGGCTTGCCGGTGGCGTAGCGGGCGAACTTGAGCGCCGTCTCGACGGCCTCGGTGCCGCTGTTGCCGAAGAAGACGCGGTCGAGGTGGGGGCTGTGGGTGAGGAGCTTCTCGGCGAGCAGGCCGGGCAGCGGCTGGCAGTCGAAGCGGGTGAGGTCGGCGAGGGAGGCGTCGAGCACGTCGTGCAGGGCCTTGCGGACGACCGGGTGGTGCCGGCCGAGGCCCATCACACCGAATCCCGCGAGCATGTCGAGGTAGTCGTTGCCGTCGGCGTCCCAGAAGTAGGCGCCCTCGGCCCGTTCGTAGACCTTGTCGAAGCCGATGGTGTGCAGCATGCGCGGCAGCTGGTGGTTGAGATGGCGCGCGTGCAGTTCGTAGCGTTCGGCGCCGCGCTCCGCGAGCAGCGTCGCGAGATCGAATCCCCTGCCCACGCCGCCGGCGCCGCCGGTGCTCCGGGTGGTGCCGCCGAAGCCGCCTGCCCTGTCGTCCTTCATTCCCCGCTCGTCTCCTTCTTCTCTCCGCGCGCCACTCGTGCTCGCTCCCGCCCTCGTTCCGTACCGTTCCCGGCCGTCGCCACACGTCGCGGTACCGCCTCCGGTCCCGTCGTCTCCTCGTCGGTACGGCGCTCCGCGTCCGGCCGTCCCGCCAGTGCCGCGCCGATCCGGCCCGCGATCTCCACCGGGGTCAGTCCGATGTCGGCGAGCACCTCGCCGCGTTTGGCGTGGGCGAGGAACTCCTCGGGAATCCCGTAGGTCCGCAGCGGTACGTCCACTCCCGCGTCCCGCAGCGCCTGTCCGACCGCCCAGCCCACGCCGCCGCTACGGCAGTTGTCCTCGACGACCGCGACCAGCCGGTGGCCTGCGGCAAGG
Organism: Streptomyces sp. NPDC008125; assembly: GCF_042957125.1. Taxonomy (NCBI): domain Bacteria; kingdom Bacillati; phylum Actinomycetota; class Actinomycetes; order Kitasatosporales; family Streptomycetaceae; genus Streptomyces; species Streptomyces sp. NPDC008125. The sequence goes on from NZ_JBIBHR010000007.1 coordinate 116,923, forward strand.
GGGGCGAGCTGCTCGTCGACCGGCCGGACCCAGCGCGGGTCGACGACGGTGCACCCGATGCCCGAGCCCTTCAGCAGGTCGGCGGCGTGCAGGCAGACCGGGGCCATCGCCCCGACCGCCACCAGCAGCACGTCGGGGCGCTCACTTCGGTGCAGGACGTCCATGGAGCCGACGCGTCCGACCGCGGGGACCGGCTCCCCCACGGACTCCTTCGGGAACCTGACGACAGTGGGCGCGTCGGCGATGTCGACGGCCTCCCGGAGCTGCGCCCGGAGCTGGTCGGCGTCGCGCGGGGCGGCGATCCGCAGCCCGGGGACGACCTGGAGGACCGACAGGTCCCACATGCCGTTGTGGGAGGGGCCGTCCGTGCCGGTGATCCCGGCCCGGTCGAGCACGAACGTCACACCGCTGCGGTGCAGGGCCACGTCCATCAGTACCTGGTCGAAGGCACGATTGAGGAAGGTGGCGTAGACGGCGACGACGGGGTGCAGTCCGCCTGCGGCCATGCCGGCGGCACAGACCGCGGCGTGCTGCTCGGCGATGCCCACGTCCACGACCCGGTCGGGGAAGGCCGCGGCGAACGCGGTGAGCCCGACGGGGTGGAGCATGGCCGCGGTGAGGGCGACCACGTCGGGGCGCTCGGCGCCGATCCGCGCGATCTCCTCGCCGAAGACGGAGGTCCAGGAGGGCCCGGCGGGGGCGGTGAGCGGGAGACAGGTCAGCGGGTCCATCGCCCCCACGGCGTGGAAGCGGTCGGCCTCGTCCTTCAGCGCGGGGGTGTAGCCGTGGCCCTTCTCGGTGATGCAGTGGACGAGGACCGGCCCCCGGAAGTTCTTGGCCCGCACGAGGGCGGACTCGACGGCGGCGATGTCGTGGCCGTCGACCGGTCCGACGTACTTGAGGCCGAGGTCCTCGAAGAGCCCCTGCGGGGCGAAGGTGTCCTTGAATCCCTTCTTCGCACCGTGCAGCGAACCGTACAGCGGCTGTCCGACGACCGGGGTGCGTTCCAGGAGCTCCTTGCACCGGGCGAGGAAGCGCTCGTAGCCGTCGGTGGTACGGAGGGTGGCGAGGTGGTCGGCGAGGCCGCCGATGGTCGGGGAGTACGAGCGGGTGTTGTCGTTCACCACGACGATCAGGGGGCGGTCCTTGGCGGCGGCGATGTTGTTCAGCGCCTCCCAGGCCATGCCGCCGGTGAGGGCTCCGTCGCCGACGACGGCGACGGAGTGGTTGTCGTTGCCGAGGAGTTCGTCGGCCTTGGCGAGTCCGTCGGCCCACCCGAGCGCGGTGGACGCGTGCGAGTTCTCGATGACGTCGTGCTCGGATTCGGCGCGGGAGGGATAGCCCGAGAGGCCGCCCTTGCTCCGCAGTTTCGAGAAGTCCTGACGGCCGGTGAGGAGCTTGTGCACGTAGCTCTGGTGGCCGGTGTCCCAGAGGATGCGGTCGCGCGGCGAGTCGAAGACCCGGTGCAGGGCGACGGTGAGTTCCACGACGCCGAGGTTCGGGCCGAGGTGCCCGCCGCTGCGGGACACCGACTGCACGAGGAACGCCCTGATGTCCGCTGCGAGTACGGTCAGTTGCGGTCCGCTGAGCGGCGCGAGGTCCCGAGGTCCCCCGATGGATTCCAGCAAGGTCACGCAGGTGCCCCCTCTCTGGTTCCTGGCGAAAGGAGGGCGGTCACGGCCGGGGGTCCCGGCCGTGACCGCCCTCCTCGGACTACCGGCTGCCGGCGACCGTCTCCCGGGCCGCGCGCAGCGATTCCTTGAGCGAGCCCATGGTGGCGAGCACGGCGGTGGGTTCGTAGCCGCAGTGCGCCATGCAGTTGGCGCAGCGCGGGTCCTTGCCGCGGCCGTACTTGTCCCAGTCGGTCTCCTCGATGAGCTGCCGGTACGAGGGGACGTACCCGTCGCTCATCAGGTAGCAGGGGCGCTGCCAGCCGAAGAGGGAGTAGTTCGGGATGGCCCAGGCTGTGCAGGGGAAGTCCGCCTTGCCCTCGAGGAAGTCGAGGAAGAGCGGCGAGTGGTTGAGGCGCCAGCGCGCCCGGTTGCCTCCCGCGAACGTCTTCTTGAAGAGTTCGCGGGTCTGTTCCACGCCGAGGAAGTGTTCCTGGTCGGGCGCCTTCTCGTAGGCGTACGCCGGGGAGATCATCATCTCGTCGACCTTCAGGTCGTCGTTGAGGTAGTTGAGCACCTCGATGATGGTCTGAGGAGTGTCGGTGTTGAAGAAGGTGGAGTTGGTGGTGACCCGGAAACCCCGTCTCTTGGCTTCCTTGATCGCCTCCACCGCCTCGTCGAACACGCCTTCCTTGGCGACGGATTCGTCGTGGCGCTCGCGCAGCCCGTCGATGTGGACCGCGAAGGCGAAGTACCGGGAGGGGGTGAACTTCTCGATCTTCTTGCGCAGCAGCATGGCATTGGTGCAGAGGAACACGTACTTCTTCTTGTCCACCAACTGCCGCACGATCTCGTCGATCTGAGGGTGCATCAACGGTTCTCCACCGGCGATGGAGACCATCGGGGCACCGGATTCGAGTACGGCTCCGACCGCCTGGGCGACCGGCATGCGCTGCTTGAGCACTCCGGCGGGGTGCTGGATCTTCCCGCACCCTTCGCAGGCCAGATTGCAGGCGAACAGGGGCTCCAGCTCGACGATCAGCGGGAACTTCTCACGCTTGCGGATCTTCTGTTCGGCAAGGTACGTCGCAACCTTGATGGTTTGGCGGAGCGGCATGGCCATCTGGCTCACCTCCGGGGGAGCAACAAAGATCGGTGCCATTCATGAAAAGCCGGTAGGACGGCACGAAGAACGCGGAAAGCCGATATTCCACCGCGCACCGTGGCAACTCGGACGAGCTCATGCTCTGGAGCGTCCACGACCACCCGTACGGCCGCAACCGGGCGTGGCCCATGACGCAGAGCGGTGGAGAGGGTCGCCGCGGACTCCATGTCCACGGCGATGGCCCCGGTCGCCGCGAGGGCCGCCCGCTCGGCGCCCCTCACGACGTGGTCGGAGCCGGTCAGGGGGCCGGTGTGCACGGTACGGCCGGGAAACAGCCGGGACACCGCGCCGACCAGCACGGATACACCGTCGCAGGCGGTGGTCCCGTGGGTGGACCTGGTCTCCTCGGCGACGACCAGGTCGCCCGGGTGCATCCCTGGCGCGAGGCCGGCGCAGAACCCGGAGGCGACGACGGCCGCACCGCGCATCTCCTCCCGGACCAGGGCGCGCCCGAGGGCTGCCTCGGCCGCCTCCGGGCCCATCCCCGTCCGCAGGACGGTGACCGGACCGGCGCCGCGCGGCCCGCTCCGCAGGGCGAACTGCTCGATGCCGAGCGCGCAGGCGACGAGCAGTGCGGTCGTCGGTCCGCCGGGGGGCCGGGGCCCGCCCATCAGATCCCCGCCGGGTTCACGGCCCGGGCGGCGAGAGGGTCGCCGTGCACGTAACGCCCCAGCGCGGTGAGCGGGAAGACCTGGCGGTAGAGGTGGTAGTTGATGGAGAAGTCCCAGGGGAAGCCGGTCCCGGTGAAGTACGGCTCGTCCCAGGACCCGTCCTCCTGCTGGGTGCGGGCCAGGAAGGTGATCGCCCGGGTGACGGCGGGGTGATCGCGCTCTCCTGCGGCCAGCAGGGCAAGCAGGGCCCAGGCGGTCTGCGAGGCCGTCGACTCGCCGCGGCCGATCCACTTGCTGTCCTGGTAGGAGCGCAGGTCCTCGCCCCATCCGCCGTCCTCGTTCTGGACGGACTCGAGCCAGCGCACGGCCCGGCGGACCGCGGGGTGGGTGGTGGGCAGCCCGGCGGCGACCAGCGCCGGCACCACGGACCCGGTGCCGTAGACGTAGTTGACGCCCCAGCGGCCGAACCAGGCACCACTCGCGTCCTGTTCGGCGAGGAGCCAGTCGATTCCGCGGCGGACGCGTGGATCTCCGGCGCGCCCCTCGTAGGCCATCATCTCCACCACGTGACCGGTGACGTCGGCGGACGGCGGGTCGATCACCTCGCCGAAGTCGCAGAACGGCAGGCGGTTGGGGAACGGACTGGTGTTGTCCGCGTCGAAGGCGCCCCACGCTCCTCCGCGCGACTGCATGCCGACCGTCCAGCGCACCCCGCGCTCGATGGCGGCCTCGACCCTGGCGGGCTCGGGGTGGCGGACCCGGCGCAGTGCGAGCACGACCTCGGCGGTGTCGTCGATGTCCGGGTAGTTGTCGTTGTGGAACTCGAACGCCCAGCCGCCCGGCGAGAGTCGAGGCCTGCGCACGGACCAGTCCCCCGGCCGTACGATCTCCTCGCCGAGCATCCAGTCCGCCGCCTTGACCAGCGCCGGGTGGTCCGGAGAGACCCCGGCGTCGGCCAGCGCGATGGTGGCCAGGCACGTGTCCCACACCGGGGACTGGCACGCCTCGACCATGCGCGCGCCGTCCGGGCGTTGTACGGCGAAACGGTCCAGCGACGCGAGCCCGGCGCGCATCACCGGGTGGTCGAGGTCGTAGCCGAGCAGGTGGAGGGCGATCACGGAGTAGACGGCCGGGGGCTGGATCCCGCCCCAGCAGCCGTCGTTCTCCTGGCGTTCGATGATCCACCGGGCGGCCGCGTTCATCGCGGTCCGGCGGAGCCGGCGCGGCGCGATCCGGTGGTAGAGGTGCAGCGCCCTGTCCAGCCGCTGGAAGACGCCGTCCCAGCTCACCGGGGAGGCCTTGCGCACGGGCGGGTTGGGCCGGGACGGATCGGTGTGCAGTTCGTCGAGGGAGAACGGAGCGGGCCGTACGGGCCGCTTCGCCGAGACGATGGTCAGCGGAACAATGGTCTGGCGGGCCCAGCATCCGAAGTCATAGATATTGAGAGGTACCCAGGAAGGAAAGAACATGAGCTCGGGCGGGAGTTCCGGGAGGTCGTCCCACTTCCACCAGCCGAAGAGGGCGAGCCAGATCCGGGTGAACACGCGGGAGGCGGCGATCCCGCCCTCGTCCCGAACCCAGGCGGCGGCGCGGGCCATATGCGGCTCGTCGGGCCGGTCTCCGGCCAGCCGCAGCGCCACGTACGCCTCGATGGTGGCGGAGAGGTCGCTCGGACCTCCGTAAAAGGTGGCCCAGGTACCGTCGCCCAGTTGCTCGCCACGGACGAAGAGGGCGGCTGACCTGAGGATGTCGGGGTCCTGGATACCGAGAAACTGACGGAGCAGCAGGTCTTCCGCGTCCATGGTGACGTTGGTGGCCAGGTCGCCTTTCCACCAGCCCTGCTCGTCCTGTCTGCCGAGGAGGTGCTCGACGGAGCGTTCCGCGGCCCGCCGGGCGGCGTCCAGTACGTCGTCCGCCGTGAAGGTTGTGTCGGTCGGATCGCCCGGGACCGTGCGAGGGTGCACAGCCCCGGTGCTTCCGTCGGTCGTCGCTGTCATGGCTTCCCCTTCGTGCAGTTCGGTCCTCTGCTGTGCTGGGGTCTCCGTCGGCCGGTGCCCCGAAGGACACCGGCCGGCGACTGCGAGTCATATACGAATGGTGATCATCTCTTTCGGACGACGACGAAATCGGCGAGCGCGGTGAGCTGCGCCCGTACTTCACTCGGCATGTCGACACCGTTCAGCGCCTCGATGGCGACGGCGTGCTGACGGCGGGCTTCCTGGGCGGTCCACTCGCGGCCGCCCGCCTCCTCGATGAGCGCCGCGCGGGCGGCGAACTCCTCTTCGGAGAAGCTGTCGAAGTCGCTGCTCTTCGCGTCGGCGGAGAGCAGTGCGCCGAGCCGCTCGGAGGCCGGCCCGCCGGCCGCGAGAGCGGCGACCACGGGCAGCGACTTCTTGCGCTGGCGCAGGTCGCTCCAGGTCTGCTTGCCGGTGGACTCCGGGTCGCCCCAGATACCGAGCAGGTCGTCGACGGCCTGGAAGGCGAGGCCCAGGTGGTAGCCGTAGGACTCCAGGGTGTCGGCCGTCCGGTCGTCGGCTCCGCCGAGCACCGCGCCGATGGAGACGGCGCAGGCGAGGAGGGCGCCGGTCTTGTTGCCCTCCATCTCCAGGCACTCCTCGACGGTGACCCGCTCGCGGTGCTCGTACGAGATGTCCTGCGCCTGGCCGTCGATGAGCTTGCGGGTGGCGGTGGTCAGGCGACGCGCGGCGCGCCCCGCCTCGACGGTGCCGAGCTCCAGAAGGAGCTCGTTGGCCAGCGCGAACAGCGCGTCGCCGACGAGGATCGCCTGGGCGGGACCGTGCACCTTCCAGACCGTGTCGCGGTGGCGGCGCTGCTCGTCGCCGTCCATCAGGTCGTCGTGCAGCAGCGAGAAGTTGTGCACGAGTTCGACCGCCACGGCACCGGGGACACCCGCCTCGGCGGGGGCGCCCGCGGCCTCGGCCGACAGCAGCGCGAGCGCCGGGCGGACCGCCTTGCCGCCGTCTCCGGCGGCGGGCCGTCCGTCGGCGTCGATCCAGCCGAAGTGGTAGGCCGCGACGGTGTCCATGGGCGGCGCGAGCCGGTCCACGGCAGCCCGCAGCACCGGCGCTGACAGGGCCCGTCCGCGCTCCAGAAGCGCGGTGACGTCCGTGGTGTCCGCCACGGTGTCGAAAGCCGGATTCGCCGGGGTCACTGACTCTCCTCTTGTTCCGGTGGTACTGCTCATGCCGCCTCCTGCAGCGGATGTTCGTGCGGGCTCCTGAGCCCCTGGATCGCTGTTGTGGCGGCGGTAGTTCCGCTGCGGACGGCGCCCTCCATGGTGGCGGGCCACCCGGTCGCCGTCCACGCGCCCGCCAGGGCGAGTCCCGGCAGCCGGGTGCGGGCCCCGGGGCGCAGCCGCCCGGTACCGGGCGCCGGCGCGAAGGTCGCGGTGCGCTCGCGGGTGACGAAGAAGTCGCGGACGCCCGCACCCCTCGCCGCCGGGAAGAGGCGCTCCAGTTCGGGCAGGTAGCGGGCGCGCAGTTCGGCGACGGGCAGGTCGATCTCGTCCCCGGCGGCCGACTGCGACAGCGCGAGGTACTGCCCCGGACCGCGGAGCCCGGAGGGTTCGGTGCGGTCGAAGACCCACTGGACCGGGGAGCCGAGCGCGGCGAAGAACGGCCGGCGCAGCACCTTGCGGTCGTAGACGACGTGGACGTTGAGGATGGGGGCGTCCTGGATGGCGAGCAGCCGGTCCTGGTCCTCGACGGCTCCGGCGGGCAGCAGTGCGTGGGTCTCCCGCTGCGGGAGGGCGAGGACCACGGCGTCGGCCTCGATCCGCTCGCTCCCGGTCAGAACCGTCCAGGTGCCGTCCTCGGCCCGGGTGAGCGAGGTGGCCTTGGCGCGCAGTTCGGTACGTACTCCGGCGGCGTCGAGGGCCTTGCGGGCGAGGGTGTCGTGGAGCTCGCCGAGCGGCACGGCCGCCCATCCGATGTCGGCGGCGCCGGGCTCGGAGAGCAGGCCGGTCTTGAAGACCATCGCGGCGAGCGCCATGGAGGCGTTCTCCGCCGTCGCGTTGAGGGTGGCGACCCCGACGAGATCCCAGAGGGCTTCGACCGTCCTCGGGGACTGGCCGTACCGGCGCAGCCAGTCGGCGAAGCTGACGGTGTCCAGCGCGGGGTCGGCCGGGTCGAGCCGGCCGAGGGCCAGCGCGGCCCGGCCCACGGACGCCTTCTCGGCGAGCGAGAGGTGCGGGTAGGCGGCGAGCCCGCCGGCGAGGTGCAGCGGTACGGGCAGGCTGGTGCGCCGGAGCCGTCCGAGCCGGGGTCCGGCGGGCCGCCCCACGTCGAGGACGGGCACGTCGAGGCGGTCCTGCAGCGGGGCGAGGCGGGCCGCGCCGATACGGTCCAGGAACCACCGGTATGCGGTGCAGCAGCGCAGGTAGACGTGCTGTCCGTTGTCGACCGTCAGGTCGCCGCGGCGGAAGGAGAAGGCGAGTCCGCCGAGCCGGGGGCGGCCTTCGAGCAGGGTCACGTCCGCCCCGGCGTCGGCGAGGCGGAGAGCGGACGTGATGCCCGCGAGACCGCCGCCGACGACCACGGCGCGCGTGGGGAGCGGTGCGGTGCCGGTCATGCCTCGCCCTCCCGTCGGGTCATGGACCACAGAATCGTCCCAGGGAAGGACGTCGTCGGCCAGTGGAAGGTTGCCCGGTACACGGGCATGCCGGAGTGAGTCACGCGCGGCCGGTCCTGGTCAGGCGCGAGACATGGCGGGCGTCGAGTCCGGAGAGGCCGCGGACCGCCACGTACGCCTTCTCGTGGCCGGGCAGGGAGACCCGGCCACGCAGGACGGCCCCGGGGTCGCGTTCGATGCGGTCCAGCAGACGGCGGTAGATCCCGGCCATCGCGGCGACGCAGGCGCCGCTGCGGCGGTCCAGCATCGGCAGCAGCCGGTACCCCTCGGCGAAGAGCGCGCGGGCCCGGCGCACCTCGAAGTGGACGAGGCCGGCGAAGTCCGAGCCGGCGGGCGGGGTGGCCCGGTGGAACCCCTCGGAGCAGCCGAACTTGGCGAGGTCGTCGGCGGGGAGGTACGTACGGCCGTTTCCGGCGTCCTCGCGGACGTCGCGCAGGATGTTGGTGAGCTGGAGGGCGAGCCCGAGGGTGTCGGCGTACTCGGCGGCACGGTCGGCCCCGGGCGCGCCGGGCTCCGTACCGAAGACGCCGAGGCTGAGGCGGCCGATGGCTCCGGCGACGCAGCGGCAGTAGGTCCTGAGGTCGTCCCAGGTCTCGTACGTCGCTCCGCGCACGTCCATCAGCACGCCGTCGATCAGCTCGTCGAGGCCGCCGAGGGGCAGCGGGAAGCGCCGGGCGGCGTCGGCGAGCGCGACGGCGACCGGGTCGGTGTCGTCCTCCTCGACCTTGCCGTCGCGGACCCTGCCGAGCAGCTCGCGGGTGCTCTCCAGCCGCGTCTTCTTCGTCCCGGCGTCGAGTTCGCCGTCGCCGATGTCGTCGACCCGGCGGGAGAAGGCGTACAGCGCGGACATCGCCTGCCGCTTCTCGGACGGAAGCAGCCTGATGCCGTAGGCGAAGTTACGTGCCTGCTGACCCGTGACGGCCTCGCAGTAGCTGTATGCCGCCGCTACCGGTGCCGGCATGGACGTCGTCTGTCCCTCCACTTTCGGAGTCATCCCTCTCTTCGCGCACTTCGCAAGACAACTCCCACTTCGCGCAGCAGGCTGGGCGTCGTGGGCTTGGGCGGTCCGGGCAGGACGTCGAAACCGGCCGCCGCGACCGCGTCGAGGGCGGCCCGCCCTCCGGCGACGAATCCGGCGAGCAGCAGTCGGAGCCTGCCCTGGACGCTACCCACGAGGGGGAGTCCCTCGTCCAGCAGTTCCCTGGCGCGTGCCGTTTCCCAGGCGATCAGGGCCCGTACCGACGCCCCGGCGGTCGGAGCGGCCAGGTCGGCCTCGGTCACGTGGAAGCGCGCCATGTCCTCGGCGGGCAGGTAGATCCGGTCGCGGCCGAGGTCCTCGGTGACGTCCTGGAGGTGTTCGGCGATCTGCAGCGCGGTGCAGACGGCGTCCGAGCGGCGTACCCGCTCCGGGCTGGAGGTCCCGGTGAGGGCGAGGACCAGCCTGCCGACCGGGTTGGCGGAGAGTTCGCAGTACGCGAGGAGTTCGTCCCAGGTCGCGTAGCGGCGGACCTTCTGGTCCTGCCGGTTGGCCTCGATCAGCCCGAGGAACGGCTCGGGGGTGAGCGCGCGACGGCGCACGGTGGGGCGCAGGGCACGCAGCAGCGGGTGGTGCGGGTCGTCGCCGTCGGTGGAGAAGACGCGGCTCAGGTCGGCCTCGAAGGCATCGAGCACGGCGAGCCGGTCGTCGCTCCGTCCGGGCTCCACGCCCAGGTGGCGGGCGTCGGCACCGCCGGGGGCGAGGTCGCCGTCGCCGATGTCGTCGACGAGCCGGGCGTATCCGTAGACCGCCATCAGGTCGTCGCGCCAGGCGCGGGGCAGAAAAAAGGGAGCCACGGGGAAGTTCTCGTCCGCGGCCTTGTCGAGCGTGGCGACCGGGGGTGCCTGACGGGTACGGGTCACGTCGTACCGCCCGGCGCGGGGACGGCGAAACCACGTCGGAGCTGGAGATTGTCCGTCATTGCCGTCACATCTCCCGTTCTACACTGCTGACCCAAAACATCCCTTTTCGGACACGCCGCCCGTCCTCCCGAGTGCCCCGGCGCACCCTGGTCACGTGCTGTGGGCGTATCGGCACACTTGCCGCGAATCAGCACCGGTACAGCTTACGTTGTACGGATCACACGGCACCGACCGGGTGTTGCGAGCCGTCGCGCCCGGCTTCCGGAGTCCCAACTTTCCACGGCACCGGGACACTTGGCATCGTCCGCCAGGTGGAGAACGGATCTCCGGCTACCACCACGGGCGGACGGGCCGGACGCCTCGGGCGGCCATCAGGCGAAGCGTTTCGCCAGACATCGTCCGAGGGGTCCGGCCCGTGCCGGTGCCGGCTGACGCCCTACTTGCCGGTCTCCCGCTCGTAGGCCTGGAGGACCTCCTCCGTCGGCCCGTCCATGAGCAGCTCGCCCTTTTCCAGCCACAGGACCCGGTCGCAGGTGTCGCGGATCGTCCCGTTGTTGTGGCTGACCAGGAAGACCGTGCCGGCCTCCTTGCGCAGCTCGCGGATGCGCTCCTCGGAACGGACCCGGAACTTCCGGTCACCGGTCGCCAGCGCCTCGTCGATCATGAGGACGTCGTGGTTCTTGGCCGCCGCGATGGAGAACCGCAGGCGGGCTGCCATGCCGGAGGAGTAGGTCCGCATCGGGAGGGTGATGAAGTCACCCTTCTCGTTGATCCCGGAGAACTCCACGATGCCGTCGTAGCGGGAGCGGATCTCCTCGCGGCTCATCCCCATGGCGAGGCCGCCGAGCACGACGTTGCGCTCACCGGTGAGGTCGTTCATCAGGGCCGCGTTCACGCCGAGGAGCGAGGGCTGGCCGTCCGTGTAGACCCGTCCCTTCTCCGTGGGGAGCAGGCCGGCGATGGCGCGCAGCAGCGTCGACTTGCCGGAGCCGTTGGTGCCGATGAGGCCGATGGCCTCGCCCCGGTAGGCGGTGAAGCTGACCCCGCGCACGGCGTGGACCTTGCGGATGCCGCGGGGCTCACCCTTGCCGCGGCGCATCATGCGGCTGAGGGCCGCGGTCGCACTGCCCCTGCCGCCACCGCCGCCGTTGACGCGGTACACGATGTGGACGCCGTCCGCGATGACGGTGGGGATCCGCCCCTGGGTGTTGTCGTCAGCCACGGCCGTACCGCTCCTCTGCCTTCCAGAAGTACACGAAGCCCAGGGCGCCCACCACGAGCGCCCAGGCGGTGGCGACGGCCCAGACATGGGCCGGGAGGTTCTCCGCGCCGTAGCCGTCGATGAGGGCGAAGCGGACCAGGTCCATGTAGATGGCCGCCGGGTTGTACTGGAGCACGTTGGCGATCCACTGCGGCTTGTCCTGGAGCATCACCGTGATGGAGAACATGACGCCGGACGCGTACATCCAGGTCCGCATGACGAAGGGCATCAGCTGCGCCAGGTCGGGGGTCTTGCTCCCGAGGCGGGCCATGACGAGCGCCAGTCCGGTGTTGAAGCAGAACTGCAGGAGCAGCGCGGGGACGACCAGGAGCCACGACAGGGTGGGGTAGCTGCCGAACGACACCGCGACGATGATCAGCACGATCATCGAGTACAGCAGCTGCTGCAGCTGCTGGAGCGAGAACGAGACCGGCAGCGAGGCCCGGGGGAAGTGCAGGGCCCGCACCAGGCCGAGGTTTCCGGAGATCGCGCGGACACCCGCCATCACCGAGCTCTGGGTGAACGTGAAGACGAAGACACCGGTCACCAGGAACGGGATGAAGACCTCCTGGTCCATCCCCTTCCGCGTGCCGAGGATCAGGCCGAAGATCAGGTAGTAGACCAGCGCGTTCAGCAGCGGGGTGGCCACCTGCCACAGCTGGCCGAGCTTGGCCTGGCTGTACTGGGCGGTCAGCTTCGCCCGGGAGAACGCCAGGATGAAGTGGCGACGGCCCCAGAGCTGGCGGACGTAGGCGAACAGCCCGGGCCGGGCACCGCTCACGGTGAGGCCGTACTTCTCGGCCAGCTGTGCCGGGCTCAGCCCCTCGTCGGCCGACGGCGGGGTGCTCATGGCGACCCGCCCGTCATGCGTTGTGTCACTCACAGATGGAAACTCTCGTCTTCGATCCACGCGGCCGGTGAAGGGGCGCGGCGCAGGCGGACAGGACCCGGAAAGGAATGCATACGGATCCCATGGTCTCAGAGCCTCACAGGCTCAGATCACGGGAGGACGGCCCAGCCTCGTCAGTCGCCAGACCGTACGCCACCGCATGGGGCGCCGGGGGCCGCAGGGTGTGGTCCATCCCTCGCGGAAACCGCCGAACCACGCCCTGAGGGCGGGCGCGGAGGGGCGGCGTACCAGCGTGAGTACCACCCAGGTCCCCAGGTAGACCGGGACCAGCGGGGCGGGGAGGTTGCGGCGGGCGAGCCAGACCCGGTTGCGGGCGACCATCCGGTGGTAGACGGCGTGCCGGGACGGGGCGGTCGCGGGATGGTCGAGGACCATGTCCGCGCGGTAGTCGATCAGCCACCCCGCGTCGAGCGCCCGCCAGGCGAGGTCGGTCTCCTCATGGGCGTAGAAGAACGCGTCGGGCAGCCCGCCGACCTCGGCGAGCACTGCGGTGCGTACCGCGTTGGCACCGCCGAGGAAGGTCGTCACCCGGGAGGAGTGCATCGGGTCCGAGGCGCGGAGACGGGGCACGTGGCGTCGCTGGGTGACGCCGGTCTCGGGGTCGGCGATGCGGAAGCTGACGATGCCCAGCTGCGGGTCCGCTTCGAAGGCCCGGCGGCACAGTTCGGCGGTGTCGGTCCTCGGGAGCCGGCCGTCGTCGTCGAGGAAGAGCAGGACGTCCACGTCGGTGCCGCCGGGGCCGAAGGCCTCGATGCCGACGTTGCGGCCGCCGGGGATGCCGAGGTTCTCGGGCAGCTCGACGGTCCGGACACCCTCGGGGACGTCCGGCACGGGGGCCCCGTTGCCGACGACCACGACCTCGATCCGGTCGCCGTCCTGGGCGGCGACCGAATCGAGGAGGGCGCGCAGCTCCACGGGGCGGTTGCCCATGGTGATGATGACCGCGCCGAGTCTCATGGGGTACTCACTTCAGACGGCTGGACGCCAGGATCGACACCAGGTGCAGGACGGTCTGGAGCAGGGCGATGCCCGCCAGGACCGCGACCGCGAGGCGGGTGAAGAAGAGATCGTCCCTGATCACGTCCGCGATGGCGGCGGCGAGGACGACCAGGGACGCCTCGACGCCGAGGATCAGGCGGTGGAACTTGAGCGCTCCGGCGGCGCGGCGGGCGAACGCCATGCCGGACGAGCGGGGCTCGGAGGCGGCTTCCTTGACCGGCGGCAGCCCGCCCTGGTGGCGTGCGACACCGACGAGGTCGGTCTCCGCCTTGATCAGGATGGCGCCGAGAGCGGCCAGGGTGCCGAGGAACGCCCAGAGCCAGTCGATCCGCCCGGTACCGAACAGGTCGGCGGCGCGCAGGCCCAGCCCGACGAGTACGGCGGCGTCGCAGAGGTAGGCACCGACCCGGTCGAGGTAGACCCCGCCCAGCGAGAACTGCTTCTTCCAGCGCGCGACCTCACCGTCGACGCAGTCGAGCAACAGGTAGAGCTGGACCATGACCACGCCCAGCACCGCTCCCGGTATGCCGGGGACGAGCAGGGCCGGGGCGGCGAGCACGCCCGCGACGGTCATGACGTAGGTCAGCTGGTTGGGGGTGATCCGGGTGTTCACCAGGTGCCGGTCGATGCGCAGGGAGATCTCGCGCATGTAGAGCCGTCCACCCCAGTGCTCACCACTGCGGCGGTCCTTCACGCCCGGGGGGTGCACGACCGGACGGAGTTCAGCTACGGATGGCTTTTGCATAGTCGGCGTACGCGTCCCTGATCTGGTCGGTGGACAGGTTGAGGTGCTCCAGGATCGTGAAACGACCCGGGCGCGTCTGGGGGGCGAAGTCGACCACCTCGACGAACTCGTCGGCGGTGAAGCCGATCTCCTCCGGCAGCACGGGCAGGCCGTGGCGGCGGAAGACGGTGGCCATCTGCTGCGACTGGGCGTGTGCGCCGCGCAGGTGCATGGCGAAGCAGGCGCCGAGGCCGACCTGCTCGCCGTGGCTGGCGGCGCGCGCCGGATGGAGCAGGTCGAAGGCGTGGTTGATCTCGTGGCACGCCCCGGAGGCGGGGCGCGAGTCGCCCGCGACCGCCATCGAGATGCCGGTCAGGACCAGGCCCTCGGCCAGCACCTTGAGGAAGTCGTCGTCGGCGATGCCGCCGGGGTGGCGCAGGACCGCCTCGCCCGCCTGGCGTGCCATGGCGGCGGCGAGCCCGTCGACCTCTTCGCCGTTGATCTGCTGGGCGAGCTCCCAGTCGGCGACGCAGGAGATGTTGGAGACGGCGTCCCCGATGCCGGAGCGGATGTAGCGGGCGGGTGCCCGGCGGACGACGTCGAGGTCGATCACGACGGCGATCGGCGTGGGCACGCCGTAGGAGCCGCGGCCGTTGTCGTTGTCCAGGGTGGCGACCGGTGAGCAGAGGCCGTCGTGCGAGAGGTTGGTGGCCACGGCGACCAGCGGCAGCCCGACGCGCGCGGCGGCGTACTTCGCCACGTCGATGATCTTGCCGCCGCCGAGGCCGACCACGGCGTCGTACCGGTTGCCCTTGATCCCGTTGGCGAGACGCACCGCGGAGTCGATCGTGCCGTCGCTCACGGGGTACCAGTCCGCCCCGGGCAGGAGCGGCGCGAGCCGGTCCTTCAGGGCGCGGCCGGAGCCTTCGCTGATCGCGATGGCCAGCTTGCCCGACGTGGAGATCCGCTGGTCGTGGAGGACCCCCGCCAGGTCGTCCATCGCGCCGCGGCGGATGTCGACGACCAGCGGGGAGGGGATGAGCCGGGTCAGTACTGGCACGCGATCTCACGGCCCTTCGCGAGGTCCGCGTGGTTGTCGATCTCCACCCAGGTCACCTCGCCGATGGGAGCGACGTCGACGGTGAAGCCGCGGTTCACGAGCTCCTGGTAGCCGTCCTCGTAGTAGAGGTCGGGGTCGCGCTCGAACGTCGCCTTCAGGGCGTCGGCGAGCTCCTCGGCGGCCTCGGGCTCGATCAGGGTCACGCCGATGTACTCGCCGGTGGCCGTCGCCGGGTCCATCAGCTTGGTGATCCGGCGGACGCCCTTCTCGTCGGTGATGACCTTCATCTCCTCGTCGGCGAGGCTCTTCACCGTGTCGAGGGCGAGAATGATCCGGCGGCCTTCGCCGCGCGCCGCGAGCAGGGTCTCCTCGACGGAGACGGGGTGCACGGTGTCGCCGTTGGCGAGGATCACGCCGCGCTTGAGGACGTCGCGGGCGCACCACAGGGAGTAGGCGTTGTTCCACTCCTCGGCCTTGTCGTTGTCGACGAGGGTGAGGGAGAGGCCGTAGGTGGCCTCCAGTTCGGCCTTGCGGGCGTACACGGCCTCCTTGCGGTAGCCGACGACGATGGCGACCTCGGTCAGACCGACCGCGGCGAAGTTCGCCAGGGTCAGGTCGAGCACGGTCTTCTCGCCGTCCACCGGCACGAGTGCCTTGGGCAGGGTGTCCGTGTAGGGACGCAGTCGGCGTCCTGCACCTGCTGCCAGTACGAGGCCGATCATGCGAGTTCTCCTTCGTCGTGTACGGCGGGGGCCGAGGAGGACACCCAGAAGCGGATGGATTCCACGGTCACCACCAGAGCCACGGCCGCGGCGAGCGCGGTGAGGGCCGTGGTGAAGCTGGAACGGGTGGTGAGTACGGCGGCGAACAGGGCCACCACGAGGGTGCGGCCCTCGTGCCCGAGGACGGTGCGGACCAGCCACTGCGGCGGGGCTCCCGTGCCGCCCCGGATCCGGTACACCGTGTCGTAGTGATGGTAGGCGACCGCCGCGACCAGGCCGAATGCCGCGGGAACGGCGTGCGGCACGCCACTGCGGGCGGCCAGTGCCAGGACGGTGCAGTACTCGGCCGCCCGGAAGAAGGGGGGGACGAGCCAGTCGAGCGCGCCCTTGAGGGGGCGCGAGACGGCGAGTCCCGCGAAGAGCGTGTACACCCCGGCGGCGACCACCGGCCACCAGCTGCCGAAGGGCGTGACCAGGGCCGTCGCGATCACCAGACCGCTGCCCACCAGGGCCAGCAGCGGGGCGGTGAAGCCACCGCCCGGACGGCGGACGACGGCCACGGCCCGGGCGAGGGGGCCGGAGTCGGCGAGGTCGGCCAGGGCGCGCGCGGCGCGGTCGGTACGCCGTGCCGTGCGGGTCAGCGAACGGAGCAGCCGGCCGGCCGTGGTGTAACAGGCGGCCAGCGAGCAGCCGACGAGCAGGGCGTAGAAGACGATCCGGGGCGTGGTGACCGCGGTGAGCACGGCGATCATGGCCCAGCGTTCGCCGATGGGGAGCACGATCATCCGGCGCAGCCAGACCGTCCAGCCGACACTGTCGAGCCGGTCGGAGAGGGCGGCGGTGGGGCTGGTGTTGGAGACCGCGTCGTGGTTGGCCTCGTTGAAGGAGAAGTCGACGACGTGGCGGCAGGCCTGGAGCACCATGGCACCGAGCGCGAGGGCCCACACGTCGTCACTGCCGCCGCCCATGTGCGAGGCGCCGATCGCGAGGCCCGCGTAGTAGGCGTACTCCTTGGCGCGGTCGAAGGTGGCGTCGAGCCACGCGCCCATCGTCGAGTACTGGAGTGAGTAGCGGGCCAGCTGCCCGTCGGTGCAGTCCAGGACGAAGGAGAAGAGGAGCAGCAGCCCGGCGGCGACGAACCCGGCCCGGGTCCCGGTCGCCGCACAGCCGGCCGCGACGAGCGCGGTGATCAGCGAGGCGGTGGTGACCTGGTTCGGGGTGAGTCCGCGCCGCGCGCACCAGCGGGCGATGTAGCGGGAGTACGGGCTGATGAAGTGCGTGGTGAAGAAGCCGTCGTGCGCCTTCACGGCGCTGCGCAGCCGTACCGCCTCGTCGTCCACGGCCGCGACGGCCGCCCGGGCGGCGGCCAGCTCCTCGTCGGTGGTGGGGACGGTGGCGGTGAGCGAACCGAGTTCGGGGCGCTGTACGGCCGTCCCCTCGGTTTCCAGGGCGAGCGCGATACGGCCGGGGACCGTGCGGTCCTCCGTACGGTCCGGTCCGCCGTCCCCGGCAACCGGCCGTCCGGCGCCGACCGCCGCGGCGGTCCGGTCCATCGCGTGGAGCAGTGCGGCCCGCGACGCGGGCTGCACGGTCAGCGCGCCGGGGAGGGCGGCGGCGGCGAAGCGGGGGTCGGTCAGTCCGAGGCGCAGGGCGTGGACGTGGCCGACGAAGCGGGGGTCCACGAGGGCGACGCGGTGGCTCGCGGGGACGGCTCCGAGGAGTGCGGCGGCTTCACCGGCGTCGGCGGCCGTCCGGACGTCGAAGCCGAGGGCGCGCAGGTCGTCCCCGATCGACGACCCGGGTACCGGCACACCGGTGAGAATGGCGGTCGACAGACGAACTCACTCCTTGGATCCGGGCATGGGCGGGCACGCGGGGTGACCTGTGAACGGGGCTGCGGGCCTACGGGCCCGCGGGCCTGCGGCACATCGGCAGAGGCTATCGGATGAACAGAAGGTTGAGTTCACTGCCCGTTTGTGCTCCGTTCGGGCCGGTCCTGCACCCCGTTCGCTCCTTAGTGATCATCCTCCTGGATCGAGCCCCTGTGCGACAAACCGCGGTGCGGAACGGCTGCCGGGGCTGCGGGGCCGGCCACGCCCCCGGATGGGGCGGCCTGCGGCCCGGACCGGCCGGTGACGACGGGACACCCTTTAGGCTGATCGGCATGACGTGGCTGATCACAGGCGGTGCGGGGTACATCGGGGCACACGTGGCGAAGGCCATGGTCGCCTCCGGCGAGAAGGCCGTCGTGCTCGACGACCTGTCCACGGGGGTGGCCGGGCGGCTCCCGGAGGACATCGAGCTGATCCGCGGGTCGTCCGCGGACCGCGCGCTGGTGGCCCGGCTGCTGGCCGACCACGCGATCACCGGCGTGGTGCACCTCGCGGGGAAGAAGCGGGTGGACGAGTCGGTGGAGCAGCCGCTGCTCTACTACCGGGAGAACGTCGCCGGGCTCGGCGTCCTGCTGGAGGCCTGCGCGGCGGCGGGTGTGCGCTCCTTCGTCTTCTCCTCCTCGGCCGCCGTCTACGGGGTGCCCGAGGCCGAGGTGATCACCGAGGACACCCCCTGCGCGCCGATCAGCCCGTACGGCGAGACGAAGCTCGCCGGCGAATGGCTGGTACGCGCCACCGGCCACGCCCACGGGATGTCCACGGCCTGCCTGCGCTACTTCAACGTGGCGGGCGCCGCCGAACCGGCTCTCGCGGACACCGGGGCCTTCAACGTGATCCCGATGTTCTTCGACCGGCTGACGCGCGGCGAGGCGCCCCGCATCTTCGGCGCCGGGTACCCGACCCCGGACGGCACCTGCATCCGGGACTACATCCATGTCGCCGACCTCGCCGACGCGCACCTGGCGGTCGCACGCCACCTGGCGGACCGGGACACCCCGGGCGATCTGACGGTGAACATCGGACGCGGCGAGGGCGTCTCGGTGCGCGAACTCGCTTCCCTGGTGGCCGAGGTCACCGGGAACGACACGGAGCCGGTCGTCGGCCCCCCTCGTGCGGGTGACGCGGCGAAGTCGGTGGCCTCGGCGGCGCGGATCGCCGAGGAGCTCGGCTGGTCGGCCCGCAGGGGGGCGCGCGAGATGGTGGAATCGGCTTGGGAGGGCTGGCTGACGGTTCATCCGCAGGCCGGCGAGCACTGAGGGCTCTCGCACATTTATGCAGGTCAGAGCAGATGACAACGGTGTTCAACGCCGTGTTGCCCGATACCCCCCGCCCGTAGTTCACTGGGCGTCCTCGGGCGCCGCCGACCCGAGCCGTACCACCGTCTGGAGGCATGCGCATGGGGGCCGGCCACGACCACGGTCACACGCACGGCACACCCGCGACAGCGTCGGCCGCGTACCTGGGGCGGCTCAGGATCGCTCTGGGCATCACCCTCGGCGTGATGGTCATGGAGATCGTCGGCGGCGTGCTCGCCGACTCGCTCGCCCTGATCGCGGACGCCGCCCACATGGCGACCGACGGGCTGGGGCTCGGGATGGCCCTGCTCGCCATCCACTTCGCCAACCGCCCGGCGGGACCGAACCGCACCTTCGGGTTCGCCCGCGCCGAGATCCTGGCGGCGCTGGCCAACTGCCTCCTGCTGCTGGGCGTCGGCGCGTTCCTCGTCTACGAGGCGGTCGACCGCTTCATCACCCCGGCGGACACCCGCGGCGGCCTGGCCATCGCCTTCGCCTCCGTGGGCCTGGTCGCCAATCTGGTCTCGCTCACCCTCCTGATGGGCGGCCAGAAGGACAGCCTCAACGTCCGGGGCGCCTATCTGGAGGTCCTCGCCGACACCCTCGGCTCGGTCACCGTCCTCGTCGCGGCGGGCATCATCCTCGCCACCGGCTGGCAGGCGGCCGACCCGATCGCCTCCCTGGTGATCGGCCTGATGATCGTCCCCCGTACGGTGAAGCTGTTGCGCGAGACGATCAACGTACTGCTGGAGTCCGCGCCCAAGGGAGTGGACATGGCCGAGGTACGGGCCCACATCACGGACCTGCCCGGGGTGCTGGACGTCCACGACCTGCACGCCTGGACGATCACCTCGGGAATGCCGGTCCTCTCGGCCCACGTCGTCGTTCACCAGGAGATGCTGGACTCCATCGGCCACGAGAAGCTCCTCCACGACCTTCAGGGCTGCGTCGGGAACCACTTCGACGTGGAGCACTGCACCTTCCAACTGGAACCGAGCGGCCACGCCGCGCACGAGGCGAGACTCTGCCGGTGACGGCAGCAGGCCCCGCGCGTTCCACCCGGCCCGCGCGGGGAGGACATGCCCGGCCCCGAAGTACGGACAACCGGCATGTGTGGGGCAGACTTGACCGGACTCCAGGGGTCCGGACGCACGAGGCCGGGAACCAAAGCGAAGGATGAGTATGCCGACCACACCAGCCACCGCGACGCACAGCTCGTCGAACGGCTCCGCAGAAGCGATCATGCTCGAACTGGTCGACGAGAGCGGCACCACCATCGGCACCGCGGAGAAGCTCGCCGCCCACCAGGCGCCCGGCCGGCTGCACCGCGCCTTCTCGGTCTTCCTCTTCGACGAGCGGGGACGGCTGCTGCTCCAACGCCGCGCGCTCGGCAAGTACCACTCCCCCGGCGTGTGGTCCAACACCTGCTGCGGCCACCCCTACCCGGGCGAGGCCCCCTTCGCCGCCGCCGCCCGGCGCACGTACGAGGAGCTGGGCATCTCGCCGTCGCTGATGGCGGCGGCCGGGACCGTGCGCTACAACCACCCCGACCCCGCGTCGGGCCTCGTGGAGCAGGAGTTCAACCACCTGTACGTGGGTCTCGCCCAGGACGCACCGGAGCCCGACCCGGAGGAGGTCGGCGAGACGGTGTTCGTGACCGCCGCCGAGCTGGCCGAGCGGCACGCCGAGGGGCCGTTCTCCGCGTGGTTCATGACGGTCCTGGACGCGGCGCGCCCGGCGATCCGTGAGCTGACGGGTTCCTCCGCCGACTGGTGACGACCGGGGCCCTGCCGGACAGGTGGGCGGGCGGGCCCCGGTGGGGAGCCCGGGGCCTTGCCGGTACGGGTACGGCGGCCAGGGCCCCGGCGGTACGGGCCCAGGCGATACGGCGGGGCGGGCCCCGGCGGCGCGGGCGGGGCCGTGCGGTCAGAGTGGCGGTCTCAGGGGGAGTACCGCCCAGATGATCTTCCCGCCGCTCGCGGTGTGCTCCACGTCGCAGGTGCCGCCCGCCTCGGCGGTGATCTCCTTGACGAGCAGCAGCCCCCGGCCTCCCGTCTGGGCGTGGTCGGTCTCCAGCGCCGTGGGGCGGTAGGGGTGATTATCCTCGACCGACACCCTGATCCAGTCGGCGCCGATGGCGACCTCCACCGCCAGCTCGGGCGAGAGGAGGGCCGCGTGCCGGACGGCATTGGTCGCCAGCTCCGAGACGATCAGCAGCAGCCCCTGGAGGATGTCGTCCTCCACCGGTACACCTTGCCTGCCGATCAGGTCCCGCACCGCGTGCCGGGCCTGCGGAACCGATACGTCGACCGCGGGGGCGGTGAAGCGCCACACCCCTTCGTACGACACGGGACGGGCCGGAACACTCCCGCGGCTCTCCATAATCCGGCACCCGCTCTCGGTTCGCGCATCTGGGAACACTGTCTGCTGACTGACGAGTGTCGAGAACCTCGGAGCTCGGGACCGGCCACTGACAAGAAGTGGGCACCTATCGACTTCTCTTGACCGGCTGCGTATGGCGGCGTCGCATGTGGACTACTTCTGGCCACCTTCTGGGGCACTATTCGGCCTTCTCCTGCCGCCGTCCCCGTCCGCCGCCAGCTGCTCGGTGACCAGCCCGACCACCTGCCGGCCACCGACGCCGATCGCGACCAGGCCCAGTCCGTCGAAGAGCAGCGAGAGGGAGAAGAAGAGGCCGAGGACGTACCGGCTGCTGTGCGGCCAGTCGAAGAGCACCAGCAGTCCCAGCAGCAGGCCGAAGGCGCCCTGCAGCAGGGTCCAGCCGAACTGCGGGCCGCGCACCACGACCGAGCCGACCAGCCGGAACAGGCCTCCGGTGAGGAAGAGCAGGGCGGCGAACATGGTGAGCGCCTCGGCGCTGCCGTACGGGTCGTGGATCACGACCACGCCGGCCGCGATGTTGAGTGCCGCGACGACGACGGCGAGCCAGAAGAAGCTGCTGCCCCGGGACTGGACCGCGTGCGCCAGACCCACCACCCCGCCGATCAGCAGGAGCCAGCCGAAGAGCAGCATCGAGGTGAGCGTGGCCACGCCGGTGTGGATGAGACCGACGATGCCCGCGGCCACCAGCAGGATGCCGAGCACGACCAGTACGGCGAAACTACGGTTGAGTTTCCTGCGCTGGACCCGGGAATCGGCCATCGACAGCTCCTCGCGGCGCGTACGTGCTCCACCCCCGAGGGCCTGCCGGACGAAAGGCCCTGGTCGGATCATAGGAGCGAACGGTACGGATAGCATCCGGCGCATGGACCGCACCGAGCCTCAGCTGGAGCACACCGTCGCGAACGGGGTGGCGACCGTCGTCATCGGCAATCCCGCCAAGCGGAACGCCATGACGGCTCCGATGTGGCGGGAGCTGCCCGTCCTGCTGGAGCGGCTGGCGGCCGACGCCTCGGTGCGGGTGCTGGTCCTCACCGGCGCGGGCGACACCTTCTGCGCGGGGGCGGACATCTCCTCCCTCAAGGAGCCCGGACAGCTGACCTCGGAACTCACGGTGGCCGCGGAGGAGGCGCTGGCCGCCTTCCCCAGGCCGACGATCGCCGCCGTACGCGGCTACTGCGTGGGAGGAGGATGCCAGCTGGCGGCTGCCTGCGACCTCCGCTTCGCCGAGGAGGGCGCACGCTTCGGCATCACCCCGGCCAAGCTGGGGATCGTCTACTCGTCCTCCTCGACCCGCCGGCTCGTCGGGCTGGTGGGTCCCGCGACCGCGAAGTACCTCCTCTTCTCCGGGGAGCTGATCGGCACCGAGCGGGCTCTGCGCACCGGGCTGATCGACGAGGTACTGCCGCCCGCGGGGCTGGCCGGCCGGGTCGCGGAGTTCTGCGGCATTCTCGCGTCGCGGTCCCAGCTGACCCAGGCGGCGGCGAAGGAGTTCGCCACCGGCCGCACCGACCGGGACGCCCACTGGACCGCGCAGGCGCGGACGAGCGAGGACACGGCGGAAGGCGTGAGCGCCTTCCTGGAGCGACGGCCGCCGCGCTTCACCTGGACCACCTGAGCCAGGCCCGTACGCCCCGCCCCGGGAGGCGCGTACGGGATTTCCATCCATACTGACCAGTCGGTAATGTGCGGCGCATGAGTACTCTGCCGCCCCGCGCCGGCCGCCGCTGTCACAACGCCGTCAACCCGCTGCACTCGACGCTCTTCTTCTCCCCCGACCTCACCGCCGAACTCGGCGCGCTCGGGATCGACGACGCCCGGGCCGCGTACTTCGCCGCCAGGGCCGCCGCGCTCGGTGCGGTCGGGGCCGGCGCGGTGACGTCGACCTTCTACAACTTCAACCACGAGCTGGTGGCTCAGCATGTGCCGGCCGTCTGGTCGGTGGCCTCCCCCGACGCGGTGCTCGCCGCCAGGCTCCGCGCCGCCGACACCACGCTGCGCCGCCTGCTCGGCGAGGAGGTCATCGGCTCGTCCGACATGGCGGAGGCCGCCGGGCTGGCGCTGCGGGCCGCCGGGGCGTGCACCCGGCACGCCCGGCCGCTGTACGCCGCCCACGCCGATCTGCCGGTTCCCACCGAGCCGCACCTCGCCTTCTGGCACGCCGCGACGCTGCTGCGCGAGCACCGGGGCGACGGCCACCTCGCCGCGCTGCTCGCCGCGGGGCTGGACCCGGTCGAAGCGCTGGTCAGCCACACGGCGACCGGGAAGGGCATGTCCCCGCGCTGGGTCCAGGGCACCCGCGGCTGGCACCGCGAGGACTGGGACGCGGCCTCCGCCCGGCTGCGGGCGCGCGGACTGCTGGACGACGAGGGCTCCCTGACGGAGGCGGGCACCGCGCTGCGGGCGGAACTGGAGGAGACGACGGACCGGCTGGACGCGGCGCCGTACGAACACCTCGGCGCGGACGGGGTGGCGCGGCTGACCGATCTGGCGCGCGGCTTCCTGTTCACCGCCGCCTCGGCAGGCGCCTTCCCCGGCGACCTGATCGGCAAGGGCTGACCGCCGGGGGGTACCCGGCACGGTTCCGGCCCGTGGTTCGCGGAGGTCGCGCGACACGGCACCCGGCCACCCGGCACAATGCAGGCGAAGGGGACCACCCCGAATGACGGCCCGCCCCGGTACGGAGTCCCTCCGCACGGCGGGGCGGGGTCGTCAGCAGAGCCAGCAACACAGCCAGTACGAGAAGGCGAGCCGGTAACACCGTGACGACGTCCATCGAAGGCAGGATCGCCGAGGAACTCGGCGTACGTGAGCGACAGGTGGCGGCAGCCGTCGCCTTGCTCGACGGCGGGTCGACCGTCCCGTTCATCGCGCGCTACCGCAAGGAAGCGACGGAGATGCTCGACGACGCCCAGCTGCGCACGCTGGAGGAGCGGCTGCGCTATCTGCGGGAGCTGGAGGACCGCCGTTCCGCGATCCTCGAATCCGTCCGCGAGCAGGGCAAGCTCGACGAGGCGCTGGAGGCCCGTATCCGGGCGGCGGACACCAAGTCGCGTCTGGAGGACATCTACCTGCCGTTCAAGCCGAAGCGGCGGACCAAGGCGCAGATCGCCCGCGAGGCGGGTCTGGAGCCGCTCGCCGACGGGCTGCTCGGCGACCCGTCCGTCGACCCGCTCGCCGCGGCGGCGGCGTTCGTGGACCCGGAGAAGGGGGTCCCGGACGGCGCGGCCGCGCTGGAGGGCGCCCGTTCGATCCTCACCGAGCGCTTCTCCGAGGACGCCGACCTGACCGGCGAGATGCGCGAGCGGATGTGGACGCGCGGCCGGCTGGTGGCGAAGGTGCGGGCGGGCAAGGAGGAGGACGGATCGAAGTTCGCCGACTACTTCGACTTCACCGAGCCCTTCACCGCACTGCCCTCGCACCGCATTCTCGCCATGCTCCGGGGCGAGAAGGAGGACGTGCTCGACCTGGTGCTGGAGCCGGAGGAGCCTTCGGAGGAGCCGGGGCCGTCCGCGTACGAGAACATGGTCGCGCGCCGCTTCGGCGTCGCGGACCGGGGCCGGCCGGGCGACAAGTGGCTCGGGGACACGGTGCGCTGGGCCTGGCGGACCCGCATCCTGGTGCACCTCGGCATCGACCTGCGGCTCCGGCTGCGTACCTCCGCGGAGGACGAGGCGGTCCGCGTCTTCGCGTCCAACCTCCGCGATCTGCTGCTCGCCGCCCCGGCGGGCACCCGGGCGACGCTGGGGCTCGACCCCGGTTTCCGTACGGGCGTGAAGGTCGCGGTGGTCGACGCGACGGGCAAGGTGGTGG
The DNA here is from genome assembly GCF_042957125.1 of Streptomyces sp. NPDC008125. Classification (NCBI taxonomy): domain Bacteria; kingdom Bacillati; phylum Actinomycetota; class Actinomycetes; order Kitasatosporales; family Streptomycetaceae; genus Streptomyces; species Streptomyces sp. NPDC008125. Next base: position 141,934 of record NZ_JBIBHR010000007.1, read on the forward strand.
CGACCGACGTCATCCACCCGCACGTCCCGGCCAACCGGTGGGAGGAGTCGCTCACGAAGCTGGAGCGGCTCTGCCGCGCGCACTCCGTGAACCTGATCGCCATCGGCAACGGCACGGCGTCCCGCGAGACCGACAAGCTGGCGGGTGAACTCTGCGACAAGCACCCGGAGTTGAAGCTCACCAAGGTGATGGTCTCGGAGGCGGGCGCCTCGGTGTACTCGGCTTCGGCCTTCGCCTCGCAGGAACTCCCGGACATGGACGTGTCGTTGCGCGGCGCGGTGTCGATCGCTCGCCGCCTCCAGGATCCGCTGGCCGAGCTGGTGAAGATCGACCCGAAGTCGATCGGCGTCGGCCAGTACCAGCACGACCTGTCCGAGGTCAAGCTCTCGCGTTCACTGGACGCGGTGGTCGAGGACTGCGTGAACGGGGTCGGCGTGGACGTCAACACCGCGTCCGCCCCGCTGCTTTCGCGGGTTTCCGGGATCAGTTCGGGGCTGGCCGAGAACATCGTCGCGCACCGGGACACCAACGGTCCCTTCCGTTCCCGCAGGGCCCTCAAGGACGTGGCCCGGCTCGGCCCGAAGGCGTACGAGCAGTGCGCGGGCTTCCTCCGCATCCGGGGCGGGGACGATCCGCTGGACGGGTCGAGCGTGCACCCGGAGGCGTACCCGGTGGTGCGCCGGATGGTGAAGACGGCGGGCACCGAGGTCGCGTCCCTCATCGGCAACACGGAGGTGCTGCGGTCGCTGCGGGCCGACGCGTTCGTGGACGACACCTTCGGTCTGCCGACGGTGACCGACATCCTGAAGGAGCTGGAGAAGCCGGGCCGCGACCCGCGTCCGGCGTTCCGGACCGCGACTTTCAAGGAAGGCGTCGAGAAGATCGGCGACCTGGAGTGCGGGATGGTCCTGGAGGGCGTGGTCACCAACGTCGCCGCGTTCGGCGCCTTCGTCGACGTCGGCGTCCACCAGGACGGTCTGGTCCACGTGTCGGCGATGTCGAGGACCTTCGTGAAGGACCCGCGTGACGTCGTGAAGCCCGGGGACATCGTGAAGGTCAAGGTCATGGACGTCGACGTCCCGCGCAAGCGGATCTCGCTGACGCTGCGGCTGGACGACGGGACGGCGCCCGGTCAGGGCGGCGGCCGGCGCGACCGGGACGCGGCACCGGGCCAGGGCGGCCGGCCGCCGCGCCAGCGCCAGTCGGACGGTGGCGGGCGCCGGCAGAGCGGTGACCGGCGCGGCAACGGCACGGGCGGCGGTGCCCGGCCTTCGCCCGCACCCGCGCCCGCCAACAGCGCCATGGCGGACGCGCTGCGGCGCGCCGGCCTCGCCGACCCGGGCCAGGGCGGCAGGAAGCGCTGACGGCGACCCCGGACGCACGGACGGGCCGGCCCTTCGGGGTCGGCCCGTCCGTGCGCCGAGGGCTGCCCGGACCTCTCGGTCCGACCCGCCCTCGTACGGCCCGTCAGAGCTCCGTGATCCGCCCGTCCGCGACCTCGATGCGCCGGGTCGTACGGACCGCCTCCAGCATCCGCCGGTCGTGCGTGACCAGCAGGAGCGTGCCGTTGTACGAGTCGAGTGCGGACTCCAGCTGCTCGATGGCGGGCAGGTCGAGGTGGTTGGTGGGCTCGTCCAGGACCAGCAGGTTGACGCCCTTGCCCTGGAGCAGGGCGAGGGCGGCGCGGGTCCGCTCGCCGGGCGACAGCGTGGTCGCCGGGCGCATCACGTGGTCCGCGCGCAGCCCGAACTTGGCCAGCAACGTGCGCACTTCGGCGGGCTCGGTGTCCGGGACGGCGGCGCAGAAGGCCGCCAGCAGGGTCTCCTCGCCGAGGAAGAGCTTGCGCGCCTGGTCCACCTCGCCCACCACGACGCCCGAACCCAGCACGGCGGAACCGGAGTCGACTGCCAGCCGCCCCAACAGCGCGGCCAGCAGAGTGGACTTGCCGGCCCCGTTGGCTCCGGTGATGGCGACCCGGTCGGCCCAGTCGATCTGGAGCGAGACGGGCCCGAACGCGAAATCGCCCCGGACGACGCGGGCTTCGCGCAGGGTGGCGACGACTGAGCCGGAACGCGGCGCGGTGGCGATCTCCATCCGCAGCTCCCACTCCTTGCGCGGCTCGTCCACGACATCCAGGCGCTCGATCATGCGCTGGGTCTGCCGGGCTTTCGCAGCCTGCTTCTCGCTGGCCTCGCTGCGGAATTTGCGGCCCAGCTTGTCCGAGTCGGTGGCCTTGCGCCGGGCGTTCTTCACGCCCTTGTCCATCCAGCCCCGCTGCATCTGGGCGCGGCCTTCGAGGGCCGACTTCTTGTCGGCGTACTCCTCGAACTCCTCACGGGCGTGCGTCCGGGCCCTCTCCCGCTCTTCCAGGTAGGAGGCGTAGCCGCCGCCGTAGAGGTTGATCTGCTGCTGCGCGAGGTCGAGTTCGAGGACCTTGGTGACCGTACGGGTGAGGAACTCGCGGTCGTGGCTGATGACGACGGTCCCGGCACGCAGCCCGGAGACGAAGCGTTCCAGGCGCTCGAGACCGCCGAGGTCGAGGTCGTTGGTGGGCTCGTCCAGCAGGAAGATGTCGTACCGGGAAAGCAGCAGGGAGGCGAGCCCGGCACGGGCGGCCTGGCCGCCGGAGAGCGCCGTCATCGGCAGGTCGAGGCCGACGGTGAGTCCGAGGTCGGCGGCCACTTCCTCGGCCCGCTCGTCCAGGTCGGCGCCGCCGAGGTCGAGCCAGCGTTCCAGCGACTCGGAGTACGCGTCGTCGGCGCCGGGCGCGCCGTCCACCAGGGCCTGGGTCGCGGCGTCCATGGTGGCCTGGGCGTCGGCGACACCGGTACGGCGGGCGAGGAACGCGCGGACGGTCTCCCCGGGGCGCCGGTCGGGCTCCTGCGGGAGGTGGCCGACGGTGGCGGAGGGGGGCGAGAGCCGCAGCTCCCCCTCCTCGGGCCGGTCGAGCCCGGCGAGCAGCCGGAGCAGGGAGGATTTTCCGGCCCCGTTGACTCCGACGAGACCGATCACGTCCCCGGGGGCGACGACGAGGTCGAGCCCGGCGAAGAGTGTGCGGTCGCCGTGTCCGGCGGCGAGGTCCTTGGCGACGAGAGTGGCAGTCATCAGGGTGTCGATCCTAAGCGTTCCCGGCGGCCCGCCCGTCAATGGCCAGGACCGTGGGCCGGGGAGGCCGTCCGTGGCGGGAGCGGGTGCGGGGGGCGGAGGAGGCCTGCCGCCCGGCACCGGAACGTGACCGGCCGTCGCGTGGCCCGAGGAGCGGAACTCATGAGCTCCGCCGGGCCGACGGGAGAGAATCGGCCGATGACGACATCGAGAAGACCGGGGTACCGGGCGCTGCCGCTGGTGGCGTCGGTCCTGCTGGCGGCGGGGTGCGGGACGTCGCGGGCCGGGGACACGGCCGGGGCGAGTCCGCACTCGTCCCCGACGCCGAGCGCACAGGCGGACTTCCTCTGCCCCGGCGAAGACCCCGAGCCGACGGCTCCGGCGGCCACCACCCCGTCCGCGACCGCCGCGCCGGCCGACCACTACGCCGAGAACCACGGCTTCAGGGTCCCTCTCCCGCTCCACGGCCAGAACCGCTGCGACGGGCTCGCGGCCACCGGGCGGGTCGAGAGCGCACTCGAACCGCTGCGCGAGCGCGGGGACTTCGACCCGCAGCATGTCCAGAAGGCCCTCGACGGACTCGGCTACCGCGCGGGGAACGCGTATCGGAACGGCCCGACGGAAGTCGGCTTCCTCATCGTCCTCGACGCCTCCCCCTGGTGCGTGGAGGGAACGATGAGCCGCGACTCCGTCACGGCGGACGCCTTCGGCGGCTACCCCGACGGCTCCGACTGCGAGCCCCCGGAGGGCGGTCACTGACAGCGGCGTCGCGGATCGGGGCCGTCACGGATCGGGACCACGTCTGCGGCCATGGTCCGCCGGACACTGTCCTGGACGCCGGGCCCTCGGTTAGCTTCCGGAGTGACAGGTGCGGGTGCGTGACGGGAGCGACAGGGGTGGCGGTATGCCGGACGTGATCGTGGTGGGCGGCGGGGTCAGCGGGCTGACCACGGCGGTGGTGCTCGCGGATCGGGGCCACCGGGTGCGGGTCTGGTCGCGGGACGCGGCAGGGGACACCACCTCGGCGGTGGCGGGTGCCCTGTGGTGGCCGTACCGGATCGAGCCGGCGCGGTCGGTGGGTGACTGGGCCCTGGAGACGCTCGCCGTCCACGAGGAGCTGGCGGAGGATCCGGAGGAGACCGGGGTGAGGATGGTGGCCGGGATTCATCTGGGCGAGCGCCTGGCCGCGCTGGACCCGTGGGCGGCACGGCTGCGGGGCGCGGTGGAGGTGGCGGAGGGGCTGCGGGTGACGCTGCCGCTGATCAGCATGCCCGACCACCTGGCCTGGCTGGAGCGGCGGCTGCTGACGGCCGGCGGCACCGTCGAGCGGCGCACGGTGAGCGGGTTCGCGGAGGCCGCCGCCGAGGCATCCGTGGTGGTCGACTGCGCGGGGCTGGGAGCGGGGGCGCTGGCCTCGGACGGCGGGATGCGTCCGGTGCGGGGCCAGCTCGTCCTGGTGGAGAACCCGGGGATCACCGAGTGGTGCGCGGCCCCCGATCCCGCGACGGGCTGGACGACGTACGTGTTCCCGCAGCCGTACGGGCTGGTGCTGGGCGGCACGGCGCAGGACGACGACTGGTCCACGGAGCCGGACCCCCGCATCGCCGCCGGCATCGTGGCGCGGTGCGCGCGGATCCGGCCCGAGATCGCGGGAGCCCGGGTCCTCGGACACCGGGTGGGGCTGCGCCCGGCGCGGGACGCGGGGGTGCGGATCGAGGCGGAGGACCTGCCCGGCGGCGGCCGGGTGGTCCACAACTACGGGCACGGGGGCGCGGGGGTCACGGTCGCGTGGGGCTGCGCACGGGAGGCGGCACTGCTGGTGGGGTAAAGAGCCGGGCGCGGTGGCGGTACGCGCGGTACAGGGAGCCCGGTGCCGCGCCCCCGTAGTGCCCGCACCGCCGCGCCCCGTACCGCCCGCACCGCCGCGCGACGTGCCCCGCACCGCCGCGCCCCGTACCGCCCGCACCGCCGCGCGACGTGCCCCGCACCGCCCCCGGTTCACTCCCCCGTCGGCGGGCCCGCGGGCCCCGGGTCCTCGTGCCGGTGCCGGTGGTCCTCGGTGATCTCGCTCCCGGGGCCGATCCGGATCTCGAAGTCGCCGTCGTACTTCGCATGCCCCTGGAGGACCGCGCTCTCGACCGCCTCGACGCCGAACTCCTGGCGGACGATGAGCGGGTCCTGGCGCAGGTCCCGCATGAGGGAGACGCACATGCCGACCATCACGATGGTGAAGGGCGCCGCGACCAGGATGGTGAGGTTCTGGAGTCCTGCCAGCGCGTCGCCCTCGCCGTCACCGATGAGCAGCATGACGGCGGCCACCGCACCGGTGACGACGCCCCAGAACACGACGACCCACTTGCCCGGCTCCAGGACGCCCTTCTGCGAGAGCGTGCCCATGACGATCGAGGCGGCGTCCGCGCCGGAGACGAAGAAGATCCCGACGAGGACCATCACCAGGACGCTCATCAGGGTGGCGACGGGAAACTGCTGGAGGACTCCGAAGAGCTGCGCCTCCGGGGTTTCGGCTCCACCGAGCTTGCCCGCCTCCTTGAGCCGGATCGCGGAGCCGCCGAAGATCGCGAACCAGACCAGGCTGACGGTGCTCGGTACGAGGATGACCCCGCCGATGAACTGCCTGATGGTGCGGCCCCGGCTGATTCGGGCGATGAACATGCCGACGAAGGGCGTCCAGGAGATCCACCACGCCCAGTAGAAGACCGTCCAGGAGCGCAGCCAGTCGGCGACCTCGCCCTCGCCGGTGGCCTCGGTGCGTCCGGCGAGCTGGGGCAGTTCGCGGACGTACTCGGCGATGGAGGTGGGCAGCAGGTCGAGCACGATGATCGTGGGGCCGGCGACGAACACGAAGACGGCGAGGATCAGGGCGAGCACCATGTTGATGTTGGAGAGCCACTGGATGCCCTTCTCCACCCCGGAGACGGCCGAGGCGACGAACGCCACGGTCAGCACGGCGATGATGGCGACGAGCAGGCCGGTCCCCGTCTTCTCCCGCCAGTTCAGTTCGTGGAAACCGCTGCCGATCTGGAGCGCGCCGAGACCGAGGGAGGCGGCCGAGCCGAAGAGGGTCGCGAAGATCGCGAGGATGTCGATGATCCTGCCGAAGCCGCCCCGGGAGCGGCGTTCCCCGATGAGCGGCTCGAAGACGGCGCTGATCGTCTGCCGGCGGCGCCTGCGGTAGGTGCTGTACGCGATGGAGAGCCCGACGACGGCGTAGATCGCCCAGGGGTGGAGCGTCCAGTGGAAGAGCGTGGTGGCCATCGCGGTCTGCATCGCCTCCGCCTGGTCGGCTGGGCGGGTTCCCGGGGGCGGGTCGGTGAAGTGGGCCAGCGGCTCGCTCACCCCGTAGAACATCAGGCCGATGCCCATGCCGGCGCTGAACATCATCGCGACCCAGGAGACGGTCCGGAACTCCGGCTCCTCCCCCTCCTGGCCGAGCCGGATCCTTCCGTAGCGGCTGATCGCCAGCCACAGCGCGAAGACCACGAAGCCGGACGCGGCGAGCATGAAGGCCCAGCCGCCGTTGTGGATGAGCCCTTCGAGCAGATCGTCGGAGACGCTCTCCAGCGAGTCGGTGGCGACCGAGCCCCAGAGCACGAAGGCGAGCGTGAGGACGGCGGTGACGCCGAAGACCACCCGGTCGGTGACGGGTCTCTGCCCGTGACGTGGGTCTTCGGGCAGGTCCGCCGTGACGGGCGGGCCGTCCGGCTTCGGGTCGTCCTGCGGCAGGTGGGGCACCTGGGCACCTTTCGGGAGTCCGGAGATCACTCCTTGTAGGCAGTACCACACGGGGCGCGAGCGGTGCGGGACCCACGAGCGCCTGCGGCCCGACCGGTCCGGGGACTCTCCGCCCGGCTCAGATCCGCCGCGACCCGGACCCCGCGCGGGCGGCGCGGCGTGCCTCGCGCGCCAGGGGCAGGTACCGCATCCGCTCGGGAAGGACCGGCACCACGCGGCGCACGACGGCGCCGAAGCGCCGCAGCCGCCTCTCCTGCGCGGGGGTCCATTCCAGGCCGATCGCGGCGCGGGCGTCAGGCGGCATCAGGCCGACCGTGAGGAAGGCGCGGAACCGGGCGAGCGGCGGCAGGACCACCGGCCACAGCACGCGTGCGACCAGCCGCAGGGGCAGCGGCCCCCGGTCGGGAGGCGGTACGGGCCGGTCGGTGGCGACCAGCTCCTCGACGACCGCGTTGCACTCCACCTCCTCGGCGAGCACCTTGCGGTAATAGGGCCAGAACTCCTCGATCGTCCGGGGCATGTCCCGGTCGTGGATGCCGAGGACCCGGCCGACCTGGAGCCACTCCCGGTACAGGGCGCGCTCCTGGGCGTCGGTGAGCGGGCGTACGAGGTAGCGCGAGGCGTGCTGGTAGACCGGAAAGCCGGTGGCGTGCACCCAGGCGTAGTTCGCCGGGGTGAGGGCGTGGTAACTGCGCCCCCGGGAGTCGGTTCCCCGGATGGTGCGGTGCAGGGCGCGCAGCCGGCGCCCTTCCGCCGCACCTTCCTCACCTCCGTACACCCAGAGCTGGAGGGAGCGCAGGGACCGTTCGCCGCGCCCCCACGGGTCGGTGCGGAAGACCGAGTGCTCGTCGACGCCGGCACCCACGGCGGGGTGGGCGACCTGGAGCGTGAGGGCGGCGGGCAGCATCAGCAGGCCCCGGACGTCGCCGGCGAGGCTCCACAGCACACCGCCCGGCGGGGGCGGTACGGGGTCCGTCAGCCCGGTTCCCTGGCTGCTCATACGGATACTCCCGGCGGTCGGCGGACGGGCGGACACCACCTGAAGGCTGTCCCGCGCCTGTACGCCCTCCAGTATGCGAGTGCGCCGGCGGTGCTGCGCCGGCGGCCCCGGCGCTGATTCGTCGCGGCCCGTTGACGCCCCGATGAAACAAGTCAATAGTATTTGTAACATTGACTCCGAGCGCCTATTCCACAGACAACCGCCTTGCACCGAACGCGAGTTGACCGGGCGGTTACGGGAGACACGGGCGCGGGGTCGGCACGATGAGCCGCACACATCCGCAGGAAGGTGCACATCATGGGCCGATACAGCCGCCTGAGGACGATCCGCCGGATGGACCCGGTACGGGACTGCGCCGAGATCCTCCGGCTGATGTCCCAGTACGAGTTCCCGTGGGACTACCGGCAGGGCGTGAGCGTCGCGTTCCTCCGCGACTTCGGTGTCCCGCGCATCTCCGTGCTGCTGGACCGCACCCAGGAGTTCGAGCGGAACGGGCAGAAGCGCTACGACGACACGGTGCTGATCGGCTACGAAATGGCGGCCGACGGCTTCGACTCGGAACGCGGACGGGCCGCCGCCCGCCATCTCAACCGCATCCACGGCCGCTATCGCATCGCCAACGAGGACTACCTCTACGTCCTTGCCACCACGGTCGTCGGCCCCAAACGCTGGATCGACCGGTTCGGCTGGCGCCCGCTGTGCCGGCAGGAGGTGCAGGCACTCGCCGAAGCCGGCCGGTCCATGGGCCGGATGATGGGCATCGAGTCGGTCCCCGCCACCTACGCGGAGTTCGAGGAGCTGCTCGACGCGTACGAGGCGGAGATGTTCGCCCCGGCCCCGGCGAACCGCCGGGTCGCCACCGCCACGTTACGCACGATGGCCGGCTGGTACCCGTCCCCGCTGCGCCCGCTGGTCGCCCGGTTCGCCCTGGCCCTGCTGGACGAACCGCTGCTGCGGGCCCTGGGGTTCACTCCGCAGCCCCGCTGGCTGCGGACCGTGGCGGTACGGGCGGTGCGGGCCCGTTCGTACGGCGTACGGCTGCTGCCCGCCCGGCCCGAATGGCTGCCGTCCAGACCCCGGCCACGCAGCTACCCCTTCGGCTACCGGCTCGACGACCTGGGGCCGCACTGGGCGCAGAACCGCCCGGTCGAGCCGCTGCCCGACGAGGCGCCGGGGGCGGCGGATCGCCCCGCGGCGACACCACTCGGGGGGCCGGAGGCGCTCACGCGGCGGTGAGAAGGGGCACGAGGCAGCGGCGGGCGAAGGCCGCCACCTGCTCGTCGTCGTCGAGCTCGAAGCAGCTCAGCGGGTTGAGGAGGAAGGAGACGGTGATGCGCACCATCACCTCGGCGACCGGCGCCGAGTCCGTCTCCGGCCGGCCCTCCAGCTGCTGCGCCTGATGGAGGCGGTCGGTCAGGAAGTCGCGCATGGCGAGGAACGCGGGACCGCTGTCCACCGTGAGGAAGGGCAGCATGACCTCCGGCTCCAGCTTCAGCAGACCGCCGATGAGCGGGTGTTCGCGGACGTGCCGGAGCACCGCCACGAACCCGGCGACCAACCGCTCCTCCACCGACGGCAGCGCGGCCACCGCTTGGTCCACCTCGCCCACGAACCGGCGGTACTCGCGCAGCAGACAGGCGGAGACCAGCGCTTCCTTGTTGCCGACGCGCCGGTAGACGGTGACCCGGGAGACCTTGGCCCGCCGGGCCACGTCGTCGACGGTGGAGCGGCGCAGCCCGAAGGTCATGAACTGCTCACGGGCCGCGTCGAGGATCTGCTCGCTCACGGCGTCGTAGGGCGGGGCCTCTACGAGCGCCTTCGCCATCAGCGCTTCGTCGTCGGCCGGTACCGTCATGAGCTCTCCCCCGTGTCGCTGCCACCCGCTGCCACCTTAACCGGCGCTGTTACAAGGAGACATGGCCCGTCACTCCGTATCCATTCCCTCCGTGCGAGCCCGGCCGAGCCCCACCGGTGCCACGGCGCACGCGAACCGCCGCTCGCTCACCCGAAGTCGTACACCGTCACCGGAACGTCGCGGCTCACCAGCCGCTGCACTATGAGCGGTTCGATCCGGGACCACGTGCCGCCCGCGAGCCCGCAGCCGATCCTCGGCATGTGGACGGACGCGCCCAGCTCGACGGCGCGCGCGGCCACCGTCTCCAGGCCCGCATCGATCGCTTCGTACCGGACGGGCACGCCGGCGCTCCCCCTGCGTATCCCCCGCTGGCCCACCAGGTTGGCCACCCACACGAACGCGCTCACCTGCACGAACTGGACGGCGCCGAGGCCGAAGTCGTTCCCCGCGCGTTCGCGGTGCCAGCGGCGGTAGGCGGCCTCGGGCTCCGGCCAGCGGCGGGAGAGGGCCAGCACGAAGCCCTTGCCCCAGCCGCCCAGGTCGTTGCAGACGTGCACGATCAGCTTGACGCCCTTGGCCTGCGGTGCGGTGGCGTCGCCCTTGAGGTACGTGATCCCCGACATGTCACCCACCGTAGGGGCGGCCACTGACAAGCGCCCCGGGCCGCGTCCGCGCTTCAGCCCTCGTGCCTCGCCGGTGCCTGTGCGGAGTCCTGGCGTTCCGTCGGCGGGAAGCGGTTCAGGCCCAGTGCGGCGAGCAGCCGGAGTTTCTCGTACCCCTCGGTCCGCGGCGGGGCGGTGAGCACGAGAAGCGTCTGGGACTGGTCTTCGGTGAACAGCGCCTGGCAGTCCAGTTCGATCGCGCCGACTTCGGGGTGGATGAGCGTTTTGTGGTCTTCGAATCTCCGGGCGACCTCGTGGCGCGCCCACACCTCGGCGAACTCCGCGCTTTCCTTCTCCAGGGCCCTGACGAGCCGGCCCGCCTGCGACTGGGGGCCGCGCAGTCCGTGGGCGGCGCGGAGGTTCGCGACCTGGGCGCGGCTCTGCCTCTCCCGGTCGGCCTCCGGGTACACCGAACGCTCCGCGGGATCGGTGAACCAGCGGTAGATCCCGCTGCGGGCAAGGCCCGTGTGGCGGGACGCGTCCCCGAACAGGGCGACGGCCATCGCGTTCTGCACCAGCGTCTCGCCGAGGTCGGTGAGGACGAGTGCCGGAGTGTCGTGCAGCCGGTCGAGCACCCGCAGCAGAGCGGGAGCGACGTGCGGCGAGGCCGACAGCGACAGCGGCGCGTTGTGTCCCGCGATCCGGTGGAGGTAGTCGCGTTCGTCGGTGGTGAGCCGCAGGGCCCGGGCGAGCGAGGCCAGCATGTGCGCGCTGGGCTGGGGTCCGCGCTGCTGTTCGAGACGCGTGTAGTAGTCGGTCGACATCACGGCGAGCGATGCCACCTCCTCACGCCGCAGGCCCTGAGTACGCCGACGGGTGCCTGGGGGAAGCGCGACATCCTCCGGCCGGAGCGCCTCGCGGCGGCGGCGGAGGAAGTCGGCCAGTGCTGCACGGTCCATGGTGCCCAGTGTCGTCCGGTGCCGTCGGCGGAGCCAGGGATCGCTGGTCCCCCGACGAGCGGTCTCTGCACCCGCCGCGGCGGATCGACGACCATCGGTCCATGGACATCTCCGGAAACACCATCTTCGTCCCCGGCTCCACCAGCGGCATCGGGCTCGCGCTCGCCCTGGAGCTGAAGGCCAGGGGGAACACCGTCATCGTCGGCGGCCGGCGTGCCGAGCTGCTGGAGAGGATCGCGGCCGAGCACCCCGGCATCGACACGGTACGGATCGACACCGCGGACGCGGCGAGCATCGCCTCCGCCGCGAAGCAGGTCCTGGCCGATCACCCGGATCTCAACGTCCTCGTGACCATGGCCGGTGTCATGAAGGTCGAGGACTGGCACGATCCTGCGGCGTTCCTCGCCTCCGCCGAGTCCACGGTGACGACGAACCTGCTCGGGCCCATCCGCCTCATCGCCGCCTTCGTCGAGCATCTCCAGGCGCGGCCGGACGCCACGATCATGACGGTCTCCTCCGGCCTGGCGTTCACTCCCCTGAAGGTCACGCCGAGCTACAACGCGACGAAGGCCGCCATCCACATGCTCAGTGAGTCCATCCGGCTGCAGCTCGCCGACACCTCGGTGCGGATCGTGGAGCTCGAACCGCCGGCCGTGCGGACCGCACTGCTGCCCGGGCAGGAGGACGACGAGCACGCCATGCCCCTGGACGAGTACGTCGCGGAGGTCGTCGGCCTGATCGAGGCGCAGCCCGACGCCAAGGAGATCCAGGTCGAGCGTGTGAAGTTCCTGCGTTACGGCGAGGCCCGCGGCGACTACGACCAGGTCGTCGAGGCGCTCAACGGTCCCGCCGCTCCGCCGGAGCAGTAGGCCAGGATTCCCTCTCCCGCCAGGACCGGGTGGTGCGGATCATCTGGAAGAACTCCCGGACGTCCCCGGCGAGTAGCTCCGGCACCTCCATCGCGGCGAAGTGGCCGCCGCGCTCGAACTCCGACCAGTGTCTGATGTCGTACAGCCGCTCGGCCAGCGGTCGCACCGACTGCGTGATGTCGTGCGCGAACACCGCTACCCCCACCGGCACCGGGCACGGCTCGATGCGCCGCGGAGCATCGCGGTGGAGCCGCGCCGAGGAAGCCGCGGTGGCGGTCAGCCAGTACAGCGAGACATCGGTGAGCATCCGCTCGTCACTGATCCGCGAGCGAGGGTCCGTCCACTGCGCGAAGCGCTCGGCGATCCAGGCCAGCTGGCCGACCGGCGAGTCGGTCAGTGCGTAGCCGATGGTCTGCGGGGTGGTGGCCTGCAGGGCCTGGTAAGGCGGACGATTCGCCATCAGGTGCCGGATCTTGTCCAGCCGCGCTTCATCCGTTTCGGACAGTTCGATGCCGGCGTCCGGGACCGGCCGGGTCGGCAGGTAGTTGACGTGCACTCCGACGACCTGCTCGGGTGCCACCGCGCCGAGCGCCGTCGAGATGCCCGAGCCGAAGTCGCCACCCTGCGCGCCATAGCGCTCGGCACGTTCATCCGTGCACGGCCGTGCCCATCCAGCCGTACGCCGACAACCACCGGCGTCCGAGCCCGGACGTGAGCGGTTTCTGGGCCGTTCGTCTCAGGAGCCCCGCGTGCTCGGTACCGACCGCGCCCCCGGTCAGGTCCGAAAGCCCCCCGAGGAGCACGTGCCCGGTGGCCGTGAAGGCCCTGTCCACTGGCGTGCGGGGCGGTCGCGAACAAGGGGCCGGGCCCCGTTTCGCTGCCGGTGAGGGTTTCACCACAGTGGTGAGACAGCAATACTGTTGCACGCGATCGCCGCACCGGGCGATCGGCACCGATCCGGCCGTCTCAGGGCATCGAGGAGCAGACATGGCGACCGCGCCCGAGGAGCCGACGCTCACCGTCGACGAGTTGGCGGCCCGCGCCGGGGTGACCGTGCGCACCGTGCGTTTCTACGGCACGCGGGGGCTGTTGCCGCCTCCGGTGATCGGTCCGCGCCGGGTCGGGCACTACGGTCACGGCCATCTGTCCCGGCTGGCGCTGATCGAGGAACTCCAGCGCCAGGGCATGACGCTGGCCGCGATAGAACGGTATCTGGAGCAGTTGCCGGCGGATCTCAGCGCCCACGGTCTGGCGATCCACCGGGCGCTGGTGGCGTCCTGGGCGCCGGACGTGGTCGAGGAGATGACCCGGGCGGAGCTGGAGCGGCGGGCGGGCCGGCCGCTCACCGGCGAGGATCTCGGCCGGCTGGCGGCGATGGGGGTACTGCTGGACGGGCCCGAAGAGGAGTCCGCGTCGCCCGAGGGGGTCCACCGGGTCGATCCGGGGCTGCTCCGGCTCGGGGTGGAGCTTCTGGACGTGCCGATCGCACACGAGACGATCCTCCGGGCGCGTACGGTCCTGATGGAGCACACCCGGTCGGCCGCCGCCGAGCTGACCCGGCTCTTCCGGGACGAGGTGTGGAGCCCGTACCGGGAGCGGGAGGCGGACCCGGAGCACGTGGCCGCGATGAGGTCGCTCTCGGCGCACATGCAGCCGCTGGTGATGCAGGCTCTGGTGACCGCGTTCCAGCGGTCGCTGACGGCCGAGCTGCGCGCCGCGTTCCAGGAGCCCTGACGGTACGGCAGTCCGCACAGCGGTCCGGCACGGGCGTACGCCGGGCCGTATGCCCCAAGGGCGGGCCGCCGCGGGGCGGCCCGCCCTCCGGGGGGGGCGACGGGCTCAGTCGTGGAAGGTCTCGCCCCGTTCGGCCATCTCCACCAGGCGGGCGGGGGGCAGGAAGCGGTCTCCGTACCGTTCGGCGAGCTCGCGGGCGCGGGCTACGAAGCCGGGCAGGCCGCCTTCGTAGCCGTTGACGTAGCTGAGGACACCGCCGGTCCACGGCGGGAAGCCGATGCCCATGATGGAGCCGATGTTGGCGTCGGCGACGGAGACGAGGACGTTCTCGTCCAGGCACCGGACGCTGTCCAGGGCCTCGGAGAAGAGCATCCGCTCCTTCATGTCCTCGAACGGGATCGCGGCCCCGGGCTTGCCGAAGTGCTCGCGGAGCCCCGGCCAGAGGGCGCCGCGCCGACCGGACTCGTCGTACTCGTAGAACCCGGCGCCGCCGCTGCGTCCGGGGCGTTCGAACTCCTCGACCATCCGGTCCACGACCGCGTCCGAGGGGTGCGGGGTCCAGGTGCCGCCGGACTCCTCGATGGCGCGCCGGGTCTCGTTGCGGATCTTGCGGGGCAGGGTGAGTGTCAGCTCGTCCATCAGGGAGAGCACCTTGGCCGGGTAGCCGGCCTGAGCGGCGGCCTGTTCGACGGAGGCGGGTTCGAGGCCCTCGCCGACCATCGCGACGCCCTCGTTGATGAAGTGGCCGATGACCCGCGAGGTGAAGAATCCGCGCGAGTCGTTGACCACGATCGGGGTCTTCTTGATCTGGCGGACCAGGTCGAAGGCGCGGGCCAGGGCCTCGTCGCCGGTGGCCGCGCCCTTGATGATCTCGACCAGCGGCATCTTGTCGACCGGGGAGAAGAAGTGCAGCCCGATGAAGTCGGCGGGGCGGGTGACGCCTTCGGCGAGGACGGTGATGGGCAGCGTGGAGGTGTTGGAGCAGAGCAGCGCGTCGGGGGCGACGACGTCCTGGATCTCCTGGAACACCTTGTGCTTGAGGGAGGTGTCCTCGAAGACGGCCTCGATGACGGCGTCGCAGCCGGCGAGGTCGGCGGGGTCGCCGGTCGGGGTGATGCGGGCGAGCAGCTCGTCGCGGGCGGCCTCGGTCGTACGTCCCCGGGAGACCGCCTTGGCCAGCAGCTTCTCGCTGTAGGCCTTGCCCTTGGCGGCGGCTTCGGCGGTGACGTCCTTGAGGACGACCTCGATGCCGGCGCGGGCGCAGGAGTACGCGATGCCGGCGCCCATCATGCCTGCGCCGAGCACGGCGACCTTGCGGACGGTGCGGCGCTCGACGCCCTCGGGCCTGCTGGCACCGGAGTTGACGGCTTGGAGGTCGAAGAAGAACGCCTGGATCATGTTCTTGGCGACCTGGCCCGTGACCAGTTCGGTGAAGTAGCGGGCCTCGATGGTCTGCGCGGTCTCGAAGTCGACCTGCGAGCCCTCGACGGCCGCGGCGAGGATGTTGCGGGGCGCGGGCATCGGAGCCCCGGCGATCTGCTTCTTGAGGTTGGCGGGGAAGGCCGGGAGGTTGGCGGCGAACCGTGGGTTCGACGGGGTGCCGCCGGGAATCCGGTATCCCTTCACGTCCCAGGGCTGCTGGGACTCGGGGTGGGCGTCGATGAAGGCGCGGGCCTTGTCCAGCATCTCCTCGCGGGTGGCGGCCACTTCGTGGACGAGGCCGTTCTCCAGGGCGCGGGCCGGGGTGTACTGGGTGCCCTGGAGCAGCACCTTGAGCAGGGCGTCGGCGATGCCCATGAGGCGTACGGTACGGGTGACGCCGCCGCCGGCCGGGAGCAGGCCGAGGGTGACCTCGGGGAGACCGATGCGGGAGCCGGGCGCGTCGAGTGCGATCCGGTGGTGGCAGGCGAGGGCGATCTCGTAACCGCCTCCGAGCGCCGCGCCGTTGATGGCCGCGACCACCGGAATACCGAGGGTCTCGATGCGGCGCAGGGAGCGCTTGATGGCCATCCCGGTGTCGAAGACGGCTTGGGCGTCCTCGGGCCGGGCCCGGATCATCTCCTTGAGGTCTCCCCCGGCGAAGAAGGTCTTCTTCGCGGAGGTGACGACGATGCCGCGGATGGTCTCCTTCTCGGCCTCGGCGCGGTCGGCGATCGCCGCGAGGGA
This sequence comes from Streptomyces sp. NPDC008125, assembly GCF_042957125.1. Classification (NCBI taxonomy): domain Bacteria; kingdom Bacillati; phylum Actinomycetota; class Actinomycetes; order Kitasatosporales; family Streptomycetaceae; genus Streptomyces; species Streptomyces sp. NPDC008125. The sequence goes on from NZ_JBIBHR010000007.1 coordinate 157,977, forward strand.
CCGGGTGAAGGCCCGGTTCATCGTGTTGGCGGACTGGTCCGGGTCGTCGAGGACGAGGGTGACGACGCCGGCCCCGTCCTCTTCCCAGCGGATGGTGGTGCTCTCGGTCATGGGTTCTTCTCCGTAGGCAGCGGGCGTGGCGGGAGGGCGGGGCCGGTCAGACGCGTTCGACGACGGTGGCGACGCCCATGCCGCCGCCCACGCAGAGGGTGACGAGTCCGTACCGCAGGTCGCGCCGTTCGAGTTCGTCGACGACGGTGCCGAGGATCATCGCGCCGGTGGCGCCGAGGGGGTGGCCGAGCGCGATGGCTCCGCCGTTGACGTTGACCTTGTCGAGGCTGACGCCCATGTCGCGGACGAAGCGCAGCACCACTCCGGCGAAGGCTTCGTTGATCTCGATCAGGTCGATGTCGTCGATGGTCAGTCCGGCCTTGGCGAGCGCCTTGCGGGAGGCGGGGGCGGGGGCGGTCAGCATGATGGTGGGCTCGGAGCCGGAGACGGCGGCGGAGACGATCCGGGCGCGCGGGGTGAGCCCGTAGCGCTCGCCGACCTCCTTCGAGCCGATCGCGACGAGCGCGGCGCCGTCCACGATCCCCGAGGAGTTGCCGGCGTGGTGGACATGGTCGATCTTTTCGACCCAGTGGTACTTCTGCAGGGCCACCGCGTCGAAGCCGCCCATCTCGCCGATGGCGGCGAAGGAGGGCTTGAGGGCGGCGAGCGAGTCGGCGGTGGTCCCGGGGCGCAGGTGCTCGTCGTGGTCGAGGACGACGAGGCCGTTGCGGTCCTTGACGGGAACCACCGAACGGGCGAAGCGGCCCGCCTTCCACGCCTCGGCGGCACGCTCCTGGGAGAGGGCGGCGTACTCGTCGACGTCGCGGCGGGAGAAGCCCTCGACGGTGGCGATGAGGTCGGCTCCGATGCCCTGCGGGGCGAAGCCGGTCTCGAAGCTGGTCATCGGGTCCATCGCCCAGGCCCCGCCGTCCGAGCCCATGGGGACGCGTGACATGGACTCGACGCCACCGGCGAGGACGAGGTCCTCCCAGCCCGAACGGACCTTGGCGGCGGCGAGGTTGACGGCTTCGAGGCCGGAGGCACAGAAGCGGTTCTCCTGGACGCCGGCGACGGAGTCCGGGAGTCCGGCGGCGATGGCCGCGATCCGCGCGATGTCGGAGCCCTGGTCGCCGAGCGGGCTGACGACACCGAGGACGATGTCGTCGATGGCCGCCGGGTCCAGGCCGGGAAAGCGGGCGCGGATCTCGTGGATGAGGCCGACGACCAGGTCGATCGGCTTGGTGCCGTGCAGGGCCCCATTGGCCTTGCCGCGTCCGCGCGGGGTGCGGATCGCGTCGTAGACGAACGCTTCGGTACTCAAGACAACAGCCTTTCGGGGGGGGCGGGCTTCGGGGTGTGCGAGGGTGCGTGCGGCACTCGGGGGGCGGGCGCGCGGCAGCGGCAGCGGCAGCGGCAGCGGCAGCGGCAGCGGTGCGTACGGCAGTCAGGACAGCAGGGAGCGCCCGATGATCTCCTTCATGATCTCGGTCGTCCCGCCGTAGATCGTCTGGATGCGTCCGTCGGTGAAGGCCCTGGCGACCGGGAACTCGGCCATGTAGCCGTACCCGCCGTGCAGTTGCAGGCAGCGGTCGGCCACCCTCTTCTGGAGTTCGGTCGCCCACCACTTGGCCATCGAGGCGTGCACCGCGTCGAGCGCGCCCTCCGCGTGCTCGACGATGCAGCGGTCGAGGAAGGTGCGGGTGACGGCGCATTCGGTGGCCATCTCGGCGATCTCGAAGCGGACGTGCTGGAGTCTGGCGAGCGGCCGGCCGAACGCCTCGCGCTCCTTGACGTACCGGGTGGTGATCTCCAGCAGGTGTTCGGCGGCGGCGATGCCGGCGACCGCGATCCCCATCCGTTCCTGGGCCAGGTTGGTCATCAGGTGGAGGAAGCCGCCGTGGAGTTCGCCGAGGAGGTTCTCCTTGGGGACGCGGACGTCGTGGAAGAAGAGTTCGGCGGTGTCCTGGGACTTCTGGCCGATCTTGTCGAGGTTGCGGCCGCGTTCGAAACCCGTCGCGCCGCGTTCGACCACGAGCAGCGAGAGGCCCTTGGCCCCGCCTTCCGGTGACGTACGGGCGACGACGACCACCAGGTCGGCGAGGATGCCGTTGGAGATGAAGGTCTTGGACCCGTTGAGCAGCCAGTGGTCGCCCCGGTCCTCGGCGGTCGTACGGATGCCCTGAAGATCGGAGCCGGCCCCCGGTTCGGTCATGGCGATGGCGGTGACGGTCTCGCCGGAGCAGAAGCCCGGCAGCCAGCGCCGCTTCTGCTCGGGGGTGGAGAGGCCGGTGAGGTAGGGCCCGACTATGTCGTTGTGCAGGCCGAGCGCGAGGCCGCTGACGCCCGCCCGGGTGAACTCCTCGGCCAGTACGGCGCTGTAACGGAAGTCGTCGTTGCCGCCCCCGCCGAACTCCTCGGGGACGGCGAGGCCGAGCAGCCCCTGCCGGCCCGCCGCGCGCCACGCCTCGCGCGAGACGATGCCGTCCTTCTCCCACTGTGCGTAGTGCGGGAGGACCTCCTTGGCGAGGAAGGTACGGACGGTCTCGCGGAACACGTCGTGTTCGGCGGCGAAGATCTGCCGTTTCACCGGGCCTCCTGGAGTGGGTGTCGGATGGTGCGCGCCGGTCTCGCCCTCATCCCTGAACCTCCTTCGGCGGTGCCCGGAACGGCTCCGGCGCGCCTCGGCCCCCGAGGGCTTGCGGGGCGTCTCGACCGGGCGTTGCCGGCACGTCCCCGTCCCCGGGCAGTTCCGGCACGCCCCACTCCGCGGCCACCGACGCGGCGCCGCTGCCGGGCAGGGCGGGGGCGCTCCGGACGGCGGTGGGGGTGGCGGAGAAGCGCGGGGCGGGGGCGGGCTGGGTGATCCCGGCGTGTTCCACGAAGGTGGCGCGGGCGGCGAGATGCGGGTGCCCGGGCGCTTCGCGGAGGGAGAGGACCGGGGCGACGCAGGCGTCGGTGCCCTCGAACACTTCGGTCCACTCGGCGCGGGTACGGGTGCGGAAACGGTCCGCGACCGCGGTGCGCAGCTCCGCCCAGCGGGAGAGGTCCGCACGGTCGGGCGCCTCTCCGGCGATGCCGAGGAGCGCGGTGAACTCGTCGTAGAACCGCTGTTCCAGCGGCCCGACCGCCATGGCCTCGCCGTCGGAGGTCGCGTACGTGCCGTAGAAGGGGCAGCCACCGTCGAGGAGGTTGGAGCCACGCCTGTCCTGCCAGGCGTCGGCCGCCAGCATGCCGTGGATCATGGTGGCGAGGTGGGCGGCGCCGTCGACGATCGCCGCGTCCACGACCTGCCCGCTCCCGCCGGGGGTACGGGCGTGCTGGAGGGCGGCCAGTACGCCGACCACGAGGTAGAGGGAGCCGCCCGCGTAGTCGCCGAGCAGGTTGGCCGGGACGGCCGGGGGTTCGCCGGGGCGGCCGATCATGGAGAGGGTGCCGGTGGGCGCGAGGTAGGAGACGTCGTGGCCGGCACGCTGGGCGAGCGGGCCTTCCTGACCCCAGCCGGTCATCCTGCCGTAGACGAGCCGGGGGTTGCGGCCGAGGCAGGCGTCGGGGCCCACCCCGAGACGTTCCGCGACCCCGGGGCGGTACCCCTCGACGAGGATGTCGGCGCGTTCGGCGAGGGCGAGGACGGCCGAGGCACCCGCGTCCGTCTTGAGGTCGAGCAGGACGGAGCGCTTGTTGCGGTTGGTCAGATCGAGGGCCGGGTCGATGCCGAGGGCGGCCCCGCCGGGCCGGTCCACCCTGACCACGTCGGCACCGAGGTCGGCCAGGAGCATCGCGGCGAACGGACCGGGGCCGATGCCCGCCAGTTCGACCACGCGCACTCCGGACAGGGGCCCGTTCCCCGACGCGGTCATCAAGCCCCCAGCGGTGTGACACAACCGATGTAACATCGACGATGCTAAGAACGACCGCCGCTCCGCACAAGGCTTTTGGCCGAGCGACCGCTTAGTTTCCACCTCTCCCATGGTGCACCGTCACATGCGGTTCCGCCCCGAGTGCCACGCGTCACCCCGCGACCGGAGTGGTTCACCGGTCGCCGGTCGCGGGACTACCCTCGGCTGCCACCCACCCGGAGCCGGCACTTCGACGACACGCCCCAGCGGAGGCACGCATGAAGAGGCACCACAAACCGGAGCGTCCCTACGACGTCGTCCTGTACGGCGCCACCGGCTTCGTCGGCACACTGACCGCCGCATACCTCGCGGCGCACGCCCCCGACGGGCTGCGCTGGGCGCTGGCCGGGCGCAGCCGCGAGAAGCTGGAGCGGCTGCGCGCGGGGCTCGCCGTGAAGGGCCCGGAGCCCGGACTGCTCGTCGCCGACGCCGACGAACCCACCGCACTGCGGGAACTCGCCTTGTCCGCACGGGTGGTGGCCACCACGGTCGGCCCCTTCCTGCGTTACGGGAACGCGCTCGTCGCGGCCTGCGCCCGGGCCGGTACGGACTACCTGGACCTCACCGGCGAGGCCGAGTTCATCGACCGGACGTGGCTCGAGCACGACGGGACCGCCCGGGAGACCGGAGCGCGCCTGGTGCACGCCTGCGGCTTCGACTCGGTACCTCACGACCTCGGCGCGTACTTCACCGTCCGGCAGCTGCCCGAGGGCGTGCCGCTGACGGTCGACGCCTTCGTCCGCGCCCACGCGGTGTTCTCCGGCGGTACGTTCGCCTCCGCGGTGAACGCGATGGGCCGGGGACCGCAGATGCTGGCCGCCGCCCGGGAACGCCGGGAGCGCGAACCCCGGCTCACCGGCCGCCGCGTCCGGACCCCGCTGGGGGCCCCGCACTTCAGCGGGGAGACCGGAACCTGGGCCCTCCCGCTGCCGACCGTGGACCCGCAGATCGTGGGCCGTTCGGCGCGCGCCCTGGAACGTTACGGCCCCGACTTCCGCTACCGCCACTTCGCCTCGGTGAAGCACCTGCCGGTCGCGCTGGGCGGCACGGCGGGCGTGATTTCCCTCGTCGCCGCGGCTCAACTTCCCTTTGTGCGGGTTTGGATGACGGATCGTTACCAGTCGGGCGACGGGCCCGACGAGGAGCGCCGCAGTCGGAGCAGGTTCACCGTCCGGTTCGTCGGGGAGGGGGGCGGCCGACAGGTCTTCACCGAGGTCTCGGGCGGCGACCCGGGATACGACGAGACGGCGCGGATGCTGGGCGAGGCCGCCCTCTGCCTCGCCCTCGACGATCTGCCGGAGGCCTCGGGCCAGGTGACGACGGCGGTGGCGATGGGCGATGCCCTGCTGGAACGACTGCGGGCCTCGGGGCTGGGTTTCCGGGTGGCGGCCCGCCGCTGAAGACGGGGCCGCAGCTCCCCCGCTCAGCCCGTAGCTCCCGCTCAGCCCGCCGCTTCCCGCAGAGCTCGCCGGCAGAGCGCGTCGGCCCGGCGGGTGGTCTCGGGCTGGCGGAACCCCCGGGTCAGCGCCAGGGTGTGGGCGCAGGCGGTGTCCAGCGAGGTGCGGTGGCCGACGGAGACGAAGACCGGCTTGGTGCCGTCCCGGGTACGCAGGGCCCGGCCGACCTCCTCCGTACCGTCCAGCAGCGGGGAGGAGTCGCCGCGCTTCGGGCCGGGCGGTTCGTACGCGAAGGTGAAGGGGTTCTTGGCGACACCGATGACGGGGAGCCCGGTCAGCACCCCGAGATGGCTGGCGAGTCCGAAGCGCCGGGGGTGGGCCAGCCCGTATCCGTCGCAGACGACGAGGCCTGGGTCGGCCGTGAGCGACTCCAGCGCGGCGAGCACCGTGGGTATCTCCCGGAAGGCCAGCAGCCCGGGGACGTACGGGAAGGTGACCCGGCCCACGGCGGTGGTCTCGGCGACCACATCGAGGGTGGCGGCGTCCAGCACCACGGCCGCCGCGACGACGAGGTCCCGCTCGTCGTCGTAGGCGACGTCCACCCCGGTGGCGTGGCCCCGTCCGGGGGCAGGTCCGGAGTCCTCGGTCACCACCCGGTCGCGCAGGCGGTCCTGGACGGCCCGCGCCTCGGCTGCGTCGGCGGGCACGGCGAACGTCGTCATGACGGCCGAGTTTAGAGCCTCTCGTACGGACCGGGCCCGGCATGATCCGAACGAAAGCCCTGAGGCGCGCCGCTACCGCGCGTCAACGGGGGTACGAGGAGCGCCACGAGGGCTCCCGGTTCGCGGGTTTTGCCCCGGCTCGCTGTCGAGGAGTGTCATGGTGGCTGTTTCTTCGCGGCGTCTTCAGGACGTCGCGCGGGATGTGTTCGGCTGGGACCGGCTTCGGCCGGAGCAGACGATGGCGATGGAAGCCGTGATGGAGCGGCGCGACACGCTGGTCGTCATGCCCACGGGCGCCGGGAAGTCGGCCGTCTACCAGGTGCCGGGGGTGCTCCTTTCGGGTCCGACCGTGGTGGTGTCGCCGCTGATCGCGCTCCAGCGCGACCAGGTCCAGGGGCTGCTGCGTCGCACCGGGACGGATGCGGCGGCGGTGAACTCGACGCAGACCGGAGGCGAGAACGCCGCGGTGTGGGACAGGATCAGCGCGGGGGACGTCGACTTCCTCTTCCTCGCCCCGGAGCAGCTGGCGAAGGACGAGGTGGTCGAGCAGCTCGCGGCCGCGGAGCCGGCACTGTTCGTCGTGGACGAGGCGCAGTGCGTGTCCTCCTGGGGCCACGACTTCCGGCCCGAGTACCTGAGGCTCGGCCAGGTGCTCCAGCGGATCGGGCGTCCTCCGGTGCTCGCTCTGACGGCGAGCGCCGCCGCCCCCGTGCGGGCCGACATCGTCGCGCACTTGGGGATGCGGGACGTGCGGGAGGTCGTCACCGGCTTCGACCGCCCGAACATCCATCTGGAGGTCATTCCGTTCCGGGACGCGGCGGTCAAGGCGCGGGCCGTGGTCGAGCGCGCCGCGGCGGAGCCCAAACCGGGGCTGGTGTACGCGGCGACGCGGCGCGAGGCCGAGGAGTACGCGAACGAGCTGAGCCTGCTCGGGCTGGACGTGGCGGCGTACCACGCGGGACTTCCCGCGCAGGAGCGCGGCGACGTGCACGACCGCTTTCTGGCGGGTGCGCTGGACGTGGTGGTGGCGACGTCCGCGTTCGGGATGGGTATCGACAAGCCGGACGTGCGCTTCGTGCTCCACGCGTCCGTGCCCGGGTCCCTGGACGCCTACTACCAGGAGATAGGCAGGGCCGGACGGGACGGCGAGCAGTCCCGGGCGATCCTCGCGTACCGGCCTCAGGATCTCGGCCTTCAGCGCTTCTTCTCGGCGGGCCGCCCCGATCCGGACACCGTCACCCAGGTGGCGCGCACGCTGGCGGAGCACGACGGCCCCGTGCACCCCAGCGACCTGCGGGCCGAAACGCATCTGACGGCGAGCCGGCTGACGGCGGTCGTCAACCTGCTGGAGCAGGTCGACGCGGTACACACCACCGGGCGGGGCGACGTGGAACCGGCCCCGGGCATCGACCCGGCCCACGCCGCGCAGCAGGCGGTCGAACTGGGCGACGCCCACCAGCAGCTCGAACGCTCCCGGGTGGACATGATGCGTGGCTACGCGGAGACCACCGGCTGCCGGCGCCGCTTCCTCCTCGGCTACTTCGGACAGGTCCGGGACGAGGCCGAGGGGTGCGGCTCCTGCGACGTGTGCGAAGCGGCCGAGCTGTCGCGGGAGGGCGCGGCGCCCGGTCCGGCGGTCCTGGCCGGCACGGGCGGGCGGATACCCGCCCCGGCCGGCGAGGAGACGGCCGGAGGCGGCCACCCCTACCGCCCCGGCACCCGGGTCCGGCACCAGCACTGGGGAGAGGGTTCGGTGATGAGCGAGGAGGACCGGAGTCTGACCGTGCTCTTCCAGACGGTCGGCTACCGCACCCTGTCGCTGGAGGTCGTGCGGGAGCAGGGGCTGCTCGACGTGTGCTGACCCCGGGGCTGCGCGCCTGCGCCGGTCCCCCGATTGCTCGCCTGTGCCGGTCCCGGGGCTGCGCGCCTGTGCCGGTCCCCGGGCTGCTCGCGTGTGCCGGTCCCGGGGCTGCTCGCGTGTGCCGGTCCCCCGACCGGGCGCACCGGCGCCCCTGTCCGGCGGGGGTTCCGCCCGGAGGGTCCCGTGATGTCCCGACTCTCCGTGGATGGGTGGCTCACGGCCCCTGTCCCGTCGGCGGCCGGGCCGTGCGACCGGTGGCCGTGCGTTCCCGTCGTCCGCGTACGGGCGGGACGCACGGGATGGACGGGCACTTCCCGGGCAGATGATCAGTCCCGGGGGTTTCGGCGGTGACACAGCTCACGCCCCGGGTCGGTGCGCGGATCGCGGTGTTCCGTCGTCTACTCCAGTGCCGGAGTCCGTTCGTCCAGCCGTGCGAGGGAGCAGGTCTTGTCCAGCCTTATCGAGCAGCCCGTACAGGCCCGCATGGTCGCGTCCGTTCCACGGATGGCGACGCTGGCCGCCACCCTGCGGTACGACCGCGCCCATCCTTTCGCGGTCCGGATCGCGTTCCCGGCCAGGGCCACGCTGGAGGGCACGGACGTTTCGTGGGAGTTCTCCCGGGAGCTGCTGGCCCGGGGCGTGGACGCGCCCGCCGGCCTCGGAGACGTGCGGGTGCGTCCGTTCGACCCGTTGCGGACCGCGCTCGAGTTCCACGCCGCCGAGGGCATCGCGATGGTGCACGTCCGCACCTCGGAGCTGCGTCGATTCCTGAGGCGGGCGGAGGAGTTGGTGCCTGTGGGCGACGAGCACCGGTTCCTGGACCTCGACCGGGAGCTGGCGGAGTTCCTGGGCGACAATCACTGAGCGGGAACCCGGCCCCGGCTGTCCGCCGCAGCGGTTTCCCGCCTCGCGGGGGCCTCTCCGGAACCCGTCCGGGAGGTCGCCGGGACCGGTTCCGGCACCGGTCAGGCTTGGCTGAGGGCTTACCTGCGCTTAACCTACGGACACGTAACCTACGAAGCCGTAGGTAAATCTCCCGTCCCCAGGAGCACCCGTGACGATCACCTCTCCCCACCTCGGCAGTTCGAAGGCGTGGACCGACGCCCAGCTGCTGTACGCGTTGGAAGAGGTGGTGGAGAAGGAACTCAACCGCCATCTCAAGGTCGCCAAGGACTGGATGCCCCACGAGTACGTCCCGTTCTCCGACGGCCGGAACTTCCCGGGCGTCTTCGACGACGGCGAGGCGTGGGCTCCCGACCAGTCCAAGGTCACCGACATCGGCAAGATCGCCCTCGTGGTGAACCTGCTGACCGAGGACAACCTCCCCAGCTACCACCACGAGATCGCCTCGCTCTTCGGTCGCGACGGCGCCTGGGGCACCTGGGTGCACCGCTGGACGGCCGAGGAGGGCCGCCACGGCATCGTGATGCGGGACTACCTGCTGACCTCGCGCGCGGTCGACCCGGACAAGCTGGAGCAGTTCCGCATGGCGCACATGGCGGAGGGATTCGAGTCCGACAACCGGCACTCGATGCTGCACTCCGTGGCGTACGTCGCCTTCCAGGAGCTGGCCACCCGTGTCTCGCACCGCAACACCGGCCACCAGTCGGGGGACCCGGTCTGCGACCGGATGCTCGCGCGGATCGCCACCGACGAGAACCTGCACATGGTCTTCTACCGGAACCTCCTGGGCGCCGCCTTCGAGCTGGCCCCGGACCTCACCATGCAGGCCGTCCGGGACGTGGTCGTCAACTTCCGGATGCCCGGACACGGCATGCCCGGCTTCGAGCGGGCCGCCGCGCAGATGGCGATCGGCGAGATCTACAACATGCGCATCCACCACGACGACGTGATCCAGCCCGTGCTGCGTTACCTGAAGGTCTTGGAGATCGACGGGCTCGGCCCGGAGGGGCTCCAGGCGCAGGAGGAGCTCGGCCTGTACATGGGCGGCCTGGACAGCGAGGCGTCGAAGTTCGACGAGAAGCTCGCGGCGCGCAAGGCCCGCGTGGCGGCGCGCGGACGCTGAGGCCCGCACGGCGGCCGCCCCTCCGCCACCGGCCACCGGCCGCCACTCCGCCACCCGTCCACCATCCCGGCGCGGTCACTCCGGCGCGGTCCACTCCTCGTACGCGGCGTCCCGGACGTCCGCCGCCGCGTGCTGGCGCAGTATCCGCAGCTGGGTGCGCCAGGGCGCTGCCCACTCCGTGCTCCGGCCACCGGCCACCGTGAGCGCGACGGCGAACAGCCCCTGCGCGGGGCCGCCGCCGGTCGCGGTGAGCCGGCCCGCCACCGTGAGGAGGACGTCGGGGTCCGCGCCCCCGTGCCGCCGCGCCGCCACGAGATGGCCGAGGAGGGTGCGGGCGGTCCTGGCGGCCAGCGCGGGCCGGCCGTCGTGCAGGGCGGCGAGCCGGACGAGGCCCGTGTGGAGGGTGTCGGGGTCGGTGGCGTACGCGTCGACGGCCCGGACGAGGAGAGCGGCGGCCTGCGGCACGGTGTCGCGGTGCGCGGCGAGGCGGTCCGCCGCGCCGGCGAGCACGGCGCGCTGCGTCCCGGTCGGGCTCGTGTGCCCGCCGGACAGCACCCGTACCAGGTGGACGAGGCGCTGGCGGCCCGGCCGGTCGCGGTCCGCGCCGGCGTCGTCAGCCGTGTCGTCGGTGGCCAGCAGGGTCAGCGTGCGGTTCAGGGCGTCGGCCGCCTCGGGGGTGGCCGACGCCGCGTGGACGAGCGCGTCCGCCGCGCCGGTCCAGCCGCCCCGGCGGTCGAGGTCGGTGACGGCGGCGAGCAGCACCTCGCTCGCGCCGTGGGCCCAGGGCAGCCAGTGGGCCAGCACGCGGTGGGCGGCGGCGGCCAGTTCGGGGTCCTCGGTGGTGCTCACCTCCTGGACCAGCCGGGCGAACCGGGCCCGGTGCCGCTCCGGCACCTGGTGGGGGACGGCGCGCAGCACGGCCCCGCGCAGGACCGGGGTGTCGCTCCCGGCCGCGTCGGCCAGCATCTCCCAGATCCGTTCGCTGCCGAGCAGCACGTCGGCGACCGCGACGCACGCGGCCCGTACGTCGGGGTGCTGGCCGGGCTCGCCGTAGGCGCCGGCGACCACCTCGGCCGCGCGCTCCAGCGGCAGCCGGAGGGCCGCGAGCCGCACCATCTCCTTACGGCTGGTGACCTTTCCGGTGCCGGGCGCGGTCCGTGCGGCAAGGAGCGCGACGAGGCGGGAGGGACGGACGTGCCGTGAGGCCCGGCCCGCCGCGAAGACGGCCACGCGCGCCCTGTCCCCGCCGACGTGGCCGAGCAGGCCGTCCAGCGCCTCGGCGGGTCGGTCGGTGCGGCCCAGGGCGGCGAGCGCGGCCTCGGCCACCACGACGTCCGGGGCGCCGGCCCACTTCCGCAGGGCCCCGGCGCCCGTTCCCGGTACCGCCGCCACCTGCGCGACGGCCGCCGCCCGGGTCAGCAGCGGCAGTTCCTTGTCACCCGCCGCCTTCTCCAGTCCGCGCAGGGCGGCCTTCTGCTGCCGGGGCACCCAGCGGACGGTCTCGCGGCCGACCGGCAGCGTACGGTCGGCCTCACGCGTGGCGAACCTGCCGGGCGGCACCGGCGCACCGAGCACATGGTCCAGCAGGTCGGTGCGGCGCGCGGTGACGATCCGCCGGACGGCGGGAAGGACGACGGCGGTGAGGTCCCGTTCCAGGACCTGCGCGACGCGCGCGTCGCGCTGCCGTACCGGTCGCAGCCACAGGGGGATCGCCTGGCGGGCGGTGGCCGTGTTCCCGTAGCGGACGGCCTGGCGGAGCAGCTCCTGGAGTTCGTCCATGCCCTCGGCTCGGCGGCCGACGGCCTGGGCGAGCGCCAGCACGAGTTCGTAGTCCGACTTGTCGGCTCCTGCCTCCAGCCAGGGCCGGAGCGCTTCGAACACGAGGTGTTCCTGCCCCTTGCGCAGGGTGCGGTCGAGCCGTCCCAGGTCGGCGGCGCCCGTGGTGCCGGAGAGCCGGACGAGGGTGCGCAGGGACCAGCTGACGAGCGCGCGGCGGCCGGTGACGGCGTGCTCGCGCAGGACGGCCACCGCGAGGGAGGAGAGGAAGGAGCGGGTGGCGGCGGAGGAGTCGCGGGCCTCGACGGCGTCGGCGGCGATCCGGTCGAGCAGGGGCTCCGAGGCGGCCGTGAAGAGGGTGGGCGGGGTGGCGCGGAGGGCGCACAGCGCGGCGGTGCGCACGGGTTCCTGTTCGTTGCGCAGCCGCCCCATGTCGTCGAGTACGGCGTGGACGGTGGCGGGCTCACCGGAGCGTCCGGCGTTGCGGATCAGCAGGCTCCAGGCCGTCGCGCGGTCCTCGGCGGCCGGCCGCCGGGTCGCGGTGAGAAGGCGTTCGCGGACCTCTTCGGGCGGTAGGTACGACTCGGCGAGCAGGACGGTGTCCCAGGGTTCGCCGTGGTCGCGGGCCCACGCGGCCATGCTCCGGGCGGTCGCGGCGACCCGGTTGCGCGGCAGGGCGCCGAGCACGGCGGCGTCGACCGGTGTTCCGGTGGCGCTGCCGGTGTCGCGGCCGGTGACGGACCCGTGGAACCCGGCCCGGCGGCCGGGCGGCAGGGCGCGCATCAGCCGGGCGAGTGCGGCCGAGTCGTCCCTCAGTGTCCTGCCGAGCGCGACCAGTTCCTCTTCCGGCGCGGACCGGGCCATGCGACGCAGCAGAACGCCGCTGAGGACGCCGTGCCGGGGGAACTCCGTCCGGCCGGGGCCGAGGAACAGGCGTACGAAGCGCACCGGGTCGGCGCCGACGAGCGCACCGAGGTGACGGCGGAGGACGAAGGGGAGCCGGGCGGGCGGGTACGCCTCCAGCAGGTCGAGGACGCGGTGCGGCAGCCGGTCCGCCGCCGTCGCGACGCCCCGCGCACACCCGGACGACCACCAGCGGAGGTCGCGCCGGTCCTCCGGCAGCGCGGCGAGTTCGCGGGTCGCCTGGTCGAGACAGGCACCGGGGTGGTGGCGCCCGAGCGAGGACCAGCAGGCGGCGGCGTGGGAGAGTTCGGGCAGCAGCGCGGCCACGGTCTCCGGCGAGCAGCCGGGCAGTATCCGGGCCGCCTCGGCGTCGCCCCAGGTGCGGCGCAGGGAGACGATCAGCCGGTCGGCGAGCGCCGCGCGGCGGCTCGCGACGACCGCCCGGATGAGCCGGAGCCGTACGGCGGCGGACGCGTCGGCCATCGCCTCCTCGAACACGGAGTCGGGCACGCCGAGCCCGTCCGCCACCCGCAGCGCCTGGCCCCGGACGAAGGGGTCCTCGTCGGCGACGCGCCGGGCCACCCACTCCCGGTCGCCGCCGGCCGCCGCCGCGAGGACGGCCACGCCACGTTCGTACGGTTCACCGTCCTCCAGCTCTTCCAAAACCGGGCGGAGTTCACCGCCATCGGCCAACAGCCTTGCGCGGTGAGCGAGTTCCCGCATGCGGGCGGGGTAGGGAAGCGGGTCGAGGCCGTCGAGCAGGGCGCAGGCCAGTACCACGGGCCGGTTGTCGGTCATGGGGGGATTCTGCCGCGCCCCCACCGATCCATCGCCATGTTCGTACGTCGCGTGACGCACCCGCTCCTTTCGTACGCATCACCGAGGCCGGGCCGCTTGCCACAAGGGTGGGCACACCCCCTCCCAAGACCGCTCACATCGCCCGGAGTTCCGGTGTGATTACTACGGCGGCGTTTCGGGCTCGTGGCAGGACCACCGAAACACTGGCGCCACCGCGAGGCCCGCACCAGAATGACGGCCGCACCCCTCGGCGCACCCCCACGTCCCCCCAGAAGGTCCCCCACGCCCATGCCCACTCCCTCCCTCCCCCGGCGCACTCGCCCCGTCCCGCCCCACGGGCCACGGAGGCGGTGCACATGCTCCGCCATGTGACGCGAAAGATCGCGGGCTGGCTGCTGATGATCGCCGTCGCGACCAATGCGACCTATTTCCTGGCCAGTTGGTTTCTCGACCCGCGGTCGAACTTCAAGGAGCTGCGCCCCGCGCGCAGCGAGGCGCAGATCGACCGGGCCCTCGCTCCCTACAACCTGGATCCGCGGGTGCCGGTGGTGCACCGATGGTGGGACTGGCTCACCTCGGTGGTGCTCCACTTCGACTGGGGGAAGTCCCCCACCGGCGTCCGGGTCAACGGGGAGGTCGGATACCGGTCCCTGGTCAGCGCGGAGTTGGTGCTCATCGCGACGGTGCTGTCCGTGGTGATCGGTGTGGGGCTCGGGGTGTACACCGCCTCCCGGCAGTACGGCTGGGCGGACCGGGTCTCGCAGGCCGTGTCCATCGCGGTGTTCAACGTGCCCACGTCGGTCGCCGCGCTCGCGGTGGTCTTCGTCGCCATCTGGTTCAACCAGCACGCGGGCGTGCACTTCCTCCCCGTGGCGGGTGAGAACTCCCCGGGTGTCGAAGGGGTGTTGCCGACGATCGGCGACCGCCTCCTCCATCTCGTCCTGCCGACGCTCACGCTGACCCTGATGGGCTACGTCGGCTACCACCTGACGCAGCGCTCGCTGCTGCTCGACACCATCGACGCCGACTTCGTGCGGACCGCCCGGGCCACCGGCCTCACCAGGGCCCAGGCCGTCCGACGGCACGCCCTGCGGGCCGCCCTCATTCCCACGGCGACCTCCGTGGCGTTCAGTGTCCCGGCCCTCTTCACCGGCGCCGTCATCACCGAGACGATCTTCGGCTGGAACGGCATGGGGCGCTACTTCGTCCAGACCATCAGCAAGAACGACGTGCACGGCGCCGTCGCCACGGCCGCCTTCGCCGCGGCGCTGACCGCGATCGGGGCGGTCCTCGCGGACATCACCGTCGTCTTCCTCGATCCGAGAGTGCGGGTGAGCTGACGTGGCGGCAGACCTGACGACGGGGACCACCGCACCGGGCGCGCAGGCGGCGCCTCCCGCCAAGGACGGCCGGCACCTCGGCCTGGCCCGGCTCCATCTACGACGGTTCCTGCGCAACCGGCTGGCCGTCCTCGGCGTGGTGATCTTCGTGGCTCTGGTGCTCTTCAGCGCCTTCGGCGGCCTGTTCACCCCGTACGCGTACTCCGACGCCGACTTCGCGGCGCTCACCCAGCCCCCCGGTTCCGCCCACTGGTTCGGCACCAACCAGGGCGGCAACGACATCTACGCGTCGGCCGTGCACGGCCTCCAGCGCTCCCTGGTCATCGCGGTGAGCGTGTCGGTGCTGACCGTCGTGGTCGCGGCGGTCGTCGGTTCCAGCGCCGCCTACTTCGGCGGCCGGACCGAGAAGGCGACGCTCGCCCTCATCCACTTCCTGCTGGTCGTCCCCAGCTTCCTCATCCTCGCCCTGGTCTCCCACCGGCTGGCCGGCGACTGGCGGGTCCTCATCGTCGTGCTGACGGTGTTCGGCTGGATGTCCACGGCCCGGGTGATCTGGTCGGTCTCGACCTCCCTGCGCGAGAGGGACTTCGTCACGGCGGCGGAGTTCATGGGGGTCCGGCCGCTGCGCGTCATCCTGCGCCACATCATCCCCAACCTCGGCTCGCTGCTGATCGTCAACCTGACGCTCGGGGTCGTCGCCACCGTGCTCAGCGAGACCGCGCTGTCCTTCCTCGGGTTCGGCGTCCAGACGCCCGACGTCTCACTCGGCACCATGCTCGCGGACGGCGCCGGGGCCATCACCAGCGCGCCCTGGCTCTTCGCCTTCCCCGCGGGCCTGGTCGTGCTGCTGACCGTGTCGATGACGTTCGTCGGCGACGGGCTGCGGGACGCCCTCGATCCCACGTCCGTGACCGGTGCGGCGGGAGGCCGACGATGACCCTCACGACTCCGCTGCCCGGACGCGTGCCGCCCACGGCCGCCACCCCCGTGCTCTCGGTGCGGGATCTGCGGATCTCCTTCCCCTCCGAGGCCGGCCGGGTGGAGGCGGTGCGCGGGGTCGGTTTCGACCTGCTGCCGGGACGTACGCTCGGGATCGTCGGCGAGTCCGGCTCGGGAAAGTCGGCCACCGCGATGGGCATCATGGGCCTGCTCCCGCCCACCGCCGAACTGCGGGGCCAAGTGCTGCTGGGCGGGCGGGACCTGGTCGGACTCGGGGACAAGGAGCTCTCCGGCGTCCGGGGCAAGTCCATCGGCATGGTCTTCCAGGACCCCCTCTCCGCGCTCACCCCCATCTTCTCCGTGGGCCGGCAGCTCTCCGACGCCCTCCGGGTCCACCAGGACCTGTCGAAGCGGGCCGCCCGGGAGCGGGCCGTGGAGCTGCTCGACCTCGTCGGCATCCCGGACCCCCGTGAGCGGGCCGCGTCCTTCCCGCACGAGTTCTCCGGCGGGATGCGCCAGCGCGTCGTCATCGCGCTGGCGATCGCCAACGAGCCGTCCGTCCTCGTCGCCGACGAGCCCACCACCGCGCTCGACGTCACCGTGCAGGCCCAGATCCTCGACGTCCTGCGGCTCGCCCAGCGCGAGACCGGCGCCGGGCTCGTCCTGATCACCCACGACCTCGGGGTCGTCGCCGGCCACGCGGACGAGGTCGCGGTGATGTACGCGGGCCGCATCGTGGAACGGGCGGGCGTCGACGAGCTGTTCCGGCGGCCGGCCATGCCGTACACCGCACGGCTGCTGGCCGCCGTACCGACCGTGGACAGCGGGGTGCACCGGCCTCTCCTGCCGATCGCCGGAGAGCCGCCGGCCCTGGTGGGTCTCCCCACCGGCTGCCCCTTCGCGCCCCGGTGCGCGGTCGCGCTCGACGCCTGCCGCACCGACGAACCCGCCCTGCGCCACATCGGCGGACACGGCGAGGTGGCCTGCCTGCGCGCCGAGGAGACGTACGGCGGTGCCCTGGACCCGGCCGGGGACGTCACGCCGGTCGCGCCGCCCGCCGGAACGCACTCCGGCACACCGGGCACGGGCGAGGTCGTGCTGCGCGTGGAGGATCTCGTCAAGACCTTCCCCGTCACCAAGGGCACCGTCCTCAAGCGCCGGGTCGCCACCCTGCGCGCCGTCGACGGCGTGGGGTTCGAGCTCCGGGCCGGCGAGACCCTGGGTCTGGTGGGCGAGTCGGGCAGCGGCAAGACCACCACGCTGCTGGAGATCCTCCGGCTGCGGCGGCCCGAGGGCGGCCGGATCGAGGTCGCCGGACGGGACCTCGCCACCCTCGGTTCCGCCGCGGCGGTACGGGAGTTGCGGCGTGACGTGCAGATCGTCATGCAGGACCCGCTCGGGGCACTGGACCCGCGGCTCCCCGTCTCCGAACTGCTCGCCGAGCCGCTGCGCGCGATCGGGCGGGACCGGGAGGCGATCCGTGTCCGGATCGCCGAACTGCTGGGCCTCGTCGGCCTGGACACCGCGGTGGGCGACCGCTTCCCGGCCGCGCTCTCCGGTGGCCAGCGCCAGCGGGTCGGTATCGCCCGGGCCCTGGCGACCGAGCCGAAGCTGCTGGTCCTCGACGAGCCGCTGTCCGCGCTCGACGTCTCCGTACAGGCGGGGGTGATCAACCTGCTGACACGGCTCAAGCGCGAACTCGGGGTCGCCTATCTGGTGGTCGCGCACGATCTGGCCGTGATCCGGTACGTCTCCGACCGCATCGCGGTGATGTATCTCGGCCACGTCGTGGAGACCGGGGACACCGAGAACCTCTTCGCCGACCCCCGGCACCCGTACACCAAGGCCCTGTTGTCGGCGATCCCGGTGCCGGACCCCCGGCGCGAACGCACCCGCGAGCGCGTCGTGCTCCGGGGCGAGCAGCCGAGCGCCACCCGGTTGCCCGCGGGCTGCGTCTTCGTCGACCGGTGTCCGCTGTACCGCCTCGCCGACGAGGGCGTACGGCAGCGCTGTCGTACGGAACGCCCCGCGCCGACGCGGGTGGCCGGGCGGCCCGGCCACAGCTACGCCTGTCACGCCGACTGAGCACTCCACGGTCCCTGCCCGCCGCGGCCCGCCGGTCCCGACCGGCCCCGCGTCGCCCCTCCGTTCCGCCTCCCCACCCCCGACTCCGAAGGAACCGTCCCGCCATGCGCGCACGACTGGCCCTGCCGCTCGCCCTGATCGCCGCCATCTCCGTCACCGCCACCGCGTGCTCCTCCTCCGGGAAGGACACCCCCCGGGCGGACAGGAAGAACGTCCCGGCCGCCGCCTCCGGCGCCGCGGACTACAACCCGCAGCCGTACGACAAGATCAAGGACGGCGGCACCTACACGACGGTCGGGACCTTCGACGACCAGGGCAACCCCTTCAACGTCAACTCCACCTTGACCGCAGCCCGGGTCTGGGCCTGGTACAACGCGGACGCGATCACCTACTCGCCGACCGGCGAGGTGCAGTACAACCCGGACTACTACAGCGATGTGAAGGTCGCCGTCGAGGGCGGCAACCAGAAGGTCACCCTGACGATCAACCCGAAGGCCGTGTTCAACGACGGAACGCCGATCGACTGGACGGCCATCGAGGCGACCTGGAAGGCCAACAACGGCTCGGACAAGGAGTTCGCCGCCTCCTCCACGGACGGCTACGACCGGATCACCTCGGTCGGGAAGGGGGCGGACGCCAAGCAGGCGGTCATCACCTTCAAGGGGGTCAACGCCTCCTGGTCGAGCCTGTTCACCACGTTCCTGCACCCCGAGGCCGCCACGGTCGCCCACTTCAACGACGCCTACGTGAAGAAGGCGCATCCCGAGTGGGGCGCGGGTCCGTACACCGTGGGCTCCTGGGACACCCACTCCGGCAACATCACCTTCGTCCGCAACCCGAAGTGGTGGGGCAGGAAGGGCAAGCTCGACAAGCGTGTCTACGTGAACCTGGAGTCGACCGCCGCGGTCAACGCGTTCAAGAACGGCGAGATCGACCTCGCGTCCGCCGTCGACGCGGAGAGCCTCAACCAGGTGAAGGGGCTGAAGGGGAGCGAGATCCGCAGCGGCGGCAGTCCGTTCGAGTACTCGCTGTACTTCAACACGAAGTCCGCCGTCCTCGCGGACGAGGAGGTCCGCAAGGCGGTCGAGGAGAGCATCGACCGTGCCCAGATCGCGAAGATCCAGTTCCAGGGGCTGGACTACACCGAACCCCTGCCCGGTTCGGCGGTGCTGTACAGCTTCCAGAAGGGCTACCGGGACAATCTCTCCGCCGTGCTGACGTACGCGCCCGAGGAGGCGAAGAAGTCGCTCGACGCGGCGGGGTGGAAGGCGGGGGCGGACGGCGTGCGTGCGAAGGGCGGCAAGAAGCTCGAAATCGGCTACACGCTTCTCGGCGACGACCCGCTCGACAAGGCCCTCGCCGGTGCCTTCACGGCGATGCTGAAGCCGGTCGGTATCAGCCTGGTCGTCAAGAAGGCCGACGAGGCGGACTTCGCCGGCATCCTCAGCGACCGCAAGTTCGACCTCTTCCTGTCGGGCAACCGCTCGATGGACCCGTTCGGCGCGCGGTACCTCTGCGACTTCTACTGCTCGGACCGTGACTCCAACCTCACCGGTGCCGGCTCGCCGGCGCTGGACGCCGAGATCCGTGCCACCACCGAGATCGCCGACCTCGACGAGCAGGTGGCGGCGGTCAACGAGGTCGAGCAGAAGGCCCTGCGGGAGTACGCCTTCCTGCCGCTGTTCAGCGGCCCGTCGACGTACGCGGTGAAGAACGGTCTCGCCAACGCGGGGGCGACCATCTTCCACAACCCGCTCCCGGAGACGGTCGGCTGGCAGAAGTAGGCAGCCCACGCCCGCTGCCACGACGGGCGCTTCCGGAGGAATCACCCCGACGGAAGCGCCCCGGCGGGCCCGGGGCGGACCCGGTTCGGCGCCGCCCCGGACCGGGGGAAGGGCTGACCCGTGGGGTTCCTGTGAACCCCCCTAGACTGTGCGGCGTGAAACCTGCGATACGTCTCGCCGTCATCGGCGTCCCGGTCATCATCGTCCTCTCCCTGGTCTTCGGGGGTTCAGACGGTGACGAACTCCCCTCGGACACCGGGCAGCCGTCGGCAGCCGCCGAGAAGGAATCGGCGGCGGACGTCCGCGCCGAGGAGGACGCGGAGATCGCCGAGCAGCCTCCGGGGCTGGCCGATCCGGCGATGAAGGAGATCGTCTCGGAGCTGGTGTCGAGTGCGGACAGTTCGACGCTGGACTGGCGGAGCCGGTACGGCGCGATCGAGGACACCGGGGACGGCTCGGGCTACACCGCCGGGATCGTCGGCTTCTGCTCGGGCACCAGCGACATGCTGGACCTGGTCCAGCACTACACCGCGCAGCATCCGGACAACCCGCTCGCCCCGTTCCTGCCGGCGTTGCGCAAGGTGAACGGCACCGCCTCGCACGAAGGGCTGGACCCGGGGTTCACCGACGCCTGGCGGCTGGCGGCGAAGGACCAGGCGTTCCGCGCGGCGCAGGAGGAGACCCGGGACCGGCTCTACTACGAGCCCGCCGTGCGGCAGGCGAAGCTGGACGGGCTGGGGCCGCTCGGCCAGTACATCTACTACGACGCCATGGTGCTGCACGGGCCGGACACCGACGCGACCGGCTTCTACGGCATCCGGGACGCCGCTCTGGCGGAGGCCGACACGGTCGCCGAGGGCGGTGACGAGGAGGATTACCTCGACATCTTCCTGGACGCGGGCCGCAAGGCGATCCTCGCGAAGCCGACCGAGCGCAACACGACCCGGATCGACACGATGCAGCGGGTGTTCCTCGATGCCGGCAACTTCGAGCTGGCCACTCCGCTGGAGTGGCAGGTGTACGGAAAGACCTTCCGCATCCCGGCCGCCTGAGCGCTCCCGCCACCGAGCGCTCCCGCAGTTGTGCGGCGCCGTGTCCGCTCCGGTCAGGCGCTCGCGCGGCCGGAGCGGCGCAGCCGGTCCCGCTCGTTCTCCGACATGCCTCCCCAGACGCCGAAGCGCTCGTCGTTGGCGAGGGCGTACTCCAGGCATGCGACCCGCCCCTCGCAGGCGAAGCAGAGCCGCTTCGCCTCGCGCGTCGAGCTTCCGGGTGCGGGGAAGAAGAACTCGGGACCGGTCTGAGCGCACAGGGCCGATTCCTGCCAGGCGAGTGCGTCCTCGGTGGTGGTGTTGATCAGCATGCGCCCAGCATGCCGCCCGTCAATAAACATCCGTTGAACGAATACTTCTGGCCACGCCTTCAGCCGGCGCGGGGAGGGGGGCCGCACCGGGGACGAGGGCGTTTCATTCCATCGGCGCGGGCTTGATGACGGCGAAGCAAGCCCCGTACGGGTCGGTGACGTTGGCCATCACGCCGACCTTCTCGACGTCCATCGGGCCGAGGGTGACGGCCCCGCCGAGCCGGACCGCGTCGCCCAGCAGCACCTCGACGTCGTCCACCGAGAAGTACGGCAGCCAGTGCGGCCCGGACCGTGCCTCGCTCGGCACCTCGTCCAGGCCGACCAGCCCGCCGAAGAACGCGGCCTCGCCGTCGCCCTCGGTACCGGCCGGGCGGATCATCGTGTAGGTGCCGCCGGGGAACTCGGTGGCCTCCGCGTCCCAGCCGAAGACGCGTCCGTAGAACGCCTTCGCCGCCTCCACGTCCGGGGTGTAGAGCTCGGACCAGAGGAGCGTGCCCGGCACCTGGGTCGCACCGAGTCCGGGGTTCTGCTTGGGCTGCCAGGAGCCGAAGTAGGCGCCCGCCGGGTCGGTGAACCCGCCCATCCTGCCGTACTCCAGCACGTCCATCGGCGCGAAGGGAACGTTTCCGCCCCCGGCTTCGACCGCGCGGGCGGTCGCGTCCACGTCGGGCGACTGGAAGTACACCGACCACGTCGGCTTGGCCTGTTCGTCGGTGACGGTCATCGCCCCGGCGACGGTCCGGCCGTCCAGCGTGTACATCCCGTAGCCGCCGGTCTCGGGGCCGCCGGGGACCAGGTCCCATCCGAACAGGCCCCGGTAGAAGGCGGTGGCTCCGTGGAGGTCGGGTGTGCCGAGGTCGATCCAGTTCGGGGCGCCCGGGACGAAGGTCGGGTCGAGCATGGCGCTGCGCTCCTCCGGCGGGGCCCGTTGACGCCCCGCTCAACTCGTCGGTGCAGGTCGTGGACGTGGTGTCGCGCAGGGATTCCCTGGCCATTCGAGTCTGCCACCGGTGGCCGGACGCCGCAGTCCGCGGACGGCCGGCCGGACGAGGAACGCCCTGCCGCCACGATCCGGGCTCCGCCGCCGGGGCGGTGGCGGCACTCCTGCCGGGCGCTCGTGAAACCATGGGGGCCCGCGGGACCGCTGCGTGGTGTCCCGGGACGGGCAGGGCGGCGGGACAGAAGGACGTACGTACACATGCCACAGGACGGCGCTACGGGCACCGGGGCGGGCGCCAGGAGGGCGGTCCGGCCGCTGCTCGCGGACGCGGACGCGCTGCTGGCGGCGGCCCGCGCGGTGCCCGCCGACCACGACCGTGCACTGGACGCCGTACGCTCCGTGCTCGACCCCCTCGTCGGCTCCCTGGTCGGCCGGGAACTGGACGCGATCCCGGTCGCCCGGCTGCGCGACGTGACGGAGGGGCGGCTGCGCATCACCGCCTTCGAACAGGCCGGGTTCCGCACGGTCGGCGCGGTGCGCACGGCCGGCCGGTACGAGCTCCGGCGGCTGCCCGGGGTCGGGGCGCAGACCGCGGACCAGGCGCTGGCCGCCGCCGAGCAGCTCGCGCACGCGGTCCGCGACACGGTCGCGGTGCGACTCGACGCGGACGCCCCGGACCCCGCCGCGGGCGCGCTGGTGGTGGCCCTGCACCGGCTGGTCGAAGCGGGCCCCGACGCGCGGCGGGCCCGCGAGGCGGCGCTGCGCCTGATCGCGCGGCTGGAGGAGCCGGTCGCCTCGGCGGCACCGGCCAGGGGGCGGCTGCGCCCCCTCTTCCTCGGCCGGGAGGCGCGCGGGCGGGTCGCTGCGGCGGTGGAGACCGTGCGCACCGTGCTGGCGGAGGCCGAGGAGCGGCGGCTGCCGCTCCTTTTCGGCCAGGTGTGCGTCGATCTGCTGCGGGGCGACGAGCCGGAGGCGTCGGCCTGGGTCGACTTCGAGCTGCGGTCGGCCGAGTACTACGGGCTGCTCGCCGAGTTGTCGGGCACCGGCCCGGACCGGGAAGCCGCCGAGGGGTTCCTGCCGTCCGCGATCGCGGACCGGGTGCGCGGACTGCGGCTGGACGACACGCGGTTGCGGGTGTCGCTGCGCGGCTACCAGTCGTTCGGGGCCCGGTTCGCGCTCGCCCAGAAACGGGTGGTGCTCGGGGACGAGATGGGTCTGGGCAAGACGGTGCAGGCCATCGCGGCGCTGGCGCACCTGGCGGCGGGCGGCGCAAGCCACTTCCTGGTGGTGTGCCCGGCGAGCGTGCTCGTCAACTGGACGCGCGAGATCCGTGCCCGTTCCACGCTGGGCGTGCTGCCGGTCCACGGCCCCGACCGGAACGACGCGTTCGCCCGGTGGCTCCACTCGGGCGGGGTCGCGCTCACGACCTTCGACGCGCTCCACGCCCTGCCGGACGCGGGGGTGGCGGGCGTGCGGCCGGCGATGCTCGTCGTGGACGAGGCGCATTACGTGAAGAATCCCGGCACCCGCAGGACGCGGGCGGTCTCGGGGTGGGCGGACCGGGCCGGGCACGTCCTCTTCCTCACCGGCACGCCGATGGAGAACCGGGTGGCGGAGTTCCGCAGCCTGATCAGCCTGCTCCGCCCCGAACTGGCTCCCACGGTCGACAGCGCGCAGGGCGCGGCCGGTTCCCTGGCCTTCCGCCGCGCGGTGGCACCCGCCTATCTCCGGCGCAACCAGGAGGACGTACTCCCCGAACTGCCCGCGCTGGTGAGGGCCGACGAGTGGGTGGAGTTCAGCGAGGCCGACCTGCGTGCGTACCGGGCGGCGGTGGACGACGGCCACTTCATGAGGATGCGCCGGGCGGCGTACGCGGTGCCCGAGGCGTCGGCGAAGCTGGCCCGGCTGCGGGAGCTCGTCGCCGAGGCGGCCGGCAACGGGCACAAGGTGGTGGTGTTCTCCTACTTCCGCGAGGTGCTGGCGACCGTCCGCGAGGCCCTCGGCGACGGGGTGTTCGGGCCGGTCGCGGGGAACGTCGCGGCGGGCCGCCGGCAGGAGCTGGTGGACGCGTTCGGCGCGGCGCGCGGTCACGCGGTGCTGCTGAGCCAGATCCAGGCGGGGGGCACCGGGCTGAACATGCAGGCCGCCTCCGTGGTCATCCTCTGCGAGCCGCAGATCAAACCCACCCTGGAGCACCAGGCAGTGGCCCGGGCGCACCGGATGGGTCAGATACGCAGCGTCCAGGTGCACCGGCTGCTCACGGCGGACAGCGTCGACCAGCGGATGATGGCACTGCTGGCCCGCAAGGACCGCGCGTTCGACGCGTACGCCCGGCGCAGCGATCTCGCCGAGGCGGTGCCGGAGGCCGTGGACGTGTCGGAAGGGGCCCTGGCCCGGCTCATCGTGGAGGAGGAGCAGCTGCGTCTCTCGGCGGGGACACCGGTGGACTGAGCCCGAGGAGCTTCAGCCGGACGCCGCCGCGTGCTCGGGCTCCTTCGGCCGGCCGCCCGGGTGGCGGTGGCGCCAGGTCCAGAACACGGCGCAGGAGACCAGGGCCCAGATGCCGAGCACCAGGTAGGGGAAGAGGAACTGGTGCCCGTGGTAGTAGACGGCGGTGTGCTGGGCGTTGACCGAGGCGCCCGGAGGCAGCCAGCGGCCGATGTGCCCGAGCAGCGACGGCAGCAGCGGCCAGGAGACGGCGCCGCCGGACGACGGGTTGCCCAGCAGCACCATGACGCCCCAGGTCGGGAGCATCGCCCACCGTCCGATGAGGGTGTTGAACATGGTGAAGACCATGGCACTGGTGAACATCGTGAACGCCAGGATCAGCCAGGACTGGAGGAACGGCAGGTCGAGGGCGCCGAGTCCCCAGTCCACGACGGCGGCGATGGCGAAGGCGCCGAGCAGCGCGTGGGCGACGGTGAAGAGGATGCGTTCGACCGGGGTCAGGGTGCGGGCGTGGACGCTGAGCTGGATGGCTCCGACGAAGCCGAGGATGACGGCGGCGAGCGAGATGTAGAAGAGCGCGAGTCCGCGCGGGTCGCCCGGCTGGAGCGGTTTGACGTCCCGGACGGTGACCGGCACTCCGATCTCCTTGCCCACCTTCTCCCCCGCCTCGGCGAGGAGTTGGGCCACGGAGGCGCCGGACGCGGCGGCGACGTCGAGGTGCACCCGGTCGTTGTCGGCCCGCAGGATGGTGAAGACGCGTTGTTCCTGGAGCGCCTGGTCGGCCTCGGCCGTCGTGTCGTACTCGTGCAGGACCACGGAGGTGTTCAGGGCCTTCTCCATCCCCGCCACGAACGCGGTGCCGCGCGGCGAGGCCGGCTGGCCGACGACGGCCGCCGGAATCCGGTGCGGCGTGGGGTTGGCCATGGCGTAGGTGTACGAGCCGGCGAAGAGGCCCGCGGCGGCGGCGAGGATGAACAGCAGCACGGTCGCGGGGAAGTACGGCGACTCCTTGAAGGCGTGCCACTTGTCGCGCGCGGTGGAGGGCCGGCCGTGGGCGCCGTGGCGGGTGTGCCCGGGGGTGCGTCCGCCCGTCTCTCCGGCGGCACCCGTCTCCCCGGCGGCACCCGTCTCTCCGGCGGCACCCGTCTCTCCGGCGGCACCCGGCCCAGCGTCGCCCCCGCCGGTGCCGTCGCTCCCGCCGCCCGCCTCCGGCTCCGGCTCCGGCTTCGGCGGAATCCGCTCGCTGCTCACCCGTCGGCCTCCGGTCCGTCGTCCGGCGCCTCGCCTTCCGGCTCGTCCTCCGCCCGGGCGCGGCTGGGCTGCACGCGCTTGGGCTCGCCGGGCATCTTGGGGTACTCCGGCGGATAGGGCAGGTCGCCGTGCCCGTGTTCCCGCTCGTCCCGTTCGGCGAGTTCCAGCAGGAGGTCGAGGCCGAAGGCGTGCTGGTCCATCTCGGCGTGGACGTCGCCCACCTTCGCGTACCGCTGGGGCATGGTCCTGATGTCGAAGTCGCGGGGCTCGGCGTCGTCGATCTCCTCCCAGCGCAGCGGGGCGGAGACCGGAGCGTGCGGGAAGGGGCGTACGGAGTAGGCGGAGGCGATCGTCCGGTCGCGGGCGGTCTGGTTGTAGTCGACGAAGATCCGCTCGCCGCGCTCCTCCTTCCACCAGGCGGTGGTGACCCGGTCGGGCATCCGCCGCTCCAGTTCGCGCCCCACGGCGATGGCGGACCGCCGCACCTCGGTGAAGGTCCACTCGGGCACCAGCGGCACGAAGACGTGGATGCCGCGTCCGCCGGAGGTCTTGGGCCAGCCGCGCAGTCCGTGGTCCTCCAGGACCGAGCGGAGTTCGTGGGCGGCCTCGACGGCGTCGGCGTAGTCCGTGCCGGGCTGCGGGTCGAGGTCGATGCGCAGCTCGTCGGGGTGGTCGGTGTCGGTGTTCCGTACCGGCCACGGATGGAAGGTGAGGGTTCCGAGGTTGGCGGCCCAGAGCACCGCCGCGAGTCCGGCGGGGCAGATCTCGTCGGCGTGCCGGCCGCTGGGAAAGGAGATGCGGGTGGTGGGGATCCAGTCGGGCACGTTCTTCGGCGCCCGCTTCTGGTAGAAGAACTCGCCCTCCACGCCGTCGACGAAGCGCTGGAGGGTGGTGGGGCGGTCGAGCAGCGCGCGGGTGATGCCGCCGCCCACGGAGAGGAAGTACTCCGCCACGTCCCTCTTCGTGTAGCCCTTCTCCGGGAAGTACACCTTGTCGGGGTTGGACAGCCGCACCGGCCGCCCGTCGACGTCGAGTTCCACCGCAGCTCCCATGTCGGCCACCGTAGGCGGGGTACGCAAATGCCGCATATCGAAGGACGGGGGGTGGGGTTTCGCGCAGAATCAGGACCATGGACCTGCCGGTGATGCCTCCTGTGAAGCCGATGCTCGCCAAGTCCGTCGCCACGATCCCGCCGGGCATGCAGTACGAGGCGAAGTGGGACGGCTTCCGAGCGATCGTGCACCGGGACGGCGACGAGGTGGTGATCGGCAGCCGTACCGGCAAGCCGCTGACCCGCTACTTCCCCGAGCTGGTTCCGGCGGTTCTGGAGTCGCTGCCGCCGCGCTGCGTGATCGACGGGGAGATCGTGCTCGCGCATGGCGGGCGCCTCGACTTCGACCGGCTCAGCGAGCGCATCCACCCCGCCGAATCGCGCGTACGCCTCCTCGCCGAGCGGACCCCCGCGTCCCTGGTCGCCTTCGACGTGCTGGCCCTGGACGACCTGTCGCTGCTCGACACCCCGCAGGTGGAGCGGCGTACGGCTCTGGAGGCGGCGCTCGCGGGTGCGGTGCCGCCGGTCCACCTCGCTCCGGCCACCACGGACCGGGAGGTCGCGCAGCGGTGGTTCGAGCAGTACGAGGGCGCGGGCCTGGACGGGATCGTCGCCAAGCCGCTCGGCCTGCCCTACCGGCCGGACACCCGCTCCATGTTCAAGATCAAGCACGAGCGGACCGCCGACTGCGTGGTGGCGGGCTACCGCGAGCACAAGAGCGGGCCGGTCGTCGGCTCCCTGCTGCTGGGGCTGTACGACGACGGGGGCACACTCCAGCACGTGGGTGTCTGCGCGTCCTTCCCGATGAAACGCCGGGCCGAACTCGCCGACGAGCTGTCAGAGTTGAGGACCCCGGCCGCAGAACACCCCTGGGGCGCCCGGGCGAACGCCGAGGCGCACGAGAGTGCCCGGCTGCCGGGGGCACCGAGCCGGTGGTCGGGCAGGAAGGACATGTCGTGGGTGCCACTGCGTCCGGAGCGGGTCTGTGAGGTGAGGTACGACCACATGGAGGGCGACCGGTTCCGTCACACCACCCAGTTCAGCAGGTGGCGCCCCGACCGCACCCCTTCCGGCTGCACCTACGGGCAGTTGGAGGAAGCGGTGCGGTACGACCTCTCCGAGGTGTTGTCGGGAGCGGGGTGAGGCGGGTCGTGGATGTTCCCACTGCTACCGGGGCGCCCTGGGCCGGGAACAGCTGCCGGATCTTGTCGGCGGCGCGATAGTCGCCCCCCGCCCCCTCGACCAGCGCGACCACGGAGGTCGCGTGCTCGGTGCGGAGGGGCGGGATCGCCTGGTAGGCGGGCGACTCGTACCTCTCCTGCGCGGAGGCGGTGTCGGGGAACTCCAGCACGACGAGGTCGCCGACCCACTCCCCCGCGTGTGCGGGGCCGGCATCGCCCGTCCCGGGGTGCGGAGTCCGTCAGCAGATGCCCTACTCCGCAGCCCCCTCGGCCGGATTCACGCACGGGTCATCCGTCGCCTCGGGGTCCGCGGAGGGGTCGGCCGCCGGGTCCGTGCAGGTGGGCTCGGGGTCGGTGGTGGCCGGGGCGGTGGGTTCCGTGGTGGCGGGGTCCGTGGGGTCGGGGGTGCCGGTGTCGGTCGGGTTCGGGTCGGGCGTGGTGCCGGGGTCGGGCGTGGTGCTCGGGTCCGGGCTCGTGCTCGGGTCCGGCGTCGTGCCGGGGTCGGGCGTGGTGCTCGGGTCGGGCGTGGTGCCGGGGTCCGGCGTGGTACTCGGGTCCGGGGTCGTGCTGGGGTCCGGGGTGGTGCCGGGGCCGGGCGGGCCGGACGGCGTGGGAGTGGGTGAGGTGGAGGGGCGGGGGCTGCCGGAGGGCTGCGGGCCGATGATGATGGAGCCGCCCTGGCTGCCGGGGCCGCCGACCGGGGCGGAGGGTTCGGTGGGGCCGCCCGCGCCGGGGCTGGTGGGCAGGGGGCCCTGGCCGTCCGGGACCGGGTGGGCCCCGTCGCCGTAGTACGCCATCCAGGACAGCACCGTACGCAGGTAGGTGTCCGAGTGGTTGTAGCTGAGGATCGCGCGGTCGAGGTCGGCGCCGACGGAGAGGTTGCGGGCGCCTGCGCAGAGGTAACGGCCCGCGGCGAGCGTCGCGTCGTAGACGTTGCTGGGGTTCCGCAGGCCGTCGCCGTTGCCGTCCTGGCCCCAGTGGGCCCAGGTCGACGGGATGAACTGCATCGGCCCGACGGCCCGGTCGAAGGTGCGGTCGCCGTCGTAGGCACCGTTGTCGGTGTCCGGGATGTTGGCGAACCCGGCGCCGTTCAGGACGGGGCCCAGGATCGGCGAGAGGGTCGTACCGGCCTTGTCCACCCTGCCGCCGGCGGCGTGCCCGGACTCCACCTTGCCTATGGCGGCGAGGAGTTGCCACGGCAGCCGGCAGGAGCCGTCGGTCCGGGCGACGGTGGTCCCGGCCCTGCGGTACGCGGCGAGCACGGTCGACGGGATGCCCGCCTCGGCCCAGGCACGGACGACGGCGGGGGTCTGGCGCACGCCCGGCTTCGGGGGCGTCGGCGGAGCCGGCGACTCCAGGGGCGGTAGTTCGGTGTGGTACGAGTCGTCGTTGGGCACGTGCGTCCAGACCACCTCGTCGGTGGCCACGTTCTTCGCCTCGTCCTGGTGCGCGGCGTTCGTGAAGCCCGGTGCCTGGGAGGCCGTGAGTGCGGCCATGGCGGCGACGGCCGTGGCCGTGCCGGTGATTCCGCGCCGCATGGAGCCGTTGAACCTCATCTGTCCGTCTCTCCCCGGGTCACTGGGTGAAGGTGTCGATGGCCGCGATCTGCCAGCGGCCGTCCTTGCGGACGGCGTCCACGGCGAACATGGCCGCCGCATAGGTCGTCTCCTCCTTGGCGCCGGTGCGGGTGTTGCTCTGGTCGGCGAAGACGAGGAGCCTCGCCCGGTCTCCGTCGAGCCGTTCGACCGCGCTCTCGGTGACGGTCGTGGTGAGGACGAGCTTCTGCTTGGGGGCCTGCTCCCGTACCTGGGCGAGCATGTCCTGGTGCTGCTGGACCGCCTTGCCGGTCAGGTAGGTCTTGGCGGCGCGGTCGGACTTCTCGGGGGAGGCGTAGTCGTAACTGAAGACGGCGCCGACCGCCTCGGTGATCTGTCCCTTGACCTCGCTGGTGCGGGCGATGTCGGTGAGCGCCGTGTTCCGGCGGCTCGGGTCGTCGCGCAGGGTGGCGGCGGAGGCGAACGCCCAGGCGGCGAAGACACCGAGGAGCACGGTGAGTACGCAGAGGAGCGCGGGGAGGCTGATACGGAGGCGACGCGTCCGGTTTTCCGGGGCCTCCGTCTCCGTCCCGGCCGGGGGGCGCTCGTCCCCGTCCTCGTCGGCCGGGACGGACGGCTCCGGGGCGTCGGCCGGATCGCCGGCACGCGGGTCACCGGCGTCCGCTTCGGCGACGTCCGTGGCGCCCCCTTCCCCGGCCTCCGGGGAGGCCGGGGAGGGCGCCGCGGCGCGGTCGGCGGCGACGGTGGCCAGTCTGCGCTGCCGGTTGACGAGGTGACGGGTCGTCGACATGTCCGGGGTTCCTCTCGGGGTGGGGCGGGGTGGCGGGAGCGGCGGCGTCAGCCGGCGGTGTTGCCGACGGGTGCCTGGCCGAGGGCGCTGAGCTTCCACCCCTGGGAGGTCCGGGTGAGCTGGCCGAGCATCCGGCTCTCCTTCACCGCCGGGTCGCCCTCCGGCGCGGTGACGGTGACGCGCAGGGCCACCATCAGGCTCGCCCTGCCGGCCCGTTCGTCCAGTTCGGTCACGGCGCCGGAGAGGACCTGGGCGGAGCTCTTCGTCTTCGCCGTCTCGATCTGCTTCACGAACGCAGCGCGTCCGTCGACGAGTTGCTGGTGGAGCTCTCCGGTCGTGGAGTCCTCCCAGCTGTCCAGCCCCTCCTGGAGACGGGAGTGGTCGAGCGTGTTCATGTTCTGCACGGCCTGCTCGCCCGCCGCGAGGGCGTCGTCGCGGGCCTGTGCGTACGAGGCGGAGTCGTCGTGCGCCGCCGTGTACCAGGACCAGCCGCCCCAGCCCGCCGCGACCGCCGCCACGAGTGCCAGCGCACTCGCCGCCCGCACCAGCGGGTTCGTCGCCTTGATCGACCGTGCCATCGCTGCCTCTCCCCTGCCGGCCACCGTGCGGGCCGGCACCGTGTCGCTGTGCCTCGTCACCTGGAGGTGATCTCGACGATCTGCCAGACGCCGTCCTGCTGGTGGGCGGTGATGGAGAGCTGGGCCGCGGCCGTGGTGGCGGCCCTGCCCTCGCGCTCGTACACCTGGTCCAGGAAGACCAGCAGGTGGGCGCTGTCGCCGGTGAGCCGGGTGACCCCGGCGCGCACGACGTTGGTGGTGAGCGTCAGCTTCTGGTCGGCCGCCTGCTTCTCGACCTGGCCGAAGAGCTCCGCGTACTGCTTGAGCGCCGCTCCGGCCAGCAGGTGCTGGGCGGCGGTCTTCGTCGCGGCGGTGGTGCCCGGCGCGTAGGAGAAGACCGTGGCGAGGGCGCTGCTGACGTCACCGGTGACGCGGTCGGTGGCGGCCGTGTCGGTCAGGGCCTGGTTGGCGGTGGCCGGGGTGTCCCGGATCTGCCGGCCGCGCACGAAGAGGCCGGTTCCCGCGGCGATCAGCAGGACGACCAGGACGCCCGCGAGGACACGCCGCCGGCGGGCCCCCGTACCGGGCGAGGCCTGGGGCGCGCCGTCCTCGGGGGGCGTGCCTTCCTCCGTGGCGTCGCCTGCGCTCCGGGAGCCGGGCTCCTGCGTGGACGTGGGCACCGCCTCGGCATGCTTCTCCACGTCCTGGCCGGTAACGCTCACCGCTGCCGCCTCTCCGCCGTCCTGGACGACGCCGTCGTGTTCGGCGCTGCTGCCCTCGGCGCCGCTGTGCTCGGCGCTGTCGTGCTCACCGATGCCGGGCTCGTCCCGGTCGTGCGGGGCCGCCGTGCCCGTCCGCGCCGCGCTCATGTGGCCGCTCCGACCGGGATGGCGGTGAGCGCCTTGACCTTCCAGCTGTCGCCCGTACGCTCCAGGGCGGCCTCGAACCGTTTGCGTTCGGTGCCGGCCGCTCCGGTGCGCGGGGTGACCCTCACCTCGACGGTGGCGATCAGTTGCGCCGTGCCGCCGCGCTCGTCCAGGGCGGTGAGCGCCGCGTCGGTGACCGTGCCCTTGGCGCTGGTGCCCGCCGACCGGAACGCGGCCGCGTCCTTGGTACGGGTGCTCTTCAGCTGGTCGTGGAGCGGTCCGGCGGTGACGCCCAGCCAGCCGTCGAGCCCTGCGGCGATCTTCGCGGTGTCGGTGCCGTCCATGCTGTTCAGCCGGGCCAGTTGGCTCCGCCCGGCGGCGAGGGCGGCGTCCCGGCTCTTGGCGAACGAGACGGAGTCGTCGTCCCGGGCCGCCGCGTACGACCAGCCGCCCAGCGCGCAGACGAGCACGGCGGCGAGGAGGACCGCCCAGCCGGTGAGGTTCTTCGCCCGTGCGCTCACGCCCCTCCCCCCAGTCCGAGCAGCCCGGCCATGGTGGTCGACGAGTCCGTCGAAGTGGTGGCGGAGAGGGGGCCGGCGGACAACGCTCCGGGGAGGATCGTGTCCGACGCGGAGCCGGTCAGGGTCGTCACCGGCTTCACCGGGTCGGGGACAGCGCCGCCCTTCGGGGCGTTGGCCGGGCCCCGCACCTCGACGCCGGTGCCGGGGGACGCGGTGCAGCGCGCCTTGGTGTTGGCAGCGGGTCCCTTGGTGGTGTCGAGGCCGTTGCGGTAGACGGTGTCGCCGTATCCGGCGGTGCAGGGCAGGGGTTCGAAGAAGGTGACGGCCATGCCGAACCGTGCGCCGTCCTCGTCCACCACGCTGGCTCCGGCGGCGGCCACGGCGGGCAGCTTCACCAGGAGTTCCTCGATGCCGCGCTGGCGGGTGACGGCGACCTCGGAGGTGGTGAGGAGGTTGGCGACCACCACGCCGAAGCCCGGGTCGAGGTCGCGCATGAGTGCGCTGAGCTGGGTCGCGGCGCCGGGGGTGGCGGCGATCAGACGGCGCAGGTCGCTGTCGGAGCCCTTGAGTTCGGCGGCCAGGTCCTTCGCCCCGTCGGCGAATCCCTTGAGCGCGTCGCCCTGTTCGGCCTG
This sequence comes from Streptomyces sp. NPDC008125, assembly GCF_042957125.1. Classification (NCBI taxonomy): domain Bacteria; kingdom Bacillati; phylum Actinomycetota; class Actinomycetes; order Kitasatosporales; family Streptomycetaceae; genus Streptomyces; species Streptomyces sp. NPDC008125. Next base: position 190,708 of record NZ_JBIBHR010000007.1, read on the forward strand.
GGTGCGCAGGACCGTCTCGCCGTCCTGCATCAGCTTGATGTCGGCGGGCAGGGCCTTGTCGGCGGCGTCGACGAACTCGCTGCCGGTGTCCAGCAGGACCTGCAGGTCGTCGCCCCGGCCGGCCAGCGCGGTGCCGAACTCGTCGACCACGGTGCGCAGCGATTCCAGGTCCACCGAGGACGCCAGGTCGTTGACGCCGACGAGTACGTCGGTGGGGGGTGCGGGGATGGTGGTGTCGGCCTGGTCGATCACCGATCCGTCGCCGAGGAACGGGCCGGTGGAGCGGGTGGGGCGCAGGTCGACGTACTCCTCGCCGACCGCCGAGAGGTTGGCGACGACGGCGGTGAGGCTGTCGGGGATGGGCGGGGAGTCGTTGTCGATGCGCAGTTCGGCCTCGACGCCCTCGTCGGTGAGTCCGATGGGGCCGACCCGGCCCACCGACACGCCGCGGTAGGTGACGTTCGAGTGAGTGAAGAGGCCGCCGGTCTGGGGCAGTTGGACGGTGACGGTGTAGTAGTCGCGCAGCCCGACATAGTGGCCGAGGTCGGCGTAGCGGACGCCGAGGAAGCCGAGGACGAGCACCGAGATCACGAGGAAGGCGATGTTCTTGAGGCGGATGGCCGTGGTGATCATCGGTCGCTCCCCGTGCTCGAAGCGGTCACCGGGGGAAGCGGCAGCGGCAGGGAGGCGAGGGACGCCGTCTCCGCCGACGGGGTCTCCGGGGTGGTCGTCGCGTTCGGGTCGTACGGCGGGATGATCCGGGACCCGGGGGCGGCGGTCATGTCCAGGTAGACGTTGAGGTAGTCGCCCTTGACGCCGCGCAGGATCTCGTCGGTGAACGGGTAGGTGGCGAGCACCTGGAGGGAGTCGGGCAGCGCGTCGCCGGAGTCGGCGAGCGCCTTGAGGGTGGGCGCGAGGGCCTTGAGGTCGGCGATCATGTCGGCCTTGCTCTTGTTGATCGTGTCGACGGCGACGGTGGACAGGGTGTCGAGCGAGCTCAGCATGGTCAGCAGCTGGCCGCGCTGCTCCTCCAGGACCTTGAGGCCCGGGCTGAGGCCGGTGAGGACGGTGCCGACGTCCTGCTTGCGGGCGGCGAGGGTGGCGGCGAGCCGGTTGACGCCGTCGAGGGCCTGGGTGATGTCCTCCTTGTGGTCGTCCAGGTCGGTGACGAGGGTGTCGACCCGCTGGAGCATCGACCGGATCTCCGGCTGCTGTCCGGTGAGCGCCTTGTTCAGCTCGGTGGTGATGGTCTTGAGCTGGCTGACACCGCCGCCGTTGAGGAGCAGGGAGAGCGCGCCGAGGACCTCTTCGACCTCCGGGTTGCGGTTGGTGCGGTCGAGCGGGATGCGGTCGCCGTCCGCGAGGGCGCCCTCGGCCTTGCCTTCGGCGGGCGGGGACAGCTGGACGAACTTCTCGCCGAGGAGGCTGGACTGTTCGAGATGGGCGAGGGCGTTGGCGGGGAGGCCGACGCTCCCGTTGATCCGCATGGTGACCTTCGCGGTCCAGCCGTCCTGGCCCAGCGCGATGTCGGTCACCCGGCCCACCGCCACGTCGTTGACCTTGACGGAGGACTGGGGGGCGAGGCTGAGGACGTCGGCGAACTCGGCGGTGATCTCGTACGGGTGGTCGCCGAGGTCGGCGCCGCCCGGCAGCGGAAGCTGCTCGATCCCGTTGAACGACGGTGCGTCGACCTGGGTGACCACGAGGACCAGGGCGACGCCCACTGCGGCCACTCCGGCCGCCCCGGCGATCACCCGGCCCCTGGGTCGGTACGCGGCCCTGCTCATCGGCCGGCCTCCTTCTTTTCGGTACCGGACCGGTCGGTACCGGACCGGTCGGTACCGGTGGCCGTCTTCTCGGGCGTGCCGTAGACGGTGCCGACGGCGGGGAGCGGCAGGACGGGCAGTTCCGCCCGGCGGGAGGCGTCCACCGCGGCGAGTCCGCTCAGGGTCGCCGCGCCGCCGCTGCCGGATGCCGCGGTGCCGGTCGCCGCGGCGCCGGACGAGGGCTGGTCGGGGAAGTAGCCGCCCATGCTCAGCTCGTTGAGGTTGGTCCGTCCGTCCAGGGTGCGGTTGAGGGGGTCGTACGCGTTGACGAGGTTGCCGGCCGTGAGCGGGAGGGTGTCCAAGGACTCGGCGAGGGAAGCCCGTTGGTCGACGAGGACCTGGGTGAGCGGGACGAGCGCGTCGACGTTGGTCTTGAGCGACTCGCGGTTGCCCTCGATGAAGGTCTTCACCTGGCCGAGGGCGGTGGAGAGTTCGGCCAGGGCGGCGCTGAGGTTCTCCTTGTCCTCGGCGAGAAAACCGGTGACGGAGTTCAACTGCTGTTCGGCCGAGCGTACTTCGCCGTCGTTGTCCTTCAGCATGGTGGTAAAGGACTGGAGGTAGGACAGGGTGTCGAAGAGGTCCGTGCTGCTCTTGTCCAGGGTCTTCGTCGCCTTGCCGAACTCCTCGATGGAGTCGCCGATGGCCTTGCCGTTGCCGTCGAGGTTCTTGGCCCCGGTGTCGAGGAGGCGGGCCAGCGCCCCGTTCGCGTTGGCGCCGTCCGGGCCGAGCGCGGTGGAGAGTTCGGTGATGGAGGCGTAGAGCTGGTCGACCTCGACGGGTGCGGCGTTGCCGTCGGCGGGGAGCACCGCGCCGTCGGCGAGGGTGGCGCCGCCGGTGTAGGCGGGCGCGAGCTGGATGTACCGGTCGGCGACGAGGCTGGGGGCGACGAGCACCGCGTGCGCCCCTTCGGGGACCTTGACGTCCTTGTCGACGCGGAGAGTGACCCGCACCTGTTCGCCGCGCGGTTCGACGGAGGTGACGCTGCCCACCTTGACGCCGAGGATGCGCAGGTCGGAGCCTGCGTAGACGCCGGTGGCCCGGTCGAAGTACGCGGTGACGGTGGTGGTGCCCTCCTGGTCGAGGGCCATCACTCCGGAGGTCGCCGCGACGGCCACGACCGCGAGTCCCGCGCCGATGCCGATGACGCGCGTGAGTCTCATCTTCAGCTGCCCCCTTCCTGTTTGGGCGGCATGCATCCGGTGGCCGGGGTCGCGTCGGCCGGCAGGTAGTTCTTGGGCACGACCCCGCAGACGTAGTTGTCGAACCAGCGGCCGTTGCCGAGGGTGTTGCCGACGAGCCGGTTGTAGTCGCCGGCCATCGAGAGGACCTTGTCGAGGCTGTCCTCGTTCTTCACCAGGACGGCGGTGACCCTGCCGAGCGCGTCCAGGGTGGGCTTCAGCTGCTTGTTGTTGTCCTGGACGACGCCGGTGAGCTGGATGCCGAGGTTCTTCGTGCCCGTGAGCAGCTGGTGGATGGAGTCCCGGCGGGCCTGGATCTCGCCCAGCAGGAGGTTGCCGTCCTTCAGCAGCGTCTCGAAGGAGCTCTCCTTGGAGGAGAGCGTCCTGGTGAGCTGCTTGCTGGCCTTGAGCAGGGTGGCGAGTTCGGCGTCGCGCGCGGAGACCGTACGGGAGAGCGCGGAGAGGCCGTCGGCGGCGCTGCGGACGTGGGCCGGGGAGTCCTTGAAGGTGTCGGAGATCGCGTCGAAGCTCGCGGCGAGCTGGTCGGTGTCGATCTCGTCGATGGTCTCGCCGAGCCCGTTGAACGCCTGGGTGACGTCGTACGGGGAGGTGGTGCGGTCGGCCCCGATGCGGTGGGACGGGTCCTGGGAGGTGGTGCCCAGCGGGTCGACGGCGAGGTACTTGTCGCCGAGCAGGGTCTTGACGGCGATGCCGACGGTGCTGGAGTCCCCGATCCAGGCGTCCTTCACCCGGAAGGTGACCTTGACCTTGGCGCCGTCGAGCGCGACGCCGGTGACCTCGCCGACCTTCACGCCGGCGATACGGACCTCGTCGCCGTCGGAGAGCCCGGCGGACTCGGAGAAGTCGGCGGTGTAGGTCGTGCCGCCGCCGACGAGGGGCAGCGCGTCGGCGTGGAAGGCGGCGAACCCGACGAGGCCGAGGACGACGAGACCGGCGACCGAGACGGCGACGGGGTTGCGTTCCCTGATGGGGGTGATGTTCACGCCGTGCACCTCGGTTCGGTGATCGCGATGCCGGTGGGCGGCGTGCTGCCGTCGCTGGTGGTGACCCCGGAGACCTTGGCCTCGCAGAGGTAGAGGTTCATCCACGATCCGTATGAGGTGAGGCGGGTGATGGCCTCCATCTTGGCGGGGGACTTCGCCAGGAAGTTCTCGATCTCCGGTGTGGCGTCGCCGAGTTGGCCGGAGAGCCGGCCGACCTGCTTGATGCTGTCCTTGAGGGGCTTGCGTCCGTCCTCGAAGAGTCCGGCGGTGACGGTGGTGAGGGCTCCCATCGCGGTGACGGCCTCGCCGAGCGGTTTGCGGTCCCCGGCGAATCCGGTGACCAGCTGCTGCAGGGTGTCCACCAGTTCGGTGAATCCGGCCTCGCGGTCGTTGACGGTCTTCAGCACCTCGTTGAGGTTCTTGATCACCTCGCCGATGACCTTGTCCTTGGCGGCGACGGTCGTGGTGAGCGAGCCGACGTGGCTGAGGATGCTGTCGACCGTGCCGCCCTCGCCCTGGAGCACCTGGACGATGGAGCCGGCCAGCTCGTTGACGTCGGGCGGCGAGAGGCCCTCGAAGAGCGGCTGGAAGCCGTTGAAGAGCTGGGTCAGGTCGAGCGCGGGGGTGGTGCGGGCGAGCGGGATGGTGGCCCCGGCCGCGAAGCTCCGGCCGACGGGTCCGGCACCCTGGTCGAGGTCGATGTAGCGCTGGCCCACCATGTTGAGGTACTTGATGGACGCGGTGACCGAGGCGGGGAGCGTACGCCCCTTGCGTACGGCGAAGCGGACTTCGGCGACCCGGCGGTCGGCGAGGCCGATGGACTCGACCTGGCCGACCTTGACCCCGGCGATGCGGACGCTGTCGCCGACGACGAGCCCGGTGGCGTCGGTGAACCGGGCCTTGTACGACGTCGTGTCCCCCACCCCGGTGTTGGCGATGGAGAGGGCGAGCACGGTGGTCGCCAGGGTCGTCACCAGGACGAAGACGATCGATTTCGTGAGGGGTCCCGCGAGGGAGCGGCGCTTCACTTGAGCTTCACCTCCGCACCGCGGAAGGCCGGACCGATGAGCACGCTGCTCCAGTCGGGCAGGTCCTGCGGCTGGGCTTTCAGTGTGGGAGCGACGAGTTCGTTGACGAGCGCGCTCTCCTCGGGGGAGTTGGCGACGCCGAGGGAGCGTTCGCCGGCGGCCGTGTCGGTGGCGCTGTCGACGGCCGCGGGGCCGGCGCCGGTGTCCGTTCCGCCGTCCGCCGCCACCAGGGTCTCGGCGGTGGGGGCGGTGGCGCCCAGGTACGGCACGGTGTAGCAGTGCGGGCCGCCGGTGGCCGTGTAGCGCGGGGCGTCGCGGCCGGCGACGTACTTCCCCTTGGACGGGACGGTCTTGAGGGTGACGTGCAGGCCGGGCTGGTCGGTGCCCTTGCCGAGCGCCTTGTCCATGGCGGGCACCATGCCGGCCATGGTGCGCAGGGTGCAGGGGTACTCGTCGGCGTACTTCGCGAGGAGTTCGAGGGTGGGGCGGCCGGAGGCGGAGAGCCGGATGAGGTTGTCCTTGTTCTTCCGCAGGAAGGCGGTGACGTCTTGGGCGGAGGCGGTCGTCGTCCCGTACAGGCCCGCGAGTCGGGCCTCCTGGTCGGCGATGGTGCCGCTGGTGGTGGTGAAGTCGGTGAGCGCGTCGACGACGTCCGGCGCCGCGTCCGCGTAGACCGAGCTGACCTTCACCAGCTCCTGGATGTCCCGGTTGAGTGTGGGGAGTTGGGGGTTGAGCTTCTTCAGGTGGGCGTCCAGGGTGACGAGGGTGTCGCCGAGCTTCTCGCCGCGTCCTTCGAGCGCCTGGGAGACGGCCGTGAGGGTGGCGGAGAGCTTCTCCGGCTTCACGGCGGTGAGCAGTGGCAGGACGTTGTCGAGCACCTGCTCCAGTTCGATGGCGTTGCTGGAGCGGTCCTGCGGGATGACCGCCCCGGCGCGCAGCGGCTCTCCGGAGGAGACCTGCGGTGGTACGAGGGCCACGAACCGCTCCCCGAAGAGGGTGGTGGGCAGCATCTGGGCGGTGACGTCGGCGGGGACCTGGTGGAGCTTCTCCGGGTCGATGGCGAGGGTGAGCCGTGCCCCGTCGCCGTCCGTCGTGATGGAGCGGACCTGGCCGACGACGACGCCGCGGAGTTTCACGTCGGCGTTGTCGTGCATCTCGTTGCCGACCGAGCCGGTGCGTACGGTCACGGTCGCGTCGTCCTGGAAGTCCTTCTCGTACACCGAGACCGAGACCCACACCAGCACGGCGGGCACCAGCAGGAAGGTGACCCCGGCGGCTCTGCGGCGTACCGTCTGCGCGTTCATCAGCCGGCCACCTTCACGGTCGTCGTGGCGCCCCAGATGGCGAGCGAGAGGAAGAAGTCGGTGACGCTGATCAGCACGATCGCGTTGCGCACCGAGCGGCCCACCGCGATGCCGACCCCGGCGGGGCCGCCTTCGGCGCGGAAGCCGTAGTAGCAGTGGGCGAGGATCACCAGCACGCTGAAGATCAGCACCTTGAGGACGGAGAGCAGCACGTCGTCCGGGGAGAGGAAGAGGTTGAAGTAGTGGTCGTAGGTGCCCTCGGACTGGCCGTTGAAGAGGACGGTGACGTACCGGGAGGCGACGTACGAGGAGAGCAGCCCGATCGCGTAGAGCGGGATGATGGCGACGACGCCCGCGATGATCCGGGTGGTGACGAGGTAGGGCATCGAGCGGACGCCCATCGCCTCCAGCGCGTCGACCTCCTCGTTGATCCGCATCGCGCCGAGCTGGGCGGTGAAGCCGGCGCCGACGGTCGCGGAGAGCGCGAGTCCGGCCACCAGGGGTGCTATTTCACGGGTGTTGAAGTAGGCGGAGATGAATCCGGTGAAAGCGGAGGTGCCGATCTGGTTGAGCGCCGCGTACCCCTGGAGGCCGACGACGGTCCCGGTGAAGAGCGTCATGGCGATCATCACGCCGATGGTGCCGCCGATGACCCCGAGGCCGCCGCTGCCGAAGGCGACCTCGGCGAGGAGGCGCTGCACCTCTTTGGTGTAACGGCGCAGCGTGCGCGGTATCCAGATCAACGCGCGTACGTAGAAGTTGAGTTGGTCGCCCGAGCGGTCGAGCCAGCTGAGCATGGACATCGGTCAGCCCCCCTTCGCGGGGACGATCTGGAGGTAGACCGCCGTGAGGACCATGTTCACGAAGAACAGCAGCATGAAGGTGATGACGACGGACTGGTTCACCGCGTCGCCGACGCCCTTGGGACCACCGCGCGGGTTGAGGCCGCGGTAGGCGGCGACGATGCCGGCGAGGAAGCCGAAGATGAGGGCTTTGAACTCGCTGATCCAGAGGTCGGGAAGCTGGGCGAGCGCGGAGAAGCTGGCGAGGTAGGCGCCGGGGGTGCCGTCCTGCATGATCACGTTGAAGAAGTAGCCGCCGAGGGTGCCGACGACCGAGACCAGGCCGTTGAGCAGCAGGGCGACGAACATGGTGGCGAGGACGCGCGGGACGACGAGGCGCTGTACGGGCGAGACGCCCATGACCTCCATCGCGTCGAGCTCCTCGCGGATCTTGCGGGAGCCGAGGTCGGCGCAGATCGCGGAGCCGCCGGCGCCCGCGATGAGCAGCGCGACGATGAGCGGGCTGGCCTGCTGGATGACCGCGAGGACGCTGGCGCCGCCGGTGAACGACTGGGCGCCGAGCTGCTGGGTGAGCGAGCCGACCTGGAGGGCGATGACGGCGCCGAACGGGATGGAGACCAGCGCAGCGGGCAGGATGGTGACGCTGGCGATGAACCAGAACTGCTCGATGAACTCCCGCGCCTGGAAGGGGCGCCGGAAGACGGCCCGGGTCACCGCGATCCCGAGGGCGAAGAGCTTCCCGGTCTCCCGCAGCGGTGCCAGCAGCCGCGAGGGCTGCCTCTGCACGGGCTGCGGGGACGGTACGGGCGCGGGGGGCGGCTTCCGCGGCGGCTCGGCCGGCCGCACCGGTATCTCGGCGGTCACGGGCGCGCACCGCCGGTGGCCGTGGTCTGGCTGCGCAGGATGGCGTGCTGGGCGGCGACCGGCAGCTGGTGCATCATCTCGGCGACCCGCTCACGACGGCGCAGGGCACCCTGCCGTACGGGCATCCCGGGCGAGGGTTCGAGCTGCGGGACGACGCCGCGCGGCCCCTGGCCGGCGTGGCCGCCCGGGCGGTGGCCGTCGGAGGCCTCGGCGGCGAGCAGGGCGGCGTCCTTCTCCTCGGACATGCCGATGGGCCCCTCGCGGCGGCCCGAGAGGAACTGGGAGACCACCGGCAGGTCGCTGGTGAGCAGCACCTCGCGCGGACCGAAGGTGACGAGGTTGCGGGAGAAGAGCATCCCCATGTTGTCGGGGACGGTGGCCGCGATGTCGAGGTTGTGGGTGACGATCAGCATCGTCGCGTCGATCTGCGCGTTGAGGTCGATCAGGAGCTGCGAGAGGTAGGCGGTGCGCACCGGGTCGAGGCCGGAGTCCGGCTCGTCGCAGAGGATGATCTGCGGGTCCAGGACCAGGGCTCGCGCGAGGCCGGCCCGCTTGCGCATGCCGCCCGAGATCTCCCCGGGCAGCTTCCCCTCCGCCCCGAGGAGCCCGACGATGTCGATGCGCTCCATGACGATGCGGCGGATCTCGGATTCCGTCTTGCGCGTGTGCTCGCGCAGCGGGAAGGCGATGTTGTCGAAAAGGGACATCGAGCCGAAAAGGGCGCCGTCCTGGAACATGAGCCCGAAGAGTTTCCGGGTCTCGTAGATGTCCCGCTCGGGGCTGTTCACCATGTCGACACCGTTGATGAGGACGCGTCCCCGTTCGGGCTTGAGGAGCCCGATGATGGATTTCAGGAACACGGTCTTCCCGGTGCCGGACGGCCCGAGCATGACGCTGACCTCACCGGCGGGAAGCGTGAGTGATACATCCTGCCAGATGTTCTGTCTGCCGAAAGACTTGGTAAGGCCTTCGACGACGACTTCGATTCCCATCCCACCTCCTGCATGCACTCACGAAGTGACAGAAATGCGCCGACGGGCGCACGTTAAGTTCACGGACGCCACCAGGACAAGCCCTCGAACGGTCAAGAGGCCAAAGATCGGCACACTTGTCATCGAGTGACAAAACCCGGCGGCAATCTTGTTCTTTGCTGCGTACGCACCACGGACGGCGCAGGCGGGGGATCCCCGCCCCGGGGAGCCGGGGCCGAGGTGCCCCCGAGGGGCGAGAGTCCGGGCCGCAGGGGGGTGGCGGGACGGTGGGCTCCCGGGAGGGAAGACCGGTGCGGCGGGCCGCTCCGGGTTCCGATCCCGCACGTGACGGCGGAGACCCAGACACTTCGCCGGGTGCTCACGGGGCGAGGCTACGGGCGGGTAACCTGGCAGGCAATACACGTCGTCCAAGTTTTCCCGGCCAAACCTACGGCCCCGTATTTCTGCGCGAAAAGTGAGCAGTACGGCCGTCAGAACTGTTCCCGGGTGATAATTTTCCTGTCGTCCGGCCCGCACTCAGGCCGCATCCCCGCACGTCACGCCCGCCCCGTGCGGTATGCGCCGGCCGCACGACCCTCACAAACGGAAACCAAGGCTCCGCATTTCACGGGACGAGCTCTCCGCTCACCATCTGACAAGAATGGCCGGATAAGCACTCACCCAGGCACGAGAACAAGGCCGCCTTCGAGGATTGTCAAACGCCGCCATTGTGCACCGGTGTGACCCGCCAGTAACGTCACGGCTCGGTGATAAGAGCGGAGCCACTCGGGAGCAGATGCCACCGATTCATCGCTCATTTCACCGTAGCGATTCTCGTCGCCGCCGGAGCCGCTTCCCTCGGCGGACGCACCGCCCGTTCTCGGCGCCTGATTTACCGGGCGCTTTCCGAGCAACTCCGCGCATGCCGCCGCCCGTACGGCGGCTGCCGTCAAAGGGGATGACATGAGAGCCACTTCGAACCGGACGCGCATGGGACTGCTGGCCGGCCTCACCGCCCTCGGCGCCTTCGCGTCCATGGGATCCGCCACGGCCGCCACGACCCTCAACGGCAACTGGGCCTCCTTCACCCGGTGCCCGGTGGACTCGGCCGCCATGCTGGCCGCCGACGGCGCCACCGACACCGCGGTCTGCGTGTCCTCCCACTCCGCGAGCGGCACCATCAAGCTCGGCAACACCGTGGTCCCGTTCGGCGCGAGCGACCTCCAGCTCGGCGTGGTGACCCACCCCAACAACACCTCGACGGCGGTCTCTCCGGCAGGCGGCGCGCTGGTCGCGGCGCCCGCCGACATTCCCGGGGGTCTCCTCGGGCTGATGTGCCCGAGCGACATCTTCGTCATCACCGGCATCTGCAACAGCCTCGCCGACGTCAACCTCAACCGGGTGACGGCCACCATCGAGTCCGTCAACAACCCTTCGGACTTCAAGCTCCTGGCCGGCCTCGGCACCACCACGCCGATCATCACCCTGCCGGTCCGCATCCACCTGACGAACCCGCTGCTGGGTGACAACTGCTACATCGGCAGCTCCTCCAGCCCGATCCTGCTGCACCCGAAGAACTCGACGCTGCCCACGGTCGGCTCCTTCCAGTTCAACGGGGACGGCTCCGACAACCCCGAGGGCGTACTGGGCCGCATCAGCCTCGCGGGCGCCACGCAGTCGGACACCACCTTCGCCGCTCCCGGCGCCAACGGCTGCGGTGCCGGGCTGCTCAACTGGGCCGTCAACCTCAAGACGGGCCTGCCCGCCGCGTCCGGCACCAACAGCCTGACGCTGAACAACGCGCAGACCAACGTCGTCACCATCAACGACCCGGGCGCCGCCGCTCCGAACGCGGGCAAGGACCTCTCCCGGTACTGGCACTCGGCCGTGAAGTAGAGCCTTCCGTCGGGATCGGGCTGGGCTCACCCCGATCCCGACGGCCCTGACTCTCCCCGCACGGCCGTACGGCAGTGGGGCCACCCTCGGTTCGAGGGTGGCCCCACTGCCGTACGCTGCCCTCCGCTATGAGACCCAGGTCGCGGGTGCGCCGTGTCCCGAGAAAGCGCCTCCCGGAGTCACCACGTAGGAGGCGGAAGCCGTCGCCGACGCGGAAGTCGCCGTCAACGCCATCGCCGCGGACAGCGCGGCCACGAGCATGCCTGTGCTTCTCCTGCTTCTTCTCATCTCCATGGATCTCCTCGACCGGGTCAGTCGACAGCGGGGGTAGGGGCGCCGGGCAACGCGGGAAGCCTCGGCGGACAGTTCCAGACCGACGGGTCCGCGTCCGGGACGCACATGTTGGCCTGATTCAGCGCGATGGAGTTTCCCGGTCCGGATATCGACGCGGTGAACAACGCGTCCAGGTCCTGACCGCCGCTACCGCACCCGGAGAAAGCGGGTATGTCCAACGTCCCGTTGAGCGGTCCGCCCTCCAGTACGTTCAGATAGGGGTTCCCGCCGGTGAAGTCCCCGCGGAGCACTACCTTGTAAGGGCGCACGGTCCGGCAGTCGGGACCCACGTCGAGCGGTACACCGTTCACCGTCACATCGTGCAGCCGCATGGACTGCTTGAAGGAGACCACCGCGAAGTTCACGGGATACCCGAAGACCTCCATCACGTTACCGGTCGAGACGGTGAGAGGTCCGGTCTCGAACGAGACCTCGGCAGAGACGGGCTGGAAACCGAACGCGAGGAACGTCGACTCGGCGTCCGGCAGGTCGAGGGTGGCAAGCGAGTTGAACATGTTGTAACCGCCGCCTTCCATCTGCGGAGTGCGAACCGTGACCCGCTGGTTGGCAAGGGCGGAGAGCAACGCGGGCTTCTTGGAAGGGTCGTTGATGATCGTGGACCCGTTCAGTTTCTTGATGGTGGCGAGCCCCACCGCGTATCCACAGACCCTCTGGCCGGGCAGATTCAGCTGAAAGGGCGGTGCACCCGGGGGGATGACCGGGGCGTCGCTGATGTCCATCTCTCCCTGGGGCACGACGTCCGGGCAGGACGTGTCGACGGGGGGTACCACCGGCGGCTCCCCCTCTGGGTCGCCCGGGTCCTCCCCGCCGCCCTCCCCCGGGTCGGTCTCCCCACCCGGATCCGGCGTCTCCGGCGTGCCCGCGTCCGGCACCAGAACCGTCGCCAGCAGGCCCGCTTCCCCTTCGGACCGGTCACAGGTCAGGGTCACCGGATCGGCCGGCGCCTCCTCGCCCTCGACGGCCGGGGCGCTCAGCCCGAGGGTCAACTGTCCTGCCGTCAGGGTGACGTCCCCGGCCGCGCTGACGGTGACCGAGGGGACCTCGCCCGTGTGCGCGAGCCGGACCTTCCCGTTCTCGTCGCCGGCCAGCGGCGTGGCGGGCGCGACGAACTGGGCCCACTGCGCCTGGGCCGTCTGGTCGTTCTGCACGACGTCCACGTCGAGCGTCGCGGTGCTGACGACCTCGCTGGCTCCCTCCGGCAACAACGGGGCGAGATCGGCAGCCTCGAAGTCGGCCGTCATGCTGACGTCCACGGGTGACATCGGCACGTCCACCTCGCCGGTGGCCGGAAATGTCCCCCTTACCTCCAACGGCACCTGGACCGTGCCCGACGGCAGATCGCAGTCGTACGTCACCACGGCACTGGCGTCCACGTCGTCGGCCGCCGACCCCGGACCGCTCAGCAGTCCGGCGAGGGTGGCTACGGCCGCGACGGATGCCAGACGTACGGATCTGCGCGAGGCGGTCGCCGATGTCTTCTCGCTCATCCTGGCCCTGTCTTCCGCTGGGATATTCATGTACTGCCCGTTCCTTCACGCACCGCGTCCGCCGGACGGCCGCAGAACGCACGATCCGGGCCGACGGTGGCAGGGTCGCTGCTCACCGTCGGCCCGGAGGCTCATGTGCCGTGGGAGTACTAGGAGATCACCGGGTGGGTGCTCACCAGGTAGTTGGCGTTGAAGGCGGCCACGTCGTTGACGTTGATGAGGCCGAGGCAGTTCGCGGCCGTGGCCTTGAGCGTGCCCGTGCCGTTCAGGCCCAGAACCCAACTGGTGTTGTTGTAGGTGCCGTTGACCGTACCCGCGAAGGTCGCGGTGCACCCGACGCCGGAGATCTTCGCCGAGACGTTGCTGACGTTGCCGGTCACGATGCTGCCGCTCTTGGACAGCGCGTTGATGTTCCACGGCGTGGTGTTCATCGTCACGGTGAAGCTCAGCCCCGCCAGGTTGCACCCGGTGAAGGTGACCGTGTTGATGGTGCCGACCGTGTTGGTGGTGCTCGACGCCAGGTTGCCGGTCGCGGTGCTGGACGTGCAGTAGAGGGAGGCGAGCGGGACGCTCAGCGTCGGGCCGGAGGCGGTGGCGGTGTAGGCGCCGGGCGGGGTGACCGTCCACGGCGCCTGGACACCGGCCGAAGCGGACGAGACGGTCATGCCGAGGGCGGCGCCACCGGCGGCGAGGACGACGGCGGCTCTACGTGCAAGGGTGTTCACGATGGATTCCCTTCGGGGGAGAGTATCCCGATCCGGACATACTCGTCTCCGGAAAGAGGCGGTAATCCGGGGGGGACAAGGGTGGTGTGAAGTGGCGGCCCGCCCTGACGGACCGCTCGACCGCTTGCGTTCGCCGATGACGCTACGGGCGGGTAACGTGCCTCCGCAACAGCCTTGCTGAAGAAATTCCGGAAGAGTGTTTTTCGGCCGGACTTTTATTGGTCGGCGAGCAAGCGCCGGCCGAGCGTCTCCCGGTTCTTGTCGAGAAGTGAGCAACCGCGCGGTCCGCGAGATCGTGTCACCAACCCCCACCGGGCCGACCCGCGCCCCCATTGCTCACAACTTCCCATGTCAGAGCGGGATGCCGGACAGGAGAGGGTCCGGCCTGATGAGGCCTCGGCACCGGCGCACCCCTGAGCGATGATTGATGATTGATCGGCCGACATCGCTCCTCGGGCGGAATTAGTACGGACCCCCGAGGAATGCGCACCGAACCTTCGGATCTCTCCCGCCCCGGTAAAGCACCGCGGCATTATGGCTCGCGTGCGCTATCACGCGGGCGGCGGCGACATTCCCGCGCGAAGCCGCGTCCAAGCCCTTCGGGGAAGGGGACTGGCGGATTCCGGGTCGCCAGTGGCTCAAAGTCGCCACCGGCATAGTCACTCCGCGTACTTCCCGTCGTCGCACCGGTGTCCACACGCTCGGACGTGCTCTATGTTCAAGATTCCAATGGGTACGCACCTGGCGGCATGTGGGAGCGCTCTCCCCCTGCTCGCCGCCGTCGGGGCACGTGAGAGCTAGGGGTAAAGCAACATGCCGGCAGTCTCGCAGCCCTCGGACCTCGGGGAACCTCTGGGACCACTGCCCCAGGAGTTCGCAGCGATCGTCCGCCCCGAACTTCCGAGCCTCATCCGCGAGATAGGCCTGGAGGTCACCCGCGCCTACCCGGAGTACGCGCGGCTCTTCGACAGCCCGCACGGCGAGGGCATCCGGGTCGGCCTGGAACAGAGCATCTCCGTCTTCGTCGAACAGGTGGCGCGACCGTCCGCGCCCACCCCGTTGCGGGACGAGATGTGCCGGCGGTTCGGCCGGTTCGAGGCGTACGAGGGCAGGGGCCTCGACCAGCTCCAGGGGGCCTACCGCCTCGGTGCCCGTATCGCCTTACGGCGGGCGAAGAAGGTGGGACGGCGTTACAACCTCTCCCCCACCATGATGCTGACCTTCGCTGACGCCCTGTTCACCTATGTCGACGAGCTCGAATCCCTCTCCCGCGAGGGTTACTTGGAGGTACGGGCCGCCACCGACGACCACACCGAGACGCTCCGCCGCCGCCTGCTGCACCTGATCCTCACGGGCCGCCCGGCGCCCCGCAGCGCGATCGCCGAACTCTGCGAGCAGACCGGCTGGACCATGCCGGAGGAGGTGACCCTGGTCGCCCTGCGCCCCTCCCCCGACCTGGGGCGTCTCGCACTGGACCGCGACGTGCTGGCCGACCTGACGGACCCTCAGCCCAACATGCTCATCCCGGGCCCGATCGACGACGCGCGAAGACGCATGCTCGACCACGCACTGCTGGGCGCGCACGCGGCGGTCGGCCTGACGGTCCCGCCGTCCCACGCCCCGGACTCGATCCGCTGGGCCCGCAGGCTCCTTGAGCTGGTGGACACGGGGGTGATCGACGACGCCCCGCTGGTGCTGGCCGAGGACCACCTCATCACCCTGTGGCTGCTCTCCGACACGGCCTTGCTGGACCAGCTCTCGAAGCGGGAGCTGGCCCCGGTCTCCGCCCTCAGCGCCACCCGGCGGGAGCGGCTGATCGAGACGCTGCGCATCTGGCTCGACACCCGGGGAACCGCGGCCCACATGGGCGAACTGCTCGACGTCCACCCGCAAACGGTCCGTTACCGCATGCGGAGCCTGGAGTCCCTGTTCGGCGATCAACTGGTCGACCCCGAGAGCCGTTTCTCCACCGAGGCCGTCCTGCGGGCGCTCCGCCTCCGCTCGCGTGGCGGCGACGGCACCCCACGACGGTGACAACCACCACAATGTGCGCGACGAGTCAACTTACCCCCGAGTAAGGGGAAATAGCCGGTCAGTCCCAAACGGTTGCGGCTACAAGACGGTTCCGGCGAGAAACCCGGACCCGTGTGCCGTACACAGGAGACGCGGGATGCCCTTCGGGGCGACCACGACCGTAGCGCCTCCTGCCGACCGACCGAGAGGGAACCCCCATGCCCGCCTCACACCTCCTCGTGCCCGTTCCGATTCCGGACAGCGTCGCGGCGCTGATCGGCGCCTGCGTCCCGGCGCACGTACTGCAGGCCGAGTTCGACGCCGACTGCGCGGCGCGCGAGGTCCGCAGGTTCCGCGGCCCGCTGCTGGGCGTCGAGGACCAGGCCGACCGCGAACAGGCGCTCTCCGACCTGGCGCGCGCCAACAAGGTGCTCGCCGCCCACCATCCGGGACTGACGGTCCGTCCGGGCCCCTGGCGCTGACGGCCACCCGGGCCCGCACCTCACGCACACACCCACTGGCCGACCGCTTGCGAACCGCACGGCGACGGCCGTACCTTACCCAAAAGTAAGTTTACTCCGGAGTAAGGAAACGGTGTGGCCGACCACAGCAGCGGCGAGCTGACCGAGGAGCTGTCCCGGCTCGACTTCTCGGCCGTCTCGCCCGAGGAGTTCGCACGGATCGTCAAGGGGCTGTCCGTCAAGCAGCTCGGCGAGGTGATGCACGGTGAACTCCGGACACGGATACTCCACGCGGTCTTCGACCGGATGCGGCAGCAGTTCCGGCCGGACGCCGCCGGGGGACTCAAGGCCCTGATCCGCTGGAAGATCACCGGGGAGACCGAGGAGGTCTACGAGACGGCCATCGCCGACGGCAACTGCTCAGTCACCCACGGCCGTTCGGCGGCCGAGCCCCGAACCACGCTGGTGATGGGCGACGCCGAGTTCCTCAAACTGGTGTCCGGCAACGGCAATCCGGTCACCATGTTCATGATGCGCAAGCTGAAGATCGCCGGGGACGTCGGTCTGGCCGCGGGCCTCACGCGCTACTTCGACATCCCGAAGGCGTGATCCGATGAGCTTCTTCTCCCTCGCCCTGACCGAGGAACAGCGGGATCTGCGCGACTGGGTGCACGGCTTCGCCGCCGAGGTGGTGCGGCCCGCGGCGGCCGAGTGGGACGCCCGGGAGGAGACTCCCTGGCCCGTCATCCAGGAGGCCGCACGGATCGGGCTCTACGGATTCGAGTCGCTCGCCGACATGTACGGGGACCCGACCGGCCTCTCCCTCCAGATCGCCAACGAGGAGCTCTTCTGGGGCGACGCGGGCATCGGCATGGCTCTCTTCGGCACCTCGCTCGCGGTCGCCGGGATCTTCGCCTCCGGCACCCCCGACCAGCTCGCCGAGTGGGTCCCGCAGTGCTACGGCGACGAGGACGACCCGAAGGTGGCCGCCTTCGCGGTCTCCGAGCCGCAGGCCGGCTCCGACGTCTCGGCGATGCGCACCCGGGCACGGTACGACGGGGCCAAGGACGAGTGGGTGATCTCCGGCCAGAAGGCGTGGATCACCAACGGCGGCATCGCCGAGATCCACGTCGTCGTCGCCTCCGTCGAACCGGAGCTCGGCGCCCGGGGCCAGGCCGCCTTCATCGTGCCGCCCGGCACCCCCGGTCTGGAGGCGGGCCGCACGGTCAAGAAGCTGGGCCTGCGTGCCTCACACACCGCCGACCTCTTCCTGGACGACGTGCGGGTGCCGGGCCACTGCCTCCTCGGCGGAAAGGAGAGGCTGGACGCCCGCCTCGCCCGCGCCCGCGAGGGCGGCACGGCGACAGGGCGGACGGCCAAGTCCCAGGCGGCGATGGCGACCTTCGAGGTCAGCCGCCCGACCGTCGGCGCCCAGGCGCTCGGCATCGCGCGCGCCGCGTACGAGTACGCCCTGGAGTACGCCGGTCAGCGGGAGGCGTTCGGCCGCCCCATCGTGGAGAACCAGTCGATCGCGTTCGCGCTGGCCGACATCCGTACCGAGATCGAGGCGGTACGCCTGCTGATCTGGCAGGCCGCGTGGATGGCCCGCAACGACCGGGCCTTCGACGCCGGACAGGGCTCCATGTCGAAGCTGCGCGCGGGCGAACTCGCGGTCGCCGCCACGGAGAAGGCCGTACAGATCCTGGGCGGCGCGGGCTACAGCCGGGAACACCCGGTGGAGCGGATGTACCGGGACGCGAAGATCTACACGATCTTCGAGGGCACCAGCGAGATCCAGCGGCTGGTGATCGCCCGCGCGATCACCGGGCGGCACATCCGCTGACCTGACCGGGCTCCGGTGGCACGGCCCCGCCACCGGAGCCCATCTCCCGGACCGGGGGCTCATCCGACCGGCGTGAACCGCACCGGGAGGGATTCCGGTCCCCGGGTGAAGACGCCCCGCTCGACCGGGGTGCAGCCGTCCGCGAGGCGCAGGTCGGGCATGGCGTCCAGGAGTTGGCCGACGCCGGTCTCGACCTCGGCCTTGGCGAGCAGCGCGCCGACACAGAAGTGCCGGCCGAGCGCGAAGGCCAGGTGGTCGGCGGCGGCCGAGAAGGCGGTGGTGCTGGTGAGGTCCGTACGGAAGAGGTCGAAGCGGTCCGGATCGCGGTAGCGGGTGTCGTCCCGGTTCGCGGAGCCGATCAGACAGGTGACCGTAGCCCCGGCCGGAACCGTGCCGCCGCTGAGCTCCACCTCCGTCGCCGTCTGGCGCATGATCATGTGGACGGGCGGGGTGAAGCGCAGCGTCTCGGCGAACGCCCGGTCGATCAGTGAGCGGTCCTCGCGGACGGCGGCGAGTTGGCCGGGGTGGGCGAGGAGGTTGGCGAAGACCGAGGCGATGGCCTTGTCGGTGGTCTCGCCCCCGGCCGCGAGCAGCAGGCTGCAGAAGGCCTTGATGTCCTCGTCGCTCATGCGCACCCCGTCGACCTCGGCGGCGCAGAGCGCGGAGAGCAGGTCGTCGCCGGGCTCCTCCCGGCGCCGCCGGATGACCGGGATCATGTACGCGGCGAATTCCTGGCGGGTCCGCTCGCCCGCCGCGGCGACCTGCGGGTCGCCCGCGAGGTTGCCGAGGAAGGCGATGACGGAGGTGTACCAGTCGTGGAAGCGGTCGTGGTCCGCCCGGTCGAGCCCGAGCATGTCGGCGATGACCAGGACCGGGAAGCGGGTGGCGAAGTCGGTGACGAGGTCGGCCTCTCCGGTGTGCCGGAAGGCGTCGATCAGTTCGCGGGCGTCGCGTTCGATGACCGGCAGGAACTTCTCCTGGAGGTCGGCGCCCCGGAAGGCGGGGGCGACCAGCGCGCGGCGCACGGCGTGGTCCCGGCCGCCGAGCTGGAGGATGGTCCGGCCGTGGACGGGTTCGAGCTGCCAGTCGTAGTTCTCGGTGGTGAACTCCTGGGCCTTGTCGCGGAAGACCCGCTCGACGTCCTCGTACCGGGAGACGAGATAGCTGTTGGTCGCCTCGTGCCGGATCAGCGGGGCCTGCTCGCGCATGATCCGGTAGGCCCCGTAGGGGTCGGCGGCGAAGGCGGGCGAGAGAATGTCCGGCAGTGGCGACGCGGGCGATGCGTGCGACGCGCGCGGGGCGGAAGACATGGGCGCTCCTCGGTCGAGAACGGTCACCGGCGTCCAGGCTATTGATCCACCACCCGCTCCGTCACCCTTGGGGAAGACCGATGACCCGCATCTCCGGCGCCCGCCGCCCGTCCGTCCTCTTCGTCACCGATCTGGCCTACGAGGCGCGCGGCAGGCGTTACTGCGACGAGGACATCTTCCTCACGTCCCGCCTCCGTGCCCGTTTCGACCTGGCGCTCTGCCACCCCCGGGATGCGGCGGCGCTGCTGGACCGCTTCGACGGCGTGGTCGTGCGCAACAGCGGCCCTGTGCTGCACTACCCCCAGGCGTACGAGGCGTTCCGGCGGCGGGCGCTGGAGCTGGCGATACCGGTGTACAACGCGCTGGACGGCAGCGGTGACATGGCGGGCAAGCAGTATCTGGTGGACCTGGACCGGGCCGGGCTGCCGGTGATACCGACCGTGGACCGGGCCGCCGATCTGGGGCGGCTGCCGGCGGCTCAGTCGTACGTGGTGAAGCCGAAGCTGGGCGCGGACTCCGAGGGGCTGCGTTTCGTACCCCGGCCCGAGCTGGACCCGGCGGACGACGGGACCCTGCTGGTGCAGCCCCGGATCGACTTCCGCCACGAGGTCTCCTTCTACTTCGTGGACCACGCCTTCCAGTACGCGCTGTACGCCCCCCACCCGGACCGGCGCTGGGTGCTGGAGCCGTGGGAGGCGAGCCGGGCGGACCTGGAGTTCGCCCGTACGTTCGTGGAGTGGAACACCCTCAGCCACGGCATCCAGCGCGTGGACGCCTGCCGGACGGCGGAGGGCGGGCTCCTCCTGGTCGAACTGGAGGACCTCAACCCGTTCCTGTCGCTCGACCGGGTCTCCGAGGAGGTGCGGGAGGCGTTCGTGAGCCGGATGGCCGAGTCGGTGGCGGCCATCCTCGCCTGACTCGTCCGGCTCCGTCCGGCATGCGGGCGAACGGGGCCGGTGTGAGGGTGCGAAGGTGACCACAGCCAGCAGCGAGACCGCTCCGGTGGCGCCGAGCGCCGCCGCGCCGCCCGTCCTCGACCCTCGCCGCCGCAACATCGTCTTCGCGACGATCGTGCTCGGGATCCTCCTCGCGGCGCTGGACCAGACGATCGTGGGCACGGCGCTGCCCACGATCGTCTCGGACCTCGGCGGGGCGGCCCACATGTCCTGGGTGGTCACCGCCTATCTGCTCGCCGAGACCGTCGCCACGGTGCTGGTCGGCAAGTTCGGTGACCTGTTCGGGCGCAAGCTCGTGTTCCAGGTCTCGGCGATCGTCTTCATCACCGGCTCGTTCCTCTGCGGCCTGGCCTCCAACATGCTGCTGCTGATCATCTGGCGCGGGCTTCAGGGCATCGGCGCGGGCGGTCTGATGGTGACCTCGATGGCGCTGATCGCCGACGTGATCCCGCTGCGCGAACGCGGCAAGTACCAGGGCGCGATCGGGGCCGTGTTCGGTGTGTCGACGGTCGTCGGCCCGCTGCTGGGCGGGGTGTTCACCGACCATCTGACCTGGCGCTGGGCGTTCTACGTCAACGTGCCGATCGCGATCGTGGTGGTCATCGCGGCGGCCCGGAACATTCCGTCCGTGCGAGCCGCCGGCCGGCCGGTCATCGACTACCTGGGCATCGCCCTGGTGGCGGTCGGTGCGAGCGCGCTGATCCTCGGGACGAGCTGGGGCGGGAACGAGTACGCCTGGGGCTCCCCCGTCATCATCGGCCTCTTCGTCGGCGGGCTCGTCGCGCTCGCCCTGTTCGTGCGGGTGGAGAGCCGGGCCAAGGAACCGATGCTGCCGATGCGGCTCTTCCACAACCCGGTCTTCACGGTCTGCGCGATCCTGAGCTTCATCGTCGGCTTCGCGATGCTCGGGGCGATGACCTTCCTCCCCACCTACCTCCAGTACGTGGACGCGAACTCGGCGACGATCTCCGGCGTCCGGACGCTCCCGATGGTCATCGGACTGCTGATCGCCTCGATCTTCAGCGGCAACACCGTCAGCAGGACCGGCCGGTACCGGATCTTCCCCATCGTGGGCTCGCTGGTGATGGCCGCCGGGCTCTTCCTGATGTCCCTGATGGGCCCGGACACCGGGGTGTTCCTGGAGTCGGTCCACATGTTCGTGCTCGGTCTCGGCATCGGGCTGTCGATGCAGGTCCTGACGATCGCCGTGCAGAACACCGTGGACTACGCGGACCTGGGTACGGCCACCTCTGGCGTGACCTTCTTCCGGACCCTCGGCAGCTCCTTCGGCACGGCGGTCTTCGGCACGATCTACGCCAACTCGCTGGGGCCGAACCTCCAGCAGGGAGTGGCCGAGGCCGCGCGGGCGGGCGGTGATCCCGCGACGCTGACCGCGGCCTCGCAGAACCCGCTGAGCCTGCACGCCCTGCCCGACGCCCAGTCCGCGCCGCTCGCCCAGGCGTACGCGGACACCATCCACACCGTCTTCCTCTGGACGGTGCCGGTGGCGCTGATCGGGTTCGTGGTGGCGCTGTTCCTGAAGGAGGTCAAGCTGCGGGACTCGGCGCGCGCCGGATCGACCGACATGGGCGAGGGCTTCGCCCAGCCCATGAGCGGGAACCCGGACCGGGTCCTGGAGTTCTCGGTGGCCAAGATCCTGCACGGCGCCCGCCCGGACACGGCGCGGCGGATCGTCGACGCGTCCGACACCCGGCTGGACATGGCGGGCGCCTGGGCCGTCATGCAGGTCGACCTGTTCACACGGATGGTCGGGCACGCCGGTCTCGGGCTGATCGCGACCCGCCACCGGCTGCCCCCGGAGGTCCTGGTCCCGGTGTTCGACCGGATGATCGACGAAGGCTATCTGACCGGCGACGGGCGCCTCTTCCAGCACACCGCGGCGGGCCGGCGGGAGGCCGCCACGATCACCTCCGCCTGGGCCCGGTGGCTCAACGAACGGCTGGCGGAGGACGGCGCACGGCCCGACGACCGGCAGCTGAGAGCGGCCGTCGACGTCATCGCCAAGCAGCTCCTCGCGGAGGACCTGGCGGCCGAACTCGCCCCGGCCCCCCGGAACCACGCGCCCACGCCGGTGGGCACGGCGGTCTGACGGCGGGCCGGCGCCGGACGGACCCCACTGGGCGCACTGGTGGGACTCACTCGTCGTCCGGGAACTCGCCGTCCTCGTAGACCCAGGCGCCCTCGTGGCGGACGAAGGTGCTCCGTTCGTGCATGCTGCCGGGGCGTCCGCCCTCGGTCCAGTGGGCCCGGAAGGTGACGGTGCCCGTCGTGTGGAAGGCACTGCCTTCTGTGGTGTCCAGGATCTCCAGCCGCTCCCAGCGCGTGCCGGGGTCGAACTCGACGGCCGGCGGCCGGGTCGCCGGATGCCAGGTACGCAGCAGGTAGCCGGCGTCCCGGACGACGAAAGCCGCGTACCGGGACCGCATCAGGGCCTCGCAGGTGGGCGCGGCGGCCGTACCCGCGTGGTACCGGCCGCAGCAGGCACCGTACGGAGCCGGCCGGCCGCAGGGGCAGGGGGCGTCCGGGGTGATGTGCGGGGCGGCGGGGACGGGCGGTTTGCGGCGGGCGGTGCGTCGTGACATGCGCCCATTGTCGCCGGTCGCGGCATGCGCCTCGTGCCGACGGCGGGCCTCACCACCGCTGCGGGGGCTCCGCGCTTCCGGCCGTCAGCCGTCGCCGCCTGCCCGCCCGGGTGGACGGCGCACGCGTGCAGTCGGGCGATCCCGCCGGATGTGCGTACCCGTGCGCGCGGGCGCCGGTCGCGTTGTCGCCGTACACCACGACCACCGCCTCGCCGAGAACCGGGCCGCCGCAGTCGACGCAGTGCGGGGGAATCGTCATCGGTCCCGCCCGGCTGTCCGTCCGCCTGCCCGTGCGTCCTCGGCCATGTCCGCACCTCTCCCGCCCCTGTGGTGGATCACGCACGGTGCGTGATGCCGTTCCTCAGCATGCACCGCCCGAGGCCTGGAACGCAAAGATTGCGTTCTGCATCGTTGCGTTCTGTCCGCCCGCCTCCCCTGCGCGTCTCCTGCCGGTTTGAGGTGAGGCCCCGTCACCGGCCAGACTCTCGTTCCCCCGGGACAGGAAGGCGCGCAACGTGTCGGACAGGCAGCAGACTCCACCCCCGGTCGTCAGACTGCGGCGGCTCGCCGCACTCCTGCGGCGGCTGCGCGCCGAGGCGGAGCTGACGCGCGAGCAGGTCGCCGGGCGCACCGGAATCAACGTCGCGACGCTGTACCGGATCGAGAAGGCGCGCGCCCGTCCGCAGCGGCGGACCCTGGCGGCGTTGATGGAGACGTACGGGGCAGGCGAGGCGCAGCGCGCGGACCTGCTGGCGGCTCAGCGGCTCGCGGACGACCGGAGCCGGCCGCGGCCCTACGGCGCGGAGCCGTCCGGGGCGGCGGGGCCCGGCAGGTACGCCGGGTTCGCAGGGTTTTCGGAGGGTTACCTCGCGTACCTCGGGTTCGAGGCCGAGGCGAGCACGGTGCGCGCCTACGAATCGATGTGCGTGCCGGAGCTGCTGCAGACCGAGCGCTACGCCCGGGCGGTGACCCGGGGCATGCTGCCCGATGCCGGGCGGGCGGAGGTCGACGAGCGCGTCCGGGTACGGATGGAGCGGCGGAGCCTGCTCGCCGGGGCGGACGGCCCGAGGCTTCGCGCGGTCGTGGACGAGGCCGCCGTGCGGCGGGCGGTCGGCGGGCCCGAGGTGATGCGCGAGCAGGCCGAGCACCTCGTTCGGATCGGGCGGGAGCCCGGGGTGGAGGTGCGGGTGATCCCCTTCGGCGCGGGGGCCCACGCCGGAATGGCCGGGAGCTTCGTCCACCTGGACTTCCCCGACGCGCGGGACGCGGAGCTGGTCTGGGCGGACACCCCGGCCGGTGACGTGTTCCTGGATGCGGAGGAGGAGACCCTGCGCTACCGGTCGTTGTTCGAGCGGCTGCGGGCGGTGGCCCTGGACCCCGGTGACAGCGCCACGCTGCTGGAAGAGGTGCCCCGGTCGCGGCATTCGACGGGTTCAGGTCACTGAGGACCGTTGGCTCGGCATGCTTCGGTCCCCTGCTCGGCCCGTAGGTACCGGCCCCAGATCCGGGCCTTGCGATAGGGGCCGGCCCCGTCGCAGTCGTACTGCGGTGCGTCGAAGGTGACCCAGTACAGCAGTTCGCCGTCGAGCGACTGGGCATGTTCATTGGGTTCGGGCGCGGCCATGGCGTCGATCGCCCCGGCGAACTCGGTCTGCCAGGGACCGTCCCAGTCCTCGGCGCGAACGACCGTGACCCGGCTGCCCGGTTCCAGCGCGCCCGCCGGCCACGCCCGGTTCAGCGGACGGCCGAGGAGGTGTTCGATCGCCCGGCGGTCGTCCACGTCTCCCGGATCGGGGCCGTGGCTGGAGCTGTCTGTCATGCCGCCCACTCTGCCCCGCATCGCCCGAAGCGCGCCACAGGTTGAGGAACGAGGCGTCTCAGCCGATCGGCTGGCCGGCGATGTTGAAACCTGCGGTGACGTGGCCCAGTTCGTCGGCGGCTTCGCGGTGGCGGGGATTGTTCAGCCCGACGAGGGTGCGGTGGGCCGTGGTCAACGTCGCGCGTGCCTCGTCGTGGCGGTCGAGATGGCGCAGGGTGATGCCGAGGTCGAGGCGGACGGGTTCGCTCCAGGCAGGCATCCGGCCCGCCTCCCAGTGGGCCAAGGCGGCACGCAGAGGGGATTCGGCCTGACCCCATCGCCCCAGGGCCATGAGGTCGCTGCCGAGGTGATGACGGGTCTGCGCCACATAAGATGCGATGAGGTCGTCCGGCACCCCCGGCACCCCGGCGAGGCAGAGAGCCTCGCTGCGCCGGTGGATGACCAGGGCCTCGTCCGCACGGTCGGCGTAGCGCAGGTGCTGGCCCAGGGTAATGAGAATGGTCAGTTCGGCGAGGCGGACTCGCGCGTCCGTGTGGTCCCTGAGGTGGACGGCTGCTTCGTGCAGCCGGACGATGGACTCGTCGGTCCGGCCGAGCCGGCGGAGTGCCCCTGCTTCGTAGCCCAGGGCCCATCCCGCCTGGAGCTGGTCTGCGGCCTCGTAGGCCGCGGCCAGGGCGGCTCGCGCGGCGGCCAGGGCGGCGGGGTAGTCGTGGAGGCAGAAGTTGTAGGCCCAGGCGAGGTAGTTGAGGTGGACGGCCTCGTCGCGCCTGCTGCCGAGCGCCCGGGCGGAGTCGGCGGCCCGCTGGAACACCTCCGCCCACAGCTCCCAGTGCGCGGTCACGTCGGAGAACCAGTGCATCGCTTCGGCGGCGTCGACGACCTGCTGGTGGCGGCCTGCCGCCTGGGCGTGCCCCAGGGCGGCGAGCCACTGGGACCGCTCGGCCTCCAGCCAGATCCGGGCCTGCTCGCGGTCGGTGGGCGCGGTGGCCGGGTCGGGGTCGCCTTCGGGCGCGTTTTGGTGGCGGTCGGCGTCGAAGCGCAGGGCGGCGGTGGTGGCCCGGCGCAGGATCCAGTGGGCGGCCCGGTCCTGGGCGGCGGCGATCCGGGTGGGATCGTCGTCCTCGGCCAGTTGTTCGGTGGCGAACAGGCGCAGGAGGTCGTGGAAGTGGTAGCGGTCGGCGGTGGAGTGGGGCTGGAGCAGTCCGGCGTCGGTCAGCCGTTCCAGGCAGCGCGCGGCCTGGCGTGGGGGTATGCCTGCCAGGAGGGCTGCGGTGGTGGGGCTGAAGTCGGGGCCGCAGGCGAGTGAGGCGCGGCGGAAGACGGTGCGGACGGCCGGACTGAGCTGACGGTACGACAAGGTGAAGGCGGACCGTATCTGCAGGGAGCCTGCCTGCAGGGTGTCCAGGCGGTCCCCGTGAGCGGTGAGCCGGGCCACGAGTTTCGCCAGGGTCTCGCCGGGCCGGGAGGCCAGGCGCTGGGCGGCGATGCGCACGGCCAGGGGCAAGTACCCACAGAGTTCCGCGAGGTCGCGGGCGGCCTGAGTCTCCCGCTCGACCCGCTCCGGCCCGATGACGCGGGTGAGGAGTTCCACCGCTTCCTCCCGGCGCAGCAGCGCCAGCTCCGTGCGGTGGACGGCTTCCAGGCCGGCCAGCGAGCGGCGGCTGGTGACCAGGGTCAGACAGGCGCCGTGGCCGGGCAGGAGGGGGCGGACCTGGTCCTCGTCGGCGGCGTTGTCCAGAAGGAGCAGCACCCGGCGCTCGCGCAGCACCGAGCGCAGCAGACCGCTGCGCTCGTCGGTGGCGGCCGGGAGAGCGGTCTCGGCCACGCCGAGTGCGTGAAGGAGCCGGGCGAGCACCTCGCGCGGCGGCGTGGGCTTCGGGTCCATGCCGCGCAGGTCGACGGCGTACTGCCCGTCCGGGAAACGAGGTGCCAGAGCGTGGGCGGCGTGCACGGCGAAGGCGGTCTTGCCCAGCCCGGGCTGCCCGCAGATCACGGCGACCGGCGGCCGGGCGGGATCGAGGTGCTCGGCCAGGACCCGCAGCCCGGCCAGGGCGGGACCGCGGGCGGTGAAATCACCGAGATCACGCGGCAAGGACAGCCCGTGCCCGGCCGGCAGCCCCGCGCCCGGTCCCGTCCCGGCCGACGGCCTGGGCCCCGCCCCGCCGACGCTCCGCGGACGGCCCGACCGGGCGGCGTCCTCCAGCTCACGGCCCGCGACGCCGTCCACTCCCAGGGCCGCGGCCAATGCCTCCACCGTGCTCTGCCGCGGCCCCCGCGTCCGCCCGCGCTCCATGTCCGACAGCGCCCGCACACTGATCCCCGCCCGCTGCGCCAGCCGCTCCTGGCTGATGCCCGCTCCCGTGCGCAGTGCGTGCAGCCGCTCGCCGAACGTCTTGTCGCTCACAGCTGTGGTCCCCCTGGTCTGCGTGGCCCGGCCGGAACGCGGCGTACCCACCGGCAGTACTCACCGGCAGAAGTATGCGGGCCGCTCCATCTACCGGTCGAACTTCCTGGTCCCCCGGGCCCGCACTGGTTTGGATGAGGGGTGTCGGGCGCGGCCCGTGCGCTCTTGTGCGGGGAAGACGCCGGGGCACGGATCAGCGTGCGCTGGAACGCTCCTCACGCCACGCGGGGCGCCATGCCGACCGCCCGACAGCGGGCGCCCGTTTCGCCGGCGCATCCAACCTCTTGCCGCGCGTCCGTTCGCTTGTGCGGACGACTTTCTAGCCAAGGCCCCTTTACATGCACATATCACAATTTCCCGATGCTTCCGGTCGACGTCCGGGTCGTCGCTCCAGCACGACCGTCCGCCGGTGGGACCTGTGGGCATTGGCGGCGAGCTCCTTGATGGCCCTGGGCGTGGGACTCGCTTCCGCTTCGAACACGTCGCAGCACCGGTGGGGACTTGCCGCTGCTGTCGCCTATGCCTGTGCCGCGCTGGTGTCGCTGGGTTCCCGTGCCCAGTGGTCCCGTGCGGTGGCCCTGATCGGCGTCGTCGGCGCGCTGGCGGTGCCGCTGGTGTGGCTGACTGCCGTGGGCCTGCAGCAGATGGAGGTCGGCGTCGTCGAACGGTCCGCCCAGCACTTCCTGGAGACCGGCACCCCTTACCTCTCGCATCCGGTCGCGGTGCGTGACTTCAACCCCTACCTGCCCGGCATGGCCCTCTTCGGGCTCCCCCACGCGCTGTTCGGCGAGACGGTGTTCTCCAGTGCCCGCCTGTGGAATCTGGCCGGGTTCGTCGCCGCGCTGGCCGCTGCCGTGGCCGTGCTGGCCAAGGGCCGGCCGCAGGCCCGACGCACGGCGGTGACGGGGGCGGCATGGATCGCGGCCTGCCCCGTGGTGGCGCTGCCGCTGGCCATCGGCGGGGTTGATCCCGTGGTCGTGGCCTTCGTTCTTCTGGCCCTGGCATACGCGCACCGGGGCCGTTCCGTGGGCGCGGGTCTGGCACTGGGAGCGGCAGCCATCCTGAAGTGGACCGCGTGGCCGGCCATACCCGTCGTCGTCGTCCTCCTGGCCGCGACCAGGGGATCACGCGCGGCCAGGACCGCGGCTGCGGTGGCGGTCGCCGCGGCGGCCGTGGTGGTCGCGCCGCCGCTCCTGGCCGATCCGCACGCTTTCCTCGACAACGCGGTGCTCTACCCCTTCGGACTGAGCGATACGGCCTCGACCGCCGCCAGCCCGCTCCTGGGCGCCCTCCTGGCTGCCGCACTGCCCCACGGCAAGACCATCGCCGTGGCTCTGATAGGCGTCGGCGCCCTTGCCACAGCCCTCTCCCTCATCGTTCGGCCGCCGACGACCACCGCGGCCGCCGCCCACCGGCTCGCGCTCGGCCTCACCATCGCCATCCTGCTGTCTCCGGCAACCCGCGTGGGATACGCCGTCTACCCGCTCACTCTTCTGATCTGGGCCCGCTGCACCACCTTGGCCGGGCCACGCCCCGCCCCGGAACCGACGCCGGACCAGGGCGCCAGCAGTCCGGTTCTGCACCCGGCCGTGGAGCGGCTCTGAAACCGTCGAAGCCGCTCGCGCGCCCGCCGACGGATGGCAGCGGGGGCCGGACAGGATCACTCTGCTCGGCCCCGCCGCTCGTTCCCGGCCGCTCACCGGCCGAGGCGGACGCGCGGTCCGGTACGCGGACTCACGGTCGTGCGGGAAGGCGGCCCCATGACGGCCCCACCCCACTCGGAACCATTCCCGTCCAGGGAGGATCAGAGATGA
Source organism: Streptomyces sp. NPDC008125 (assembly GCF_042957125.1). Classification (NCBI taxonomy): domain Bacteria; kingdom Bacillati; phylum Actinomycetota; class Actinomycetes; order Kitasatosporales; family Streptomycetaceae; genus Streptomyces; species Streptomyces sp. NPDC008125. The sequence goes on from NZ_JBIBHR010000007.1 coordinate 219,371, forward strand.
CGTTCGGTGGGGATACGGCTCCCCAGGTCAGGGTCAGGTGTGGTCAGGGGTCAGGTCAGGTCAGGTCGGGTCAGGTCAGGTCAGGTCAGCAGGAAGTCTGCCTGGCCGGTCTTGGCGCCCTGGATGAAGGCGGCCATCTCGCCGGTGGAGTAGATGAGCGCCGGGCCGTCGGGGTCCGCGGACTGGCGGATGGCGACTCTGCCGTCCGCCAGCTTCATGGTCTCGACGCAGTTGCCGCCGTTGCCTCCGCTCCAGGGCTTGGACCAGCCCTCGGCACCGAGGGCGCGGGCCGGCATGCCGTTGTAGATGTCGCTCATCACAGCTCCTTGCGGAAATCCCGGAGGATGTCCTTCGTGCGTCGTGCAGTCGCGGCCTGGGCCGCCATGCGGTCCATGACCTCGAGGTAGGAGGCCACCTCGGGGCGCGTGTCGAAGTAGACGGCGCCGGTCAGGTACTCGCTGAAGACCATGTCGGGCAGTTCGGGCACGCCGAAGCGGAAAAGCACGAACGGTCCGTAGGTCCCCGGGTGGTGGCCGGTCGCGAACTCCGCGATCTGCAGTGTGATGTGCGTCTGTTCGGAGGCTTCGAGGAGCTTGTCGATCTGCGCGCGCATGGCCTCGGGGGTGCCGACCGGGCGCCGCAGCACGGTCTCGTCCATGACCACCCAGAGCCTCGGGGCGTCCGCCTTGGCGAGCAGGCTCTGCCGCTCCATGCGCAGGGCGACGTGCCGCTCGATGTCACCGGGCTGGGACTGGCCGACCGCACCGCCCAGCATCACGGAGCGGGCGTAGTCCTCGGTCTGGAGGAGGCCTGGCACGAAGTGCGGTTCGTACATGCGCAGCAGGCTCGCCGCGCCCTCCAGGCTGACGTACATGCTGAACCAGTCGGGCAGCACGTCGTGGTAACGCTGCCACCAGCCGGGCTTGTTGGCCTCTTCGGCGAGATCGACGAAGGCGTCCGACTCTTCCTCGCCGATCCCGTAGGCGCGCAACAGGGCCTGCACGTAAGGAATCTTGAGGGCGACCTCGGCCGTCTCCATCCTGCGGACCGTGGCGGACGCGACGCGGAGCACCTTGGCCGCCTGGTCGCGGGTGAGCCCGGCACGCTCCCGCAGGTCCTGCAGGCGCCTGCCGAGGACGACCTGCCCCACGGTCGGGGCTGACCGAGGCTCGCTCACTTCGGACCTCCGATGGTCTCTTCTGTCAGCAGTGTGCCATGCGGCTGACGACAAAGACACGGGCACTCTGTAATTTTCAGAGTGCCCCTTGCCAAGTGTCCGCGTCAGGGGGAGAGTTGGTGATTGAACCAATTCACTTGGTCACGTCCGCCCCTCCCCCGATGCGTCGAGGTCCGGACCTGACGCGGCAACCACTGTGAGGATTCGGTCGTGGCACCTGGCAGTGCGCTCATCCCCCGTCCCCCGGGCTCCCCTTCCGGGGCCGAGGCGCTCCGTTTCCGCTTCGCCCTGCCGGCCAGACCGGCGTCGGCCGCCGGGGCGCGCAGGCTGACCAGGGACAGGCTCGCGGTCTGGAAGCTCCGGGGCGACCTGCGCGACACTGCTGCACTCATCGTCTCCGAGCTGGTCACCAACGCCGTGGTGCACACCGCGAGCGCGCTGGTCGTCTGCGAACTCAGGCGCCTCGATCACCTGTTGCGGATAGCGGTCCAGGACCAGGGGCGGCTCACCGGCGGCCCGAGGCTGCGCGTCTCCTCCGACGACGAGCACGGGCGGGGCCTGTTCCTGGTGGACGCCCTGAGCCAGGCGTGGGGCTCCCACGACGCGGAGGACGCGTCCGGGCGGGTTGTCTGGTCGGAGCTGGCGCACGGTGCGGGGCAGCCGTGTTGAGGGACGCGCTGGTCCGGCTGCGCGCGGGCCGGCACGCTTCCCGGACCGCCGAGAGCGGGACCGCCGAGGGCGGGACGGCCGGGAACGGCGGCGGCGCCGGTCCCGCGCGGGCGCGGCTGCCCTTGCCGCCGGAGCTGTGCGCGACTCTGGGGTACGACGCGGTGGGCGTCCCGGCCCGGCACGGCTTCCACCTGATGTCGCATCTTCCCCGCACCGGCTGCGTGTTCGCGGCGGCCGACGTGTGGTGGTGGATCGTGCCCGCGGGCTCCGACCAGGACCTGGACTGGCCCGAGCCGGTCGCCTATGCCGCGGGAGGCTTTGTACCGGTGCCACGGCCCCGGCTCATCCACGGGCCGGACAGCCGCACCCCGTACACGCCTCCGATCCCGCTCTTCCTGATGGTGTGCCAGGTGGCCGGGGTCACGCCGAGCTGGGGAGCGCCGGGCCGTCGGCGGGCGGTCACGGCGCCCTGAGGGGCTCCCCCGGTCCGGTCCGCCGGCCCTCGGGTCCCCGGGCGGCGGCCCGCCGCCGCCCGGCACTGTCAGTGGTCGGTTCCAGAATGAAGACAGCGATCGGGAGACCCGCCGCTCGGCGGGCCGTACGGGGGTTGAGGGGGCGGGGCGGATGCGGCGCTGGGAGTTGGTCGAGGGCACTGCGTCGAAGTTCTGGGAGACCGGGGTGGTCGGCGTCGCGGTCACCGTCCGGTACGGCCGCTGCGGGTCGGAGGGACGCACCCGGACGACGGAGTACGCCTCCGAAGAGGCCGCGCACGCCCAGGTGCGCAGGACCATAGTGGCGAAGGAGCGCAAGGGGTACGAGGAGGTGGCGGCGAGCGCGTCCGCGCCGACGGGGCCCCGGCCCCCGGAAGCGTCCGGGACGGCGGGTGCGGACGGGACGGCCGCGCTGCCGGACGAGGACACCTTCGAACTACCGCTGAGCTGGCGCCGGGTGCTCTACCCCCGGAGGGGCGGCTGCGTCCGCCCGCTGAACCGGCCGAGCGAGGATGCCCTGGCGCAGGTCGGGGAGCGGATCGCGGGGGAAGCCGCGTGGATCGAGCTGATCCTCACGGAGCCGGGATCGGACCCGGACCTGGTGGACGCCACCCGGGCCCACCTCGCCGGCAGTCCCTCCCCGGTCGGGGCCGCCGCCCTGGCGGCCGTCGTCTCCCTCGGGGAGACCGCCCCTTCGTGCTGGGTGGACACCTGGGTGGCGGACCACGGGCTGCCGTTCGCCGCCAGGGCGGCCCAGGAGCTTCAGACGATCAAAGCGCACAGCTACCACGCCCTGGGACGGCGGGTGAAGGGCGCGCTCAAGCGTGTCTCCCTCTCCTCGTCCCTGCACTGGCACCACGGCTCGCTGAACGTGGCCGCGCGGGCCCGCGCCCGCATCGCCGCCGCGGACGAGGACACCTACCGCGCGGTCGTGGCAGCGCTCGGCGCGGCCCGCCGGGACAGCCACCAGCGGATCACCGCCGCCTTCCTGGCCCCGAGCGAGCGGGAGTGGGTCGCCGCCCTCCTGTCGGAGCCCGCCGTACTCGCCGAGGACCACTACGTCCTGCAGCGCATGGTGCTCTGCTCGCTGACGTCGGCCGACCAGCTGGCGAGGCTGTCGTACCGTCCGGACCACACGCTCGCCGTGATCGCGACGCTCGCCGACGGCATCGGGACGGCCGTCGCGCCGATGCTCCGGAAGTACCTCGACCACGGCAACCACTACGCCGAGGGTGTCAAGGCGGTCTCCGCCGCACTCGCCGAACTCCCCACGGACGAGGCGTTCAACGTCCTGCTCCACCACAAGGAGCTGAAGCAGGTCCGCGCGGCGCTGCTCGACGCGATGCGCCGCTACCCGGTGCGGGCCCTGCGGCTGCTCTCCGCCGACGTGCGGTACGGCGCCGCCACCCGGTCCCGTGCCTCGCGGCAGTTGCTGCACGCCCACATCAACACCCACCGCCCGCTGGTCTCCTCCCTGCTGCCGGGCCTCCCCGCGGACCTCGCTGAGGTCGTCGGCCCGCTGCTGAACCCGGTGTCCCGCTTCCCGGAGGCCTCCCCCGCGTCCCTGCCGGCGGTGCTCACCCGGCCACCGTGGACCCGACCGCGCACCGGTGCCGCCACCCCGGTGAGCACCGGCGCGGCCTCGCTGCCCGCGCCGGAGCTGCGCTGGCTCCCGGGCGAGGAAGAGACGTGGGCGCGCTGCTCCACCTGGTACACCCGTCCGCAGCACGGCGGCGACTACGAGAAGGTGATCTCCTCCCAGCTCGAAGGGCTGGGCAGTACCGGACTCCGGCCCGCGTGGATCTTCCTGCACGCGCCGGTGGAGCGCGTCGCGCCGGCCCTGGCCACCTGGGCGCCCACGGACCTGTGGGACGGGGCGGACACCCTCAGACCGATCGTCGCCCGCTTCGGGATCGACGCGCTGCCGCTCCTGCTGCGTACCGTCCCCCGGCAGCCGAGCACCATGGCGGCGCTGTTCCTGCCGTTCGCCGACGCTGCCGTCGCCCGGCACATGGCGGACTGGGCGGCCCGGCTGAAGTCCACGGCCGCGACGACCCGCGCGTGGTTCGCACGGCACGGCGGTGCCGCGGCGGTGTTCCTGGTGCCGGACGCGGTCGGCGGGCCCGGCGCTCCCCGGCGGGCGGCCGAGCGGGCGCTGCTCCAGATAGCCGCGGTGCACGGCGGGGCGACGGTGCGTGAGGCCGCCGCCCGGTACGGCGCGGACGCGCTGCGCTCCGTCGAGGTGCTGCTGGTGGCCGATCCGCTGGAGCACGCGCTGCCCGCCAAGTTGCCGGTCCTGCCGAACTGGGCCGAGCCGGGCCTGCTTCCGCAGCTTCTGACACATGAGGGCGAGGCCCTGCCCGCCGAGGTGGTGCGCAATGGCCTGACCATGTTGGCGCTCTGCCGGCCGAGCGAGGTCTACCCGGGTGTCGCGGCGCTGCGCGAGGCCGTCGCGCCCGCTTCGCTCGCCGAGTTCGCCTGGGCGGTCTTCGAACAGTGGCTCGACGCGCGGCTGCCGGCCAGGGAGTCCTGGGCGCTCTACGCGCTCGGCGAGGTCGGGGACGACGAGACCGTCCGGCGGCTCACGCCGGTCATCCGCGCCTGGCCGGGCGAGGGCGCGCACCACCGGGCGGTCGAGGGGCTGGACGTGCTGGCGGCCATCGGCAGCGAGGTGGCCCTGCTCCATCTGCACGGCATCGGGCAGCGCGTGAAGTTCAAGGCGCTGAAGACGCGTGCGCAGGAGAAGATCGCCGAGGTGGCCGCGGTTCTGGGCCTCACCGCCGAGCAGTTGTCCGACCGCCTGGTGCCGGACTTCGGGCTGGACGCGGACGGCTCGACGGTCGTGGACTACGGCCCGCGCCGCTTCACCGTCGGCTTCGACGAACGCCTCGGCGCGTACGTCCTGGACGGGGCGGGGAACCGCCGCAGGGATCTTCCGGCCCCGGCGGCCCGGGACGACGGGGAGCTGGCCTCGGCGGAGCGCAAGCGGTTCCTGGCGCTGAAGAAGGACGTCCGCACGGTCGCCTCCGGGCAGGTGCAACGGCTGGAGGCCGCGATGGTCTCGGGCCGGTCCTGGAGTGCGCGGGAATTCCAGGAGCTGTTCGCCGCACATCCGCTGGTGGGGCATCTGGTGCGGCGGCTGGTGTGGCTGGGCGAGTCGCGGGGGACGACGACCGCCTTCCGGGTCGCGGAGGACCGGACGTTCGCCGATGTGCGCGACGACGTGTACGCGCTGCCCGCCGACGCCTCCGTGCGGCTGGCTCATCCGCTCCGCCTCGGCGACGAGCGGGCCGCCTGGTCGGAGCTCTTCGCCCGCCGGGAGCTGTCCCAGCCGTTTCCCCAGCTGGAGCGCGCCGTCTTCACCCTGACGGACGAGGAGCGGACGGGCAACCGGCTGGCCCGGTTCGAGGGCGTCACCGTGCCCACGGTGGACGTGCTGGGCCTGGAGCGGCGCGGCTGGGAGCGGGGCGCGCCACAGGACGCCGGGGTGGTGGGGTGGATCTCCAAGCGCCTCGGCGAGGAGCTGTACCTGGTCGTCGGGTTCTACGAGGGCATCGTGGCCGGCTCCCCGCAGGCCTTCCCCGATCAGCGGCTGGAGGCGGTCTGGCTCGGTGACCGGCCCGGGGACCACTGGCCCCACGGGACATACACCCACCTCTTCGGCGGCCTGGACCCGGTGGTCGCGTCCGAGGTGCTCGCCGACCTGACGGCGCTCGGCGGTGTCCGGCGCGCCCCGGCCGACGGCGGCCCTGCCCCCGACGGTCCGGCCGGGGAGCCGGGCCGGACCGTCACGGTGGCCGGTCGGGGCCTGTCGAGGTAATCAAGCGGGTCGGGGCCTGCCGAGGCAGAAAAGCCGGTCGGGGCCTGCCGAGGCAGGAAAGGCAGGTCAGGGCCTGTCGAGGTAGGAAAGCTGGGCGTGCACCCGGGTGTAGGCGTCGACCAGTTCGCGGGCGACGTCGACGGAGTCCACGAGCGGGTGCAGCGCGAACGCCCGTACGGCGGCGGAGCGCGATCCGCTGTCGGCCGCTTCGAGCACGGCGCGTTCGACGGCCTTCACGGAGGCGACGAGCCCGGCCGCGTGGAGCGGAAGCGGGCTGACCGCCACCGGGTGGGCGCCGTTCGCGTCGACCAGGCAGGGGACTTCGACCACCGCGTCGGCGTCGAGCGCCGATAGGGTGCTGCCGTTGCGGACGTTGAGGATGAGCGAGGTGCGCTCGTTGCGGGCGACCGCTCGCATGAGGGCGAGGGCCACCTGTTCGTAGCCGCCGGCCTCCAGGTCGCTCGCGGCCCGCTCCCCTGCCCCCGCGACCTCGCGGTTCTCCGACATGTAGGTCGCCTCGCGCTCTGCGCGGGTACGGTCCCAGGTGGCGAGGGGCGAGGTGCCCGGTTCGCGCATCCGCGCGTAGAAACCCTGCTGCTGCTCGCGGAGGAAGGCACCCCGGGTCAGCTCGGCCTGCTGGTAGGCGCGGACCGCTTCCCGGTTGAAGTAGTAGTAGTGCAGGTACTCGTTGGGCACGGCGCCGAGCGAGCGGATCAGCTCGGTGCCGAAGAGCCTGCCCTCCTCGAAGGAGCCGAGCAGGGTGTCGTCGGCGAGCAGCCGGGGCAGTTCGTCCTGCCCGTTCACGTACAGGCCCTGGACCCACCCGAGGTGGTTGAGGCCCGCGTAGTCGATCCACGCGCGGTCCGGATCGGCGCCGAGGACCCGGGCGATGCGCCGGCCGAGGCCCACGGGCGTGTCGCAGATGCCGACGACCCGGTTCCCCAGGTGCCGGGACATCGCCTCGGTCACCAGGCCCGCGGGGTTGGTGAAGTTGATGACCCAGGCGTCCGGGGCGAGCCGGGCGATGCGGCGGGCGAGGTCGACGGCGACCGGAACGGTCCGCAGTCCGTACGCGATGCCGCCCGCCCCGACCGTCTCCTGGCCCAGCACCCCCGCGTCCAGGGCCACCCGCTCGTCGGCGGCGCGGCCGGCGAGGCCGCCGACCCGGATCGCCGAGAAGACGAAGTCGGCGCCCCTCAGGGCCTCGTCGAGGTCGGTGGTGGCCAGCACGGCGGGAGCGTCCGGCACCCCCCTGGCCTGTTCGTCCAGCACCCGGGCGACGGCCGCGAGGCGGTCGTGGTCCGTGTCGTAGAGGGTGACCCGGGAGACGCGGCCCTCGGCGTGATCGCCGAGCAGTGCCCCGTACACCAGGGGGACCCGGAATCCGCCACCGCCAAGAATTGTCAGCTTCACGCTGCTCGATGGTACGGGTCCGGGCCCGGCCCGCCCGGACACGGGGACGGCGGGCGGGGACTCCGGCGCGCCGTCCGCGCCGGGAACCGCTCGGCGCGGGGCGTTCCCCGGGGCACCGGACGCCCCGGGGCCCCTCGGTCAGTACCCCTTCCACCAGCTGGACACGGCCTGCCACAGGCGGCCCGTGGTGCTCTGCGTGCGCTGCTCCGGGATCGCGGGGGCCGGGGCGCCGTCGGCCGGGGCCGCGGCGGCCTCCTGCCCGCCCGCCGGCCGGCCGGGGGCGCCCGGCGACGGCGACGAGATCTCCCAGTCGTTACGGGGGGCGGAGCGGGCGGCCATCGACGTCATGGGTTCGTCGTCGATCTCCTGCTGCGGGCTGGGTGCGAACTGGACCGGGAGTTCGGTCAGATGGCGCGACATGATGTTGCCCATCCAGCGCAGTTCGTTCTCGTCCACCGCGAGTTCGAGGTCGGGCAGCCGCATGAGCAGCGCGTCGACGCCGACGTCCGCGATGGCGCGGCCGATGTCCTGGCCCGGGCACTCGTGCGGACCGCCGCTGAAGGCGAGGTGGGCGCGGTTGCCCTCCATGGAGGCGCTGAGGTCGGGCCGTACGGCGGGGTCGCTGTTGGCGCCCGCGATGCTGACGAGCATGGCGTCGCCGGCCTTGATCTGCTTCCCGCCGAGCTCGGTGTCGCCGACGGCCCAGCGGCCGAAGACCGCGGAGAAGGGGGGCTCGTCCCAGAGGGTCTGCTCGACCGCCTCGGGGACGGTCATGTGGCCGCCGCTGAGCCGCGCCCGGAAGCGGGGATCGGTCAGCACCATCCGGATCACGTTGGCGATCAGGTTGGCGGTGGACTCGTACGCCGCGATGAGCGTCAGCCGGAGGTGCTCGATGACCTCGATGTCGCTCATCCTGGCGGGGTGTTCGAGGAGCCAGCTGGCGAAGTCGGACTCCGGGGCGCCCCGCCTGCGCTCGACGAGCCGGGTGAGCACGCCGACGACGTACGCGTTGCTGGTGACGGCGGTCTCGGTGCCCCGCGTCATGTCGCGGGCGGCCTGCACCAGCCGGTCGTCGTACTCCTCGGGCATACCGAAGATCGCGCACATGACCATCATCGGCAGGTGCTCGGCGAACTGGCTGACGACGTCGGCGGTGCCCTTGAGGCAGAAGTCGTTGACCAGGCGGTTGCTGAAGCGGTTGATGTGGCGCCGCACACCGCGGGTGTCGATCCGGCCCATGCTGTCCGTGATCGCGCCGCGCTGGCGCTCGTGGGTCGCGCCGTCCGCGAAGGCGCAGATGGGCTGGTACGTGAAGATCGGCGCGAGCGGGTGCTCGGGGCCCACGCTGCCGTCCTGCAGGGCGCGCCAGCGCCGGGAGTCGCGGGAGAACTGCGAGGGGGTCCGGGTGACGTAGAGGTTCTCGCTGTGGCCGAGGACGAGCCAGGCGGGTACGTCACCGTGGAGCAGCACCGGGGCGACGCTGCCGTGTTCGGCGCGCAGCTTCTCGTTCAGCCCGACGATGTCGTTCTCCACCTCGGCGCCGTAGTAGCGGCGCAGCCCGCCGGGGCCGAGGCCGTGGGCGGGGCATCCGGGCGGCGGGGCGGCTCCCGTCGGCGCTCCGGGTTCGTGGGAGAAGGGGGTTGTCACAGTGGCTCCAGTGATGAGGCTTTCAGGGGTCGCGCGGGAGGGCTGCGCGGGCGGGGAGGGGACACGGACCGGAGGGGGTGTCCGGCGGATCACGGCCGGGCTCACGCGCCCGGTCCGGTACCTCGCGTCGGGGTGACGCGTCGTACCGGAGCCGCGCTGCGGCCGGCCGGATCCGCCGGACGCCCCGGGCGCCGCGCGGCCAGGTCGTGTGGTGAAAGGAGCGCCGTCCGCCCGGAGGGCGGGTCCGGCGGCGTCCGGTGCGTGCGGTCGCACGGCGGAGGGGCGCCCCGGTACTGGATGTACCGGGGTGATCCCGACGACACGGCGAGCGTGCGTGCCGGGCGTCGCCGGACAGGCGGGACTTTCACGACACGGCCTGCGTCCGGGGCGGCCGTCCGGATCGTCCGGCCGGCCGCCCCGGACGTCATACGAGGGGTACGGCCAGGCTGTGCAGGTAGCGCATGAGCGTCATCAGCACGTCCCGGCTGGACGCCCGAAGCCGCGCGTCGCAGTCGATCATGGGGACTTCGTCGGGCAGGTCCAGCGCCTGCCGCAACGTCTCGACCGGATGGTGCGGGGCGTCGGGAAAGGTGTTGACGGCGACGACGAACGGCACTCCGCGCTCCTCCAGGCGTCCGATGACGTCGAAGCTGGTTTCGAGGCGCCGGGTGTCGATCAGGACGACGGCGCCGAGGGCGCCCTCGAAAAGGCCGTTCCACAGGAACCAGAAGCGTTCCTGGCCGGGCGTGCCGAACAGGTAGAGGATCAGTTCCTCGCTGAGGCTGATCCGGCCGAAGTCCATGGCGACGGTGGTGGCGGTCTTGCTCTCCACCCCGGCGTTGTCGTCGACGCCGACGCCGGCCTGCGTCATGGTCTCTTCGGTCGTCAGAGGCCGGATCTCACTGACCGAACCGACCATGGTGGTCTTGCCGACCCCGAATCCACCGACGATGACGACCTTCACCGCGGCGGTGGCCGTGGTGGGCAGGACGTCCTCGGTGCGGGGGCCGGTGATCGTGTCAGAGCTTCTGAAGTCCATGCATCACCGCTTCGAGAAGGGACCTGTCGGGGAGAGTGGCGCGGACGATGGGTGCGCGCGACTCGATCAGTTCGGTCGCGAGTAATTCGGTCAAAAGTGAGGTGACGACGCTGAACGGGAGACCGAGATAGGCGGAGATCTCGGCGACTGACAGGGGTGCCTGGCAGAGCCGCAGGATCGCGGCCTGCTCGGGCTGGAACGTCGGTGAGGGTTCCGCCTGGGCGACGACCATGGTGACCAGGTCGAGCGCTGCCCGCTCGCTGCCGTCAAGATCGCCGGTGATGACGTACAGGCGCTCGGGATCATTGAGCGCCGGGTCGGCATTGCGGCGTTCCCGTCGGGGAGCGTTCATCCGGCCTGCCCGTCGTGGCGCGGCGGGCTGGTCAGATGGGCCCCGATCCGGACGACCATGTCGCGCATCCGCGCGCCGACGAGCCCGGCGTCGACCGTCTCACCGGCCAGTACCGCGAGGTAGGCGCCGGTGCCGGCCGCCATCAGGTAGAAGAACCCGCCGGTCACCTCGATGACGACGAGCTTCATCAGGCCGTCGCTGTAGGGAATTTCGGAGGCGACCGCGGCGGCCAGGCTCTGCAGACCGGCGCAGGCCGCGGCCAGCCGGTCCCCGACGTCCGGGTCTCCGCCGTGCATGGCGATGCGCAGTCCGTCCGAGGAGAGCACCACGATCTGGTGGATGCTCGGAACGTCGTCGGCCAGCTCCTTGAGCATCCAGTCCATGTTTCCCCGCTGCTGGATCACTTGAGGTCTCCCTTGTCCCACGCGTCGTCAGAGTCTTCGCCGTTCTTCGGGTCGTGCGGCACGCCGTTGACGGCCTTGGTGAATGCCTCCAGCCAGAGGCCGGGGGGCTTCTCCTCGCCGCCCGTCCGGCCGGCGGCGTGCGGGGCGGCGCCGTTGAGCGCCGCCGGGACGCCTTCCGTCGCCGGGGCCGGGGCCTGCTGCGGGAGGTTGTGCGAGCCGAGCGGGGCGCGGCCCCTGCTGCGGCGCTGGGGCAGGCCGTTCTCGGTCCACTCGGTCACCACGGGGACCTCGTCCTCCATGGCCGCCGCGGGCGCGGCGGGGCGCGCGGACGCGGCCGGCGCGGCGGTTGCCGAGGGCACCGGACCGGTGGCCGCGACCCTGGCCTTCCGCTTTCCCGCGGGCGGCACGACGTGCTGGAGCTGCGACATGTCGAGCGAGCTGGTGGGCCGCGAGGTGGCGCCGATGCCGTGGGCGATGCCGGGCGCGGGTCCGGTGGTGATCATGTCCCGGGGCACGATGAGTACGGCCCGGACGCCGCCGTACGCGGACTGGCGCAGCGATACCTGGAGTTGGTACATGCGCGACAGCCGGCCGACCACCGCCATGCCGAGGCGGGGGGACTCCCCGAGGTCGTTCATGTTGATGCCGGCCTGGGCCTGGGCGAGCATGTTCTCGGCCCGGGCGCGGGCCTCCTCGCTGAGGCTGACGCCGCCGTCCTCGATCTCGATCGCGATGCCCGTCTGCACCTCGACCGCGGTGACGTGCACCCGGGTCTGCGGCGGGGAGTAGCGCGTGGCGTTGTCGAGGAGTTCGGCGCAGGCGTGGATGAGCGGCTCGACCGAGGTGCCGACGATGGCGACCTTGGCGATCGAGTGCAGATCGACGCGCTGGTACTCCAGGATGCGGGACATCGCACCGCGCAGCACGCTGAACAGCGGTACGGGCTTGGGCCACTGGCGGCTGGGGCGGGCACCGCCGAGCACGGCGATGGAGTCGGCGAGGCGGCCGATCAGCGCGGTGCCGTGGTCGATGCGGAGCAGGTCGTCGAAGACCTCGGGGTTGCGCCCGTAGTGGTCCTCCATCTCCCGCAGTTCGCTCGCCTGACGGTGGACGATGGCCTGCACGCGCCGGGCGACGCTGACGAAGGCGCGCTGCGCGGAGTCACGCCGGGCCTCCTCGTCGTCGATGATCTGCAGGACGGTGTAGACGAGGCGTCGCAGCGCCTTGGGGAGGTTGCGGTAGGACTCGTCCCCGTCCACCACCTCCCGCATGACTTCTTCGGGCGAGTTGCTCGCGCGCAGCATCCTGATGGCTGAGGGCATCAGTTCCTTGGTGAGCCGCACGGTCTCCTCGTCGTGTGCGGCGATGCGCGATTCGAGCTGGGCGATGCGCTGTTCGTACTGCGCGCGCAGGACGCGTGTCTCGCACCGTCGCCGGTTCAGTGCGACGGCGAACGCACCGACCACGACGGCGGCGAGCGCGCCGCTCACGGCGAGTGGTATCCGCGCGGCGTCCGTGACCAGGGTGACGCCCAGCGCGGAGGCGCCGACGACCAGCGCGACGGGCAGGAGGAGTACACGGACGACGGGGATCCGTCGGTCGGTCGGTGGTGATTCAACACGGACCATCTAAAAACCCTCTGGCGGTTGATTCCGGGATGTATGCCCACAGGTGCTGACACTCATGAACATGTGCGCGAATTGGTGCCAACTCGGCTTCACTGCGCGTGAGCTTAGCCAGATCAGAACAGGGGGTCGGCACATTCACCCAACGCCCTGCGCGCGGACTCCGGTGGTAATACACTCGCCAGTTTTCGCACTCAACGCTTCCGGACGTGCGCGGACAGTGACGAACCGCGCCGGAAGGGCGGGATTCCGGGGCTCCGTCCCGCACAGTGGTACGAAGACGTACGGAGCACCACGGGAACCGACCGTAATCATCCCGGGCGACCCGCCCCCTTCGTGAGCCAACGCGGGCGGGGCTGCGGCAGGATCCGCGGTCGAGGACCTAGGATCGCGCCGGGAGGACCTCACTCCGGCCGTCCCGCAGAGCAGTACGTACGCACACACACTCGAAGTGGGTCGAAAGGGGCGGATTCCCGCCCCGCGGAAGAGTGGCGGGCAAAGTGGCCCGGTTTGACGGCCGGTGAGGACCTGCCCGCGCCTCCGCTCGGCCGCGCGAGAACCGGATGAGAGCGGGCACCCCATGACATCGGCCCCGGGATACACCATCGAGTCGCTGGACACCGGTCTGCGGCTGATGCGGCTGTTCCTGACCCATGACACGCTCACCGTCAGCGAGGCCGCCGGGTTGCTGGAGGTGGGGCGTTCCACCGCCCACCGGGTGCTCGCCACGCTTGAGGGCCGGGGATTCGCCGGGCGTGACGCCACGGGGCGGGGCTACTCGGCGGGGCCGGAACTGATGCGGCTGGGCCGCCCCGCGGGGTTCGGTACGGCAGTCCGGGAGCGGGTGGCCCGTGTCCTGGAGGACGCCGTCCTGCGCACCGGGGAGACCGTGCAGGCGGTGGCGCTGATCGGGGACCGGATCATCGTCACGGACGGGCGGGAGTCCCCGCACCCGGTGCGGGTGCGGCCGGGGACGGGCCTGACCCACCCGGCGCACGCGACGGCGGGGGGCAAGATGCTGCTCGCGCTGATGACCGCCGGTCAGGTCGGCTCCCTCTGTCCGGATGAGGAGCTGGAGCCGGTCACCGCGCGCACGACCGTTTCGCGGACCGCGCTGCTGGCGGAGCTGGACCGGGTCCGCGCCCAGGGGTACGCGCTGAGCAACGGCGAGTCGGCGCCGGGCATGAACGCCGTCGCGGTGCCGCTCGCCGGTTCGGGCCCGCGCGACCGGCTCGCCCTGGTGGCCTCGGTCCCCGCCGACCGCGGCGGCGAGTCAGAGCTGGCCGAACACGCGGTGCGGCTGCGGCAGTCGGCGGCGGCGCTGGAACAGCCGGCCGTCGGCTGACCGCCGAACCTGCGGGGGCGGATCAGCGCCCGGCGCCGCCGATCCGCCCCTCCAACTGCACCAGCAGCTCGCTGAGCTGGGCGCTGAGGCGGTCGCGTGCCGGTTCGTCCAGCCCGGCCAGCACCGAGCGCTCGTAGGCGAGTTGCTGGGGCAGCAGCCGGTCGACCAGGCCGCGCCCCTCCTCGGTGAGGCGGACGTAGGTGACCCTGCGGTCCCGGTCGTCGCCCCGGCGCTCGACGAGGCCGCGCTCCTGGAGGGCACGCAGTCGTTTGGTGACGGCGGCCCCGGAGGAGAAGGTCTCACGGGCCAGCTCGCCGGGTGTGAGCTCACGGCCCGTCCGGCGCACCGCGCCGAGCAGGTCGAACTCCGCGCGGTTGAGTCCGGCGGCGCGCAGCGGGGCGTCTTCTGCCTGCTGGAGGAGGGCAGCACAGCGGTTGATCCGACCGATCAGCTCCATCGGCCCGGTGTCGAGACCGGGGCTCACCGCCTGCCACTGGCGCACCACCGAGGCCACGATGTCGTCCTTCACACCGCTCCGTTCTCCGGGGCGAGGGAGATGAGCCCCTGCCGTTGTGCCGTCGCGGCGAGCGTACGGTGTCCGGCCCGCTCCGCCGCGACGAGGTCCTCCTCCGGGAGGGCGCGCTGCCACCACTCCCCGGCGGCGGTGTCGCCGGCCTCGCGCAGCTCGACCAGGGAGGCGGTGAGCCCGCGGCGGGAGGCGTCGAGGGCGGCGGGGTCCGCGGTGGCGTCGGCGAGGACCCGTACGGCGTGGGCGCGGGCCCGCTCGGTGGCCTCCAGCGCGTGTTCGACCCGACCGGTGGCCCGTCGGTTGGTGACCAGCACGGCGGCGAGGAAGCCGATCACCGCGCCGACCACGGTGTCGATGACCCGGTCGCCGATGAGTTCTCCGGCGGGGTGGGTGCCGCCGAACTCGATGACCAGGAGCGCCATCGGGGTGACCGCGACCGAGCCGAGCCAGTAGTTGCGGGTGATGAGGGCCTCGGCGGCGAAGTTGAAGCAGAGGACGCAGCCGATCAGCAGCAGCGGGCTCACCCGGGTGAGCGGGAGGACCGCGGCGAAGACGAGCACGCCGAGCAGATTGCCCAGCGTCCGCTGGAGGGCCCGGTTCCAGGAGAGGGTGACGTTGGCCTGGTAGAGGGAGGCGGCGGTGACGATGGCCCAGTAGGGGCGGCCGACGCCGAGCGCCTCGCAGGCGTATCCGGCGAGGGCGCAGCCGATGAGGGTTCGGACGGCGATGGGCAGCACGTGGGAGCCGGGACCGAGGCGGCGCAGCAGCTCGCCCCGGTTCGTACGGGCCCGGCGGCCGGCGCGCTCGGCGTCGATGCCGTAGAGCTCCGCGGTGGTGCCGGGGGCGGCGGGCGGCGTCGGGACGGGGCCGCGGGCCCGGGTCAGCGCGGCCCATTCGCGCAGCTGCGCGGGGTCGGCGGCGGCGCGGTGACCGGCCGGGGAGCTTTCGGCGAGCGCGGCCTCGGCGTGCACGACGAGGCGTTCCAGCGCGCGGCGGGCGGGTGTGGCACGACCGGAGGCGAGCAGGGTCTGCCAGGCTCCGTGGACGGCCGCGGCGGCGGCGCCTCGCGTACGCGGACCGGGGTCGGCGACGCAGGCGGCGGCCGCGTCCAGGGCCCGCGCGGTGGCGCGGCGTTCGGGTCCTTCGCGGCGCAGCAGGGCGGGGCCCACCACGGTGACGCACCAGGAGAAGGCACCGGCGGCGAGAGTGAGCGCGAGGTGTCCGGGCACCTGGCCGAGGTGCTGGGGCGCGAAGAGGGCCGCGGAGGTGACGAAGGTGAAGATCACGTGTCCGGGCGGCCCGATGCGCGACGCGTCGCAGAGCGCCTTCTGTACGGCGGCGAGCAGCGCGCCGACGGCTACGAGGATCGCGGTGGAGTCGGTGAGCGAGCCCGCGGTCAGCGCCACGGCCAGCCCGGCGATCATCCCGACGACGACGCGCACGACGGTCCCGGCGCGGCGGGCGTACGGGAGGGCGTGCCCGTACAGGGCGCAGAGCGAGCCGGCCATCGTGTACATCACGAGGTCCAGCCGGTCCGCGGCGAAGAGCAGCAGGTTCGGTACGAGGGAGGCGACGACCACGCTCAGCGCAGGCTTGAACCAGGTGTCCGAGGGGTGGTTGAGGCGGAGTGCCGCCTTCAGGGGGAGTCTGCGGGCGGATGGGCGCCGGGGAAGGTCGGTTGTCTCACTCACCCCTATACATTAACAGGTATTACACCTGTAAAAGATGTCGTTCCGAGAGCCGGCCCGAGACCGTTCCCCCGGCCGCCTCCTCCAGACCCTGCGCGCCGCCCCGGGCCCAGACGCCCGCCGGGGCCGGGACCGTCGGACGGAGGCCGACCGGGGGAGCCGGTGCGCGCCCCGGAGCATGCCGTCGACCCCGACGAGCAGGGCGTACCCCTTCGCGTCGGGGCCGATCCCGATGGGGAGAGGGCGGGAGGCCGCGGCCTCGTCACGACGAGGCCGGAGACGCCGGTGCCCCGTACGCGTCGCGCGTACGGGGCACCGGCCGGGCGGGTCCGCGGCTCAGCCGAGTCCGCGCGAGTCCTGCTTGAGGGCCGTGTCCACGGTGAGCGCCGTCGCGACGACGAGGCTCAGCATCGGCTCGGGCAGCTGGTAGTGGATCTGGAGAACGTAGTTGTCCGCCGTGGTGAAGAGCGTCTTGGCGAGCCCCTCCCAGGTCTTGGTGATCCGGGCGATCTCCGCGTCGTTCTGGTCGACGATCGCGAAGTTCCAGGCGCGCCAGTTCTCGGCCTTGATCGCGCCGACCTTCTGGCCGTCCACCATGATCGCGAAGTTGATCTTGCCGATCGCGTTCTGCTGGACGATCTCGCCGACCGTCTGCCCGTCGGGGCGCTGGACGATCACGCGCGACTTGATGAACTTGGCGGGACGGGTCAGCAGAAGCTGGGGCTGCCCGTAGGCGTCCCGGATCTCCAGGCGGTGCGTGAGGTACTGGTCCCAGCTGGTGGCGAAGCGGATCACCTTGCGGAAGAGGCTCTGCCCGACCTCCACGACCGAGCCCAGGGTCGCGCCCTGCTGGTCGAAGACGCGGTACTCGTTCGTCACCTCGATCAGCTTGGCCTTCTGGTTCACCACCAGGACCTGCTGGTTGAAGAGCGTTCCGGCGCTGATCTGGCCGGGCTGAGCCGTCTGGCCGGGCGCCGCCTGCTGCTGGGGCACGGCAGCCTGAGGGGCCGGGGCCTTCACGGCGGCGGCCTGCGGAGAGCCCGCCGGGGCCGTCGGCTGGGCGCCGGCGGCGGGGTGGGTGTGCTCGGTCCACTGGGAACCGTCCCAGTAGCGGAGCAGCTCCGTGGCACCGTGCGGGTCAGGGAACCAACCCGCAGGTATGTTCGAGGTCGTGGTCACCGAGGCACACTATCCCGCGGCGGGGCCGCGGGCACGTCTCAGAACTTCACACCCCTATAACGGTTGACCGCGGCGGCGGTGACCGGACCGAGGTGCGGGAGAACGCCCCCCAGCGGGTCCTCGGGTGTGCGGGCCGCGCGTCCACGGGATCCGTCCCGTTCGGCCGGGCAAGTTCCCCACCGTCGCGGACCCTTGGGCCCGGTGCCGTACACCTCCCGGCCTCATGGGCCCGGTGCCGTACACCTCCCGGCCTCGTGATCCCGGTGCCGTACGCCTCCCGCGGCCCCGCTCGCGTGTGACGAGAACAAGCGCCTCTGTTCAACGGGGTGTTGCCCCCGGCCGCCCGCACGGGGCACCATCCGCCCGGCGCACTTCCCCGTCGATGCCGAATCCCGAGGACGACCATGACTTCCACCCAGGACCAGAACCCCGCCTCCGCAGCGCGGCGCGCCAAGTTGGAGGAGGCGCGGCGCAAGGAGCGCGGCCGACAGCGCCGCGCACGGATCGTCGCCGTCTCGGCCGCCGTCGTGGTGGTCGCCGCACTCGCCGTCGGCGGCGGCTACCTGATCACGAGGGCGGACGACCAGGACAAGGCCGAGGCGAAGGCCGCGACCGACGCCATCGTGGGCGAGCGCAGCTGGGACAAGCTCACC
Source organism: Streptomyces sp. NPDC008125 (assembly GCF_042957125.1). Classification (NCBI taxonomy): domain Bacteria; kingdom Bacillati; phylum Actinomycetota; class Actinomycetes; order Kitasatosporales; family Streptomycetaceae; genus Streptomyces; species Streptomyces sp. NPDC008125. The sequence continues at coordinate 237,402 of NZ_JBIBHR010000007.1, forward strand.
CAGAACCACGTCGGGACGCCCGTGACCTACCCGATGAACCCGCCGGTCGGCGGCGACCACAATCCGGTCTGGATGAACTGCGACGCCGACGTGTACACCGAGGCGATACCGAACGAGAACGCCGTCCACTCGATGGAACACGGCGCCGTGTGGGTCACGTACACCAGCAAGGCGGCGGACGCCGACGTGAAGGCGCTCGCCGAGCGGGTCGAGGCCACTCCGTACTCCCTGATGAGCCCGCTGGAGGACCAGGCCGACCCGCTCATCCTGAGCGCCTGGGGCAAGCAGGTCACCGTCACGAGCGCGTCCGACCCGCGGGTCGCGCAGTTCTTCACCAAGTACGTGCAGGGCGCGCAGACCCCGGAGCCGGGTGCCGCCTGCACCGGCGGGATCGAGAAGTGACGCGCGCCGGCCGCGCGGCCGGACCACGGCGGCTGGCGGTGGCGGGCGCAGCCGTGCTGCTGCTCGCCCTCGGGCTGGTGGTGCTGATGGTCGTCAGGCCGTCCTCCGCCTCCTCCTCCGGCGCCGCGTCCCAGGCCGGGCGGTCGGCACCCGCGGACGGATCCGTGGACGCCGGCTTCGCCCGTGACATGTCCGTGCACCACCAGCAGGCCGTGGAGATGTCGTTCCTCGTCCGGGACCGCACCGACGACGAGGACGTGCGCCGGCTCGCGTACGACATCATCAACACGCAGGCCAACCAGCGCGGCATGATGCTGGGCTGGCTGGAGGCGTGGGGCCTGCCCAAGAGCTCGGCGGTGCCCCCGATGCGGTGGATGGGACACACGGTCACGCCGCACGACGGGGCGCTGATGCCCGGCATGGCCACCGACACGCAGCTGGACGCGCTGCGCGCGGCGAAGGGCGAGGAAGCCGAGGTGCTCTACCTGCGGCTCATGACGGCGCACCACATCGCGGGGGCGGAGATGGCGCGGGCGGCGGCGGATTCGGCCACGACCGAGGTGATCGGGAACCTGGCCACGGGCATGGTGCGCGGTCAGCGGTCGGAGATCGCGCTCATGGCGGACATGCTCCGCGAGCGCGGCGCGCAACCCTGAGCGGCGCGAAACCCTGAGCGGAGCTTCGGGCGGGGCGGAGCTTCGGGCGGAGGCGGAGCTTCGGGCGGAGGCGGGGAACAGGGTGCGGTAGGCAACAGGGTGCGGTGGGAACGGTGCGGGCGGACCGGTCCCCCGCCCCCGTCCTCTCGTGCCCGCCATCACATAGGGTCGTGGACGATATGAAGAACCACCTCACGCAGCTGGGCCCCAAGGCCGACAAGGACACCGTCCGGCGGCACAACCTGAGCCTCGTCCTGCGCGCCGTCCGCGACGAGGACGAGACCGGCGAGGCGACCAGGGCCGGGGTGGCGGCCCGCGTGGGGCTCACGCGGGCGGCGGTCTCCTCGCTGGTCGAGCAGTTGCTGGAGACCGGCTTCCTCACCGAGTCCGGCAAGACCTTCAGCGGCCAGGCGGGGCGCCCCGGCACCGCGCTCAAGGTCGCCCGCACCGGCCCCGCGGGCATCGGTGTGGAGGTCAACATCGACTACGTCTCGGTGTGCGTCGTCGACCTGGCGGGCACCGGGCGGGTACGGCAGACGGAGCACCTGGACAACCGGGGGGAGCCGCCGGAGGAAGTCCTGGTGCGCGCCGCCCGGATCGCCGCGCGGACCCTGGACTCCGCCCGCGAACAGGAACTCGATCCCGTGGGCGCGGCCCTCGCCCTGCCGGGCCTCGTGTCCGGCGGCGCGGTGCGCCAGGCTCCCAACCTCGGCTGGAACCAGGTACCGGCGGAGCGCCTGTTCGGCGAGGCCCTCGCGGTCCTGAGCCCGGGGCTCCGCCCGCTCCCCGTCAGCTCGGAGAACGAGGCGAACCTGGCCGCCCTGGCCGAGCTGTGGTTCGGCGGTCTCGGCGACGTCCGCAGCTTCCTCTACCTGACGGGCGAGATCGGCGTCGGCGGCGCCCTGGTGATCGGTGGCGAGCTGCTGCGCGGCGCGCACGGTTTCGCCGGGGAGATCGGCCATGTGGTGGTGGACCCGTCCGGCCCCGAGTGCCGGTGCGGATCGCGCGGCTGCCTGGAGCAGTACGCCGGGCAGGCGGCGCTGCTGCGGGCGGCGGGCATAGAGGTGGTCGGGGGCGGTGCGGCGGTGATCGAGCTGGAGCGCCGGGTGCGCGCCGGTGACGCGCGCGCCGAGGCGGCGGTCGGCGAGGCGGGCCGGATGCTGGGGCGCGTCCTGTCGGGCGCGGTGAACCTGATCGACCCGGACGCGGTGGTGCTCGGCGGGATCTACCGGGGCCTGATGCCGTGGCTGGCGCGGCCCGCCGACGAGGAGCTGACCGGTCGGGTGGTCTCCGGTCTCTGGTCGCCGGGCAGCGGCAGGCTCCGGGCGTCGTCGGTGGCCGGGGACGCGGCCCGGGGCGCGGCGGCCCTGGTGATGCAGGACGTGCTGGCCGACCCCGTGGCGTACGCCTCCCGGGGGCGCTGAGGCCCCCGGGGCGTGTCCCCGCGCACGAACGGCAGGGGCCGGGCCGTCCTGGTGGACGGCCCGGCCCCTGCCGGTTGACGCATCACGTGGCGCGGGCCGCCCGACGGAGAGCGGGACGCGAGGCGCGCGACGGGTCGGTTCAGCGGACGCCGAGGAGGTGGTCCAGGGCGAGCTGGTCGAGGGCCTCGAAGGCCATGGAGCGCTCGGCGGCGGCGTCGACGTCGAACTCCTCGTAGGCGGAGGTGTCGGCGAGGAGGCCCTTGAGGCCGTCGGCGGCGGTCGGCTGCGCCAGCTCGTCCAGGCGGGAGGCGACGAGCGCCTCCTGGACGGCCGGGTCGTTGCGGAAGGCGGCCGCGCGCTCCTTGAGGATCAGGTAGTTGCGCATGCAGTTCTTCGCGGACTCCCAGACACCGTCGATGCCGTCGGTGCGCACCGGCTTGAAGTCGAAGTGGCGCGGGCCGGTGTAGTCGGAGTTCTCCAGGAGGTCGACGAGCCAGAACGCCTGGCGCAGGTCGCCGGCGCCGAAGCGGAAGTCCTGGTCGTACTTGATGCCGGACTGGCCGTTGAGGTCGATGTGGTAGAGCTTGCCGGCCCACAGCGCCTGGGCGATGCCGTGCGGGAAGTTGAGCCCGGCCATCTGCTCGTGGCCGACCTCGGGGTTCACGCCGTACAGCTCGGGGCGCTCCAGGCGCTCGATGAAGGCGAGGGCGTGGCCGACGGTGGGCAGGAGGATGTCGCCGCGGGGCTCGTTGGGCTTCGGCTCGATCGCGAAGCGGATGTCGTAGCCCTTGTCGGTGACGTACTCGCCGAGGAGGTCGAAGGCCTCCTTCATGCGGTCGAGGGCGTCGCGGACGTCCTTGGCGCCACCGGACTCGGCGCCCTCGCGGCCGCCCCAGGCGACGTAGGTCTCGGCGCCGAGCTCGGCGGCGAGGTCGATGTTGCGGATGACCTTGCGCAGCGCGTAGCGGCGGACGTCACGGTCGTTGGAGGTGAAGCCGCCGTCCTTGAACACGGGGTGCGTGAACAGGTTGGTGGTGGCCATCGGGACCTTGAGGCCGGTGCGCTCCAGGGCGTCCTTGAACCGGCCGATCACCGCGGCGCGCTCGCTGTCGGAGGAGCCGAAGGGGATCAGGTCGTCGTCGTGGAAGGTCACACCGTGCGCGCCGAGCTCCGCGAGCCGCTCGACGGACTCGACCGGGTCCAGGGCCGGGCGGGTCGGCTCACCGAAGGGGTCGTTGCCCCGCCAGCCCACGGTCCAGAGACCGAAGGTGAACTTGTCAGCGGAAGTGGGAGTGAAGCGGTCCGACATGTCTGCCTCTTGATCGACGGGCGCGGACGGCTGCTCTGCCGACCGACCAATTTGTTCAGTGCCATTACTAATATGACACCGAGAGGGCCGGATGCGAAACCCTTGGGAACCAAAAAGTCTTCACCGCCCTGTTCGCACCCCGTCCGATCACGTAATTTGTTTGTCGCACGAGCAAATCCCGCAGCACGAGAAGAGGTAGCCATGCCGCCGCGCACGGTCGTCATCGGTGTGGACAGTTCCACCCAGTCCACCAAAGCAGCTGTCACCGATGCCGTCACCGGCGAGCTCCTCGCCGTGGGCCGCGCCCCGCACACCGTCCTGGGCGAGGGTGGCGCCCGCGAGACCGACCCCGAGATCTGGTGGCAGGCGCTGCGCGAGGCCGTGGCCGCCGGAATGAAGGAGTCCGGGGTCCCCGCCTCGGCCGTCACGGGCATCGCGGTCGCCGGACAGCAGCACGGCCTCGTGGTGCTGGACCGCGGCGGCCGGCCGCTGCGCCCCGCCCTCCTCTGGAACGACACCCGCTCCGCCCCGCAGGCCGCCGCCCTCACCGCCGCGCTCGGCGGCCCGGAGGCGTGGACGGCACGCACCGGATCGGTACCGGTCGCCTCGATGACCGCCGCCAAGTGGCAGTGGCTGCGGGAGAACGACCCGGCGAGCGCGGACGCCGCCGCGGGCGTGCGCCTCCCGCACGACTTCCTCACCGAGCGCCTCACCGGCGTCGCGGTGACCGACCCCGGCGACGCCTCCGGCACCTGCTGGTACTCCACCGCCACCGGCGCGTACGACCCCGAGCTGCTCGCCCTGATCGGCCTCGACCCGGCCCTGCTGCCCGAGGTCGCCCCGACCGGCGGCGCCCGCGCCGGTTCGCTGACCGCCCGGGCGGCCGAGGAGCTCGGCCTGCCCGCCGGCATCGCCGTCGCGGCCGGTACCGGCGACAACATGAGCGCTGCCGTCGGCCTCGGCCTCGGTGCGGCCGGGCTGCTCGACCACCCCGTGCTCAGCCTCGGCACATCCGGCACCGTCTTCGCGGCCTCGCGCACCCGGCCCGCCTCCCCGGCGCTCGCCGGTTTCGCGGCGGCGGACGGGACGTACCTCCCTCTCGCCTGCACGCTGAACTGCACCCTCGCCGTGGACAAGGTGGCCGCGCTGCTCGGCCTGCACCGTGACGACACGTCACCCGGCGGCGAGGCCGTGCTCCTTCCGTACCTGGACGGCGAGCGCACCCCCGATCTGCCCCACGCCTCCGGGCTCCTCACGGGATTGCGGCACGACACCACCCCGCAGCAACTCCTGGGCGCCGCGTACGAAGGCGCGGCGTTCACCGTGCTGCACGCCATGGACGAACTGCTCCGCGCCTGCGGGCTCGATCCGGCTGACCCGGAGGTCGCCGCCCGCCCGCTGCGCCTGATCGGCGGCGGCGCGCAGGGCACCACCTGGATCGAGACCGTGCGCCGGCTCTCCGGCCGCCCCCTGGTGCTGCCCGCCAACGGCGAGTTGGTCGCGCTCGGCGCCGCCGCCCTCGCGGCCTCGGCGGCCGGCGGTGGCGACCCGGTCGCCCTGGCGACGGAATGGAACGGCAACGGCACGGCCGGGACGGACCGTCAACTCGACGCGGTCGAGCGGGACACGGCGGCCTGGGAGCGGATCGGATCGGTGCTCGACCGGTCCGCGCAGCCCCTTCTCGGCGGCTGACGGCTCCTCCGGGAGCACCGCCGGATCACCTCGGGCATCCCCGAACCCGCTTCCGCGCAGCGGGTTTGGGGATGCGAACCGATGTTCAATAGGATCCGGCGATGATCACAACCAAACGGCTGACGACCGGGGTGGGCCTGCTGCTCGCCACCCTGGCCGCCGGAATCGGCACCGCCGTGCCGGCCGCCGCCGACGAACCCCCCACCGCCTCCTCGCCCAGGGTCGAACTGGTCCTCGACGTCAGCGGGTCCATGCGCACCCGTGACATCGACGGCGAGTCGCGCATGAGCGCGGCCAAGCAGGCGTTCAACGACGTGCTGGACGCCGTACCCGAGGAGGTCCAGCTCGGCATACGCACCCTCGGCGCGAACTACCCGGGCGACGACCGGCAGGTCGGCTGCAAGGACACCAAGCAGCTGTACCCGGTCGGCCCGTTGGACCGTACGGAAGCGAAGACGGCGGTCGCGACCCTCACGCCCACCGGCTGGACCCCGATCGGCCCGGCGCTGCTGGGCGCGGCGGACGACCTGGACGGCGGTGAGTCCACCCGGCGGATCGTCCTGATCACCGACGGCGAGGACACCTGCGGCCCGCTCGACCCGTGCGAGGTGGCGCGCGACATCGCCGCCCGCGGGGTGCACCTCGTGATCGACACCCTGGGCCTGGTGCCCAACACGAAGATCCGGCAGCAGCTGACCTGCATCGCCGAGGCCACCGGTGGCACGTACACGGCCGTCCAGCACAAGGAGGACCTCTCCCACCGGGTCACCCAGCTGGTCGACCGGGCCGCCGAACCCGTCGTCACCCCGGTGGCGACCGAGGGCGCCGCCGGCTGTGCCAAGGCCCCCGAACTCACCCCCGGCCTGTACACGGACCGCGCGAAGCTCGGCGAGCACCGCTGGTACCGGGTGAACGTCCTGCCCGGCCAGGAACTGCGGGCCTCCGTCACCGTGTCGGCCGACCGGGCCGTCAACAACGACTACGGCGTCCTGATGCGCGCGGTCACCACGCACGGGCGGGAGATCGTCCGGGGCTCCGAATCGGGCACCGGCCGCACCGACGCCATCTCCACGGGCCTGCGCTACCCCAAGGCCGAGGCGGACGACGACACCGACGCCGAGACCCCCGAGGCCGTGTGCCTCCAGGTCGGCGACTCCTTCTCCTCCCCCTCCTCGGTGAAGACCGGCCCCGGCATGCCGGTCGAGCTCACCATCGACGTGGTGGACTCCCCCGACGACGCGGCGGACACCGCGGCCTTCGGCCTCGGCCGCGGCTGGTGGTTCCTCGGCCTGATGCTGCTCGCCGGTCTGCTGGCGGGGCTGCTGTTCGGCTGGATCTCGCGCTGGCGCGTCGCCGTATGGAGGACCAACTGATGCGTACGACCTCCCGTACCCGGACCATGCGCACCCACCGGGTGCTGCGCGCGAGCGCCGGCGCCCTGGTCGCCGGTCTCGCCCTGTTCTCCTCCGCCGGCCCGGCCCTGGCCGACGACCCGTCGGCCTCCGCGAGCCCCGGCGAGAACGGCTCGGACGCCGGCCCCACCGAGGCCGGCACCACCTTCCGTACCGCGACCGCCCTCCAGCAGGACCAGGCGGGCACCGCGCAGGCCTCGACCGGCGACTACCTCTACTGGGTCTTCCCGGCGGACGCCGGGCAGCGGGCGACCGTACGGGCCACCGTGACCCTCCCCGAGGCGTCGCTCCGGCACGGGGCGTCCACCTGGCAGATCGACGTCTACGACGGCCTGCGCCGCCGCCAGGCGTGCATGTACGGCCACCAGACCCGCACGGCGGCGGCCGACGCGGCGAAGGTCGAGCTCGACTGCGTGCTGCGCCCGGTGCGCGCCTGGTCCGAGCCGTGGGCCAACGACCCGCTGCCGGGCAGCTACTACGTACGGCTGACCGTGCTGGACCTGCCCGACACCGACCTCGGCCGGCCCATCGGGGCCCGGGTGGAGGCCACCTCGATCGACGTGGGCAGCGCGCACGACGTGGACGGCACCCTCTCCGAGCCGCTGGTGCCCGGCTCCTCCGCCGTACGCGCCGCCGCCGGATCCACCGCGTCCGCCGCCCCCACGGACGGCGCGACGGACGAGCCGGTCGTGGTGGCCGGCAGCGAGCCGGAGGACGGCTGGTCCTCCGGCTGGTGGACGCGGCGCTGGCTGTGGAGCGCGGGCGGGGCGGTGCTCGCCGCCCTGGCCGGCGTCTTCGGCTACTCCGTGACGCGCGGCCGGGGCCGCCCGTCGCACGTACCGCCGGGCGTCTGACCCGAACGCCGCGAACCACCGCGCCGCCGTCCCGCTCCGGGGCGGCGGCGCGGTCGTGTCCGGACCGCGCGGCTCCGAGTGGCGGGGCGTGCGGGCCTGCCGGAAGCTGCCCCCGACAGGGCTGGGCCTTTCGTCCGGATCGGGCCGGGTCAGGGAGCGGGATCGGGTGTCGTGCGTCGCAAGGCGGAAGAGGGAGTCGACGCGGAACGTCGACGACCGACGACAACGCCGCGAGGTGCGACACCCGCCCCCGCGAGCCCGGCCTGATCCGAACGAAGGGCCCCCATGCTGGTCGGAAGGCAGGAGGCGGCGCGCGTGTGGCAGTTCTTCGCGGACAACCCCTGGGTGACCGTGTTCTCGGTGATCACGGTCGGCGCCCTGCTCGGCATGGTGCGCTTCGGTCCCGTCCGGCTCGGCGCGGCGGGCGTACTCTTCGTCGGCCTCCTCGTGGGCGCCCTGGACGAGGACATCGCCGACGCCCTGCCCGCCGGGGTGTCCGCCCTGGGACTGGCCCTCTACGTCTACACGGTCGGGCTGGAGTCGGGCCCCGCGTTCTTCCGTGAACTCCGGGGCCAGCTGGCGGTGATGGCCGGGGCGATCGTGGCGCTCGTGGTCACCGCGGTCGTGGTGGGCGCGCTCGGCCACGGCGCCCTGGGCATCAGCGGCCCGTTCCTCGCCGGCGGGTTCGCGGGCATCGGGACCACCACACCGGGCCTCGCCGCCGCCCAGGCGGCGTCCGAGGATCCGGCGCAGCCCGCCGTCGGGTACGCGATCGGGTATCCGTTCGCCGTGGTGATCACCATCCTGTTCATCGCCGCCATCGCCGCCCGCCGCCGGTGGACCGCCCGCCGTGACCCCGGCTCCGGACTGCCCGCCGCCCTCGTCACCCGGACGGTGCACGTCACCCGCGAGATCGCCTGGGCGGACGTACCCGGCGTCGCCGAGCACCGCGTCCTGGCCAGCGAGTACCGGGCGGTGGGCGCCGCGCCGCGGGTCGCCCTCCGACTGGACCGGCTGCGCCCGGGCGACCTGGTCGAGGTGGTGGGCGGCGAGGAGGACGTGGTGGCGGCCACCGCCTGCCTCGGCGAACTCGCCGCCGCCCACCTGCTCGACGACCGGTCCACCGTGGACTACCGCCGCGTCCTGCTCACCAACCCCGACCTGGCCGGCCACACCGTCGCCGAGCTCGGGCTGGCCGACGGCTACGGGGCGGCCGTCAGCCGGGTGCGGCGCGGCGACTTCGACATGCTCGCCCACGACGGCCTCGTCCTCCAGCTGGACGACCGGCTCCGCGTGGTCATGCCGCGCGAGCGCTCCGCGGAGGTCACCCGGTTCCTCGGCGACACGGAGGCGAAGGTCAGCGAGGTCAGCGCGGTGAGCCTCGGCCTCGGCCTCGCCCTCGGCTTCCTCATCGGCATCCCGTCCCTGACCCTCGGCGACACCACCCTGGCCCTCGGGACCGGCGCGGGCCCGCTGGTGATGGGCATGGTCCTCGGCTGGCTCCGGCGCACCGGCCCCCTGGTCTGGACGCTGCCGACCCGGGCCAACCTCACCCTGCGCCAGATCGGCCTGCTGCTCTTCCTCGCCATCGTCGGCCTCAGCTCGGGCTACTCCTTCCGGCAGAACGCCTTCTCGATGTTCGGCCTGAAGCTGCTGGCGGTCCTGGTCGTCGGCGCGGTCGTCAGCTACGCGCTGATGGTCCTGGTCGCGAAGGCGCTCGGCCAGAGCCGGGAGCGGACCATGGGCCTGCTCTCGGGGTACGTGGGCAACCCGGCGATTCTCGCGTACACCAACAGCCGGGTGAGCGACAGCCGGGTCAACAGCGGCTACTCGACGCTGTTCGCGCTGAGCATCCTGGTGAAGATCGTCTGCGTCCAGCTGCTCGTGGGGCTGTGAACCGGGGCGCCGTACGAGGGGCCGGGGAGGCCGCTCACGCACGACCCCCATGCACCGCCGAGCCGCCGAGCCGCCGCCGTAAGGTGGCCCCGCGCGTCCCGTCCCGGGCCCCCGGGGCGGCCTCGGCAGTCAGGAGACGTACGGCATGACCGAAGTCGGTTACATCAGGTTCCAGGGCCCGGTCCGCAACCACCGGGGCCAGTACCCGGGCGTGTTCGGTCTGGCCAACGGGCTCGCCCGGGAGGGCCGGCTGAGCGAGGAGCAGTTCCGTTTCTGGCGGGCGGCGAACGACTGGTACGACGGCCACTACCCGAACCCGTCCGACACCGATCCGCAGGTCTACGACTCCGCGGTGAACCCCGGAGCGGTGGCGTGGTTCAAGGCGTCCGCCGTCCATCTCGTCGAGCGGGTGGACGGCTACCTCGACCTGCTGGCCGCCCACGGGGTCGCCTGCGTGCGGGTGGAGTCGGCCGACCCGGGCCGGGTCGTCTACGAGGACGAGGTCCAGGTCGTGGCCGTCCCCCGCATCTGACCGGTCCCGGTGCTCCGGGGCCGCCCGAAGGCTCGGGTCAGCTGCTTGTGCATGACGACGCACGGCCGTCCGTACTCCCGGTCGGGGCGACGGTCGATCTCCCGCCAGCCCAGCGCACTCCAGAAGCCGAGGGCGGTCGGGTTGTTCTCCAGAACCGCGAGACGGACGCCTTCCCGGCCCTCGCCTCCGAACCGCTCCTCGACCATTCCGGCCAGGGACCGGCCGATGCCCTTGCGGCGGAAGTCGCCGTGCACCATCAGCAGCCCGATCCAGGGCAGGCCGTCCTGAGGGTGGCGGTCGAGCAGGCACAGCAGCCCGGCGAGCCGTCCCCGCTCGTCGCGGGCCAGCAGCACCTCGCAGCCCTCGGCACCGGCTTCCGCGCGCAGATCCGCTTCCACCCGGTCCGGCCTGATGTCGTCGGGGTCGTACTCTCCGGCGGAGCGGCAGTAGTCCGGGTTGCTCGTGTGGAGGTCGACCAACTCGGCGATCTCCTGCGGGGAGAAGCCGGGGGGTGCGAGGGAGAGGGACGGCATGCAGGCATCGTAATGACCGGCGCCACGGCTGCGGTGGGCGGCGGCATCGGGACGAAGACGAAGAAGACGAAGGCGAAGGCGAAGAAGCAGCCACCTTCACGGGGGCTGCCGCACGGAGAGGCCGGACCCGGTCCGCCTCCGCCTGCACGGACGCGGACCCGGCCCGGACGTGACTAACTGTTGTCGAACACGACCTTCTGTACGTCGTTGGGGCCGTCGAACCGGTCGGCCGGCGCGTCGCGGAGTTTGGAGACGAGTGCCTCGTCCGCGCCGTTGTTCTGGGCCAGCGAGACCAGGTCGTCCCGCTTGGCGGGATACTCCGCACCCTTGAGCGACTTCTGGACGTCGATGGGGCTCATGTCGGCCATGGCGGTCTCCTTCTTCCCATGTTCGCTCGCTGCTGCCTGGGTATGGCGTCCGGCGGCCTCCGCGGCAGCCCGGAGAGCGACCGTCTGCCGGTCGGTCCGGCGCTCGTCCCCGCCGATGCCACGTGTGGCTCAGCCACGTGGACGACGTCGGCGGTCGGCCGATGCCGGCGTACCCGCCGCAGGGCCCTTCCCTGACCGTGTCGTCGTACCCGGAGGTTTCGCACCCGGCAGGTAGCCGGTACCGCTCTCCCGGTGGCCGGGCGTCGCCCGACCGGTGTACCGCGATCCGGTCGCCTCAACGATTTTCCGCAACGGCACGCGAGTCCGCCACTCAAGAGGCGTGCCGGAACCTGCCCGGTCCGCCGGGGATGACGTCGCGACCTGGGATGATTCCCGCCTGCCGGGTGTGCCGGGAAACAGAGGGCCGTTCCCCGGCGATCGACGCCGCCTCAGCCCAGGTGCGGCACCTCCACCGTGCCGGTTCCTTCCAGCGTCGCCCCGGTGGCCTCGACCACGACGCGGAAGGGCCGGCCGCTCCCCTGCGCCGTGGCCCGTACGCCGTCCTCGTCGCGGGTGACGTGGAAGGTCGCGGCGGGTTCGCCGGTCAGGCCGGGGACGGTGACCCCGGTCGTGGTCGTCCCGGAGTCCGGCGCGGGGCCGAAGACCCGCAGGGTGAGGTCGGCGAGCCAGTCGCCGTCCGGGCGCTGGTCGTCGCTGCCCCAGGGGAGCACCGCGCCGGGCCGTACGTACAGCGGGAGGCTGTCGAAGCCGTGGGTCTCCTGGCGCCAGACCGGCCCGGTGACGGTCTCGCCGGTGAGCAGGTGGGTCCAGGTGCCCTCGGGGACGTAGTACTCCACGTCGCCCTCTTCGGAGAAGACCGGGGCGACGAGGAGGTCCGGGCCGAGCATGTACTGCCGGTCCAGGGTGCGGGTCGCCGGGTCGTCCGGGAACTCCATCAGCATCGGGCGCATCACCGGGACGCCGGTGCGGTGGGCTTCGGCGGCGGCGGCGTAGAGGTACGGCATCAGGCGGTGCTTGAGGAGGGTGAACTGCCGTGTCACCTCGACCGCTTCCTCGCCGAACTCCCACGGCACACGGTAGGAGACGTTGCCGTGGAGGCGGCTGTGCGAGGAGAGGAGGCCGAAGGCGAGCCAGCGTTTGAAGACGGCCGGGTCGGGGGTGCCCTCGAAGCCGCCGATGTCGTGGCTCCAGAAGCCGAAGCCGGAGAGGCTCAGGGAGAGCCCGCCGCGCAGGGATTCGGCCATCGCGTTGAAGGAGGCGAAGCAGTCGCCGCCCCAGTGGACGGGGAACTGCTGGCCGCCCGCGGTGGCGGAGCGGGCGAAGAGCACCGCCTCGCCGCTTCCGCGTTCCTTCTCCAGGAGTTCGAAGACCGCCTTGTTGTAGATCTGCGCGTAGTAGTTGTGCATCCGCTCGGGGTCGGAGCCGTCGTGCCAGACGACCTTGGTGGGGATGCGCTCGCCGAAGTCCGTCTTGAAGCAGTCGACTCCCTGGTCGAGAAGGACCTTCAGCTTGCTCTGGAACCAGGCGGTCGCGGCGGGGTTGGTGAAGTCGACCAGGGCCATGCCCGGTTGCCAGAGGTCCCACTGCCAGACCTCGCCGTTGGGCCGCCTGACGAGGTAGCCCTTCTCGGCCCCTTCCGCGAACAGAGCTGACTTCTGCGCGATGTAGGGGTTGATCCACATGCTGATGCGCAGCCCGCGCTCCTTGAGGCGGGCGAGCATCCCCTCCGGGTCCGGGAAGACGTCGGGGTCCCAGAGGAAGTCGGACCACTGGTACTCGCGCATCCAGAAGCAGTCGAAGTGGAAGACGGAGAGGGGGATGTCGCGTTCGGCCATGCCCTCCACGAAGGAGGTCACCGTCTCCTCGTCGTAGGAGGTGCAGAAGGAGGTCGTGAGCCACAGTCCGAAGGACCAGGCCGGGGGAAGCGCGGGACGGCCGGTGAGAGCGGTGTAGCGGGTGAGGACGTCCTTGGGTGTGGGGCCGGCGACGACGTAGTACTCCAGCGTCTGGTCCTCGACGCTGAACTGCACCTGGCCCACGGACTCGGAGCCGAGCTCGAAACCCACCTTGCCGGGGTGGTTGACGAAGACGCCGTAGCCGCGTGACGAGAGGTAGAACGGGATGTTCTTGTACGCCAGTTCACTGCTGGTTCCGCCGTCCGCCTGCCAGACGTCCACGACTTGGCCGTTCTTCACGAAGGGGGTGAACCGCTCGCCGAGGCCGTAGACGTTCTCCCCCACGGCCAGGGCGAGTTGGGCGACCATGTGGTGGGCGCCGTCAGGGGTGGTGGCGAAGGCGGTGCCCTTGCGGTCGACTCCGGTGAGCCGTCGGCCGTCGGCGCCGAGGAAGGTGAGACCCCAGGGACCGTCCTTGTCCAGCCTCAAGGTCAGCGGGCCGCTGGTGAGTTCGGCGACCGAGCCCTCCCGTACGGTGCGCACCGATGCGTGCGGCTCGGCATCGGCCGTCAGCTCGAAGTCCGGGCCGTGGTTGACCTTCCCGGCGTGGTGGGTGGCGCGGACGCCGATGATGCCCTCGGCGGGCGTGAAGCATTCGACCGTGATCAGCGGGGTGTTGAGGGTGTCGCCCCGCCCGGTGACCCGCATGACCGCCGCGTGGGCGGTGATCCGGTCGGCGTCCACGCGCAGATCGCGGATCTCGGTGGCGTAGGAGGCGCGGACTCCCTCCCTCATGAGCCAGAATCCGTCGGTGAACTTCATGAGGACTCCTTGCCGGGGGCGGTGGTGAGCGGAGGCGGGGCGGCTGCTGCGGTGCGGTGCCGGGTCACTCGGACGCTCCCGAGGGGGCGAAGGTGAGGCGGGCCAGGCGCAGGGCTCCGCGCAGGGTGACCCGGAGGTCCGCCACCCCGTCCGCACCGAACGCGGCGGTCACGGACCGGTAGTCGTACGGTCCGCCGGTGGCGGGGACGTCGACGACCGTCGCGGCGGTGTCCGTCTCGATCTCGACCGTGCCCTCACCGGCCGCGTGGACGGTGACGCCGCGCACCCCCGTCCCGAAGTCGCAGGCCTCGAAGACCAGTCGGCCGCCCTCCGCGCCGGTTCCGACGGTGGTGACCGCGTCGCCGTCCGTCTTCGCGCGGTCCACGATCTCGGTGCGGTGCTGCTGGTCGTAGTCGGCGGCCTCGATCCCGGCGGCGAGGACGGTGCGGGGCCCGGAGGGCTCTCCGTCGATCTCCACGGCGGTGGCGAGCCGGATGTCCGTGCTGGACGCCCCGGCCAGCAGCTCGTAGGAGCCCGGCTCCACGGTCCAGCGCCCGTGCGCCACGTCCCAGTGGCCCAGCTCGGAGACCGGCACCAGGAATTCGGCGCGCTCCGAGCCACCGGGGGCGAGGCGGATCCTGCGGTGGCCGACCAGCTTGCGCAGCGGCAGGCGGGCGGCGTCCGGTGCGGTGCGGCGGGCGTAGAGCTGGGCGACCTCGTCGAAGGCGGTCGCCGCGATGCGGGATGCGCCGGAATCGGTCTTCCCGGAAGCGGCCGCGTCGGTGTGACTGACGGTCAGCCCGACCCGGAGCAGGTCGTCCTCGCGGGTGACGGTGAGGTCCTCGTACGCGAAGGAGGCGTAGGAGAGGCCGTGGCCGAACGGGTAGAGGGGGGTGCCGTCGAAGTAGAGGTAGGTCTGGCGGGACCCGATGACGTCGTAGTCGAAGAGGTCGGGCAGATCGTCGTCACCGGCGTACCAGGTCTGCGGGAGGCGCCCGGCCGGGGAGACGTCTCCGGCGAGGACCCGGGCGAGTGCGGTGCCGGCGGCCTGGCCGCCGTGCGCGGTCCACAGCAGGGCGGGGAGGGCGGCGTCGGCCTCCGGTACGGCGTACGGGTAGGCGGAAGTGAGGACGAGCACGGTACGCGGGTTGGCGCCGTGCGCGGCGCGCCAGAGCTTCTCCTGCTGGGCGGGGAGGGCGAGGGTCGTGCGGTCCTCGGTCTCGCGGCCGTTGATGTGCGGGTCGTTGCCCGCGACGACGACGACGGTGTCGGCCTCGGCCGCGATCCGGGCGACCTCGTCCGCGCCGCGCTCGACGATCTCGACGCCGAAGACGGTCGCGCGGTCGGCCGAAATCTTTTCGCCGCTCTCGGCAACCTTTGCACCGTCGGCGGCGACAGACACGTACCCACCCGTACCGATGTGCAGAAGGCGGTGTTCTCCGTCGTGTCCCTCGACCGCTTCCAGGCGGAACGTCTCCTGGACGATCCAGCCGCCCGGTTCCTCGGCGGAGGCGCGGACGAAGCCGTCCTCGGCGACGGAGAGGTAGCGCCCCTCGTCGGTGCGGAAGGTGAGGACACCGTCCCCCCAGTCGACCACGGCGAGGGCGGTGCCCTCCGGGGCGGCGACGAGCGGCGGGAGGTCGGTGCGGCCGGTGAGCAGCGCCGGGTCGAGCGCGCCTTCCTCGCCGCGCACCCCGCCGGTCCCCGACTGGACCGCCGGTACGAAGAGTTGACCTGCCTCGCAGGTCAGCAGGGCCCGGTCGACGCCCTCGGCGTACAGCACGTCGTCGGCGCCGTAGCGGGCGCGCAGCCCGTCGAGGGGGGTGGAGCGGTGCAGCAGGGTGCCGCTGTACCAGTCGAGTTTGCAGGCGTCGGCGAGCAGGCCGACGACCGCGATCTTCCGCCCGGCGCGCGGCGCGAGTGGCAGCAGCCCGTCGTTCTTCAGCAGGACCACGGCCTGTTCGGCGGTTTCCAGGGCGAGTTCGCGGTGGGCGGAGGTGTCGAAGGCGTCGGTGTCCGCGTAGGGGTCGAGCTCCGGGTCGAACTCACCGAGTGCGAAGCGCAGATGGAGCAGCCTGCGCACCGCCCGGTCGATGTCCTCGGGGTCGAGCAGGCCCTTGGCGAGCGCGTCGCGGATGCGGCCGGTCATCACGGAGGAGTCCGTGCCGTGGTCGGTGAAGCTGTCGACGCCCGCCTTGAGCGAGGCCGCGGTGGCCTCCTCGTGGGTGTCGAAGTAGTGCTCGGAGTCGACCAGGTTGGAGGGCGCGCCGGCGTCGGAGCAGACGACGAGCGGCTGGTCGGTCCACTGCCGCAGCTCTCGTCCGAGCAGCGGGGAGACGTGGTTGGGGCGGCCGTTGACGAGGTTGTAGGCCGGCATGACCCCGGCGACCGCTCCGGCGCGGACCGCGTCGCGGAAGGCGCGCAGGTCGTACTCGTGCAGGACGCGCGGGCGCACGGAGGAGGAGGCGGTGTCGCGGTCGGTCTCGTTGTTGTGGGCGAGCCAGTGCTTGAGGACCGGGGCGGTGCGCCAGTAGCGGGGGTGCTCACCGCGCAGGCCGCGGGTGTACGCGACGGCGATGGCGGAGGTGAGCGCGGGGTCCTCGGAGTAGCCCTCCTCGCCGCGTCCCCACAGGGGGTGGCGCAGGAGATTCACTGTCGGGGCCCAGACGTTGAGGCCGACCCGGTCGTCGCTCCGGCGCTTGGCCCGCACCTCGTCGCCCACGGCTTCGCCGACGCGGCGCACCAGGTCGTCGTTCCAGGTGGCGCCGAGGCCGACGGCCTGGGGGAACACGGTCGCTCCGCCCATCCAGGCCACACCGTGCAGCGCCTCCTGGCCGGTGCGGAAGGCGGCCAGTCCCAGCCGCTCCACCGGCGGCGCGAACTGGTGCAGCATCGCGATCCGTTCGTCGGTCGTGAGCCGCTGGAGCAGGTCGTCGACGCGCGCCTCGAAGGGCAGCTGCGGGTCGCGGAAGGGAAGCGGAAGGTCCGTCACGTGCGGGGTCCCCTTGGAAAGGTGGGAGGTCTGGCGGAGCCATGGGCCGCCACGGTCCTTCGGAACATCAGCGAGTGATCTTTCGAAGCGCTTCGATGCTCGGTGTCCGACGGGCAAAGTGTCAAGAGTGCAAGGGGGTTGACTCGGCCTGCCCGGCTCACGTGGGCCTCCCGGGAGCGCAGGAAACGTTACGGAAACAGCTCCGAGGAATGTGGGGACGAACCCTTGTGCGACCGGTCCCGTTCACTTAACCTCGCTGCAACATCGAAGCGCTTCGACAGCACTTCGAGGGTGCTCAGCCGGTGTCTCCGGACAGTGCCGCAGGTGGCCTGGTCCCCCGCGGTCCGTTCCCGGTCTCGCCGCCGGCGGTGGCTTCAAGCCGTCACCGCCCGGTCGGGTACCGCTCGATCCGAGTGGTTCCGTCCAGTTACGCCCACCTCAGACTCAGGAGCCGAACGGCGGTCGCCCGCCGGGTGTCGTCCTGGTGCGCCATGAAGGGTTGACGCAATGACGCCGAATTCCTCCCCCGCCATGAACCGGTCCGAGAACAACGCGACGGGCCTCAGCGCCATCACTCCGAACCGCCGGAGCTTCCTCGCTTCGAGCGCCTTCGCAGCGGTGGCCGTGGCGGGCGGCGTACCGCTGCTGGCCGCGTGCGGCGGCTCCGGATCCGACTCGGGGACCCGGGAGGGCACGACGACCGGCAAGGCGCTCAGCAAGGTCGTGCCGAGTTACGTCCCCTCCGACCTGGTGCAGCCCGACGTGGCCAGCGTCAACGGGTCGAGCCCCGGGTTCACCAAGCTGCCCGACCCGCTGGCGAAGTCGGTCAAGTCCGTTCCCGGCAAGGGCTCTTCCTTCCGGGTGATGACCCCGCTGTGGGGCACCGTCCCGAAGAAGAACAACCCGTACTACACGGCGGTGAACAAGGCGGTCGGCGCGACGCTGAACTTCGATCCGCAGGACGGCAACACGTACCAGGACAAGATCGGCGCCGTCCTGGCCGGTGACGACATCCCGGACGTGATGACCATCCCCGGCTGGAACATGCAGGGCCAGATCCGCAACGCCATCACCGCGAAGTTCGCCGACCTCAGCCCCTACCTGGCCGGCGACGCGGTGAAGAAGTACCCGAACCTCGCCAACATCCCCACCGGGTCGTGGCAGTACTCGGTTTTCGGCGGCAAGCTGCGCGGCCTGCCCATGCCCTCGCCGGTCATCGGCAACGCGATCTTCTACCGCAAGGACATCGTCGGCTCCGGCGCGGTCCCGGCCAGCGCCGACGACCTGCTCGCCTTCGGCAAGGAGTACACCGCGCCGAAGAGCAAGGTCTGGGCCTTCGACGACCTGTGGACCTGCATCCAGAGGATCTACGGCGTGCTGCCGGACGCTCCGCACTACTGGCAGCTCCAGGACGGCAAGCTCGTCCACAAGCTCGAGACGAAGGAGTACCGCGAGGCCCTGGCCTTCGCCCGCAAGCTCCACGACCTCGGCTACGTCCACCCGGACGCCGAGGCGAACAAGGACGCGGACTCCAAGATCCGTTTCACCAGCGGCCACATCGTCATGTACAACGACGGCACCGGCGGCTGGAAGGGCATGGTGACCGAACAGAAGACCGCCAACCCGAAGTTCGACATGCAGGCCCTCGACTTCTTCTCGGCCGACGGCGGCAAGCCGGTCCTCTGGCAGGACGACCCGGCCGGGATCTTCACCTTCCTCAGCAAGAAGCTCCCCAAGGCGAAGATCGAGGAGATGCTCGCCATCGCCGACTTCGCCGCCGCCCCGTACGGCACCGAGGAGTTCATGCTCACCAACTACGGCGTCCAGGGCACCCACTACGAGGTGAAGGGCGGCGTACCGACCTTCACCGACCAGGGCATCCAGGAGGCCCAGCCCTCCACCTTCCTCTTCCTCGCCTCTCCGCCGCACACCATCGCCTTCCCCGACGAGCCGAAGCTGGTCCAGGACTACGCGGGGTGGATGGCCCGGCAGGCGCCGAACATCAAGAAGCCGCTCTTCTTCGGCATGCAGATCGTCGAGCCCCAGCGGTACGCCTCCCTGTACACCCCCTTCGACGACCTGCAGAAGGACATCCGGCGCGGGCGCAAGAAGGTCAGCGACCTGGAGTCGGCGGTGTCGACCTGGAAGAAGAGCGGCGGCGACGAGCTCCGCTCCTGGTACCAGGACATCCTCGACAAGAACGGCTCCGGCAACTGACCGTACGCGGCAGACCGCAGGACCCACGCACGAACGGATAGTGGCCGCCGGGCGCAGTGACGCCCGGCGGCCGGGGCGGAGCAGCACGACATGGGGAGCTCACGGTGAAGCCACGGGCCACGGCGGCGGCCGGCACGGGCCGCGCGGCGGACGGGACCGACGTCCCGGCCGGCGAGGACGGCCGGCACGCCGCGCGGGACGGCAGTACGCCGGACGGCGGGGGCAGGGACGGCGGGGGCAGGGACGGTACGGACGGGCCGCGGGCCACCGGCAGGAGCGCGGTTTCCCGCGCGCGCGGCGGCCGGTCCGGCAAGGCGGCGGGGGGCGGCGGACGCCCGGCCTCCGGGCTGCCGTCCGGGGGCATCACCTGGCGGCACCGGCTGCGGCGGGACCGCACGCTGGTCCTGATGACGGTCCCCGCCATCGTGCTGTTGCTGATCTTCAACTACATACCGCTGCTCGGGAACATCGTCGCGTTCCAGAACTACGACGTCTACGACCTGGGCATCACCGGCAGTCCCTTCGTCGGCTTCGACAACTTCACGCGGATCTTCGACGACTACCGCTTCTGGGAAGTCCTGATCAACACGCTGGTCATCTTCCTGACGCAGCTGATCCTCTTCTTCCCGATCCCGATCGCCATCGCGCTGCTCCTGAACAGTCTGATGAGTGCACGGGTGAAGGCGTGGGTGCAGGCGATCGTCTACCTGCCGCACTTCTTCTCCTGGGTCCTCGTCGTCACCGTCTTCCAGCAGATGTTCGGCGGCGCCGGGCTCGTCGCCCAGTGGCTGCGCGAACACGGCCACGAGGGCTTCGACCTCATGACGAACCCCGGGTTCTTCAAGTTCCTGGTGACCGCGCAGGCCGTCTGGAAGGACGCGGGCTGGGGCGTCATCGTCTTCCTCGCCGCGCTCGCCGCCGTCAACACCGACCTGTACGAGGCCGCCGCGGTGGACGGCGCCGGACGCTGGCGCCGCATGTGGCACGTCACGCTGCCCGCGCTGCGCCCGGTGATCGCCCTGCTGCTGGTGCTGCGGGTCGGCAGCGCGCTCAACCTGGACTTCGAGCAGATCCTGCTCCAGCGCGACCAGGTGGGCGCCGGCGCCTCCGAGATCCTCGACACCTACATCTGGTGGACGGGCATCAAGACCGGCGACTTCGGCTACGCCGCCGCGGCCGGGATCTTCAAGGGACTGTTCAGCGTCGCCATGGTGCTGGGCGCGAACAAGGTCGCCCACATGCTGGGCGAGCAGGGGGTGTACTCCAAGAAATGACGACTCTCCTGGACCTCGAGAAGACCCCGGGCGGGTGGCCCGTGGACGCCCCGGCCCGCACACCGTTGCAGCGTCTTCTGGGCACCGAGCGACGCCCCGCCTGGGAGGACGAGCCGACGAAGGCCGGGCTCGCCTTCAAGGGCTTCGGCCTGGTGGCGATCTGCGCCGTGATCCTCATCCCCATCTGGGTGGTGGTCGTCACCAGCCTCTCCGACACCAAGGCCATCAACGACGCGGGAGGCCTGGTCGTCTGGCCGAAGAGCGTTACCTTCGTCGCGTACAAGGAGCTGCTGAGCGGCGGCGCGGTCACCCGGGCCGCGATGGTCAGCATCGGGCTGACCGTCGTCGGCACGGTGTTCAGCATGGTGATCTCGATCCTCTGCGCCTACGGACTCAGCCGGCGCGACTCCATCGCCCACCGGCCGCTGCTGATGACGCTCATGGCGACGATGTTCTTCGGCGCCGGTCTCATCCCCACGTACCTGCTGGTGACCGGGATCGGCCTGAGCGACAGTTACTGGTCGATGATCCTGCCGAGCGCGATCTCGGTCTTCAACATCCTGGTGCTCCGGGGCTTCTTCATGGACACCGCGCCCGAACTGATCGACGCGGCACGCATCGACGGCGCCGGCGAGTGGCGCATCCTGCTCCAGATCGTCATGCCGCTCTCCCGCGCCGTGGTCGCCGTCATCTCCCTGTTCTACGCGGTGGGTTACTGGAGCCAGTGGTTCAACGCCATGCTCTACATCCAGGACAGCGACAAGTACCCGCTCCAGATGATCCTCCGTCAGCTGGTGCTCCAGCACCAGGTGCCGCCGGGTGCGATGGGGGCGGCGGTGAGCAGCGGGCAGATCAACAGCCTCGCGGTGCAGATGGCCGTCATGGTCCTCGCGCTGATCCCGGTGGCGGTGCTGTCGCCGTTCGTCCAGAAGCACTTCCAGAAGGGGATGCTCACCGGGGCCGTGAAGGGCTGAGCCCACCGCGTTCTCCGCTGCCGTACGTGCCGCGCGCCGGTCCTCCCGCGCGCGGCACGGAGCGTCCTCGCCCCTCTCCCGCTCCCCTCTCCACCCGCTCCTCGCCCGCTCCCGGAAGGACTCCGCCATGCCCGCGTTCCGTTCCGATCCCGGTCCCACCGCCGCGACCGCCTCCACCGAGCCGTCGTCGCCCGGGCGACGCTCGGTGCTGGCCGGGGCGGCCGCCGTCGCCGCGGCCACCTGCGTGCTCCCCGCCGCCGGTACGGCTTCGGCGGCGGAACGGTCCTCCGGCCGGCCGAGGACCGAGGCGTACCGCTGGCGGACCGCCGCCATCGGCGGCACCGGGTTCGTCACCGGGCTGATGTTCCATCCGTCGGTGCGCGGCCTGGCCTACGCCCGGACGGACATCGGCGGCGCCTACCGGTGGGACGCCGCGAAGGCCCGCTGGACGGCGCTCACCGACTTCACCGGCTGGGACGACTGGAACCTGCTCGGCGTCGAGGCGATGGCCGTGGACCCGGCCCACCCGGACCGGGTGTACCTCGCGCTCGGTACGTACGCCCAGTCCTGGGCGGGGCCGGGTGCGGTGCTGCGCTCCGAGGACCGGGGCGCGACCTGGACCCGTACGGACCTGGCGGTGCGGCTCGGCGCCAACGAGGACGGCCGGGGTACCGGTGAGCGCCTGCTGGTCGACCCGCGCGACAGCGGGACCCTCTGGCTCGGCACCCGGCACGACGGGCTGCTGCGCTCCACCGACCGGGGCGCCACCTGGGCACCGGATTCCTCCTTCCCCGCCGTCCCGTCCGCCTCCGGCCAGGGGGTCACCCTGCTGGTGGCCGCGGGGCGGACGGTGTACGCGGGCTGGGGCGACGGCACCACTTCCCTGTACCGCTCGACCGTGTCCGGCGGATGGGAGCCGGTGCCCGGCGCGCCGGTGGCCGACGGAGCGACCAGGGTGCCGGTCCGCGCCGCGTACGACGCCGCCTCCCGCGCCCTGTACGTGAGCTGGGCGAACGGTCCCGGGCCCAACAACCAGAGCGACGGCGCGGTGCACCGCCTCGACACGGTGACCGGCGCCTGGTCGGACGTGACGCCCGTGGTGCCGGGCGGGGCGGACGCGTTCGGCTATGGAGGAATCGCCGTGGACGCGCGGCGCCCCGGAACGGTCGTCGTCTCCACCAACAACCGCTGGGGGCCGGTCGACACGCTCTTCCGCTCCACCGACCACGGGCGCACCTGGACCTCCCTCAAGGACACGGCGGTGCTGGACGTCTCGGAGACGCCGTACCTGCGCTGGGGCGGGGAGGCGAAGTTCGGCTGGTGGATCCAGGCAGTCGCGGTCGACCCCTTCGACTCGCGCCACGTCGTGTACGGAACCGGCGCCACGGTCTTCGGCACCCGGGACCTGGTGCACTGGGCGCCGGAGATCCGGGGCCTGGAGGAATCGTCGGTACGCCACCTGGTCGCGCCGCCCACCGCCCGGGGCGCCCGGCTCCTCAGCGGGCTGGGGGACATCGGGGTGATGTACCACGAGTCGCTCACCTCCTCGCCCTCGCGCGGGATGGCGTCGGACCCGGTCTTCGGCACCGCGACCGGCCTGGCCCTCGCGGCGCGCGTCCCCTCGTACGTCGTACGCACCGGCTGGCCCTCGGGGTCGGACGCCGCCGGGGCGTACTCCCTCGACGGGGGCGCCAGTTGGCGGCCGTTCGCGGCCCAGCCGGAGATCGCGGCGTCCGCGCCGGGACCGATCGCGCTGAGCGCGGACGGGAAGACCCTGCTCTGGACGTTCATCCACTGGGACGGCACGAAGTACCCGGCGCACCGGTCCGTGGACGGCGGCGCGAGCTGGAGCGAGGTGCCGTCGTTCCCGAAGGGCGCGACACCCGTCGCCGACCCGGTGGACTCCGCCCGTTTCTACGCGTACGACACGGACACCGGTACCGTCCACCGCTCCACGGACGCGGGCGCGAGCTTCACCGCCGGCGCGACCGGACTGCCCTCCGGGGACGCCCAGTTCAAGCTGGCGGCGGCGCCGGGCAGGACGGGCGACCTCTGGCTGTCGGCGAAGACCGGCGGGCTGCGCCGCTCGACGGACGGCGGCCGGACGTTCACCGCCGTGGCCGGGGTCCAGGAGTCGCACGCGCTGGGCTTCGGCAGGGCGGCCCCTTCCGCGAAGGGCCGGCCCGCACACCCGGGGTATCCCGCGGTCTTCCAGACGGGACGGGTGTCCGCGACCCACGACGGGGTGGCGGTACTGCGCTCCGACGACGCGGGCGCCACCTGGATACGCATCAACGACGACCAGCATCAGTGGGGGTGGACCGGCGAGGTGATCACCGGCGACCCCCGTGTCCACGGCCGGGTGTATCTGGGCACCAACGGCCGGGGCATCCAGTACGCCGACCCGGAATGAGGATCGAGAACACCATGCCGTCCCTGCGTGACGCCACCCGTGGCCGCCTGCTCTTCGGCGGCGACTACAACCCCGAGCAGTGGCCCGAGGAGGTGTGGGCCGAGGACGTGGCCCTCATGAAGGAGGCCGGGGTCAACTCGGTGACGCTGGGCGTCTTCTCCTGGGCGAAGATCGAACCCCGCCCCGGTGCACGGGAGTTCGGATGGCTCGACCGGCTGATGCGGCTCATGGAGGAGAACGGCATCGGGGTGGTCCTCGCCACCCCGACCTCCTCCCCGCCGCCGTGGATGGGCGCGCTGCACCCGGAGACGCTGCCGCGCGCGGAGGACGGTTCCGTCGTCTGGTACGGCTCGCGCCAGCACTTCTGCGCGAGTTCACCGGTGTACCGCCGGTACGCCGCAGCCCTCACCGAGGACCTGGCGGCCCGGTACGCCGGCCATCCGGCGCTGACCATGTGGCACATCAACAACGAGTACTGCACGCACTGCTGGTGCGACGGGACGGCGGCGCACTTCCGCCGCTGGCTCGCCGGCCGGTACGGCTCGCTCGACGCGGTCAACGAGGCCTGGGGGACGGCCTTCTGGAGCCAGCGGTACGACACCTGGGCGGAGATCCTGCCGCCCCGCAAGGCCCAGTACACGCGCAACCCCACACAGACGCTCGACTTCAAGCGGTTCACCTCGGACGCCCTGCTGGAGTGCTACTCGGCCGAGCGCGACATCGTGCGCCGCCACTCCCCCGCTCTTCCGGTGACGTCCAACTTCATGCCGCTCTGGTCGGGTCAGGACGCGTGGGCGTGGGCCGGGCAGGAGGACGTCGTCTCGGTGGACGTCTACCCGGACCCGGCGGACCCGGGCGCGGGGCAGTACAACGCGATGCTCGCCGACATGACGCGCTCGCAGGCCCGGGGGCCGTGGATGCTGATGGAGCAGGCCGCGAGCGCGGTCAACTGGCGCCCGGTGAACCACCCGAAGCCCCGCGGGCTGAACCGGCTCTGGTCCCTCCAGTCGGTGGCCCGGGGCGCGGACGCCGTCTGCTACTTCCAGTGGCGCCAGTCCCGGCAGGGCTCGGAGAAGTTCCACTCCGGGATGGTGTCGCACGCGGGCCCCGAGGGCCGATCCTTCCGGGAGATCACCCGCATCGGCGCCGAACTGGCCACCCTCGCACCGGAGGTGAGCGGCACCCACGCCCCGGCCGAGGTGGCGGTGCTGCACGACTGGGACGCCTGGTGGGGCAGCGCGCAGGAGGGCCGCCCCTCCTCGCACCTGGACTACCCGGAGATCGTACGGGCCTGGCACCGGGCACTCTGGGAGAACGGCACGGCGACCGATTTCGCCCGCCCGGAGGCGGACTTGAGCGGCTACCGGATGGTCGTGGTGCCGCAGCTCTACCTCCTGACCGACGCGGCCGTCGACAACCTGGTCGCGTACGTGGCGGCTGGCGGCACCCTGGTCAGCGGGTTCTTCACCGGCGTCGCCGACGTGGACGACCGCATCCGGCCTGGCGGCATGGACGCGCGGCTGCGCGAGCTCTTCTCGATCCGCACGCTCCACGAGTGGTGGCCCGTCGAGCCGGACGCGAGCGTCGCCTGCGACGGTTTCCGGGGTCTGCTGTGGTCGGAGGAGCTGGAGGCGGACGGCACCGGCGAGACCGTCGCCGCGTACCGGGGCGGCGAACTGGACGGACTGCCCGCCGTGCTCCGCAAGGGCGGCGCCTGGTACGTCTCGACGCTTCCGGAGCCCGGCGCCCTGCGCGATCTCCTCGCCCGGGTGGCCGGTGAGGCGGGCGTCGGTCCCGTGGTGACCGGACTGCCCGAGGGTGTCGAGGCGGTACGGCGCGGTGAGCTGCTCTTCCTCCTCCATCACGGGCAGGGCGCGGTGACCGTGCCACTGCCGGGCGTCCACGTCGACGTGCTCACCGGCGCGAAGGCGGACGGAGCGGTGGAGCTGGGGCGTTACGGCGTGGCGGCCCTGCGGCCGGCCGGTGCGGCATGAGCTCGGGCACCTGGGAGCCCCGGCCCGCGGCGCGCTGGGAGGACGCCTTCCTCAGCGGCAACGGACACCACGGGGCGATGGTGTACGGCGACCCGGTCGACGACCGGGTGATCGTCAACCACCACGCCCTCGTCCGGCCCAACGGCAGCGAACACCTCCGTCCGCCAGAACTCTCCGATGAACTCGGGCCGCTGCAGGACGCGTTGCTCGCCGGGGACACCGAGGCGGCCGAGCACTTCGGCGCGGGCCGGCCGCTGGTGTGGGTCCAGCCGTTCCATCCGGCGTTCCAGACCCGGGTGCGACGGAGCGGGGCGGAGGCCATGGCCGACGGGGACAACGGCACCCTCCCGTACGGCACTTCGACCGGGTCCGATGCCGGTTCCGCAGACCCGGCGCCCTACCGCCGCGCACTGGACTTCACCACGGGCGAGGCCACCGCCTCCTCGGGCCCGTGGCGCAGCCAGGTGTTCGTGTCGCGGGCCGACGACGTGATCGTGCAGCACATCACCGGACCGGCGCCGGACACCGTGGTCACGCTCGACCCGGCCCTGCCCGGCGCTCCGGCGGCACTCTCGATCGGCCGCTCCACCGTACTGACACCGCACGGCGCCCGGCTCGCGCTGCGGCTGCGGTACCCGGACAGCGAACTGTCCTGCGTCGGCGTGACCGTGCTGCGTACGGAGGGCGGCACGGTCTCGGTGGACGGCGACGGCGTACGCGTCACGGGCGCCCGGAGCCTGCTGCTGCTCACCCGGGTACGCCGGGGCCCCGGCGACCCGGACGTGGAAGCCGAGTGGGCGGCACTGCCGGTCGCCGACTATGCCGCGCTGATGGAACGTCATGCACCGCTCCATGGAGCCGCGTTCGCCCGGTGCTCACTCTCCCTGCACGACGGCAACCCGGACCGGCCGGACCTCCCCGGCAGTGAGCTGCTGCGCCACGTGGACAGCCCAGCGCTGCTGGAGCGGCTCTTCGCGGCAGGCCGCTACCACCTGCTCTCCGCTTCGGGGCTGTTGCCGCCCCGGTTGACCGGGCTGTGGACGGGAGACTGGAACACGGCCTGGTCGGGTGCGTTCACCACCAACGCGAACCTCAACCTCCAGCTGGCCTCGGCCGCCGCGGCAGGCCTGCCCGAGGTGCTCGACGCCCACGCCCGCCTGGTCGCGGGCCAGTCGGAGCACTGGCGGGACAACGCCCGCGCCCTCTTCGGCACCCGGGGCATCGTGGCGCCCTCCCATTCGGACGGCGAGTCCGGCCACACCCGCCACTTCCAGCGGGCCTATCCGCTGCACCTGTGGACGGCCGGCGCCGACTGGCTGCTGCACCCCTTGCTCGAACGCGCGGCGACCACCGGGGAGACCCCGGAGGCGCTGGTCTCCTCCTGTGTCGAGGTGGCCGACTTCTACACGGACTTCCTGACCCGCCGGGCCCCCGACGGGAGAGTGGCGATCGCCCCCTCGTACTCGCCCGAAAACCGTCCTTCGAACGCGAGTTGGGGCACCGTCAACGCCACGATGGACATCGCGGCGGCTCGTCACGCCCTGACGACGGCGGCGGAGCTCGCCCCCGCCCATCCGGACGCGGACCGCTGGCGCGCCCTGGCCCGCCGGCTCCCGCACTACCTGGTCAACGAGGACGGCGCGCTCGCGGAGTGGGCGTGGCCCGGGCTGCGCGAGACGTACGACCACCGCCACCTCAGTCACCTCTACCCGGTGTGGCCGCTCGACGAGATCAACCCGTACGACACTCCGGGACTGGCCCGCGCCGCCCACCGTGCGCTGGAGTTGCGGGGTTCGGAGAACGACTCGGCCCACGGCCATCTGCACCACGCGCTGGTCGCGGCGCGGCTGCGGGACGGTTCGCGGGTGTCCTCGGCGCTGGCGTCGGTCCTGGCCGGGGACTTCTTCCACGACTCGCTGATGAGCGCGCACTACCCGGGCCGCGACGTGTACAACGCGGACGCCGCCCACGCGCTGCCGGCGGTAGTGCTGGAGATGCTGGTCCAGTCGGCACCGGACCGCCTGGTCCTGCTGCCCGCGCTCCCGGCCGCCTACCCCCGGGGCTCGCTCCGGGGAGTGCGTACGAGGTTCGGCGCGACGCTCGACCTCGAATGGACCCCCGAGGAGGTCACCGCGGTGCTCCGGCCCGCCCGCGATGCCCGCGTCGAGCTGCGTACGGGGCCGCCACCGGGCGCCCCGGCGGGTGCGGCGGAGCCGGGCGCGGCGTCCTGGATCACACTCGGCGCGGGGGCCGACCGGGTCCTGACGGTGCCGCGCCGGGGGGCGGCAGACGGGTGAACGGCCGGGCGGCCCATCCGTGGGTGCGCTCCCGGCCGGTCGCGGCGTTCGCGCGACCGGCCGGGAGCCGACGGGCCCGCCGGGACGGCTCACACCGCGGGCGCCGGCCCCGTACTCGCCCGTATCGTCAACTCGGGTGCGATCAACTCGACTTCGTCCTTGCCGCAGCCGGTGAGCCTGGCCACCACCAGCTCGACCGCCCGGCGCCCCATCTCCTGGGCGGGGATGGCGACCGAGGTGAGCCGCACCGAGGCCTGCGCCGCCACCTGTTCGGGGCAGACCGCGACGACCGACACGTCCTCCGGCACGGCCCGGCCCTGCTGCTGGAGGAGGTTGAGCAACGGCTCCACGGCGGACTCGTTCTGGACGATGAACCCGGTGGTGGCCGGCCGTTCGTCGAAGATCCGGGACAGGGTCTGCGCCATCGCCGCGTAACCGCCCTCGCAAGGCCGGTGCAGCACGGTCACTCCGGTCTCCCGCGCCTTGGCGCGGATGCCGTCGATGGTGCGTTCGGCGAAGCCGGTGTGCCGTTCGTAGACGGCCGGCGCCTCACCGATCACCGCGACCTCGCGGTGTCCGAGTCCGGCGAGGTGATCCAGACACAGCGCCCCGGTCGCCTCGAAGTCGAGGTCCACACAGGTCAGTCCGGCCACGTCGGCGGGCAATCCGATGAGGACGGCGGCCCGTTCGGTGTCCCGGAGCACGGGGAGACGCTCGTCGTGCAGTTCCACGTCCATGAGGATCAGCGCGTCGGCGAGCGAACTCCCGGCGATCCGCCGGACCGCCGCCGGGCCCTCCTCGCCGGTGAGGAGCAGCACGTCGTAGCCGTGCGTGCGGGCGGTCGTGGCGACCGCGATGGCGATCTCCATCATCACCGGCACGTACATGTCCGTACGCAACGGCACCATCAGGGCGATGATGTTGGAGCGACTGCTGGCGAGCGCGCGGGCCCCGGCGTTGGGGTGGTAACCGAGTTGCTGGATGCTCAGCTCCACGCGCTCCCGGGTGGGAGCGGAGATGGACCGCTTCCCACTGAGGACGTAGCTCACCGTGCTCGCGGAGACTCCGGCGTGCTGGGCGACCTCGGCCAGGGTGACCATGCGCTCTCCCTTACGGGTGACAGTGACGAGTGGGGTGCGACGGAACAACAGAGAGAACGGAACATTTGGTGAAGCGCTTCGAAAGGAGCGACTTCCCCCTCAATTCCCCTCTGACATGCGGGGATTCAATCCAGGCTAGACGGACTCCTGTGAACTGTCCAGAGAGGTGTCGAAGCGCTTCGACACCATCCGGAACGTCAGGGAGCGGGAAGCCCCGCCCCGAACAGCCTGGGGAGCCCCACGGCTCCGGAGGGCCGGGAACACCCTCGCGTCGGGCCCGCCACCGCTCCGGCTCCCACCACCGCCGCCCGCTGACCCGGTGACCTGCGTCCGTACGGTGCCATGGGCTGTTCCGTTCCTCGGTCCCCCGTGAAGACAGGGGGTTCGGACTCGTAGTCGCCGCACGGAACCAAAAGGTTGCCGTCGGTTGACCACCCCTTCGAGAAATTCGCCCGATGCCGCCTCGGCGGAGCCCCTGCGCCGCGCGGGCCTCTTCGACCCATTCCTGCACCAGATCGTGGAGGTCGAGCAGGCGGACGCCCCGGACGAGCGCGTCCGGCGCACCGGGAGGGTCTGGCCCGGACTGTGGCTGGGGCCGCTGCTGTTCAGCCGGGCGGGAGTACGCGTCCGGGCCGGCGCGTGGCACGCGGCAGCGCGGCAGCGCGGCGTGGCCGACCGCTCTCCGCTCTGCCGGACCTTCCTGCGCCGCTACCAGCCCCCGGTCGACCTGTCGCGGGGCTGGGGCAGCAACGCGCAGTGGCCCACCTGGTTCCGCCTGACCACCGCCCGCTCCCGGGCAGACACCTCAACGCGGACGGCCGCCAGGACATCGACGCCGCAGAGCACCTCGACCCCTCCGAGGCACTGCCGGCTCCGGAGGAAAGGCGTCAACCGGTCCTGAACCGCTGCCTCTTGCGCACACCCGAGAACGCCGCCTCGCCGGCCTCGCACATCTCGCGGGAGAGGGACTTCCACCCGTACGGCCGGCGGGGCCCCTCCTCCGGAGAAGCCGCCGGCCGGGCGCCCCGGTAAGGGCGTCCCACCCGGCCCCGTCGTGGGCCGGGTGGGACGCCTCGGACCCGAGCCCCCGGCCCGCCCGTTCACCTCGCCGGGGCGGGCTTCTCCGGCTTGTTGCGCTCATGGGCTTCGAGTGCCGCCCTCGCCCGGTCGATCACCTCGTCGCCACGGCCCCGGGCCCGCCCCACCGCGAGGTCGATCGCCTTCCGCACCCGGAAAGCCTCACCGTGGACGTACGAAACCCCCGAGGACTTCTGGCGGTTGCTCACGGAGATCAGGGTGAGCCCGGCGCCCTCGTCGTGCTCGTGGCCGAGCCACTTCCCGTACGCCCACTCCCGCCGGCCTCCCGGACCGCTGAACAGGACGCGCCGGTCGGTGACGGCCAACTCCCCTGCCCAGGTGGTCTCCAGATGGCTGACACCCTGCCGGGTGCGCACCTCCACGAGGGAGGCGGGCGCGACGAACAGCACGCGCTCACCGGACTTGCGCGCCGCCCATCGGAAGTCCGCCGCGCTGTACTCCGTGCCGTCCAGTCCGCGCACGAAGTCGTGTTCCGCCGCGAGCCGTTCGCGGGTGCTCAGCCAGACGGC
The DNA here is from genome assembly GCF_042957125.1 of Streptomyces sp. NPDC008125. Taxonomy (NCBI): domain Bacteria; kingdom Bacillati; phylum Actinomycetota; class Actinomycetes; order Kitasatosporales; family Streptomycetaceae; genus Streptomyces; species Streptomyces sp. NPDC008125. The sequence goes on from NZ_JBIBHR010000007.1 coordinate 268,086, forward strand.
CAGCTGACGCCCGTGCGCCTCCTCGGCGCGGCGGCGCTCGTCCTCGCGCCGGCGTTCCTCGGCTTCCTGCCGGGCCACCACGGCCAGCGCCGCCCGCTCCCGGGCTGCGATCCGCGCGGATTCGCGGCGTCGGGCCCGCCACACGATGATGGCCCTGCGCCGCCGCCACAGAGTCGCGCCGACGGCGGCCGCCACGACCAGGACCGCGGCGAAGCCCAGCAGGGCGTTCCGGATCTCGGTACCGGTCATGTCGTCCGAGACCCGCACGACGAGTTCCCGCCCGGTGCTGTTGCCGTGCGCGTCGGTGAGCCGGGCCACCAGCCGGTGGTCGCCGGGATCGGCGTGCCAGGTCAGCACCTGGTGCCCGCGGTCCAGGGCCACGGAACGCCTCCGGTCCGCACCGTCGAGCCGCAGTGCGGCGCCTCGTTCGCCGGTCACCGTCAGCACCACGTCACCGTGGCGCGCCCGTTCCTCGTCGTAGCCGAGGTGCAGGGCCGGGGCGGTCGTGTCCACGACGAACTCCGCCGAGCGCGTGACCCCTTCACGCCCGAACGGGTCGGTCAGCGTCACCGTGGCCCGGTACGCCCCGTCCTCCAGCGGAAGGGTCACGCTGCCGTGCCCGTCGCCGTCCAGCCGGACGGACTCCGTCCCGTCCCCCGCGGCCACGGTCCCCGTCGATCCCGGCGGCCCGACGACCTCCACCCGGGTGCGGTCTCCTTCCTGGGCTTCCGTCAGCACCCGGGGCCGGAGCGCCTTCAGCGCGACGCGGACGCCCGCCTCCGTACGGGTGCGGTTGCCGGCCTCGTCCCGTACGACGGCGACGAGCCGATAGGAGCCGTCCGGCAGCCGGAGCGATCCGGTGACCGTTCCCGCGACACCGACGGTGCCGCTCAGCGCTTCCTCGCGGCCCTCGACCGTCACCTCGTACGAGGCGCCCGTCTCGGCGTCGAGGGACACCTCGGCCGCCCCCGTCTCCGGGTCCGTCGCCCCCAGGGCGGGCGTGCCCGCCTCGGGGGCGGTGCCGTCGACCGTCACCGTGAACTCGTCGCTCGCCTCGCTGGTGTTGCCCGCGGAGTCGACGGCCACGACGGTGTAGGCGTGCTCGCCGTCCTCCGCGTCGAAGGCGACCTTCTGCTCCGCCCCGGTGGCGGTGGCGCGGGCGACGACCGAGTCCGCCTCGTCCCGCACCTCGATCCGGGACTTCCTCTCGGCCGACACCACAACGCCGACGCGCCCACCGGCGCCCGCGTCCGCGCCGCGCGTGGTGGGCTGTCCGGGTGCCTCGTCGTCCAGGACCACATCGGCGTCCGCACCGGGGTCGGCGCCCGTGCCGGCGCCCGAGTCGCTTCCGCTGCCCGCTCCCGTTCCGGAGCCCGGCAGGGAGCTGTACCCGCATTCGGAGAAGTACCCGAGGTCGCCGCAGACGTACGAGCCCGTGTCGGAGGGGCAGGAATGCCATCGGTGGCAGCCGTCCCGGTGAGCGGCGGCGGGTGACGCCCCCACCCCGAGCGCGACGGCGGCGACGAGCAACGTGAACATGGCCATCACGGCACGTCGAAGGCTGGTGCGTATCCCCACGCGGCTGGTCCCCCCGGCTCAGCGACGGCATTCTGCACGCCGAAGGACGGGATCTTGTCAGGCGATGTGAAGGAATGGCAAATGACCCATGGAGTACCTGCGGTGCCGGGAGGCCGTCAGTCACTGTCCGCAGAGGAATCACCCCGGAGCGCGGTCCGGTGAGACGCTACGCACCGTACCCACAAGGGCTTCACCCCTGTGAAGGTTCGGGCGTAAATGTTCGAATTTCTCGACCTTCTCTTACGTTGGTCGTTCTCTCAAAGTAACTACATACTTCATGAACATCTTCAGCCGCAGCTCAACCCACCGACGCGCAGCGGATACGGGCGCGGGCACGACGGTCGCGCCTCCCGCCGCCGTGCTCCCCCATCCGGCGCTGAAGGGGCTCACCGGGGAATGGATGATCGATCCGGCGCACAGCAGGATCGGGTTCTCCGTGCGGCACGCCATGGTGACGACGGTGCGGGGCTCGTTCGCCGAGTACGAGAGTCTCCTCTACTTCGACGGCAGCAACCCCGCCCGCTCCCGGGCCGAGATCTCCATCGCCACCGCCAGCGTCGACACCGGGGTCGAGCAACGCGACGGCCACCTCGTCGGGCGGGAGTTCCTCGACGCCCGGACGCACCCCCGGATGGTCTTCACCAGCACCGCCGTGACCCTCCAGGCGGAGGACGTCTACCGCATGACCGGCGACCTCACCATCAGGGACACCACCAACCCGGTCGATCTGGAGCTCACGTACATCGGCCACGTCACCGACCCGTTCGGCTACGAGCGCGTCGGTTTCGACGGCACCACCACCATCAACCGCTCCGACTGGGGACTCACCTACAACGCCCGCCTCGCCGAAGGCGGTGCCATGGTCAGCGAACGGCTCCGCCTCCAGTTCGACATCGCGGCCATCCGGAAGCCGATCGAGGTGTGAGGGGTTCCGTCACGGCGGAACGACGGGGCCGCGACGGATCGACGGTTCGCAGCCGGTCGACGGGGTGACGGGCGGTCGGTGGGGTGACGGGCGGTCGAGGGGTGACGGCCGGTCGACGGGGTGACGGGCGGTCGAGGGGTGACGGCCGGTCGACGGGGTGACGGGCAGTCGACGGGGTGACGGCCGGTCGGTGGGAGCGGGACACCGGAGGGGCGCCGACGTACCCGGAATCCGCGATCCGCGACCCGGAACGCCGGCCTCGGAATCCGTAACACGCGCGTAGCAAAGCGGGCCGTCCCGCCCCCTAGGATCACCCCAACACTCCCACCTGCGGTTCCTCCTGCCGCAGGTGGTCCGTGTCCTCCCCCTCCCACCGACCGGGTACGGCCCTGCCCCGCCGTGTCCGCGACCCCGAAGGCGGCCTGCATGGTCTCTCCCGTACGCGTCTGGCTCAACCGCACGTACGCGGAGAACGTGTTCTTCATCGATCAGTTGCGGCGCAATCCGCAGGGCCGTCCCGTCGACGTCCACGCCACGCACGCCGACCCGGACTCCCCGGTGCTCGCGGCGGCCGACACCTCGGCGCCGGAGCCGGAGAACCTGTCGCCCGCCGCGTACGTCGAGTACGCGCTGGACCAGTGCGCGCGGCGCGGCATCGACGTGTTCGTACCCGTCCTCCACCAGGCGGCTCTGGCCGCGCATCGCGAGGACTTCGCGGCCCTCGGGACGACGTTGCTCGCGCCGCCCGCCGAGGCGGTCGGCCTCTTCGCGAACAAGGCGCTGGCGTACGAGACCGTGCGGCGGGTCGGCGCTCCCGTGCCGCCGTGGTGGCGGGTGCGCGACGAGACGCAACTGCTCGCGGCGGTCGACGCCATCGAGGCGGACGGCGGCAAGGCGTGCTTCAAGCCGACCGGCGGCGAAGGCGGAGTCGGGTTCCGGATCATCACCCGGGCTCCGTTCTCCATGCTGCACCTGACCGGATTCCCCAGCCCCTACGTGCCGTTGGAGCTGGTGACCCGGGCGTTGCGGCGCACCGAGCGGTCCGTCGACTGGCTCGTCATGCCGCGCCTGGACGAGCCGGAGGTCTCCGTCGACTGCCTCACCGGCCCCGACGGGGAAGTCCGCCTGGCGGTGGGCCGTACGAAGAACGGCCGGCGGCGCGGCTTCACGCTCGACCCCGCATGGATCGAGCCGGCCCGCCTGATCGCCCGGTCCTTCGGTCTGCACTGGCTGACGAACATCCAGTTCCGCGTGCACGCGGGCGAGCCCGTCCTGATGGACGTCAACACCCGCCCCGCCGGAGGCCTGCACCAGCTCTCCCAGTGCGGACTCAACGTGCCGTGGGCAGCGGTACGCCTCGCGCTCGGCGACGACCCCGGCGAGCTGACCCCGGACTTCCTCGGCTCCGACTACGCGGTGGTCCCGGGCCCCCGCGCCCTGAGCCCGTCGCTCCCGCAGCAGCGGACCCAGTCGCCGCCACCCGCGCTCGCGCTGCCGGCCGCCGAGGCCGGGCTCGGTATGGCGTCCGTTCTCCCGGTGGCGAGCACGCCGCAGGCGGCGGAGCTGCCTTGACGGGGGAGCGCGGGATCGCGAGAACCGAAGGCCGAACCCGCCGCGCGTCGTGACGCCTGCGGCGGAGGCGTCACGACGCGTCGGACGCGTTCTTCGTCCGGCGGTCCCCGAGCACGGCGTGATCCGGTCCGCCGGCCGGGGCGGCGGCACGCAGCGCCGCTTCGACCCGGCGGTTGCTCGTCATGGTCGCCGTGACGGCCGTCATCGCCAGGAGCAGGCCGGCGGCGGAGTAGAGCGGGGTGCGGAGGTCGTAGGCGGTGGCCAGCCAGCCGCCGACGAAAGCCCCGACGGGCGCGGCGCACATGGCCAGCATGCGGGAGGTGGAGGCGACCCGGCCCATGAGGCGGGGCGGGACGATCGCCTGCCGCAAGGAGGGCGCGAGCACCATCGTGGCGCCCATACCGGCCCCGCAGAAGGCGAGCGCCAGGCCGGCCACGTACGGGTTCGGGGCAGCGGCGAGGCCCAGGACGGCAAGCCCTTCGACCGCGGCTGTGCAGGTCAGCGCGGTGCCGGTGCCGAGACGCCGGCCGAGGCAGGAGGCGATCCCCGCACCGAGCAGACCGCCGGTTGCCTCCGCCGTGAGGAGCAGGCCGAAGCCGTAGGTGTCGATGCCGAGACGCTCGTGCGCGAAGAGGGCGAGGACGGTCTCCACGGCGACGAAGGCGACGTTCCCGACCGCCGGGCGGAGTGCGAGCCCGAGCAGCAGCCTGTTTCCGAAGACGTACGAGGCCCCGGCCCGCGCCTGTCGGAGGAGCGACTCGCGGACCTCCGGCACGGGCGGGGGCATGGCGGGCAGCGTACGGACCAAGAGGGCGGAGAGCAGGAACGACATCGCGTCGGCGAGCAGCGGTACCGCCCGCCCCAGTGCGAGCAGCGCGCTCCCGGCCGGCGGTCCCGCGAAGCCGGACATGGCTGTCTGGGCGCCGCGCAGGCGGGAGTTGGCGCGTTCCAGGTGTGCGGGGTCGCGGCCGAGCAGGTCCGGCAGGTAGGCCGTGGCAGCCGTGTCGAAGAAGAGCCCGCCGAGGCCGAGCAGGAAGGCTACGGACGCGAGCAGCGGAATGCTCAGCGCGTCGAGCGCGGCCGCTGCCGCCGGTATCGCGAGTAACGCCGCGCGCGCCGCGTCGGTGACCCACATCGTGCGGCGGCGGTCCCAGCGGTCCACCAGCGCACCGCCGAGCACCCCGAAGAGCAGCCACGGCAGCGTACCGGCCGCCGTGACGACCGCGAGCGCCATCGGGTCCCGCGTCAACGTCAACGCGATCAGCGGCAGCGCGGCGTGCGACACCCCGTCACCGAGCGAGGAGACCGTCTGCGCGGTCCACAGCCGCCCGAACCCGGTCGCCGGCCTCTCTTTTTCCACCGTCACTCGGCGCTCCCCTCACCCTGCTCGCGCGGTGCCGGGCGGAACAGCGCGAAGACGAACGACGCGTCCTCGCGCGACGGATCGGACAACTCCTGGTACTCCTCCGCCAGCGCCTGCAGCCGCGCCCCCAGCTCCGTGAACTGCGCCTCGGTGAGCCGCAGATGGGCCATCCCGATGTGCCGCTCGCCGTCCACCGGCGACGCCTCCAGGTCCGCCACCGCATGGCGCATCAGCGCGTCCGGCTCTCCCTGGCCCGGATCCGGCAGCACGATCGCCCGAGCGGCCATGGCGTAGTACCGCTCGGTGACCCCCCGGACCTTCCGGGTCCGTACCACCTTCACCAGGCCGGCCCGCTCCAGCAGCCGTACGTGGTAGCTGGAACTCCCCTTCGCGAGACCCACCCGCTCGGCGATCTGCGTGATCGTCGCGGGCTCGAAGCGGAGCACGGCCATGATCCGGTGGCGCGTGAGATTGGAGACGGCGCGCAACTGCTCGTCCGTCGTGACGTGGAACGCCTCTGGAAGCTCATCGGTTGGCATGTGAGCAATGGTCAACGATTCTTGACCATTGAGCAAGGGGAATGAAGCGTGGACTTTCTGAAGTCCCCTACCGTGAACCCGACTTCGGCGTCCGTGGTGCGCGGTCGCCCCGGCCGCGGCTACGCCGTGTCTGACCATGCGCGTCGGATCAGCGGGTGGTGTCCGGTGCGGTGCATCGCAAGGCGGAGGACCGCCCGAGTACTGGGTGTACTCGGGCGGTCCGACAACGCCGCGAGGTGCCGTGCCGGGCTCCGACCGCACGGCGGGGAATGGTCGGACACGGCCGGGGCGGCCGGGGCTGGTCAGGACTGGAGGTTCTCCTCCGTCCACGACTTCCTCTTCGCCCGTCATGTCCCGAGGTCGCGGGTCGTGGGACGGGTGTGCCTCGGTGGCCGGGCAACACGAAGCTGACGCACCGCAGCGGCGGGCTGGGGCGGGTTCACCGCCTGGCCGGTGTCAGGGGCAGGTGACGAGGATGATGGAGAGGGCGGTGCAGGTGGCGCTCGCGCTGTTGTTGACGGCGTTGGGGTCGGTGGGTGCGGAGGTGGTCCGCTGGCCGGTGACCGTGACCGGTCCAAGGGTCAGCAGACTCAGCGGGACGCGGAATGTCTTGTTCACGCTGGCGCTGTTGGCGATGGGCCCGTAGGAACAGGTCACGGTGGTGCCGGCGGTGGTGCATCCGGCGGAGAGGCTGGTGGCGGACGCGCCCGGCGGCAGCGTCGCGGTCAGGGTCGCGGACGTGACGGCGTTGGGGCCGGTGTTACGGGCGGTGAGGGTGTAGCTCAGGTAGGGCACCAGGATGCCGATGTGGGGCTGCGCGGTGAGATCGACGTCGATGTCCGCGGTCGGCGGGGTGGCGACGGTGGTGGACTGGGCGGCGGTGTTGTCGCCGGGGGCCGGGTCGGTCTCCGTGGCGGTGGCGGTGGCGGTGGCGGTCAGGGTGCCGGCCGCGGTCGGGGTCACGTGCACGGCGACGGTGGCCGACGCGCCGTCGGCGACCGTGCCCAGCGCGCAGGTGACGGTCGGCGCGGTGATGGCGCAGGAGCCCTGGGAGGCGGTCGCGGAGGTGATGGTGCGGGCGGTTCCGGAGAGGGTGATCGTGGCGGTGGTGCCCGTGGCGGCGTCCGAGCCGTTGTTGTTGACGGTGGCGGTGTAGGTGAGGGGGTCGCCCGCGTTGACGGGGTCGGGGGCATCGGTGACGGCGACGGTCAGGTCCGCGGTGGGTGCGGCGGCGACGGCCGGGGCGAAGGCGACAGCGTAGGGGAAGGAGCCGAGCGGGAAGCTCGTGGTCACGGTGTTGGTGGCGGTGTCGATGACCGAGACGGTGCCGTCGTAGCCGTTGGGGACGTACACCGAGGTGCCGTCGGGGGTGACCGCGGACTCGAACGGGCCGTTGCCGACGCCGACGGTGGCGACGACGGTGTTGCTGGTGGTGTCGATCACCGACACCGAGGACGCGCTGTTGTTGCTGGCGTAGGCGCGCGTGCCGTCCGGGGACAGCGAGAGGCCGAACGGGCCGATACCGACGGCGATGCCCTCGGTGACCGTGTTGGTGGCGGTGTCGATCACCGAGACGGTGTGGGAGTTCTGGTTGCCGACGTAGGCGCGGGTGCCGTCCGGGGTCACCTTGATGACGTTGGGTTTCAGGCCGACGCCGACGGTCGCGACGACGGTGTCGGTGACGGTGTCGATGACCGACACCGTGTTGCCGTTGTTGTTGGAGACGTAGGCCCGTGTGCCGTCCGGGGAGAGCGCGATGCCGAAGGGGAGGGCGCCGACCGCGACCGTCCCGGTGACCGCGTTCGTGGCGGTGTCGACGACGGAGACGGTGTTCGCGCCGGAGTCGGCGGTGTAGAGGGTACCGCCGTCCGGGGACACCGCGAGCTTGATGGGGCCGGCACCGACCGCGATGGTGGCGGTGACGGCGTTCGTGGCGGTGTCGATCACCGACACCGAGGCCGAGCCGTTGTTGGCGGTGTAGGCGCGGGTACCGTCCGGGGACACCGCCACACCGATCGGGGAGGAACCGACGGGGATGGTCGCGACCGCCGTGTTGGTGGCCGTGTCGAGCGCCGTCACGGTGTTGCCGAACAGGTCGGGGACGTAGGCCACCGGGGCGGTCGGCACCGCCTGCGCGGCGGGGGCGGGCAGCGCGACCAGACCGGCGACGGCGAGTGCGCCGGCGGCGACCAGCGCGGAGAATCTCCGTCGCGGACGCGACGGACGTAACACGGAACGTGAGGACATCAGGTGCCTCAACCCTTCTTCGAGGCCCGCCCCGCGTCAGGGCGCCGAAGGGGGGCGACTCGAGGGCGCCGCAACATCAACGGCCCCCGGTCACCGCCACCAGGACGTACCCGCGACGGAGCGAACATCCCTGGCGGCCAACGGCGTTGGCCCCCTCGACTCACCCAGCATGACACCCCGGGGCCCCGCGTCAGGCCGGAACAGGACATGCGTGCTCGCCGCGTCCGAGCAGACGGCCCCGCCCCACCCCACGCGCCAGGGACCACACGGTCCGGCTGCGGGCCTCCGGGCGCGGACACCTCTCGCAGCTCGCCTCAACTGTCGTGGTCCGAGGCTTCGCGGGACTCGGCAAGGCAAGCCCCCAGGCCCCGCACCTGCCCGCCGGTGAGCGCATGGGCGACTCGGCCGCGGGTCTCCTCCGCCACGGCCCGCGGCGCGCTGCCGGCCTTCTTCAGCAGCGAGACGCTGGTGCCGACGTCGCACCGGTGCGCAGGCGGTCTTCCGGCGCCGACGACCTCCCGGACAAGGAAGGCATGGCTCGAGTTGCCGGGATTCTCCCCTGGGGACGTCCCCACCGGGGTGTGCGCCTCCATCAGCAAGGCCACGGGGGGCGCAGGTGATTCCGTGCACTCGACAAGCAGCTTGCCGGGTCGGCTTCGTCTCCGATCTCTGCCGGGAACGCGCAGCTCAGCGGCGCAGTTGGACGAGGGTGGTGCGGCAGCTCGGGGGCGCACGGCCGGTCGGAGCAGGCGTCGGGCGTGCGCGAAATCCCTGCTGGACATTCACACCAGCCACACAACTGTCGGCTGTGATGCTCTGCGCCTCTGGTGGCGGCTCAGCGGCGCCCCGACGATGGCTCACGGTTCAGCCCGCCGGTACCTGGCGGCGTATCAAGGGCCGGGGTCCACCCGGTCTCTCCGCGCGCCAGGTCTGCCGTCAGTGGGCCTGGGCGCCCTTCGGAAGGTCGTCCATGTTAGGCAGACCCAGAGCTTTGCTCCGCCTGCTGGTGCCGGCGGTGCTCGCCGCCGGCGCGCTCGTGCCGCTCTCGGCAGGCACCGCCTCCGCCGCGCAGCCGATCTGCGCGAGCGGCACCCTGCAGTTCGGCTACCAGTCCGCCGAGGCGGGTACCGCGAAGCCGACGCTGACCCGGGCCGCCCGCAGCGCCTCGGTCGAACTGTGGGGTCGGGAGCTGGCGACCGAAACGGACCACAAGCTGAACACCGGCACGCAGTCGACCGGTGCGGCCGACGGCTCGTTCAGCCTCTGCTACACCCCGGTCAACTCCACGGCTCTGGACCACCTGTTCGTACGCTTCGCCACCCGCAACAACCAGGTGTGGCGGGTCGCCAACGCCGCCGGCACGGTCTACACCTACGACACGCCGACACAGTCGAACGTATCGACGAACGTGACTCTCGGTACCGTCAAGCCGACCACCGCGGCTCGCGCCTGGCACGCCTTCGACACCGTCAACCCGCTCTGGTCGCGCCGGGCCAACTCGACCACGCCGTGCTGGACGACCGCCGAGACCAACGCGGCCACCTGCACCACATTGACACTGCGCTGGCAGACCGGTTCCAACGACGGGCCGTACTACGACCTGTCGAACACCGTCCACCTGGCCGAGGGCGACCCGGACTCCGAACACACCGTGCTGCACGAAGCGGGCCATTTCTTCCAGCACCGGCTCTACAACGGCACGTTCCCCACCGTCACCAACTGCAACCCGCACTACATCCCGTTGGTGTCGTCCGCCACCTGCGCCTGGACCGAAGGCTTCGCCGACTCGGTGGCCGCCTACCTCCTGGGCGACCAGCGCTACGTGTTCCCCGACGGCTCGTCCTACCCGTTCACCACGGCCGCGGGCTGGCAGACCGGCGACCAGGTGCAGGGCAACGTGGACGGCGCGCTGCTCCAGCTGTGGAACCAGGTGGACGGAAGCTGGGACCGCACCATCGCCACCCTGGCCTCGCACACCCCCTCCACCTTCGCCGACTGGTTCAAGAACGTCCGCCCGACGGCCGTGCCGCCGCTGTCCACCACCGGGTCGGCGCTGACCGCGCTCGACACCTTCGCCATCAACTACGGCCCCACGGTCGTCGGCGACAACGCTTACCACGCACTCAGCAACGGCGGCGGCGTCGCGCTCCAGCGGGGGACGGGCTGCAGCATCGCCGTCTCCGCAGTGGCCCAGTTCGCCGCCCTGGACACCTCCCGGGCATCCCAGCGCTGGAAGTTCGCCGCCAACAGCGACGGCACCGCGCGGGTCTACGACAGCTGCCCGATCCCGCTGACCCTGACCGCCCCGACCACCGCCGGCGGCCAGATCTCCCTGCAGGCCATCAGCCTCGGTGCGGCCAACCAGCGCTGGCAGGTGACTCAGAACTCCTCCGGCACCTACACCCTGACCAACCCGGCCACCGGATTCGTCCTGGACGGCAACGCGACGGCAGGCCAGGCGGTCACCGCCACCACCGCATCCGCCGGCTCGGCCAGCCAGAAGTGGGCATCGGTCTTCTCCATCTCCTGACCCCGGTCCCCCGCCGACCCGCAGGTGCGAACTGCAGATTTCTGACGGGTCGGCGGGCGACACCGCCAACGGCGGCCTCCGCTCCGGCATCTGCGCCGCCGACACCCCGACCGGCTGCTGACCGCCGGCCCCTCTGGCAGGAGGGGCCCGGACACGACAACAGAGCCGGTCAAAGCGACAAACTGTCGCTTTGACCGGCTCTGTCTGGTCGGTTGACCGTGGTGTCCGAGGGGGGACTTGAACCCCCACGCCCGATAAAGGGCACTAGCACCTCAAGCTAGCGCGTCTGCCATTCCGCCACCCGGACAAGGTGTGTGTCGTTCGCGGCGTGTTTCCCGCGGCGACAAAGAGAACAATACCAGGGGTTTGGAGCTCCGATCACCATGTTTCCCGTGGTCAGTGCGGTGCGGGGCACCGAGGGGTCGAGTCCTGAACAGCGGGGCGCGATTCACCACGATGTGTCACCGGACCCGCACGCAACGTCGCGGGGGGCTACCTTCGCGGTCATGAACGTCCGGTACCACCTGCGCCCTTTCGCCCTCTCGGACCTGCGCGAGCACCTCCGGGACACCTTCTGGTTCGCTCCGGCCGCGGGGCTCCTGGGCGCCTTCCTCCTCTGGTGGGGGGCGTCGTCGCTGGATACGGCGATCGTCGCGCACCTGCGGGTCGACAAGGCGTACCGGGAGCTGGGCGATCTCGCCTCCTTCGCCAACGACGCCCGTACGGTCGTCACCACCGTCAGCGCGGCGATGATGACCTTCATCGGTGTCGTCTTCAGCATCTCGCTGGTGGCCGTGCAGATGGCGAGCGGGCAGCTGACACCGCGCATCGTCCGGATCTTCGTACGGAGCCGGATCACCAAGCTCACCCTGACGGTGTTCCTGGCGACCTTCGTGTTCTCGCTGCTGGTCCTGACCTCGTACGAGAGCGAGACCGAGATCCCGCGCCTGACCTCGGTGCCGGTGCTGCAGAGCCTGCTGACCCTGGCGATGGTCGCCCTCAGCCTGCTGCTCTTCATCACCTACGTGTCGTCGACCCTGCGGCTGCTCCAGGTCGGCCCGGTCGTCGACCGGATCGCCCGCGACTCGCTGCGCGCGCTGGAGCACCAGCCGGAGGAGGAGAACCGCGAGGCGGCCGCCGGGTCTCCCGGTCCGCCGACCCTGCCACCCGAGACCGGCAGAGTGGCGTACGGGGGCCGGGCGGGGGTGCTGCGGGACGTGGACGTGACGTTGCTCGTACGGGCGGCGCGGCGGCGGGGGGCCGTACTGCGGCTGCTCCCCCGCATGGGGGATTTCCTGGTGCCGGGAATGCCCCTGCTCGCGGTGCACGGCGGCGCCGGATCCGGGTCCGTCCCGGGCGACGCCGTGTCGGTGGGGGTCGAGCGCACGCTGCGGCACGATCCGTCGTTCGGCCTGCGGCAGCTCACGGACATCGCGCTGCACGCCTTGTCCTCTTCCGTGAACGACCCGACCACCGCGGTTCAGTGCCTCGACCGGACGGTGCAGTTCCTGGCGGCGTACGCGGACCGGCCGCTCGGTACGGTGCGCCACCGCGACCACCGGGGCGAGGTGCGGCTCGTCCTGGAGACGCCGGACTGGACCGACCTCGTGGATCTGGCGTTCGAGGAGGTCAGGCGGTGTGTGCCGGAGGCGGGACCGCAGGTCGTCAGGAGGCTGCTGGCCTGCCTGGACGACCTGCTGCTGTTCGTACCCGAGGAACGCGCGGCGCCCCTGCTCAGGCACCGCGCGCTCCTGCTCCTGGCGGTGGGTCGGACGTCGCCGGAGCGTGCCGAGCGGACGTTCGCGCTGGTCCCCGACCGGAAGGGCATCGGCTGACGGGCCGACCGCCACCCGCCCGGGCCGCCCGGCCGTGCCAGGGGCCGGGGACCGCGGGCCGGGTCAGCCCTTCTCGCGCTGGTGGTACGTCCGGCGGGTGTGCTCGGTGTGCGCCCGCATGGCCTCCGTGGCGCGGCGCTCGTCGCGGGTGGCGATGGCGGCGATCAGCTCTCGGTGCTCGATCCAGGACTGCTTCCCGCGTCGGCGGGCCACCGGAGTGTAGTACCAGCGGACCCGGCGTCCGACCTGCGCGGCGAGCGCCGAGAGCACGACGTTTCCGGCCAACTCCATGACCTTGTCGTGGAATTCGGCGTTCAGCGCGACCGCGAGGTCGACGTCGTCCTCGGCGACCGCCGCCTCGCCCCGGTCGCAGAGCTCCTCCAGCGCCGCGACGCCGTCCGCGTCCGCGTGGGCGGCGGCCAACCGGCCGGCCTCGGCCTCCAGGAGGGTACGGACCGAGAGGAGCTGGTCGGCCTCCTCCTCGGTCGGCTCGTGCACGAACGCGCCCTGCGCGGGGCGCAGGTCGACCCAGCCCTCGGTGTTGAGCCGCTGGAGCGCCTCGCGTACCGGCTGCCGGGACACGCCGAGTTGGCCGGCCAGCTCACTCTCCACCAGATGCCGGCCGGGCTGAAGAGCGCGGATGGTGATGAGTTCGAGCAGCGCGTCGTACACGCGTTCACGCAGCGGGCCCGGTCGTTCCAGCTTCGGCACGGCCCCCTGCGGCAGTCCGTCGAACAACATCGCGCTCCCCCTCCGGGCGGCGAGTAATTGCTTATCGTCTACAGTCTACCGATCAAGATCCGCAGGAACACAGTTGTCTCACGGACAGCGGATGACCTGGCCGGCGTAGGAGAGGTTGCCGCCGAAGCCGAAGAGCAGGACGGGCGCGCCGCTCTCGATCTCGCCCCGTTCCACCAGCTTGGACAGGGCCATGGGGATGGACGCCGCGGAAGTGTTGCCGGAGTCCACCACGTCCCGGGCGATGACCGCGTTGACGGCGCCGATCTTGCGGGCCACCGGTTCGATGATCCTGAGGTTGGCCTGGTGGAGCACGACGGCCGCCAGGTCCTCGGGGGCGATCCCCGCCTTCTCGCACACCCGGCGCGCGATCGGCGGCAGTTGCGTGGTGGCCCAGCGGTAGACGGACTGGCCCTCCTGGGCGAAGCGGGGCGGCGTCCCCTCGATGCGTACGGCGTTGCCCATCTCGGGGACCGAGCCCCACAGCACGGGGCCGATGCCCGGTGCGCCGCTCTCCCCCTGGTCCGCCACGACCACGGCGGCTCCGGCTCCGTCGCCGACCAGGACGCAGGTGCTGCGGTCGGTCCAGTCGGCGATGTCACCCATCTTGTCCGCGCCGATGACCAGCGCGCGGGTCGCCGCTCCGGCGCGGATCGCGTGGTCGGCCGTGGCGAGTGCGTGGGTGAAGCCCGAGCAGACCACGTTGATGTCCATCACCGCCGGGGAGCCCATGCCCAGCCGGGCGGCGACCCGTGCCGACATGCTGGGCGAGCGGTCGATGGCGGTGGAGGTCGCGACGAGGACGAGATCGATGCCGGAGGCCTGGAGTCCGGCCGTCGCGAGGGCCTTGGCGGCGGCGTGCGCGGCCAGTTCGTCCACCGGCTCGTCGGGACCTCCCACGTGGCGGGTCCGGATGCCGACGCGGCTGGTGATCCACTCGTCGCTGGTGTCGACCATGGCGGCAAGGTCGTCGTTGGTCAGCACCTTCGCGGGCTGGTAGTGGCCGAGCGCCACGACACGTGAGCCGGTCATGTACGGGTTCCCCTCGCTACGTATGGCAGGAACCATCCAGTCTTGGTCGCTACCGTCCGGTACGGGGGCACGTGATCCGACAGGAATACGGACCGCGGGTTGGAGCCTTAGGGCTGTCCCTCGATTCCTGGCGGGCGCACGGCGACCGTTGCGGCACCTCGCCGCATCGTCGAAACGCCCGAACCCATCCGGTATTCGGGCGTCTCTCCGCCTTGCGGTGCACCGGGTCCGACGCCGTGCGCCGATCCACCAGGACCTGCGGGACAGCCCTTCGGCGACCGACCCGCTCCGGAGGGGCGGTGGCGCACCCCGTGCTGCCGGCCCGTCAGGTTCGCTGCCGCGCGGCGGCCCGTCCGGGGCGGGCCGTGCGCGGTACGGGGAACGGGACCTGAGTGTGCGGGGACGGGGGCCCTGCGGTCCCCGGCACGTGTGGCGGAGAATGAGAAGGTGAAGGTGACCGCGGCCGCGCGACGGCCGGGAGGGCGGCCGCCTCCGCCGCGCAAGGGCCGCCGAGGCCTCCCCACGTACAGGAATCGGGTCTGAGCCATGGGACGGGTCACCGAGCGACGCCGCACTCTCCGCATCCGGGACGGGGCGGTGTCGAGCCGTGCCGACACGCTGGTCGCCGAGGAGCCGCTGGAGATCCGCCTCAACGGCAGGCCGCTCGCCATCACGATGCGTACCCCGGGCGACGATTTCGCTCTGGCGGCGGGGTTCCTGGTCAGCGAGGGGGTCATCGGCGCCGGGTCCGAGGTCCGGTCGATCGTCTACTGCGCCGGTGCGACGGCGGACGGCGTCAACACGTACAACGTGGTGGACGTGCAACTGGCGCCGGGCGTGGTGGTCCCGGACATCACCCTCGAACGCAATGTGTACACGACGTCCTCGTGCGGCCTCTGCGGCAAGGCCAGCCTCGACGCGGTACGGACGACGACCCGGCATCCGGTCGCCGACGAGCCGCCGGTACGGCTCACCCCGGAGCTGCTCTCGGTCCTGCCGGACCGGCTCCGCGCGGCGCAGCGGGTCTTCGACCGGACCGGCGGACTGCACGCCGCCGCGCTCTTCTCCGAGGAGGGCGAGCTTCAGGACGTCCGGGAGGACGTCGGCCGTCACAACGCGGTCGACAAGCTGGTCGGGCGGGCGCTGACGGACGACCGGCTGCCGCTGTCGCGGTCGGTGCTGCTGGTGTCCGGCCGGGCGTCGTTCGAGCTCGCGCAGAAGGCGGTGATGGCCGGGATTCCGGTCCTGGCGGCGGTGTCGGCGCCGTCGTCGCTCGCCGTCGACCTGGCGGCGGAGAGCGGGCTGACCCTGGTCGGCTTCCTGCGGGGGCCGTCGATGAACGTGTACGCGGGCGAGCACCGGATCGCACTGGAGTCCCCGGTCGCCGGAGGCTGATACCGCCCGCGGTACGGGCCGGAGCAGCAGCACGTACGTGTGCCCGGGAACGACGGGCGGGGCCCCGGTTCTCCGGGGTCCGGCCCGTCGTTCCGCCCGTCAGCTCGCGGTGGCCGCCGCGCTCGGGGCGGACGCACCGGAGACCGGCCGCGCCGGCTCCTCGGGGTCGCGGGAGCGGCGCTTGGCGATGACCGCGCAGACCATCAACTGCATCTGGTGGAAGAGCATCAGCGGCAGGACGGCGAGGCTCGCGTGCGCGCCGAACAGGACACTGGCCATCGGCAGCCCGGACGCCAGGCTCTTCTTCGATCCCGCGAACTGGATGGCGATCCGGTCGGCGCGGTCGAAGCCGAGCCGCTCAGCTCCGTACCAGGTGACCGCCAGCATGACGGCCAGCAGGACCGCCTCGGCGGCCAGCAGCGCGACGAGCCGCAGCGGGGTCACCTGGTGCCAGATACCGGCGACCATGCCCTCGCTGAAGGCGGTATAGACGACGAGCAGGATCGAGCCCCGGTCGACGTAACCCAGGATCTTCTTGTGGCGGCCGAGGAAGCCGCTGGTCCAGCGGCGCAGCAGCTGCCCCACGACGAAGGGGACGAACAGCTGCAGGACGATCTTCACCAGGGAGTCGGCGGAGAAGCCTCCGGCGGAGCCGCCGAGCAGCAGGGCGGCGAGCAGCGGGGTGATCACGATCCCGGCGATGCTGGAGAAGGAGCCCGCGCAGATCGCCGCAGGGACGTTTCCGCGCGCGATCGAGGTGAAGGCGATCGACGACTGGATGGTGGACGGCACCAGGCAGAGGAAGAGGAACCCGGACTGGAGCTGCGGGCTCAGGACGAAGGGCACGAGGCCCTTGCTCGCCAGTCCCAGCAGGGGGAAGACCACGAAGGTGGAGCAGAGCACCGTCAGGTGGAGCCGCCAGTGACGCAGGCCGTCCATCGCCTCGGCCGTGGAGAGCCGGGAACCGTAGAGGAAGAACAGGAAGGCGACCGCGGCGGTGGAGGTGTCGCCGGCCACGTCGGCGGCGGTGCCCGACGCGGGGAGCAGCGCGGCGACCACGACTGTCCCGATGAGCGCCAGGATGTACGGGTCGACGGGCAGCCAGGACGGCAGTCTCGGGGTGCGGGGGCTCATGTGCTCCACGTTCGTCTCACGGTCGAATGTATACAGTCGCCATTCTGCTCCTGCCCCATCCCATCGGGAAACCCGCATACCGAACTCACTGTCATCACGTATCGCGATAACCTGAACTCCATGTACGACCCCGCACAGCTCCATACCTTCCTGGCGGTCGCCCAGACCCTGAGCTTCACGCAGGCCGCCCGACGGCTCGGCGTCCGGCAGTCCACGGTGAGCCAGCACGTGCGGCGGCTGGAGGAGGCCACCGGCCGGCAGCTGTTCACGCGGGACACCCACCGGGTGGACCTCACGGAGGACGGCGAGGCGATGCTCGGGTTCGCCGGCACGATCCTGCGGGCACACGAACGCGCCTCCGCGTTCTTCGCCGGCACTCGGCTGCGCGGCAGGCTGCGCTTCGGCGCCTCGGAGGACTTCGTCCTGACCCAGCTGCCGGAGATCCTGGAGAGCTTCCGCGAGGAGCACCCGGAGGTGGACCTGGAGCTGACGGTGGAGCTGTCCGGCTCGCTCCACCAGTCGCTCGCGGCCGGCCGGCTGGACCTGGTCCTGGCGAAGCGGCGGACCGGCGACACCCACGGAGAGCTCGTCGGGCGGGACGCTCTGACCTGGATCGGGGCGCCGCAGCTGCGGATCGACCCGGAGCGGCCGTTGCCGCTCATCGTGTTCCCGCCGCCCGGCATCACCCGGGCGCGCGCGCTGGAGGTGCTGGAGCGGCACGGCCGGTCCTGGCGGCTGGCGTGCACGAGCACCAGCCTCAGCGGACTGATCGCAGCGGCCCGCGCCGGGCTGGGCGTGATGGCGCACACCCGCGGCCTGATCCCGCCGGGGCTGGTGGAGGTGCCGGTGGGAGCCGGGCTGCCGGACCTCGGCGACGTCGACTTCGTCCTGCTCCACGGCCACCGGCGGGGTGGCTCGCCGGAGGCGGCGGACGCCCTGGCCGCCGCGATCCTGGCCGGCGGGGACCGGCTGCACCGGAGGTTCGGCGGTCCGGGCGACGCACCGGCCTGAGGCACCCCCTCGGGCCCCGGGCTCGCGTCCGTGGCACGGTCTCGCACCGGCGCACCAGCGCACCGGCCGGAACCGGCCCCCGGCCGCCCGCGACGACATCGGAAAACGCCTCGCCGGAACGGCAGATCGCCCTTCACCAGCGCTCGCACGGCGGCCTCCACGGCGCGTGCGCGAGGCTCCCACCTGTACAGATTCTGTGCAGAAAGGGCGACGCGTGCTTACTCCACGGTCAGAAGTCCGCCCGAGCCTTGCCCATCTGGCCGGATTTCGACGCATGCCGGGCGCCCGGGGCCCGCGCGGGCGGGCCCTTTCCCCTCCCACGGGCTCCCGGGTTGGGGTAGCGTCGCGGCGCTGTGCGGAGCGCCGTAAGGAGCAGGTCATTGCGCGAGTTCACCGTCCCACCCATGGCAGCCGCACGACGTCCGGTCGGGGGCCTCGCCGACACCGTCTTCGAACAGGCGCACGATGATCCGCAACGGGTGTCGTTCGGCCGGAAGGATGCGGACGGGCAGTGGCAGGACGTCACCGCCGAGGCCTTCCGCGACGAGGTGCTGGCGCTCGCGCGGGGGCTCGTTGCGCACGGCATCCGGTTCGGCGACCGGGTCGCCCTCATGTCCCGTACGCGGTACGAGTGGACGCTCTTCGACTTCGCCCTGTGGACCCTGGGCGCCCAGTCCGTGCCGGTCTATCCCACGTCCTCGGCCGAGCAGGTCCTGTGGATGCTGCACGACGCCGAGGTCTCCGCGATCATGGTCGAGCACGAGGACCATGCCATGACGGTGGGCTCGGTGATCGACCGCTTGCCCCGGCTGAAGCGGCTGTGGCAGCTCGACGGCGACGCGGTCGCCGAGCTGATGGAGGCGGGCACCCGGATCGACGACGAGGTGGTGCACCGCCACCGGCGTGCGGTAACACCCGACTCGGTGGCCACGGTCGTCTACACCTCGGGGACGACCGGCCGACCGAAGGGCTGCCTGATCACCCACGCCAACCTGATGTTCGAGGCCGACACCATGGCCCAGCGGTGGGAGCCCGTCTTCCGCTCCAGACCGGGCGACGAGCCGTCCACCCTGCTCTTCCTGCCGCTCGCGCACGTCTTCGGCCGCATGGTGGAGGTCGCCTCGCTGCGCAACCGCGTGACCCTCGCCCACCAGCCGGAACTCTCCGCCCACGCGCTGATGCCGGATCTGGAGTCGTTCCGGCCGACGTTCGTCCTGGCCGTCCCCTACATATTCGAGAAGCTCTTCCACGGCGCCCGCCGCAGGGCCGAGGCGGAGGGACGGATCGGCCCGTTCGACAAAGCCGTGGAGGTCGCCGTCCGGTACGCGGAGGCGATGGAGCAGCGGACCTTCGGTACCGGCCCCGGCCCTTCGGCGGGCCTTCGGATGCAGCACCAGTTCTTCGACAAGGTCGTGTACAAGAAGTTCCGCGACGCGATGGGCGGCCGGATACGGCACTCGATGTCCGGCGGCTCCGGCATGGAACGCCGGCTGGGGCTGTTCTTCGCGGGCGCGGGCATCGAGATCTACGAAGGGTACGGGCTCACCGAGACCACCGCCGCCGCGACGGGCAACCCGCCCGGCCGGGTCAGGTACGGAACCGTGGGCCAGCCCATCCCCGGCACCACCGTGCACATCGCCGAGGACGGCGAGGTCTGGGTCCACGGAGGCCAGGTGTTCGCGGGGTACCTGGGCAATCCCGAGGCGACGGCGGCGGTCGTGCACGACGGCTGGCTCGCCACGGGCGACCTCGGCGCGCTGGACGAGGACGGCTACCTGACGATCACCGGGAGGAAGAAGGAAATCCTCGTGACGTCGGGCGGCAAGAGCGTCTCCCCCGCCGGACTGGAGGAACGGGTGCGGGCGCACCCGCTCGTCGCCCAGTGCATCGTGGTCGGCAACGACCGCCCGTACATCGCGGCGCTGGTGACGCTGGACCAGGAGGCCGTGGACCACTGGCTCGCGATGCAGGGCCGGGCCCCGCTGCCGCCGGCCGAGCTCGTCCGGGACCCGGACCTGGAGATGGAGGTGCGCCGCGCGGTGGTGGCCGCCAACACCGCCGTCTCGCAGGCGGAGTCGATCCGTACGTTCCGCATCCTGGCCCACCGGTTCAGCGAGGAGCGCGGCCTGCTGACGCCGTCGCTGAAGCTGCGGCGGAAGGCGATCGAGACGGCGTACTCGATCGAGGTGGACGCTCTCTACGGCTGAGCGCCTGCCGTCGAGCCCCGCCACGCACCCCGTTCCTGGGACCTGTCCTTCCCAGCCCGCCCCGGGAACCTGGCGGATCGCGGGGAACCGGGGGACGCGGGGGACGCGGGGGACGCGGGGGACGCAGGGGACGCGGGGGACGCAGGGGACGCAGGGGACGCGGGGGACGCAGGGGACGCAGGGCGCGATCCGGGAATGGATCGGACGCGCCGATCGTTCTCCGTGGGAGTAATGACCACCGACGTAAGGATCGACCGCTCGTGAGCAAGGTCCCCTCCCTCAGCCTCAACAATGGCGTCGACATGCCGCAGCTCGGTTTCGGTGTCTGGCAGGTGCCGGACGACGAGGCGGAGCAGGCGGTCACGACCGCGATCGAAGCCGGATACCGCAGCATCGACACCGCTGCGATCTACGGGAACGAGTCGGGCACGGGCAAGGCCATCGCCGCATCCGGTGTCGCCCGCGACGAACTCTTCGTCACCACGAAGCTGTGGAACGCCGACCAGGGCTACGACGCCACGCTGGCGGCCTTCGACACCTCGCTGGACAAGCTGGGCCTGGACTATGTCGACCTGTACCTGATCCACTGGCCGACGCCCGAGAAGGACCGTTACGTCGACACGTACCGCGCCTTCGAGAAGATCTACGCCGACGGCCGCGCGAAGGCGATCGGCGTCTCGAACTTTCTGCCGGAGCACCTGGAGCGGCTGATCGGCGAGACCTCGGTGGTCCCGGTGATCAACCAGATCGAGCTGCACCCCCAGCTTCAGCAGGCCGAGTCCCGGGCCGCCCACGCCAAGCACGGCATCGCCACCGAGGCCTGGTCCCCGCTCGGCTCCGGCCGGGGCCTCCTGGAGGTTCCGACGGTCGTCGCGGTCGCCCAGAAGCACGGCCGCACGCCGGCCCAGGTGGTGCTGCGCTGGCACCTCCAGCTCGGCAACGTCGTCATCCCTAAGTCCGTGACCCCGTCGCGGATCGCCGAGAACATCGACGTGTTCGACTTCGAGCTGGACGCCGACGACCTGGCCGCCTTCGCCGCGCTCGACGAGGGTAAGCGCCTCGGCCCGAACCCGGCCGAGTTCAACTGACCCCTTCCGACGCGCGGCTCCGACGCGCGCGTACGGCTCGACGGCGTCCCCCCGCTGCGGCGGGGGGACGCCGTCGGCGTCTCCGGGCCTGCGGGCGGACCGGCCGGACCTGCGCACCGACCGCCCGGCGTGAGTGCGTTCCAGCCCGGTCAGGACGCTCGGACACGACGGCGTGCGCCCCGACGAGCCCCCGCGGGACGTGTTCCTTCGTCCCGGACGCCCCCGAAGTCTGTCCCGCACCTCCTGCAGGAGGTGCGGGACAGACTTCACTCGGCCCCGTGGGCGGGCGCGGCGGCCGTCACCCGGGCGGCCAGGGCAAGGTCCTTCGCGGTGACCGCACCGCCCGCGTCATGGGTGTGCACGGCGAGGGAGACGGTGTTGTACCCGAGCGTCAGGTCCGAGTGATGGTTCAGTTCGTCCTGGATCCGGGCGACGTGGACGGTGAACGCGGCGGCGGCGAAGTGCGACGGAAGCCGGTAACCACGCGTCAGCCGGCCCCCTTTGTGCTCCCATCCGGGCAGTTCGCCCAGGCCTGCCTCGATCTCGGTGGGTGTCAGCGGTTCGGCGGGCATGCGTGACTCCTTCTCGGGCGGTACGGGCCGCCGGTGCGGCGGCCCGGAACAGCGGTTCGGAACAGCGGTTCGGAACAGCGGTTCGGAACAGCGGTTCGGAACAGCGGTTCGGAACAGCGGTTCGGAACAGCCGGGCGGCGGTTCGGGACGGCCGACGCCGTGTCGGGCCTCCGCCGGCTCCGGTCATGATCCGCCGGACGGCCCCCGGCCGACGCGCCCGACACGGCCCCCGGCCCCCGGCCCACGCCCCACGGCCCACGCCCTACGGCCCTCGGCCTCGGCCCTCGGCGGATACGCGCTGGGCCGCGTCGTGGATCCGGGCTAGGGTGCGCCGATGCCCACGCATCTGCCCCACCCGCCCCACCTGCTCGCCGCGGTCCCGCTGACGACATCACGCCTCGTCCTGGAACCGCTCACCGTCGAACACGCGCGTGAGGCGTTCTCCGTCTTCGACGACGTCCGGCTCCACACCTGGACCGGCGGGTCGCCCTGCTCCGTCGCGCAGCTCGAAGCCCGTTACGTCCGCCAGTCGGCGGGCCGGTCGCCGGACGGCACGCAGGGGTGGCTGAACTGGATGCTGCGCAGGACCTCGGACGGGGTGCTGATCGGCACGGTCCAGGCCACGTCGTACCGTCGGCCGCCCACCGGGGACGCCGTGGAGGCGTCGCTCGCCTGGGTGGTCGGCGTCGACCACCAGGGTGCGGGCTACGGACGTGAGGGAGCGCTCGCCATGGCGTCCTGGCTGCTGGCACGGGGAGTGGACGGGCTGGCCGCGTACATCCGCCCCGGGCACACCGCGTCGGCGGCCATCGCGCGGGCGCTCGGGCTGCGGGCGACCGACGCGGTGCTGGACGGCGAGGTCCGGTGGAGCGACTCCGGGAGGTAGGGCCGCGCGCCAGGAAACCGTCCACCACACGCGCGACACCTACACCCCGCACAGCGCCCCGGCCGCCACGCGCGACACCCCGCCCGACACCCTGCACCCCGGCCACCGCACGCGCGGAGCCGGCGCGCCTCTGCCTCAAGCCGTCTCCTTCTCCGCCTCCTCCGCCTCCAGGTGCGCGGCGACGAGTACGGCGAACTCCTCCGGCGTGGCGATCCGGACGCCGAGGCCTTCCGCCTTGGTGCGCTTCGAGCCCGCCTTCTCCCCGGCGACGAGCAGGCTGGTGCGCCCGGAGACGCTGGACGAGGACTTCCCGCCCGCACGCTCGACGAGTTCGTTCATCTGGTTGCGGGAGAGCTTCTCCAGCGCGCCGGTCATCGCCCCGGTGACCACGACGGTCATCCCGGCCAGGGGCAGTTGCGACGCGCCGTCGCCGCCCGGGCCGACGTCCCCGACGGCGTCCCCGTCGGTGGCGGTGGCCGATTCCTCCGTGCCTGGCTCCGGCGGCGGGGTGGCGCCCGGCTCCGTCATGTTGACGCCCGCCTTCACCAGCTTCTCGATCAGTGGGGCCAGTTCCACCAGTTCGGCGACGACGGCCGACGCCTTCTCCGTGCCGATGCCGTCCACCCGCTGGAGCGTCTCGGAGTCGGCGGCGGTGATCCGGTCCATCGTGGCGAAGTACCGGGCGATGCGGCGGGACATGGAGCGGCCGGTGCCGCGTATGCCGAGGGCGCAGAAGACCCGGGAGAGCGGGCGGGAGCGCGCGGTGTCGATGGCCGTGAGGAGGTTGTCCGTGGAGGTCTCGCCCATGCGCTCCAGGCCGAGCAACTGTTCGCGTTTCAGGGTGAAGAGATCGGCGAGGTCCTGGACGAGCCCCGCTTCGACGAGCTGGACGACCCGGGTGGCGCCCAGCCCCTCGATGTCGAGCTGGTCCCGTCCGGCCGCGTACGAGAGGGAGGCGACCAGGCGGCAGTCACGGCCCCGGACGCACCGCCAGCGCTGCTCGCTCGTGTCGATCGCGGAGCCGCACTGCGGGCAGAACTCCGGGAACTCGATCGGCCTCTCCTCACCCGTCCGGAGGTGGACGGCGGGGGCCTCCACGCGGGGGATGATGTCGCCCGCCTTGTGGACCATCACCATGTCGCCGAGGCGCAGGTCGCGGCGGGTGATGTCGGCGGGGTTGTGCAGGGTGGCGAAGCCGACCGTGGAACCGTCGATCTCCACGGGCTCCAGCACGGCACGCGGGGCGATGATGCCCGTACGCCCGACGTTCCACTCGACGGAGAGCAGCCGGGTGACCTTCTCCACGGCGGGGAGTTTGTACGCGATGGCCCAGCGCGGCGCGCGCGTGCCGTTGCCCGCGGCGCGCTGGTCGGCGGCGAGGTCCGCCTTGATGACGATGCCGTCGATGCCGAAGGCCAGCGAAGCCCGGAGCGCGCCGATCTCCTCGACCCGGGCGAGTACGTCCTCCACCGTGCCGAGGGTGCGCGGGGCGACCGGGGTGTCCGCCGCCGTGTGCACGCCGAGGTCCGCGACGTACCCGAGGATCTCGCTGTGCGGCAGTTCGGCCAGTCGCTCGGCGAGCTCGCCGGAGTCCGGGAGCGGGAGCGCCCCGTACGCGAAGAAGGTCATCTCGACGCGGTAGGGCCGGTCCTTGGCGCGCAGGGTGCCCGCGGCGCCGTTGCGCGGGTTGACGAAGGGGGACCCTCCGTGGGCGGTACGGACCGTGTTGGCCTGCTCGAACTGCTCGGTGGTCATGAGTATTTCGCCGCGCACTTCGACGGTGACCGGCGCCGCGAGCTTCTCGGGCAGTCCGAGGACGGTCCCGATGGCGTGCGAGACGTCCTCGCCGGCGGTGCCGTCGCCGCGGGTGACGAGCTGCTCCAGCCGGCCCGCGCGGTAACGGGCGGCAACGGCGAGGCCGTCGAGCTTGGGCTCGACGCTCCACGCCTCGACGGGTCTGCCTATGCGGCGCTCCAGGGAGGCGGTCCAGCCGGCGAACTGCTCGCCGGAGAAGACGTTGTCCAGCGAGAGCATCGGAGCGGTGTGCGGGACGTCCCCGACCGCCGCGCCGCCCGCGACCTTGCCAGTGGGCGAGGCGGCCAGCACGTCCTCGGGGTGCGCCGCCTCGTACGCGGCGATCGCGCGCGCCAGGCGGTCGTACGCGTCGTCGTCGAGCGCGCTGTCGCCGGAGGCGTAGTACGCGGCGGCGGCGCGGGCGGCCTCCTCGACGGCGGCGGCGTAGGCGGTGGCGTCGGCGAGCGGGACGGCTGAGTTCGTCATGGCCACCATCCTGCCGCCCACCACTGACAACGGCCCCGGCGAGCGGTGTCGGCCGGTCCCTCCGCCCCGAAGATCGCCTTCTGCCGCGGGCGCACGGGCCGGGCCCCCACCGGTCCCGGTATAAATGCTGCATGACTGCCGATGTGTCACCTCCCCTGCGTCCCGCGACCCTGGAGGACGTCGCCGCGGTGGCCGGTGTTTCCCGGGCCACCGTCTCCCGGGTGATCAACGGCGCGACCACGGTCGATCCGGTGCTGCGCCAAGTCGTCGAGGAGGCGGTCGTCGCCACGGGGTACGTACCGAACCGCGCGGCGCGTTCGCTGGTGACCCGGCGCACCGACTCGATCGCACTGGTGGTCTCCGAGCGTGAACGCCGCACGGTGGCCGAGCCGTTCGTCGGGCGGATGTTCTCCGACCCGCACTTCGGGCGGGTCGTCACCGGTCTGCTGGACGTGTTGCGCCCGGCGGGCATCCAGATGGTGCTGATGCTGGCGGACGACGCGGTCTCCCGTGGGCAGTTGCTGTCGTACCTGCGGCAAGGGCATGTCGACGGAGTGGTGTTGATCTCCTCGCACGCCGACGACCCGTTGCCCGGGCTGTTGCACGGGACGCGGCTGCCCGCCGTACTGGCGAGCGCGCCGGCGCAGCCCACGCCGCTCACGCACGTGGAGGCCGATCAGCACGCCGGGGCGGGTCTCGCGGCGGACCATCTGGTGGCGCTGGGGCGCCGGCGGCTGGTGACGGTGGCGGGTCCGCAGGACCGGCCCGCGGGCCGGGCCCGGCTGAGCGGGTTCCTGGAGGCGCTGGCGGCGCACGGGATCACGGACGTACCGAGCGCCGAGGGCGACTTCACGCACGCGGGCGGGGCGTCGGCGATGAAGCGGCTGCTGGGCGACCGTCCCGATCTGGACGGGGTGTTCGTCGCGTCGGACCTGATGGCGCTGGGCGCGCTGCCGGTCCTGCTGCGGGCCGGTCTCGACGTGCCGTCCGACGTGGCGGTGGTGGGGTTCGACGACAGCAGCGCGGCGCTGGCCTGCGATCCGCCCCTGACGACGGTGCGCCAGCCGGTGGAGGAGATGGCGGCCGAGATGGCGCGGCTGCTGCTGCGGCAGATACGCACCTCCGAGGCGCCCGCGCCGTCCGTCGTGTTCCCGCCGGTGCTGGTGGGCCGGGAGTCGGCCTGAGCGGGCCGGAGACCCGAACGGGCCGGAGACCCGAACGGGCCGGAGACCCGAGCGGGCCGGAGGGCCGTGAACGGCCCGGCGCCGTCAGCCCCGCGGGGGATGGACCCTCCCGGCGCCGGGGTCCGGCGGCGTGGTGTCCGCGGCAGGCGGGTCCGCCTCGCCCCGCGCGCCCGGCAGCGGCCGGTCGGGGTGGGAGAGGCCCGCGACACCCTCGGGGCGCAGCGGCACCTGGGGTCCGGAGGGTTCCCGCAGCCAGCGTCTGAGCACCCGGTGGACGGCCTCGGCGCCGACCGGGCCGATGTGCGGCGCCGTGACCGGGGCGCCCGGCCCTTCCGTACGGGACGCCTTCGCTTCGGCGGCGAGTACGTCGAGCGGGTCGGTCATCCCGCGCGGCCACAGCAGGAACGGCCGTGACTGCGGGCCGCCGAGTCCGCCGTGCGAGCCGATCTGCTCCTCGAAGGCGTGCACCCGGTCCGTCGCGGGGTCGTACATCGAGTTCACCATGACGTCGGCGACGTGCGGGAACGTGTCGGTGCGGCGTATCGCGTCCGCCGCGCCGGGGCCAAAGCCGGTGAGGGGTCCCTCGTCGTCACGCAGTCCGGCCACCGGCACTTCGGCCCCGCCTGCTCCGAGGACGACCGAGCCGTGCCGCTCGCTGCGGACCAGCAGGAAGCCGATCCCCGGGTGGTTCGCCAGGGTGCCGAGCAGGGCCGGGTGGCGGCGGTCGATCTCCTCGCGGGAGGCGCGGCCCCCGATGCCGGGGAACGAGATGAGGCCGAGGTTGCCGGAGGCCAGGACGACCGGGTCGGACGCGGCGGAGGCGGGCTCCGTCTCCGTCCCCTGCACCGGCCGGTGGAGTGCGATGCGCACCGCGTCGCGGGCCTCGGAGGCGCTGAGGGTGCGCTGTGCGCGCCGGGGCACCGGAAGGCCGCAGCCCGCCCGTACGAGGTCCTTCAGCGTCAGCCCGTACCGGCCGGCGAAGGTCTCTCCGAGGCTCTGGCCGTGATCGGAGAGGAGCACGATCCGGTACGCGCGCGGGGTGTGTTCGGTGATCTTGGTGATGAGGGCGAGGGAGCGGTCGAGCCGGGCGAGGACCTTGTCGGCGTCGCGGCTGTACGGCCCCGAGTGGTGGGCCACCTCGTCGTAGGCGACGAGGTCGGCGTAGACGGCGGTCCGTCCGGCGAACATGTCTCCGATGACGGCGGCGACCACGACGTCGCGTTCGAGGACGGTCGCGAAGGCCCGGATGAAGGGGTAGAGGCCGCCGCGCTTGATGCGCGGGGTCTCCTTGCGCAGCCTGGACCGGGTGGACTGGCCGATCTCGCGGCCGACCTCGGCGACGAAGGAGAGGGCGGTACGGACGGCGTTGGCCGGGTCGGAGAAGTAGGCGAAGTAGCCCGCGCGCGACCTGCGGCCCTTGCCGCGCCGCCCGGCCATCGACAGGACGAGGGCGAGCTGGTCGGCTCCTCCGCTGAAGAGGTTGCCCCGGCTGGCGCCGTCGAAGGAGAGCAGGCCGCCGTCGTGGGTGCGCGCGAGGGCCCGGCGCTGGAGTTCGAGGGCGCTGGCGGGGCGGCTGGAGACCATCACGGTGCCGGTCTCCTTCTCGTACCACCGGAAGGCCGGCACGTCGTGGTTGGTGCCGTGCAGCAGGGCGAGCTGGCTGGCGCCGGTCTGGCTGGACCAGTCGGTGCGCCAGGGGGTGATCCGGTGTCCGCCGGGGTCGGCGAGCCAGCCGGCCACCGTGGGCATCAGTCCCCCGGCGGCGGCCCTCGTCAGGACGTCGTGGCCGACCCCGTCGAGCTGGATGAAGACCGTGCCGGGCGGTCCGCTCCGGCCGTTCCCCTCGGTTCCGGGGAGACGTTTGCGCCGCCGGTCGGCGAGGCGGGAGAGCCGCCGCCGGTAGGCGTCGTCGTCCCGGACCGCGAGTGCGGTGGAGGCCGCCGAGGCGACCGCGGACATCACCGCCGCCACGACCACGGCGGTCTCCGGGTTCGCCGTGCCGCGCCCGTCCGGAATCAGCCGGAGGGCCAGGATCAGCAGGGAGCCGTTGAGGAAGAACACCAGCGCGCCGAGGACGAACGCGGGGACCACCAGCAGCGCTCGGACCACGACGGGCCAGACGAGGGCGGAGAGGAGTCCGAAGGCGCCCGCTCCCCAGGCGGCGGTGAACGCGGTCTTGGTGATGGTGTCGCCGTTGTCGGACTGGAGCTGGAAGTCGGGGAGGACGCCCGCCAGGGCGAGCATCGTCAGGGCGGACACCGCCCACACCGCCGTCACCCGCAGCAGGGCACTTCCCGCCCTGCGCCATCGCCCGGCTCCCACGCCCGCTCCGCCTTCCCTGCGTCCGGGCCGGTCGGTCCAAGGCGTGCCCCGGGACACCTCCGGGGCCCGCCCACCAGCTTCGCACAGCCTTTCCCCGACGTCGGTGGTCCGGTCCCCGGGCACAGGTGTACGCCCGGCGGGAGGGGGCAGACCCCGGGTCGGCGCCCGATGCGGGAGGCATAGGCTCGTACGGGCTGCCCGCACGCGGAAAGCGGCGGCGGAGCGGGCCGGGAAGAGCGGACAGAGGAGGCGGGGCGCCGGTGGAGGTCACCTGGTGGGGTCATGCCACCTGCACGATCGAGGACTCCGGGGTGCGGGTGCTGACCGACCCGCTCTTCGTCCGCCGCTTCGCGCACCTGCGCCGCAGGGCCGGAGCGGTCCCGCCGCCGTCGGCGGCGCTGGCCGATGTGGTCCTCGTCTCCCACCTCCACTCCGACCACCTGCACCTGCCGTCGCTGGCACGGGTCGCCCCCGGTACCCGGCTGATCGTGCCGGGCGGAGCGGTCCGCTCGGTACCCGGTCTGCGGGTGGTGCGGCGGATGCGCGATCTGCGGATCACCGAGGTGGCGCCCGGGGACACGGTGAGGATCGGTGCGGTGACCGTACGCGCCGTGCCCGCCGAGCACGACGGCCGCCGCCTCCCGGTCGGCCCGCGACGGGTCGCGGCGCTCGGCTACGTGGTGGAGGGCGAGGCCCGTACGTATTTCGCCGGGGACACCGGCCTGTTCGAGGAGATGGCGAAGGAAGTGGGTCCGGTCGACGTGGCGCTGCTGCCGGTGGGCGGTTGGGGACCGAATCTGGGGCCCGGCCATCTGAACGCGGCCCGGGCGGCCGAGGCCCTGGCGCGGCTCGCTCCCCGCTCGGCGGTGCCGGTGCACTGGGGCACGTACTGGCCGGTCGGCATGGACGGGGTCCGCCCGCACGAGTTCCACTCCCCCGGCGCCGAGTTCGTACGGCAGGCGGCGCTGCTGGCGCCCGAGGTGGCGGTCCACCTGCCGGCGCACGGCGAGCCGGTCCTGCCGGAGGTCCACCGGTGATCATAAACCAACTGGCGCAGCTGCCGACCGAGGGGACCCAGCAGGCCGTCGGGTATCCGACGCTCTTCGCGCTGGTGGCGCTGGGCTCCCTGGTGCCGGTGGTGCCGACGGGAGCGCTGGTGAGTTCGGCGGGCGTCGTGGCGTTCCACCAGACCTCGCCGTTCTCCCTGCTGTTCGTCTTCCTCACCGCGGCCACGGCGGCGTTCCTCGGTGACATCTGCCTGTACTGGCTCGGCAAGCGCGGTGTCCACTCCCGGAGCGGCTCGAAGTGGCTGAAGGTCATCACCGACCGGGCCGCTCCGGAACGGCTGGCGCAGGCGCAGCGGAAGCTGGACGAGCACGGGGTGATGGTGCTGGTGCTGTCGCGGCTGGTACCGGCGGGCCGGATACCGGTGATGCTGGCGTGCCTGCTGGGCGAGATGCCGCTGCACCGGTTCGCCCGGGGTGACGTTCCGGCCTGTCTCGCCTGGGCGGCCACGTACCAGCTGATCGGCATCCTGGGCGGTTCGCTCTTCCCGGAACCGTGGCAGGGCGTGGTGGCCGCGGTGGCGTTGACCCTGCTGATCAGCGGGGTGCCGGCCGGGTGGCGCGGCCTGCGGGCGCGGTTCGGGCACTGAGGGACCCGCGGGAACACGTGCCGGCGCCCCCGAGCGGCGCACCCCCGGGAAGGGCGTACCGGGCGGGCGGCGCCCCGTCAGAACGCGAGGGCGTTTCCCCTTCCCGTCCCCCGCGCCCCGGCGTACGCGACGGCCGCCGCGGCCACGTCGAGCGCGGCGTGCCCGGTGGACTTGAAGACCGTCAGCTCGGCGGCGGTGCGGCGGCCCGGGTGACTGCCGGAGAGGACCGCGCCGAGGAGGGTGGCCCGGCCGGGCGGCAGGCCCTGGAGTTCGTGGGCACCGGCGGGCAGCGGGGCGGTGGCGGCTCCGGCCCACTCGACGAAGAGCGAGCCGTCGTCCACGGTCCGGGCGTCCAGCTCGGGCCCGTGGGAACCGCCGACCGAGCCGACGTGGGCCCCCTCGGCCAGCCAGGAGCGCCGGAGCACCGGTTCGCGCGCTCCGGTGCAGCAGAGGACCGCGCCGGAGCCGCGTACGGCGCCCTCGACGGTGTCGGCCGTGGCGCGCGGGTGCCGGGCGGCGAGGGCCCGGGCGCGTTCCGGGTGCCGGCCGCCGACCACGACGGGGGTGTCCGGGTCCTGCCGGGCCAGCAGGTCGAGCTGGGCGGCGGCCTGGACGCCGGTACCCAGTACGGCGATGCGGTTCAGGTCCGGCCGGGCGAGGGTGCGCAGGGCGAGCGTCGCGGTGGCGGCGGTGCGGACGGCGGTGATGCTTCCGGCGTCCATCACCGCCAGCGGCCGTCCGTCCCGCTCGTCGAAGAGGGCGACCACGCCCCGGTGGGAGCTGCGTCCGGGGTTGGCGGGGTCGGCGAAGACGGAGACCAGCTTGGCGGCGAGGCCGAGGCCGGGGACGTGCGCGGGCATCACGCCGAGAAGCCCGGCCGGGGCCTCGGCGGCGATCCTCGGCGGGGCGGACACCGTTCCCCCGGCCACCGCGACGAGCGCGTGGGTGAGCGCCTCGGCCAGCCGGTCCGGGTCGAGCCCGGCCCGGGTCTGTGCCGCGTCCAGGACGAGCACCTCGTCGGTCATGCGTCCTCTCCTTCGTCGGCCCGCTCCACGGGCTCCGCCGCCACCGCGTCCACGCCCAGGATCTCCGCGAGGGCGGCGGTGGCGTCCAGCAGCGCGGCGCGCAGCGCGGTCAGCGACGGCTCGTCGAACTCCGCGTCGGGTCCGACCACGGTGAGTGCGCAGAGCGGCCTGCCGGGGCCGGCGAGTACCGCGCGGCCGACGGAGGCGACGAGAGCCTCGTTGCGGCCGCGCTCGACCGCGAAGCCGGTCAGCTCCGCCCTGGCCAGGTCGCTGAGCAGTCCCTCGGGGCCCTGCATCGGGTGTCCGGCTTCCGAGGCGGGCCGCAGGTAGGGGGCGCGTGCCCCGGGCGGCAGGGCGGCGACCAGGGCCAGCGGTCCGGCGAACCGGTGCACGGGCAGCGTCCGATCGGTGAGCAGGCTGATCATCTCCAACCGCGCGGGCCGGACCGCGTCGAGTACCCGGGAGCGGTCGTGCTCCAGCACCTGGAGGTTGACCATCATGCCGGTGCCGGCGGCGAGCGCCTCCAGTACCGGGCGGGCCAGCGTCACGAGGGAGTTGGCGACGGCGGTACGTGAGAACCGTAGCGCCGCCGCACCCGGCAGGTAGTGGTCCCCCGAGCGCAGCACCCAGCCGCGGCGGACCAGGTCGGCGAGGACCCGGTAGGCGGTCGGCCGGTGCAGCCCGACCTCGTCGGCGATCTCGCTCAGCCGGAGCGGACGATCGGAGCGCGAGACCGCTTCCACGAGGTCGAGCGCCTTGTCGACGGCCGAATTGGAGGACTTGGGCATCCTCGTCCCGCCTCTCCTCAACTGGTGTTCGGCTCCCGGATTCACGGCACAACCTTGCCGGTCACGGGAGTAAGGACGGTAGCGTACGTTTCCACAGACGGAACCAGCATGACAACAGATGTAATTCACCAGGCCGCGGATGCGGTGTTGACGAGAGGTGTGACCCGATGGCTCACGAGGATGTCGGCGCTCCCGCCCCCTTCGCCGCTCCGGCGGAGGGGACCGTGGTGCTGTACCGGGGGGCCACGCTGATCGACGGCACGGGCGGCGGCGCGCGGCCCGGCACGTCGATCGTGGTGGACGGCGAGCGCATCAGGACGGTCGCGCCGGACGGCGGGATCTCCGTCGCCCTGCTCGCGGAGGCCGAAGTCGTCGATCTGCAGGGCGCGTTCGTCGTGCCGGGGCTGATCGACTCGCACCAGCACATCGCCACTCCCCCCAACCGCCCCGTCGCCGAGGCCGCGTTGCGCCGCCAGGTCTACGGCGGCGTGACCGCGATCCGCGACATGGCCGACGACCTGCGGCACATCGCCGACCTGGCACGGGGCACGCTGGTGGGCGAGATCCCCGGCCCGGACATCCACTACGCGGCGCTCACCGCCGGTCCCGGGTTCTTCGACGACCCGCGCACCTGGCAGGTCTCGCAGGGCGCGGAGCCCGGTCGGGTGCCGTGGATGCAGGCGATCACCGAGGAGACCGACCTGCCGCTGGCCGTCGCGCGGGCCGCGGGCACGTACGCCACCGCCGTCAAGATCTACGCGGACCTCCCGGCTCCCCTGGTCGCGGCGATCACCGCCGAGGCCCACCGGCAGGGGCTCGGCGTCTGGGCGCACGCGGCGGTGTTCCCCGCCTCCCCGGCCGAGGTGGTGGCGGCCGGGGTGGACTCGGTCTCCCATGTCCACCTGCTGGTCCACGAGTTCGCCGAGCGGGCGCTGACCACGTACAAGGACAAACCCCCGGTGGACCGGAACCGCTTCCTGGGCGGCGACGACCCGGAGATGGCCGGTCTGTTCGCGCGGATGCGGGAGCGGGGCACCGTGCTCGACGCGACGAACACGCTCTGGGAGTGGCTCGCCGACGACGCGGACACCCCCGGGGAGAAGACCCGGGCCCAGGAGAACGCGGAACTCTCGGCGGCCCTCACGGCGCAGGCGTACCGGGCGGGCGTGGAGATCAGCACCGGCACCGACTGGGAGACCGCCCCCGGGCAGCCTTTCCCTTCGGTGCACGACGAGTTGGTCTTCCTGGTCGAGCGGTGCGGCATGTCCGCCGCGCACGCCATCCGTTCGGCCACCCTGGTCGGGGCGCGCAGCATGGGCGCGGAGGACTCCATGGGGACCGTCGCCGAGGGCAAGCTCGCCAACTTCGTGGTGCTGAAGGACGATCCGCTGGCCGACATCCGCAATCTGCGTACCGTCGTCTCGGTGGTGAAGCGCGGACTGCGTCTCGACCGGGCGGAGTTCACCTCGGAGAACACTCCGATCACGGCACAGGAAGGAACGAACCTCCGATGACCACCTCCTCCACCTCTGTCAGCGGCATGCTGATCGTCAACGCCTTGGGCGAGCTGCAGAACCCCAACGCCCCCGAGGCCGCCGAGGGGGCGGGCCGGCTCCTCCAGACCGTCGACGAACTGGCCGTCGACGGACGGGCCATCGCGGAGGCGCACGCCTCCGGGATGAACGCCGTCAACATCACGCTCGGTTACGTGATGGGCGACATGCCCCCGTACGAGCACACGCTGCACGAACTCGACGTGTGGGACGGGCTGATCGCCACGCACCCGGACGATCTGCTGCACGTGCGCACCGCGTCCGATCTCCACCGGGCGAAGGACGAGGGCCGGATCGGGGTGATCTACGGCTTCCAGAACGGCGTCGCGGTCGGTGACGACCTCGGCCGCATCGCCACCTTTCAGCAACGCGGCGTCCGGGTCTTCCAGTTGACGTACAACCAGGCGAACCACCTGGGCGACGGCTCGATGGCGCCGGAGAACCGGGGGCTGACCCCGTTCGGCCGCGAGGTGGTCGAGGCTCTGGGAGAGAGCCGCATGATGGTGGACCTGTCGCACAGCGGCGAGAACACCTGCCTGGAGGCGGCACGGATATCCTCCCAACCCGTTTCGATCAACCACACGGGCTGCCGGGCGGTCACCGACCTGCCGCGCAACAAGACCGACGAGGAGCTGCGGCTCGTCGCCGGGCGCGGGGGCTTCGTCGGGATCTACTTCATGCCCTTCCTCAATTCCACCGGTCACGCCACGGCCGCCGACGTGGTCGAGCACATCGCGCACGCGGTGGACGTCTGCGGCGAGGACGCCGTCGGCATAGGCACCGACGGCCCGGTCACCGCCATCGACGACCTGGACGCCTACGCCGCCACGCTCGCGGCACACGTCGCCGAGCGGCAGGCCGCGGGCGTCGGCGCCGCGGGCGAACGGGCCGACACCTACCCCTTCGTGGTCGACCTGCGCGGGGTGGAGCAGTTCCGCGAGCTGATCCGGCTGCTGGAGAAGCGTGGGTACGGCTCCGGGCGCATCGAGAAGATCCTCGGCCGGAACTTCGCCGCCTACGCGGAGCGCGTCTGGGGCTGACGGCGGTGTGGCGGTACGGCCGTTCCCACGCGGTTCAGGCCGGCTCGCCGAACACGCGCGAGCCGCCGATGGGCAGGTCCCAGAGGCGCTCGCGCGGGTGGCCCGCACGGTGCCAGGCGGCCCGCAGCCGCACCAGAGGTTCCAGTACGGGCTCGGCGGAGAGCAGGAAGGTCGCCCAGTGCATCGGCGCCATCGCCCTGGCACCGAGGTCCTCGTACGCCCGCACCGCCTCCTCGGGGTCGGTGTGCACGTCGGCGAGCCACCACCGGGGCGCGTACGCGCCGATCGGCAGCAGCGCCAGATCGATACCCGGGTGGTGGCGGCCGATCTCCCGGAACCAGTGGCCGTATCCGGTGTCCCCGGCGAAGTAGACCTTGCGTCCCGGCACCCCCGGGGCGTTCGTCGTGTCGGTGAGGACCCAGCCGCCCCACAGCGACCGGCAGGTGTCGAAGAGGGTGCGCCGCGACCAGTGGTGCGCGGGGACGAACGCGAAGCGCACGCCCCTCAGGTCGGCCGTCTCCCACCAGTCGAGCTCGGTGACCCGGGTGAACTTGCGGCGCCTGAACCACCGGGCGAGCCCGGCCGGCACGAACACCGGTGTGTCGCGCGGGAGTCGGCGGAGCGTGGGTGCGTCCAGGTGGTCGAAGTGGTTGTGGCTGACGACGACCGCGTCGACCGGCGGGAGGGCCTCCCAGGCCACGCCCACCGGGGTGATCCGCGCCGGGGTTCCGAGGATGCGCCGGGACCACACGGGGTCGGTGAGGACGGTCAGCCCGCCGATGCGGACGATCCAGCTGGCGTGCCCGGCCCAGGTGACGGCGTCCTGGCCGGACGGGGGCAGCGGGGCCGGGTCGAACGGCAGCAGGTGGACGCCCCGGAGCCCTGCCGCGTCGGGCCGCAGCGAGCGTTCGCGGACCAGACGGGTCATGGCTCTGATGCCCGGCAAAGGCGCGGTGAGCCGGTCGGCGAAGCTCCTCGGCCAGACGCGCTCGCCTGCGGGCGGGCGTCCGGTCCGCGCGCCGGTGTCCTCCTGGGGCTCCCGGTCCGCGTCGGTACGGAAGGGCCCGGTCTGTTCGGTCATCGCGGGTCTCCCGTCACCGGAGTTCGTCGAAGGCCGCTGCGAACATGCTCAGCGCGTTTGCGACGTGCGGCAATTCCAACGGCGCCGCTGCGGTGAGGGAGGCGGCCCTCTGGTCGGGCGTCGCGCCCACCAGATGGCCGGTTCCCAGGCGTGCCCGCAGCGCGCCCAGCTCGTCGCCGAACCGGTGCCCGCCCGGGGCCGGGGCACCGAGCCGTTCGGTGAGGTACTCCTCCAGCTCCATGGAGTCCGTGACCCCGCGCCCGGCCAGCCCGGTGCGCAGCGGCCCGAGGTCGGCGTAGAGGTGCCGGCCCGCCTGCGGGGGCCTCGCCAGGGCCCCGGCGGCCAGCAGGGCTCGATGGGCGGCGGCGGCGATCTGTGACTGGAGCCGTGCGGCCTGCCGGATCCGGCAGGCGACCGCCTCCGGCTCGCGCAGGGCGTGCGCGGCGGCCCGGGCGACCGGCGTCGCGACGAGGGCGCCCAGCGCGGTGAGCACGTCGAGGGTACGGGCGCGGTGTGCGGCCCCCCGGCGGGTGGCGGGGAACCGCGCCACCGCGGCGGGCCAGGCGGCGGGGGCGAGGGCGCCCGAGAGGTCGGTGAGGACGGTGACGTCGTCGGGGCACATCTCGGCGGGGCTGAGCAGCACGGTGTCGTACGGCCGGTGCAGGGTGTCGCGCCAGGTCTCGTCGCTGATGATGTGCAGGCCCTCGGCGACGGCCGCCTCGCACGCCTCGCGGACGAGTTCGGGCGGCGCGACGGTGGCGGTGGGGTCGTCGGCCACGGAGAGCACGAGCAGACGCGGGCGCCCGCCCTCGGCGCGTACCCGGCGGACGGTCTCCAGCAGGGCGTACGGGTCGGGTACACCACCGCATTCGGCGGGCGTCGGTACGTGGTAGGCGGGCCGGCCGAGCAGTCCGGCCGGTGGGATCCAGGCCGCCGGGCAGGGTCTGGGCATGAGGACGTCTCCGCCGTGGGCGGCGATGAGCCCGAGCAGCAGCGCCCGGGTGCCCGGGGCGGCGGCGATGTCCGAAGGGTTGCCGCCCAGTCCCCGCCGGGCCCAGTAGGCGCAGGCCGCCTCACGCAGGACCGTTCCGCCACCCGGGGGTTCCGGCCGGGTGTCTCCCGCGGCGGCGGCCAGCACGCCGACCAGTCCGGGGAGGGCGGGGAGCCCCGGGTCGGGGACGGGCGGGCCGTAGCGGACCGGGCCGTGGTCCTCCCGCGCGTCGTGCGGGCCGTGGTCGTCCGGCATGCCGTGCGGGCCGTGGTCGTCCGGCATGCCGTGCGGGCCGTACTCGGTCCGGTGCATGGCCCTCCTCGTCCGCCTCCGCCCCCGTGTGGTTCCCCGAGTCCGTCGGGCCCTTTATACGGAGGTTTCGGCCGGAGTGCCCGCGCAGCGCACCAGCCAGGACAAGGCGGGCGCGGGGCGTGGAGCGGGGCGCCCCGCCCGGAGAAGCGGGCGATCACTGTCAGTCGTGCGCACTAACATCACCTCATACGCTTGATGATCCCTTGGGTGAAGTGAGAGCTTTTCTTGAAGATATCCAGAGTCGGCACCCTGCTCGCCGCCGCAGCCGTCGCCCCTGCCTTCCTGCTGTCCTCCCCCGCTTCTGCGGCGGAGACGACCGACGGGACCACGGCCGCAGCCGCAGCCGCAGGCACCTCGTCGTCGTCCTCGGACGGTGAGGACCAGGACCAGGCGGAGAAGGACCGGATCGAGATCCTTCGGCTCATCGGCGCGGCGGAGAAGGGCTCCGTGGTGGCCGAGGAGGGCAGCGCGGCGATCGACGGAGGTCCGGAGGCGATGCGCGCGTTCCTGACGACCGGCCAGTTCAGCGCCCGGGACACGGACAACCGGATCGCCGTCGCACGCATCATCGGCGTCGGCGGCCGCGGAGTGCAGGAAGCGGGCAAGGCCGCACTCAGGGGCACACCCGAGGACCGCGTCGCCTTCCTGGAGACGGGGCAGTACGAGGCCCGCGACGACGACAACCGGGTGCTCGTCGCCCAGCTCATCGGTCAGGGCGGCCCCTCGGTGCGGGAGGCTGGCAAGGCCGCACTCAGGGGCACGCCCGAGGACCGCGTCGCCTTCCTGGAAACGGGCCAGCACGAGGCCCGCGACACGGACAACAGTGTGCTGGTCTCGCAGATCGTCAACGCGGGCGGACCCCACGTCAGGGAGGCGGGCGAGGCGGCCCTGAAGGGCACGCCCGAGGACCGCGTCGCCTTCCTGGAAACGGGGCAGTACGAGGCCCGCACGCAGGACGAGAAGGACGCCGCGGCACCGGGCACCGGCTCCACGGACGGTGACGGCGGGACCACCGGCACCGACGGCACGGGGCCCGGCACGGGAAGCGGTGACCTGACCGGCGGGACCACCGGCGCCGACTCGGGCGCCGCGTCCACCGGCGGCGGCACGGTCGAACCCGTCTCCGACGACAAGGGCACGGACGCCACCGCCGCCTCTGCTTCCGGCGCGGGTTCGGCCGGTCCGGACGGCAACGCGAACGTGACGGCGCAGGGCGGCGGACCGCTCGCCTCCACCGGCACGGAACCCGCCACGGGTCTCGCCCTCGGCGGCGGAGCCGCCGCGATCGTGGCCGGCGGAGCCCTGGTGGTCGCCGCGCGCCGACGCCGTGCGGGTGCGGCGGGCTGACGGTACGACCGACAGGACGGCCGGTGCACCTCTGAGCGGGGAGGCACCGGCCGTTCGCGTGGCCGGGCGCGCGCCGGCCGGTTGCCGCCGCGAGGCGCTGACGAACGCTCGGCCGGCCCCGACGCGCCCGGGGCGAACAGGCACCGGCCGCCCCGGGCACACGCCCGGACGGCCTCTTCCGCGCGCCTCCTGGTTCAGGGCGGCGGGACCGGGTATCCGCTGAGCCATGTCCACACGCCCTCTGCCCACCACCTTCACCTCGTCCGACCGGCTCAAGGGCTGGCTCCAGCGGCGCGACCTGAGCGCGTTCCAGGGGGTCGCCGAACGGCACTGGCCGGGCGCCGAAGCCGTACTGCCCCGACTCAGCCGGAGCGCCAACCATGGCCTGCTGTGGTTCGGCGCCGCCGCGGGCATCGCCACGCTGGGCGGCAGCGCACGGGCACGCCGGGCCGCGCTGCGCGGCGTGGCCTCGCTCGCCCTCGCCTCCGCCGCCATCAACACGGTCGGCAAGGGCGCGGTGCGGCGGGACCGGCCGGTGCTCGACATGGTTCCGGTGATACGGCGGCTGAAGCGGCAGCCGATCACCACGTCCTTCCCGTCCGGGCACGCCGCGTCCGCCGCCGCGTTCGCCACCGGGGTGGCCCTGGAGTCCCTGGGCTGGGGCGCGGTCGTCGCCCCGGTGGCCGCGGCGGTGGCGGCTTCCCGGGTCTACACCGGGGTGCACTATCCGAGCGACGTCGTGGCGGGCGCCGCGCTCGGCGTGGGCGCGGCCTTCGCGCTGCGCGGGGTGGTACCGACCAGGGGTCAGCTCCCCGCCCCCGGCCGGCCGCCCACGGAGGCCCCGTCGCTCCCCGCCGGCGAGGGCCTGGTGGTGGTCGTCAACGAGCGGTCGGGGACCGCGAGGGGTACGGCTTCACTCGTCCGGGACGCGCTGCCGATGGCCGAGGTGGTGGAGTGCGCACCCGAAGCCCTGGCGGACGCGTTCGCCGAGGCGGTCTCCAGGGGGCGGGCGCTCGGGGTCTGCGGCGGCGACGGCACGGTCAACCTGGCGGCGTCCGTCGCCGCGACCCACGGGGTCCCGCTGGCGGTGTTTCCCGGTGGCACCCTCAACCACTTCGCGTACGACCTCGGCATCGAGACGGTGCACGACACGGTGGCGGCCATGAAGGCCGGTGACGCGGTCCGGGTCGACCTCGGACGCTTCCGTCCCGGCCCGCACGGGCCCGAGGGCGCGGACGGTTACTTCCTCAACGCCTTCAGTCTCGGCGTCTATCCGGAGCTCGTACGGAAGCGGGAGCACTGGGCGCCCCGGATCGGCGGGTGGCCCGCCGGGATGCTCGCGGCCTTCCAGGTGCTGCGCGGGGAACGCCCCCTGGAGGCGGAACTCCAGGGCAAGCGACGCCCGTTGTGGCTGCTCTTCGTCGGCAACGGGCTCTTCCAGCGGGTCGGCCCCGCGCCCGGCAGGCGCCACAACCTGGCGGACGGCCTGCTGGACGTACGGGTGGTCCACGGCGGCCGGACCCCCGGGCTGCGGCTGATCGCGGCGGCCGTGGCCGGCCCGCTCACCCGCTCCCCCGTGCACGCGGCGGAACGGCGCCGGCGGGTCAGGATCGCCGGGCTGCCGCCGGGGACTCCGTACGCGTACGACGGTGAAGTGGCCCACTCGGGCACGGAGCTGCTCGTCGACAAGCTTCCCGAGGCGCTGACGGTCTACTGCCCCATGCCGGTCTGACCCTTTGCGGGCGGGCCGGGCCTCACCGGTGCGCGCCCGGAGCCTTCGGCCGGCACGTACCGCCCGGACCGGCCGTACGGGTCGGCCCGGGGCGGTACCCGCTCTCCCGCGTACGGCCCCTGCCCCTCACACCCCCGTGCGGGCCCGGGGCCGTACGCGGGCGAACGGGGCGCCCGTGGGGCGCGCGCGGAGGGCGCGGGGTGGGGCAGCGGCCGTAGCCGCCACGAGACGGTCAGGCGTCAGGGTCGGCTTCGGGGTGTGTGAACCGCAGCGGTTTGGCCAGCGACCGGGCGTAGGCGATCTCGGCCCGGGTGCTGTCCCCGACGTAGTCGCCGACGACGAGCACCTCGTCCGCGAGCCGGATCTTCGCCCGGTGAAGATCGTCGAGTCGGGCCTTCAGTGCCTCGGCCTCGACAGGATCGGACCAGAGTCCGTGCGGCGACTTCAGGTCACAGCCCGGCCTGACGACGATCTTCCCGGCTCCGGTCTCCAGCAGATCCGCCTCGGTCATCTCGGCCATGAAGCGGGTGGAGCCGCAGATCACCACGATGTGCGGGAGGTTCAGCAGCTTCTTCGCATCGGCGAGCTTCTCCTCGGGGGTGGGCAGGTTCGGGTACGACACCGGTTCCTCCTGGTGGTGCGATTGAAGTGCCTGCGGAGACAAGAACGAGGGTGCCGGCCGGCAGCCACTGGACCAGTGCTCCGATGCGGGGGAGGACGCCGTCCTGGAACGGTTCCACCTCGACCGGCAGCGCGGAGAGGCCCTGCCCCACGGGCCCGGCCCACCGCCTCTCGCCGAGGTCTTCGGACTCGGCGAGAAGACCCCGATGCGCTGCGCGGACTCCGCACGGTCCCTGCTGGAACAGGCCGCTGAACAGAACCTCCGGTGAAATCTGCTCGACCGGGACGCACCTGGAGGGGAATCATGAGCGAATGACGTCGACCGAAGCGGCGGCGATCGCTCTGCAGGACCATGCCGCCCTCTGGAGTGCAGGAGAAGTCCGCGCGGGTGATGTCGTCGACGCCGCCTGTGAGGCGCTCGTCGCCGGACTCGACTCCCCCGGCCTTCGGATTCTCGCCGCGTGCACGCGCGCCGAGGCGGACTACGAGCTCCACGACCTGCTGCCCGCGGCACTCGGCGAACTCGGCCTCAGCTTCCATCCGGCCGGCAGTGAGGCCGGCCAGGAAGCAGCCGTGCGAGCGCTCGCACGGCGCATGCTCGCCGGAGAGCTCACGCCTCGGGAGTTCACCTTCCGGATTCACCAGCGCCACGGACATGAGCTGCCCCTGACCGAGCGCCTCGCCGCACTCGACGACGAGTACGACATCCTCGACTACGGCGACAGAACCTCGGACCAGGTCGATGCCGAGGTCACGGTCGAAGCCCGCCGCCTCGCAGGCCGCCCGGCGGTTCCCGCCGGGCCCGCGGATGCGCCCGACCGAGCCGCACGGACCGACCCGCGAGTTTCCCGCTGAACCGACGTCCGTTTCCCCGAGCCACAGGGCT
Organism: Streptomyces sp. NPDC008125; assembly: GCF_042957125.1. Taxonomy (NCBI): domain Bacteria; kingdom Bacillati; phylum Actinomycetota; class Actinomycetes; order Kitasatosporales; family Streptomycetaceae; genus Streptomyces; species Streptomyces sp. NPDC008125. The sequence goes on from NZ_JBIBHR010000007.1 coordinate 309,554, forward strand.
CCGAGGACCCGGGGAACCACGCGACCGTTCACAGGACCGCAGGACGAGGCGTACCGGGGTTCGGGTTCCCTGCACGTCCCGTTCCGCGGAACGCATCCGTGCGCCCGGCACCGGCCCCGCACCGCCCACACCAGGACCCGCAGTTCGGCGACCGTGCAGGTCGGCTCGGTGCGGCACCGGTTCAGCACCCCTTCTCGCGACGATCACCCCGAGCAGGCATCTGGAGCCACCATCAATGTCTCACATGACAAGACGCGTATCTCATCATGCGGCACACGGCGTACCGTGGGGACATCGCTCGACGTAGCGCTCGGAGAGAGGACATTCGGCATGCCGAAGGAAACCGCCGTCTACACCCATGGCCACCACGAGTCGGTGCTCCGCTCGCACCGCTGGCGCACCGCCGAGAACTCGGCGGCCTATCTGCTCGGTGAACTCAAGCCGGGAATGTCCGTACTGGACGTGGGCTGCGGGCCGGGGACGATCACGGCCGATCTGGCCGCCCTGGTCGCGCCGGGCGTCGTGACCGGCGTCGAGACCAACCAGGACATCCTCGACCAGGCTGCCGGTGCCGCCCGCGAACGCGGGCTGGAGAACGTCTCGTTCGCCGTCGCCGACGTCCACGCCCTGGACTACCCGGACGACTCCTTCGACGTGGTCCACGCCCATCAGGTGCTCCAGCACGTCGGCGACCCCGTCCAGGCGCTGCGAGAGATGCGCCGGGTCTGCCGCCCCGGCGGGATCGTGGCCGCCAGGGACAGCGACTACGCGGCGATGACCTGGTATCCGGAAGTACCGGGCATGGAGGCGTGGTTGACCCTGTACCGGCAGGTGGCCCGCGCCAACGGCGGCGAGCCCGACGCCGGGCGCAGACTCCTCTCCTGGGCCCGGCAGGCCGGCTTCACCGACATCACCCCGACGGCCGCCGCCTGGTGTTACGCCACGCCGGAGAGCAGAAGCTGGTGGAGCGGGCTGTGGGCGGACCGTACCGTCGCCTCCGCCTACGCGAAGAGGGCGATCGAGGGCGGCCACGCCACGGCGGAGAGTCTCACGGCGGCAGCGGCGGCGTGGCGCGCCTGGGGCGAGGCGGGCGACGGCTGGTTCATGGTGCCGCACGGTGAAGTGCTCTGCCGGGTGTGACCGGGGGCGGGGTTCCCCGGCCCCCGCTGGCCGGCGGCCTCGCGGACCGACGTCCCCACGCCCCCGCGGCCCGTCGCGTCGGTCCGGACCGGCGCGCCCGGTCGGACCGGCTCGCCCGGTCGGACCGCCGCGAATCGATCACGCGGCCCCGGAGCCCCAACTAACCTCGTGGGCATGGACATCCTGGGAACCACGCTACGCATCTGCGTCGACGACCTGGAGGCCTCGGTGGCCTTCTACGAGGGCATCACCGGCACCCGAGCACTGCGCTTCGAGCGCGGCGGGGTGTCGGTCGCCGCGATCGGCTGCTTCCTGCTCATGAGCGGGCCCGAGACCGAGCTGGAGGTGCTGCGCAAGGTGGCGGCCACCATCGCGGTCAAGGACGTGGACGAGGCCCGCGAGGCGCTCACCCGGGCGGGTGCGCACATCGTCGCGGGGCCTGTCCCGACGCCTGCGGGCCGCAACCTGATCGCCCTGCACCCGGACGGCTCGGTCTTCGAGTACGCGGACCGCAACGCCGTCGTCTGACCCGCCCCCGGTGCGTGCGAGCCCGCCGGCCCGGCCGCCGACCGGCGTCCTTCGCTCCGCCGGGCTCGTGCGGAACACACGGGACCGTGGACCCGGGGCGGTCTCCGGGCCCACGGTGCCACCCTCAGGGCTGTCCCGCGAACGCCCTCACCACCAGGGCCGTGAGGAGCGCAGCCGCCGTGCCCAGTTGGCCGGGACAGGGATCGTGGATCGTGACGTCGCGCCACGCACCGGGACGAGCCGGCTTCCGTACGATTCCCTGCTCGCGCGAGCCCCCGCGCGCGCTCGCGGCGACCGGGTACGCCGCCAGGGGCGGGGCCTCGCCCCCGGGTCGGAGGGTGCGTCGACGACGATATTCCGCACGCCTCCCGTCCTTCCCGCCGTAACCTGGGCCGCGAACGGATGTCGCCGCGGGACGTACGCGTGGGAATCACACCCTCGCGCGGCGGAGATCCGGCACGGCCGGAGAGCCGCCGGCAGAAGTACGGCTCGGAAGAAGTACGGCGCAGGAGAAGGCAGGGCACCACGATGGGTACGCAGCACACATACCGGGTGATCGTCCGGGGCACCTGGGACGGGCTGACGGACGAGGCGCGGTCCCGGCTGCTCGCCGAGGTGGCGGATCACGGCCTCACCTCCATGCAGTTCACCGAGGAGGGTTCGCTCACCTACGACACCGTGCTGAAGCACTTCAGCTTCCGGTACATCGTCGTGTCGGACGCCGAGGACGGCGAGGAGATGGCGTCCGCGCTTGCCGAGGAGCGCGCGGAGACCGCGCTCGCGGCCCAGGGCTTCGGTTACGGACCGCTGCGCTCCACCGCGACGGACATGGACACCATGAAGGTCAACTACAAGGGCCGCCGGAGTCCCGGGGCCGCCTGACACAGGCGAGACGGCTGAGGGGCTCCTCGGCGAGGAGCAGCACGAGCCCGGCGGCGGCGACGCACAGGCCGAGGACGGCGACGCCGTGCGGGCCGTGGGCGCCCAGGACGCTCCCGCCGAAGAAGGATCCGGCGGCGATGCCCGCCTGGAACGCGGCGGAACCGGTCGCGGAGGCGACGTCCACGTTGCCCGGTGCGATGTGCAGGATCCGGCTGGCGAGCGCGGTGAGCATGGCGGACAGGGCCGGCAGGAGCAGCGTCACCGCCGCGACCGAGGCGGCGGGACGGGTTCCGGCCACCACGAGGAGCGCCAGGGCGGCGGTCACCACGGCCACTGATCCGGTCATGGTGGCGCGGGTGCTGCGGGCGGACAGCATCCCGGACAGGCTGGTGCCGATCACCCCTCCCACCGCGAACACCCCGCCGACGGAGTGCGGGGAGATCCCCGCGACGTCGGTGAGGAAGACGGTGACGTACGTGTAGAAGGTGAAGAACCCGCCGATGACCACGGCGGTCACCACCACGAGGAGCAGGAACCGGAAGCGGTCGGGCGCCGGGGCGGTCGCGGCCGGGTTCCTCTCGACCGGCATCGAGGGCAGCATGCCCGCCACGACGATCCCGGCGATCAGCCCCGGTCAGCTCATCAGCACGAACGGCACGCGCCAGTCGGTCTGCTGTCCGAGCCAGGTTCCGGCGGGCGCGCCCAGCACCTGGGCGAGCGACGACCCGCCGAAGAGCGTGGCCACCACCTCGGCCCGCACCCGCACGGGGAACATGCCGGCGGCGGCCGAGGCGACCACCGACCACATCACCGCGTGGGTCAGCGCGATCAGCACGCGCGCCCCCAGCAGGACGCCGTATCCGGGCGCCGTACCGCAGAGCAGCGTCGCTCCCGTGAAGAGGGCCAGCAGGCGCCGGCGGGGAATCCGCCGGGTCATCGCGGTCAACGGGACGGCGGTCGCCATCACGACGAGGCCGTATCCGGTCACCAGGAAGCCCACGGACGACAGCGACACCCCGAGGCCCTGCGCGATCTGCGGCAGCAGCCCCACCGGCAGGGCCTCGACCGTGGCGAAGGCGAAGAGTGCGAGCGACAGCCCGGCCACCGCGACGAGCGCCCGCCCTCGGGACACCTGCGCCGGCCCCTCCGCTTCCGCCTGCACCGGAGCCTCCGTTTCCGCCTGCGGCGAGCCCGTGTCCGTGGTCACGACCGGGCGCTCCTTCACCCGGCTCCGCCTCCCCCTCCGGGCCACCCGCGCCACGGTCCCCGGGGCGAGCGGGTACGCGAACGGATGAGGGCCTCTCGTCCGGAACATGCTGGGCTCGCAGCAGAAGACCACCCGAAAGTCGCCATGTCAACGTCGAAACTTTCGAATGCCGTACGCCCCCATGGCAGTTCCGCACGGAGACCGCCGACTCACGCGACACACCCGTCCGGCATCAGGGCACTCTCGCCGACGCCCGGTCAGCTCGAAGCCGACACGCTTGCGCGGGGCGGGAGTTGAGAGTGGGCATGGTGTTACCGACCGATCGCCGGGGCGTGATGCGATCGTAACCGGGCCGTGCGGGCGAGGGGCTGGTGGCGGGTCGACCGGTCCGCGTATGTTGCCGCCCACAACATTCAACGCCCGCGTACGCAGCACGTGTTCGCAGCGTTGCCGGTAATCCGTCACTGCCGACCCGTGCGACCGGCGCCGGACGGCCGTACCCCCAGAAAGGGGCCCTTCCGATGCGCAAGGGACTTGTCCTCGTCGGCACCTCCATGGTGCTCATGACATCGCTCGCCGCCTGTGGCAGCTCCTCCGGTGACGACGGAGCCGGCGACGGTACCAAGAAGCCGAAGATCGGTGTGATCCTTCCGGACAGCAAGTCGTCGGCCCGCTGGGAGGACGCGGACCGCCCGTTGCTGACCGCGGCCTTCAAGGCCGCGGGCGTGGACTACGACATCCAGAACGCTGAGGGCGACAAGCAGGCCTTCCAGACCATCGCCGACCAGATGATCACCAAGGGTGTCAACGTCCTGGTGATCGTGAACCTGGACAGCGGCACCGGCAAGGCCGTCCTCGCCAAGGCCAAGTCGCAGGGCGTGGCCACGATCGACTACGACCGGCTGACCCTCGGCGGCTCCGCCCAGTACTACGTGAGCTTCGACAACACGGCCGTCGGCAAGCTCCAGGGCGAGGGCCTCGGCAAGTGCCTGACCGATCTGAAGGCCGAGAAGCCGGTCGTCGCCGAGCTGAACGGCTCCCCCACCGACAACAACGCCACGCTGTTCGCCCAGGGTTACAACAGCGTCCTCGACCCGAAGTACGCCTCCGGCGAGTACGGCAAGGGACCCAACCAGTCGGTTCCGGACTGGGACAACGCCCAGGCCGGCACGGTCTTCGAGCAGATGCTGACCAGCGAGCCCAAGATCGGTGGAGTGCTGGCCGCCAACGACGGCCTCGGCAACGCCGCCATCGCGGTCCTGCGCAAGAACCACCGCAACGGCCAGGTACCCGTCACCGGCCAGGACGCCACCGTCCAGGGCCTGCAGAACATCCTGGCCGGGGACCAGTGCATGACGGTCTACAAGGCCGTGAAGAAGGAGGCGGACGCCACCGCCCGGCTCGCGGTGAGCCTGGCCAAGGGCGAGAAGGGCAAGACCAACGCCACCGTCAACGACCCGGAGGGCAAGCGCGACGTCGCCGCGGTCCTGGAGACCCCGACGGCCATCTACCGGGACAACGTCAAGGACGTCGTGGCCGACGGATACGTGACCAAGGCCGATCTGTGCACCGGCAAGTACGCCGCTCTGTGCGCCAAGTACGGCATCCAGTAGACCATCCCGGCCCGGCAGCCCCGGCCGGGCGTTCCGGCAGACCGTGCCGGGGCGTCCCGGCGTGACCGCGCGGCCCCGGACCGGACTCTCCGGCCGGGGCCCGCGGCGCAACGACCCGTAAGGAGCCGTCCACCCATGACAGCGACCCCGATCCTCGAACTGCGGGGGATCGACAAGAGCTTCGGCGCGGTGCAGGTACTGCACGAGGTGCACTTCGCCGCCTACCCGGGGGAGGTGACCGCCCTGGTCGGCGACAACGGCGCAGGCAAGTCCACCCTGGTGAAGTGCGTCGGCGGGATCCATCCGATCGACTCGGGCGAGTACCTCTTCGACGGCGAGCCGGTCCACGTGCACAGCCCGCGCGACGCCGCCCTGCTCGGCGTGGAGATCGTGTACCAGGACCTCGCGCTCTGCGACAACCTCGACATCGTCCAGAACATGTTCCTCGGCCGTGAGAAGCACCGGGGCATCGTGCTCGACGGCTGGACGATGGAGGAGATGGCCGCCAGGACGCTGAAGAGTCTCTCCGTCCGTACCGTGAAGTCGGTCCGCCAGAAGGTCTCCAGTCTCTCCGGCGGCCAGCGGCAGACCGTGGCCATCGCCAAGGCGGTGCTGTGGAACAGCAAGGTCGTCGTCCTCGACGAGCCGACCGCCGCGCTCGGCGTCGCGCAGACCGCGCAGGTCCTGGAGCTCGTCCGCAGGCTCGCCGACAACGGACTCGGCGTCGTGCTGATCTCGCACAACATGAACGACGTCTTCGCGGTGTCCGACCGGATCGCCGCCCTCCACCTGGGCCGGATGGCCGCCCAGGTCAAGACCTCGGACGTGACGCACGCCCAGGTCGTGGAACTGATCACCGCGGGCCGCAGCGGGGACCTGGGCCTCGCCGACACCAACGGAGCCACCGACACCACCGGAGCCACCACATGACCGCCCTCGCGCCCGAGAAGCCGGAAGAGCACGGAGAGCCCGGAGCGCCCGGAGCGCCCGAAGCCGACGGCCGCCCCGGGGCGGCCGGTGTCGGCGCTCTCGCCCGCGCCTACGCCGAGCGGGTGCGCGGCGGCGAACTGGGCGTACTCCCCGCCGTCCTCGGCCTCGTCGTCCTCTGCGCGTTCTTCGCGATCCTGCGCCCGGTCTTCCTGACCGAGCTCAACTTCGCCAACCTGCTGACCCAGGGCGCGGGCAGCATCGCCATCGCCATGGGCCTGGTCTTCCTCCTTCTCCTCGGCGAGATCGACCTCTCCGCCGGGTACGCCAGCGGCGTCTGCGCCGCCGTGCTGGCGATCCTCCTCACCGACCACGGCTGGCCCTGGTACGGAGCGGTGGCCGCCGCGATGCTGACCGGGGTGGCGATCGGCCTGCTTCTCGGCACCCTGGTGGCGAAGATCGGGATTCCGTCCTTCGTCGTCACCCTGGCCGCGTTCCTGGGCTTCCAGGGCATCGTGCTGATCCTCCTGAAGGAGGGCACCAACATCTCGATCGAGGACAGGACGATCCTCGCCATAGCCAACAACAACCTGAGCCCCGCGCTCGGCTGGGTTCTGCTCGCGGTCTGCGTCGCCGCCTACGCCGCCGTCCAGTTCCGTGCGAACAGCAACCGCAGAGCGCGCGGACTGGCCGGCGCACCGCCCGCCCTGCTCGCCCTGCGCCTCTCCACGGCCACCGTGCTCGGCGGCCTGGCGGTGTACCTGCTCAACCAGGAACGGAGCCGCAACGTCATCGTCGACTCGCTCAAGGGCGTGCCCATCGTGGTGCCGGTCATCGGCGCCCTGCTGGTCATCGGCACCTTCGTCCTCCAGCGCACCTCCTTCGGCCTGCACATCTACGCGGTGGGCGGCAGCGCCGAGGGTGCCCGCAGGGCAGGCATCAACGTGGCCTTCATCCGCGTCGCCGCATTCGTCATCTGCTCGGCCATGGCGGCCGTCGGTGGCATCATCGCCGCCTCGCGCGGCAACTCGGTGGACCCGAACACCGGCGGCAGCAACGTGCTGCTGCTCGCCGTGGGCAGCGCGGTCATCGGCGGCACCAGTCTCTTCGGCGGTCGCGGACGCGTCATCGACGCCGTGCTGGGCGGCATGGTGGTCGCCGTGATCCAGAACGGAATGGGCCTCATGGGGTACAGCTCGGGCGTCAAGTACGCTGTCACGGGTTCGGTACTGCTGGTCGCCGCGGGTGTGGACGCTCTGTCCCGCCGCCGGGCCGCGCAACGATGAGGCTCACCGCCGCACAACGATGAGGTTCACCCTATGAAAGCCGGTCCTTCCCAGGAGGAAATACGCCGGCACAACCTCAGCACGGTGCTGCGCCACGTGCACATCGGCGGCCCCGCCTCCCGGACCGTCCTCGCCGAACGCATGGGAGTCAACCGCAGCACCGTGCTGGGCCTGGTCAGTGAGCTCACCGCCGCGGGCCTCGTACGCGAGGAACTCCCCCGCGACACCGGCCGGGCGGGACGGCCCTCGCTGGTCGTACGGCCCGAGCCCGCCCGCGCGTACGTCCTGGCCTTCGACATCGGTGTCGCCCGTCTGACGGCCGCCCGCATCGGCCTGGGCGGCTTCTTCCTCGACCGGCGTGAGATTCCCTGGCCCGGGGCGGGCCCCCGGCGCCCCGGCGAGGTCGCGGACGCGCTCACGGCGTCGGCCCGGCAGATGCTGAACGCGACTCCGCCCGGCAGCCACTGCGTCGGCGTGGGGGTGGCGGTGCGCGGCATCGTCCGCCACCCCGACGGACTGGTCCGTTTCGCTCCCAACCTCGGCTGGACGGAAGAGGACTTCGGCGCCCAGCTCGCCGACCGCCTCGGCCTCTCCGTCCCGGTCACCATCGGCAACGAGGCCAACGTCGCGGCGCTGGCCGAGCACTTGCGCGGCGCCGGCGCCGGCTGCCGGAACCTCGTCTATCTGCACGGTGACATCGGTATCGGGGCCGGAATCATCGTCGACGGACGGCTGTTGCGCGGCGACGAGGGGTACGGCGGCGAGGTCGGCCACATGATCGTGAATCCGCGCGGCGGCAGGCGTTGCGGCTGCGGGGCGACCGGCTGCCTCGAAGCCGAAGCCGGCGCCCGGGCCCTGCTGGCGGCCTCCCGGCGTGACGGCCGTACCTCCGGCTACGACTCCGTACGCGCCGTCGTGGACGCAGCCGACCGGGGGGACGTCGCCGCCGCGGCGGCGCTGCGCGACGTCGGCGACTGGCTCGGTATCGGGGTCGCCAACCTGGTCAACCTCTTCAACCCGGGAACGGTGGTCTTCGGTGGGGTGCTGCGGGACGTCTTCCTCGGGTCGGCCGCGCAGGTGCGCAGCCGCATCAACACCACCGCCCTCAGGGCCTCCCGCGAGAACCTCCGGCTGCGGGTCTGCGAGCTCGGCGACAGCACCGTGCTGATCGGCGCGGCGGAACTCGCCTTCTCCGAAAGTCTGGACAACCCCCTGGAGGTCCTGGCCCGGCTCGACGGGCAGCAGGCGTTCGTCGACTGAGAGGTGTCAGCGTCGGGCGCACACGCGGAGTCCGGCCTCCGAGAAGGCGGTCGGACCCGTGCAGTCGTAGAGGGCGTCGACGGCCTCCCGTACGGCAGGGGCGACCCGCTTCAACGGGAACCAGGCGGGATCGACGATCGCGTACCGGACGGCGGGGTCGTCCAGGCAGTCCAGGTTCTCGTCGAAGCTGGTGAGTTCCGCGACGTCGGCGTCGTACAGGGTGCGCTGGAGGAAGGCCGGCGAGGGATAGCGGCAGCGGGTGGGGTTGCCCAGGAAGTACGCGATGTCCCCGAAGGCGAGGTAGACGACGGGGGTGTCGGGGCCGACGCGGGCACGGAGTCCGTCGAGCCGGTGCGTGAGGGCCCGCGCGGCCTCCTTGCGGGACTTCGCCGTGTAGTCCGAGTGACGGGTGTCGAAGGAGTACGGCGTCGTCGGCCAGGCGGGGATCGCCGTGGCGAGGGCCAGCGCCACCACCGCGGCGGCGGCCGTGCCACGGCGGGGGCGGGTACCGGCCGGGCGGTGGGCCGCGGTGAGGGCGGCGACCAGGGCGAGGAGCACCACGACCGCCAGGACGGCACAGGTCATGGTGGCGTGCGTCGTGCGCCAGGCGAGCGGCTGCCCGGCGACCAGCGGGACCACGGCGCCCAGTGCTGCCGTGGCACCCACCGGTCCGGCCGGGGTCCGGCCGGACCGGGTGAGTTGCCGGGTGACCGCCAGCGCCCAGAGGGCGGCTCCCAGCACGGGCAGCTGGGAGAAGTGGTAGAGGAACCACTGGCCCTGCACCACGACGGTCCCCACCACCACGACCAGGCCGCACACGGTCAGCGCGGGCCAGTTCCAGCGGCCCCGGGACGTGGTGGAGGTGCGGACCAGGAGCGTGAGGGTGACCGGCAGCAGGGCCACCACCGGGACCAGTACGGACTCGTTGACCAGGGATGTCCAGAGCTCGTGCACCTGCTCGGCACCGAAGCCGGTGCGGAACACGCTGTTGGGGTTGAGCGAGGAGAACTCGTGGAGCCAGCGCCATTCGCGGGGCTCCACCCGGACCGCGAGGGCGAGCCCGGCGGGCGCGGCCAGGGCCGCGGCTGCCGCGCTCAGAACGGCGCGCCGGCGGTCCAGGACCGCGACGACCACCAGGGCGAGCAGCGCGGTCGAGGCGGTCGTGTACTTCATCAGCACGGCGAGTGCGAGCAGGACACCGGAGAGCGATACGGCCAGGGCGGTACGGCGCCCCGCGAGCGCGGCTCCGACAGCGGCGGTCGACACCAGCACCGCCACCCACTCGGGCTGCAGGAAGTCCCAGGCCGGGGCGCACACGAGCGCGGCCCCCACCGCGACCGCCACCGCTCCGGCCTCGCGCCGGGGCAGCTTGCGCAGCAGGCCCGCCCGCAGCCACCAGGCCGCCCCCACGGAGAGGGCGATGAGGACGAGCCGTGTCAGCGCCTCCCGTACCGCGACCGGACCGGCGGTCAGGGCGTCCAGCCCGGCGATGGTCCACCGGTAGGCCAGCGGCCGGTGGACGAAGATCTCCGACGCGGCGAGGCCGGCCCGGTGAGTGGCGCGGATGCCGCCGAGTGAGTAGCGGACATCGTGATTGAGGCCGCTCCAGCACATGAGCGCGATCACGCCGAGACCGCCCGTCGCCGCCGCGATCGACCGCGCCGGCCGCTGACGGTGCGGGGCGGAGGATTCGCCCTGGCCGGCGACGCGTTCGTGCGGGCGGTGCGGGGTGCGCGGGGTGCTGTCGGCGGTCATGAGCGCAGACATTAACCGCGCCGCAGGGCCGCTTCCGGACGCGGTCACGCGAATTCATCGCGGCAGGCGCCTTGTTCATGTCCCGTTCCCGCCGGGTTCAGCCGGAGTGGAGAAGAGGCGCCCCGCCCGCCGCGACGCGGGTACGTGTGGTCCGTGCGAGGCTGGAGAGACGTACGGGTACGGGCGGAGCCGCTCGCCTCGGGCAGCTCCGTGCAGACGACACGGAAAGGCACAGACATGGCTGACACCTCCCTCGCCGGCCGACGGGTCCTGGCGATCGTGACCAACTACGGCGTCGAACAGGACGAGCTGGTCGTCCCGGTCGGGCAGCTGCGGGACAGCGGCGCGGACGTGCGGGTGGCGGCCGTCTCCCCGGACGAGATCCACACCCTGGTCGGCGACAAGGACCCGGGCGAGGCGGTGCGGCCGGACCTGACGCTGGCGGACGTCGATCCGACGGACTACGACCTGCTGCTCGTCCCCGGCGGAACGCTGAACGCGGACACCCTGCGGCTCCAGGATCCGGCGCTGGAGATCCTCCGGTCGTTCACCCGGACCGGCCGGCCCGTCGCGGCGATCTGTCACGGCCCGTGGCTGCTGGTGGAGGCCGGTGCGGTCGACGGCCGCACGCTGACCTCGTACCCCTCACTGCGCACGGACATCCGGAACGCCGGCGGGACCTGGGTGGACGAGCCGGTGATCGCCGACACCGCCGGTGACTGGACCCTGATCACCTCCCGCACCCCGGACGACCTCGGGCCCTTCGTTCGCGAGGCGAAGGCGGCGCTGGCCGCCGGTAAAGGCTGAACGCGAGTGCCGGGGAGCGACCGATGACGCACACCGCGATCTTCGACGTGGACGGAACCCTCGTCGACACGAACCATCTGCACGTGACCGCGTGGTGGGAGGCCTTCCGCCAGGCCGGACACCGCGTCGCCATGCACGACATCCACCGGTCGGTGGGCCTGGGCGGGAACGATCTGATCGCCGGGCTCCTGGGCGACGATCGCCGCGAGGAGGAGGACGACCGCATCAGCGCCGCGCACACGACGCTGTACGCGACCTTCTTCGAGCGGCTGCCGGCCTTCGACCGGGCGGCCGACCTGCTGCGGGAGATATCCGGGCGCGGCTGGCAGGTCGTGCTGGCGACCTCGGCCACCGGCGCAGAACTCGACGCGCTGCGCCGCGCGCTGGACGCCGACGACGTCGTCCGGGCCACCGCGTCCGCCGGTGACACCGCCGAGGGCAAGCCCGCCCCGGATCCGGTGGTGCACGCGATGGAGCTGGTGGGCGGCACACCGGAGACTTCCGTCTTCGTCGGCGACACCGTCTGGGACATGAAGGCCGCCGCACGGGCGGGGGTCACCGCGGTCGGGGTGCTGAGCGGCGGCATCCCGCGCGAGGACCTCGTGGAGTCCGGCGCCGCCGGGGTGTACAGCGATGTCGCGGACCTGCTGGACCGTCTCGGCCGGAGCCCCTTCGCCGTCCCGGACGCCGGCTGAGGCACGGCCGCCGGTGTCCGGGGGTGCTCCCGCGCGACGCGCCCCCTCAGCCCTGCTTCAGCGGCAGCATCTCGGCGGTGATCGCCCAGCGCTCGTGGTCGCGCCACGCTCCGTCGATGTGGAGGAAGTCCGGCGAGAGCCCTTCGAGCCGGAAGCCGGCCCGCCGCACCAGCGCGATCGAAGCCGCGTTGCCGGGCTGCACATTGGCTTCCAGCCGGTGCAGCCCGAGCGGCCCGAAGGCGTACCGGAGAACGAGGCCGAGGGCTTCGGACATCAGCCCCCGCCCGGCGGCGTGCGCGAAGGCTCCGTATCCGAGGGCCCCGCAGCGGAAGGCTCCGCCGACGATGTTGTTGATGCTGACGAATCCGGCGATCGCCCCGCCCGCCGCGCGTTCACCGACGAGGAAGCCCTCGCGGTCGGGGCTCGCCCGCAGCCGTCCCGCGTAGGCCGCGTACGCCTCCTCCTCGGTGGGCGGGAAGAGCCAGGGTCGGTGCAGGGCGCGGCTCTCGCGTGCGCGTGCGGTGAACTCGGCGGCATCCTCAGGGGTGAAGCGGCGCAGCGAGGTCAGCGGCCCCTGCGGGAGGCCCGCGCCGGGGGGCCCGGCGGACGGGGCGTGCGCGTGGGGCCCGGGACCAGGGCCCCACTGGGCGGCGGCCCGGGCGTGCGGGGCGGCGGCGGAATGATCGTCCGATACGTGCATCGGCCCACGGTAGGGCGGCCCGGACGGAAGCGGAAGCTCCCACCGGCCCCGGCGCCCCCGCCCGCCGGCCCCGCTCACCCTCGCCCGGGCGTCACTTGTTCCGACGCCGGAACACGTATCCCCCGCAGACCAGCCCGGCGAGGAAGACCCCCAGCAGGGCGAGCCAGAGCGGCATGGTGACCGTGGGGACGATGACGCGGATGGTGACGTCCCCGGTGTTCACGCAGATGAAGACGATCGCCAGCACGGCGACGACGGCCACGACGATACGGCCGGGGGTGAACCGGCCGTTACTGGCACCTCTGCCGTCGCTGGACACGTTCTTGGGGCTCATGGGTCCGGCCTTTCCCTGTTCGCCGGAGCAGCCCCGCACGGGTCGGGCCGAACGCGACCGCCCTCCGGCGACCAGCTTGCGCCCGTCGGGCGTCCGGCGGGCGGTGGTGTGCGTCCGTCCGGGTGACGCGCTGCTCAGCCGGACGGGACCACCGGAAGCTCCAGCACCCCGGTGTCCTGCGGTGAGGAGGAGACGGTGACGGGCTTGGCCCCCCGGTTGCCGTAGTACGCGGTGTCACTGCCCGCGATCACCAGGCGGAGCCGGTGTCCGGCGGCGAACCGGTGGACGATGCCCGGCAGCCGTACGGTGAAGGGCCTGGTCACGTCGGGCACGCGCACCGGGGCGACCAGCCGGTGGACGAGCTCGACGGACCCGTCGGGGGCGAGGTCGTACACCTTGACGAAGAGTACGAGCCGGTCGGCGGCGTCCCCGCTGTTCTGGACGCGCTCCGCCTTCGGGGAGGACACCCGCAGCCGGGCGCGGGGAGCGCCCACGACGTCGAGGTCGGCGGTGAGCGGGGCGGAGGTCCAGCCGAGGTGGGTGCCGACGGTGTCGTACGGGGCGATGTCGGGGAGTCCGGTGAGCCCGGAGAGAGAGGTCTCCGAATGGCTGGTGGGCAGAGGCCGGTTGGTGTACGAACGGCTGCCGGTGACCACGTCCGCGCGGCGGTCGGTCAGGGTGCCGTCGCCGGAGAGGTACAGGGTGCGCGAAGGCGTGGGCGGCGCGTCGGCGGTGCCGTATCCGCTCGTCCAGTCGCGGTAGTAGGCGAAGGCGGGCCCGGTGTCGGCGGCCTGGTGGCGGAGGTGGCGGTCGAACCAGGCGAGGATGCGCCGGCCCACGTAGCTGGTCTCCAGATTGCCCTGTGCCAGGTCGAGTTCACCGGGGGTGGCGCCTCCCCCGCTGTGCCCCCAGGCCTGCCAGATCATCTTGGTGGGGGTGCCGTGCGCCCGGAGGGTGTCGTAGGTGTCGGTGGCCTCGTTCAGGTTGAACAGGGTGTCCGCCTGGCCCTGCACCAGGAGGGTGGGCGCCTCGACCCGGTCGAGGTAGGAGACCGGGGAGACGCCGCGCGTGTAGGCGAGCACGGCGCCGGCTTCGGCGGCCGGGTAGCGGCCGGAGTTGAGGAAGCTGATGGTGTCGCATGCCCGGGGGGTGAAGTGCAGACAGTCCAGGGTGCCGAAGCGGGACGGGTCGAGGCTGGGGGCGAGGAGCGGCTGTCCCTCCCCCATCAGGTAGAAACCGCTGGTCCACTGCCATTTGAAGACGCCCGGGGTACGGGAGGCCGTGGCGCCTCCCGTGACGGAGCCTCCCGTGACGGCGCTTCCCCCGGCGCCGCTTCCCGTGGCACCGCTTCCCGTGGCGTCGTCGGGCGTCACGTTGTTCGGTGCGAGCGAGTAGCCGAGGTCGTTCCAGGTGATGAGGGGGACGAGCGCGTCGACGCGGTGGTCGACGGAAGCGGTGGCCAGTTGGACCGCCCCGCCGTACGAACCCCCGATCATGCCGACGCGCGGATCGCCCGCCCCGTCGAGGGTGACGAAGTCGGCCCGGGTGCCGTCGTCCGCCGCCCGGGTGCCCGCGAGGAAGTCCACCAGTCCGGAGGCGGCCTTCCCGTCGGCCTCCGGGGCGTCGAGGGTGATCAGGCAGCCGGACCGGCCGAAGCCGAGGCCGGAGTAGACGAGGCCCGCGTACCCCCGGGCGGCGAAGGCGCGGCCGAGGGCGTCGGTGGAGCCGTCCGACTTGCTGCCCGCGAAGCCGTTGGTCGCCAGGACCGCCGGAACGGGGTGCGCGGTGTCGGCTCCGCGCGGGCGGTAGAGGTCCGCGTCGACGGTGCAGTCGCGGTCGCCCGCGCGCACGGTGAACTTCAGCGCGGTGACGGTGTACGGCTCGTCCGCCGCGCGGGCGGGGACGGCCAGGACGAGCGGGGCGGTCAACGCCGCTCCGGCGAGGGCCGCGAGCGGTTTCCCGAACCTGGCGACGACACCTGACACCGCGGACCTCCACACCCAGGGCACCGGGACCACCGGCCGACCGACGCCTGCACAGACCACCGGAACGTCGAAACGCGCGGGAAAGAGCGAGTTCAGCGGCCCGCCGATGACAGAACGTACTCATGCTGTGACACGGAGTGCGTCGGTGTCAACGCCATGGCCGCCATTTCCCCCGGGGGTGTCGCGGGCCGGAGAGCAGAAACGCCGTTGCGCACGCGCCCGTCGGTCGTGGTTCACTCGCGCGATGAATCTTCTGCTGACGGCGAGCGGCCTGCGCAACGAGTCCCTGCGGGACGCACTGCGGGACATGCTGGGAAAGCCCTTCGGGTCGGCGAACGTCGTGTACGTGCCCACGGCCTCGGTCGCCGAGCCCGGGGACCACGGGTGGCTCCTCGCGGACATGAACCGGCTGCACGGCCTCGGCTGGCGCGAGTTCGACGTCCTGGAACTGAACGGCCTGCCCCGGCAGATGGTGCTCGACCGGCTGCTCCGTGCCGACGTCGTCCATGTCGGTGGCGGCAACCAGTACCACCTCGCGCGCAGCATCACGGGCAACGGCCTGGCCGACGGCTTCCTGGAGGCGCTGGAGAGCCGCGTCTACGTGGGGATGAGCGCCGGATCGATGATCTTCAGCCAGAACCTCACCACGCACTCCGCCGAGGTCATCGGGGACGCGGCGGATCTCCACGCACTCGGTGCGACGGCCGTGGAGCCTCCGTTCGGCCTCTTCGACTGGTATCTCAAGCCCCACCTGCATTCGCCGGATTTCCCCGAGCGGGACGACGCCTGGGCCGGTCGCATCGCCGCGCGGGCCGACTTCCCGGTCTGGTTCATCGACGACGACACGGCCGTTCGCGTCAGGGACGACACGGTGGACGTCGTCTCCGAAGGCCGGTGGCGCTTCTGTCCCTGACGGGACGCCCGGCAGACGGGGGCGGGCCCGACCGGCGTCCCGCCGCACGACCGCGTCCGGATGCGACGTTCCGTCAGACCAGCGCGGGCACCTCCACCGTGAGGGTCGCCCTGCCGCCGTCCGAGGGGGCGTCGAGTACGGCGGGAAGCCCGAGCGGGACGGTGAGGGTGGTCGGGCCGTGGCCGAATCCCAGCTCCTCGACGACGGGCACCCCGAGGGTGCCGAGCCGGTCGGCGAGCACCGCGCGGACCCGGTCGTACGGTCCGCAGCTCTCCCAGGAGCCGCAGACCACCCCGGCGACGCCTTCCAGGGCGCCGGAGCGCAGCAGCCGGGTGAGGATGCCGTCGATGCGGTACGGGTCCTCGGTGACGTCCTCGATGAGGAGAAGGCCGCCCCGGGCCGAGGTCCGGGCGCCGGGGGTGCCGAGGTCGGCCGCGAGCAGGCTGACGCAACCGCCGTAGGTCACGCCCCTGGCCCGCCCGGGGACCAGGGAGGCCGAAGTCGCCAGGCCCAGGGTGCGTACCGACTCGGGTTCGAAGAGGGTGGCGCGCAGTCCGTCCTGGGTGGGCGCGTCCTTGAGGAAGGTCTCGGCGCCGACCATGGGGCCGAGCAGCGTGGAGAACCCGGCGCGCAGGGCGAACGCCTCGTGGAGCACGGTGATGTCGCTGTAGCCGACGAACGGCTTGGGGCCGGCCCTGCGGATGGCGGTCCAGTCGATCAGGTCGACCATGCGGTGCGCGCCGTAGCCGCCCCGGGCGCAGAGGACCGCGTCGACGGACGGGTCGCACCAGGCGTCCTGGAGGTCCTGGGCGCGGTGTTCGTCCGTCCCGGCGAGGTAGCCCAGTTCGGGGTGGACATCGCGGGCGTGCGGGGTGACGAAGGGATCGAGGTCCCAGCCGCGCAGCAGATCGAGCCCGGCGTCGAGCCGTTCGGCGGGTACGGGCCCGCTGGGCGAGACCACGGCAACCCGGGCGCCGGGCCTCAGCCGGGCGGGGCGGGCGAGCGGCACGGGACCGGTACCGGCCCCGGCGACGACGTGGGCCGCGCTCATCGCTTCAGCTCCAGGGCCGGGACGTCGACTCCGTCGATGCCGAAGGTCTGTGCGTACAGGGAGAGTTCGGCCTCCAGCGCGCGGATCAGGGTGGACTCCAGCCGGAAGCCGTGGCTCTCCCCCGCGAAGGTGAGGTAGGCGTGCGGGACGCCGCGCCCCTCGATCGCGGCGAGGAACCGCTCGCACTGCGCGGGCGGGCAGATCACGTCGTCCAGCCCCTGGAGCAGCAGGAACGGGGTGCGGAGCCGGTCCGCGTGGGTGAGGGGCGACCGGTCGCGGTAGCGGTCGGGCACCTCGGCGAGCGGGCCGACGAGTGACTCCAGGTACTGCGACTCGAAGTCGTGGGTCTCGCCGACCGCCCAGCCGGTGAGGTCGAGGATGGGGTAGCTGATGGCCCCGCAGGCGTAGAGGTCGGTGCTGGTGAGGGAGGCGGCGGTGGTCCAGCCGCCGGCGCTGCCGCCCCGGATCGCCAGCCGGGCGCGGTCGGCGGAGCCCTCGGCCGCCAGGGCCTCGGCGACGGCGGCGCAGTCCTCGACGTCCACGACGCCCCACTGTTCGCGGAGCCGTTCGCGGTAGGTGCGCCCGTAGCCGGTCGATCCGCCGTAGTTGACCTCGACGACGCCGATGCCGCGCGAGGTGAAGTAGGCGATCTCCAGGTCGAGGGCGAGCGGGACGCGGCTGGTGGGGCCGCCGTGCGCCCAGACGACGTACGGCGGGCGTTCGCCCTCGGGGCCGGTGTGCCCGGGGTTGCGGGGCGGGTACACCAGGGCGTGGATGTCCCGGCCGTCCGGCCCGGCGAAGGTGCGCTCCTCCGGCCGGGGGTAGTACGCCGGGTCGACGGCGTCGGTGTGCGGTGCGCCGATGGTCCGGGTGCGGCCGGTCGAGGTGTCCAGTTCGACGACCTCGTGGCCGGTGTACGGGCTCGCGGCCACGCCGACGACGCGGTCGCCGCGGACGGCCAGGGTCTCGGTCCAGGCGGTCCAGGGGCCGGCCACGTCGACGAGTTCGCCGGTCTCCGGGTCGAGCACGCCGAGCCGGGTGGTGCCCTTGCCGTGGATGACGGCGATCAGTCCGTTGTCGAGCTGCCGGAACCAGCGCAGGCCGATCTTCCAGAGCGGTCCGCCGAACTCCTCTCCCCGGCCGGGGCAGAGGGCGCCGGCCGGTACGGCCCCGCCCGCGACGGCGTCGGGCCGGATGCGCTGGAGCTGCCACCAGTCGCCGGTGTCGGAGACGAAGAGCAGGGAGCCGTCCCGGTCCCACTCCACCTGGCAGACCGATTCGTCGAGGCCGCCGGCGAGCGGCCGGATTCCGGTGAAGGTTCCCTCACCGGTGACCTCGGCGAGCATCACGACCGTGCCGTCCCACGGCATGCGCGGGTGGTCCCAGGCGATCCAGGCGGCCCGGCGGCCGTCGTGCGAGAGCCGGGGACCGGTGACGAACCGGTGGCGGTCGTCGGAGAGTTCGCGTACGGCGGTGCGGTCGTCGGCGGCGGAGCCGTCCAGCGGTACGGCGGCGACCACCCGGCGGACATCCGAGGCGCCCTCGCCGGTGAACTCCTCCAGGACGCACCAGACCTCGTCCCGGTCCGGGTGGATCTGCGGGTCCACCCAGCGCAGCCCGCCGCCGGTGGCGGAGACCGGCGTGAGCGGCCAGGGGGCGTCGGGGCCGTCGGGGGCGTAGGCGTAGAGCCGCTGGTCGGCGAAGTGGACGAAGACGACGAGCGGGCCTCCCGAGGCGCGGGCGACTCCGGCCCACGGCTGTCCGCCGTACTCGATGACCCGGCTGCGGGCGTTCCACGGTGCGGGCAGCACGGTGCTGATCGTGCCCTCGGCGCTCCGGCGCACCAGGGCGCGCCGGCCGCCTTCGGCGGGGCGCGGCTCGGTCCACCAGACCTCCTCCCCGACGGTGCCGACGTACTCGGGGCGGCCGTCGTGCGAGGCGGCGAGCGCCGCGTCGACGGGGGTGGGCCAGGTGCCGTACGGGGCCGGGAGCGGAACGGTGGTGGTGGGCTGGGCCGTGCTGGGCCGGGTGGACGCCATGGGTGATTCCCCCGTCGTGGTCAGGCGCTGCGCAGGTAGTGGTCGAGGACGCGGACCCCGTAGTGCAGGGCGTCCACGGGAACGCGTTCGTCGACGCCGTGGAAGAGCGCCTGGTAGTCGAATCCGACCGGCAGCTTGAGCGGTGAGAAGCCGTAGCCGGTGATGCC
The DNA here is from genome assembly GCF_042957125.1 of Streptomyces sp. NPDC008125. Taxonomy (NCBI): domain Bacteria; kingdom Bacillati; phylum Actinomycetota; class Actinomycetes; order Kitasatosporales; family Streptomycetaceae; genus Streptomyces; species Streptomyces sp. NPDC008125. The sequence continues at coordinate 328,843 of NZ_JBIBHR010000007.1, forward strand.
GAGGCGGGAGAACTGCTTGGCGTCCGAACCGCCCGACATGGAGTACGGGACGGCGTGGGCGCCGGGGTCGAAGAGTTCGACGGCGGCGCGCAGCTTGGCGAAGGTGGGCGAGTCCACGGGTGCGGTGAGCGGCACCTCGCGGTGGATGAACTCCCAGTCGACGCCCGGCCCGGTGAGCAGGTCCATCGTGGTGTGGAACTCGTCCTCGCCGCCCGGGACCACGCGTCCGTCGATGACGGCGGTGGCGTGGCCGGGGATGACGTTGACCTTGTATCCGGCGTCCAGCCGGGTCGGGTTGCTGCTGTTGCGGACGGTCGGCGCGAACAGGGCGGCGGCCGGGCCGAGCTTGCCGAGGAGTTCGTCGACGTCGAAGCCGGGGGCGTCGAGGTCGACGGTGAGGCCGTGCAGGGCGGCGATCTCGGTGAGCCCGGCGCGCACGGTCGGGGTGAGGCGGACGGGCCAGGTGTACTCGCCGATCCGGGTGACGGCGGCGGCCAGCCGGGTCACCGCGTTGTCGCGGTTGACCTTGGAGCCGTGGCCGGCCCTGCCGTGGGCGGTGAGCTTCAGCCAGCCCGTACCGCGCTCGCCCGCGGCGATCGGGTAGAGGGAGAGGCCGTCGCCGGCGTGGAAGGTGAAGGCGCCGGACTCGCTGATGCCCTCGGTGCAGCCTTCGAAGAGGCCGGCGTGCCGGTCGGTGAGGAAGCCGGAGCCGTCGGCGGCGCTGGCCTCCTCGTCGGCGGTGTAGGCGATGACGATGTCGCGGCGGGGGCGGACGCCCGCGCGGGCCCAGCCCCGGACGACCGCCAGGATCATCGCGTCCATGTTCTTCATGTCGACGGCGCCGCGGCCCCAGACGACACCGTCGCGCACGTCGCCGGAGAAGGGGTGCACGGTCCAGTCGGCGGCCTCGGCGGGGACGACGTCGAGATGGCCGTGGACGAGGAGGGCGTCGGCCGACGGGTCGGTGCCCCCGATGCGCGCCACCACGTTGGTCCGGCCCGGGGTGCGCTCCAGCAGGGCCGGTTCCAGGCCGATGTCCGCGAGGCGCTCGGCGACGTACTCGGCGGCCGGGCGTTCCCGGCAGGTGCCGTCGCCGCTGTTGGTGGTGTCGATCCGGATGAGCTCCGAGGTGAACGTCACCGATTCGTCGAGGGCCTGCTGGTCCACGGACGTCGGGGCGGGCGACTCAGCCATACTGTTCCTCCACTGCGGCCGACACGATCGTCGTGACCGCCTTGAACGTGCGGATCCCCTCGTACATCGTCGCGCTGGTGTACGCGACGCGCCGTTCGCCGGTCTGGGCCACGCCGGGGACGACGGTGGCGGCGGAAGCCAGGTGCTCGGCGTCGAACTCCAGCTCCACGGCATAGGTTTCCCCGGTCACGGGGGCGTACCGGACGGCGAGCGGCGCGGCCTCGGCCGCCGCCGCGCGGATGTCCGCGGCGGTACGGGCGGGGGTGCGGCAGACCGCCGCGTACCGGGAGACGTAGTCCTTGACGGCGACCTTGCGGGCACCGGGGGCGTACCCCTGCGCGTCCACGCAGGTCAGGTCGTCGCCGGTGACGAGCACGACCGGGACGCCGTACTCGGCGGCGACGTGCGCGTTGAGCAGTCCCTCGCTCGCGCGTACGCCGTTCAGCCAGACGCCGGTGATCGAGTTCGCCAGGTAGGTGTGGGCGAGGACGCCCTCGGTGCCGGCGCCGGTGTGGTAGCCGACGAAGGCGACGGCGTCGACGTCCCCGTGCTGGATTCCCTCGACCATGGAGAGGGTCTTGTGCCGGCCGGTGATCATCTGGACGCGGTCGTCGAGCTGCTCCAGGAGCAGGTTGCGCATGCTCCAGTGGGCTTCGTTGACGAGGACCTCGTCGGCGCCCCCGTCGAAGAAACCGAGGGCCGCGGCGTTCACGTCCGAGGTGAACATCGGGCGGCAGCGCTCCCACTGGGGAGCGCCCGGCAGGACGTCGCCGGGCCAGGTCACACCGGTGGCGCCCTCCATGTCGGCGCTGATGAGGATCTTCATGCGGCCATACGGTACGCGCCCGGCTCCGCGCCGACCACGGCATTGAGGGGAGCATCACGTGGCGCCGGGCGGGACACCGCCTGCGCTCGCACGCCGCCCGCCGCAGGAAGCCGCCCGGCGCCGGGGCCGTCGGAGTGCCGCCGACCGCGCGCAGCCGCTCGGCGAGGCCCAGCAGCCCCTGTCCGCTGCCCGCGCGAGGCCCAGAGGGCTCCCGGCCGGCCGGATCGCGTGCCGCGTCACCGTCCTCCCTCCGTCACCGCCCTCCCCGCACCGCCGGGACGACCGGGCGGATGCGCCGGGGCGGCACGGTGCGGGGGTGTCCGGGGCGCTTCCACTCGCGCGGGTAGCCGACGGAGACCTCCTCGAAGGGGACTCCGTCGTAGACGGTGGACCGGGGGATGTGCAGGTGCCCGTAGACCATCGCGGCGACGGGGAAGCGGCGGTGCCAGTCGGCGGTCCGTTCGGTGCCGCACCACAGGGCGAACTCGGGGTAGCGCAGGACGTCCATGGGGGTGCGGACGAGCGGATAGTGGTTGACCAGGACGAGGGGCATCTCCGGGTCGAGCGCGCCGAGCCGCTCCTCGGTCAGGCGCACCCGTGCCTCGCACCAGGCGTGGCGGCTCTCGTACGGGTCCGGGTGGAGCAGGTACTCGTCGGTGCAGACCACGCCCGCCTCGTGGGCGGCGGCCAGCGCCTCCTCACGGCTGAGCCCGGGGTGGGTGCGGAAGGTGTAGTCGTACAGCAGGAAGAGCGGGGCGACGGTCACGGGGCCCCGCGGCCCCTGCCAGACCGGGTAGGGGTCCTCCGGCGTGACGATCCCGAGGCTCCGGCAGAGTTCCACGAGGTGGTCGTAGCGCTCGGCCCCGCGCAGCCGCAGGGGGTCCTTCGGCGGCGTCCAGAGCTCGTGGTTTCCGGGTACCCAGACGACTTTGGCGAAGTTCGAGGCGAGGACGCCGAGGGCCCAGGCGATGTCCTCGGACATCTCGCCGACGTCCCCGGCGACCAGGAGCCAGTCGTTCTCCGTCTCCGGCCGGAGACCGGCGACGATCCGGCGGTTCTCCTCGTGGACCACGTGAAGGTCGCTGATGGCCAGGAGGTTGCCGGGAATCTGCGGCACGTCGCTTCCTCTCGTCGGCCTCCGGGTGCGGAGGCGGTGCGTGCCGGTGCCGTGCACCGGCGGACGGGTCCCCAGGGTTGCCCGTTCGGATCAGGCCGGAGTCGCGGGGCCGTGCCGCCCTCGAAGGCTGGCACGTCCGGCCGCCGGACCCAACCCCTGTCCGGCGTGTCGCGGGGTTCGAACGCCGCACGGGGCGACGCGGACGTGCGGAGCGGCCGGGCGACCGGCCTTCGCGGGCGTACGGAGCGAGTCGGGCGACCGGCCTTCGCGGGCGTACGGGGCGACTCGGGCGACCCCTCGGCGGACGTCGTGAAGAACACCGCGCTCGGCTCGTACTTCTGGTGCTCCGGCACCGAGCGGCTCATCTGCGCGGACCCCGCCAAGGTCAGGACGTACGCCGCCAAGGCCCCCGCGGCCGATCTCGTCGTCGTGGTCTCCAACTCGACGAAGTACGGCGGCGCGGGCTACTCGGGGCTCGGCTCCTCCTACGGCTTCGCCGGGGTCTCCACCCTCTCGTCCGACAACAGCCGGTCCAGCCTGATCGCCGCGCACGAGATGGGCCACTCCATCGGCCTGCTCGCCGACGAGTACACGTACGACACCTACGGCACGTACACCGGAGCGGAGCCCGTCGAGCCCAACTCCACCGTCCGCACCGCCGCGCAGCTGACGTCCGCGCAGGCCAAGTGGTACCGGTGGCTCGGCGAGAACGACCCCTCGGGCGGCACCGTGGGTACGTACACGGGCAGTTCGTACCATCCGCTGGGCGTCCACCGGCCCACCGCCGACTCCCTGATGCGGTCGCTCTCCACCACCCAGTTCAACTTGCCGGGCCGGGAGGCCATGATCAGCGGCTTCTACCGGTACGCCTCCTCGCTCACCACGGCCACCACCGCCACCACGGTGAGTCGCGGTCAGACGGTCACCGTGAGCGTCACCTCCCTGGCGGCGGGCCTCTCCCGGCTCGACCTGCGGTGGTACGTCGACGGCACCGAGGCCACCCAGGCGCACGGCTCGACGAGCGTGGTGCCGCAGCAACTCGGCGTCACCGCGGACGGGCAACCGCACACCCTCCAGGCGCGCGTCACCGACTCCACGGCCGCGCTGCGCGACCCGGCGGCCAAGACCGCCGCGACCGACACGCTGACCTGGTCGGTTGCCCCCTGATGTCCGGGGCGGTGCCGCCACCCGAACGGAAGCGGCACCGCCCGGAGGTTCGCGCGGACGGCGCCGAACCTGGGGATGCGGGAGAGTGGAGACATGGCACTGCACTGGAAGCTCGTCATCGACAGCAGGGACGCGCCGGTTCTCGCCGACTTCTGGGCCGCCGCGCTGGGCTACGAGGTGGAGGACCCGAGCCCGCTCGTCGCACGGCTGCTGGCCGCCGGACAGCTCCCGGAGGAAGCCGTCACCGAGCACGACGGCCGCAGGACCTTCCGCGGCTACGCGGCGATCCGCCACCCCGACGACCCGTTCGACGAGACCAGCGGCGTGGGGGCCGGGCGGCGGCTGCTCTTCCAGGACGTTCCCGAGGAGAAGTCCGGCAAGAACCGTCTGCACGTCGACATCCACAGCGAACCCGGCGGCCTCGACCGGCTGGTCGAGCGGCTGAAGGACCTCGGCGCCACCCCGGTCCGCGAGGTCGACAACGGACCGGCCGGACACTGGTGGATCATGCGGGACCCTGAGGGCAACGAGTTCTGCGCGGCGTAGGCCCTGACCGGCCCCGCCCCACGCGCCCCCTCGCCCCACGCGCCCCCTCGCCCCACGCGCCCCCTCGCCCCTCGCCCCTCGCCCCTCGCCCCTCGCCCCTCGCCCCGGACCACGGTCGGCCTGGGAGAACGCACCGGTCGAGTGGCAAACTGGCCGCGCGTATTCCATGCCGAGGGGGCCGCTGTGCCGATGATCCGTTCCATCCGCCGGGCGATGAGCCGGGCGGTCCGCCGCAAGGTCGACCTGAGCCACCCGGCCCGCTCCCCGCTCGGCAGTTCCGTCGTGAACTGCGTCTCGTACGAGGACGGCGTCCGGCAGCCCCTGACCGGTTCGCCGGAGGAGGCCCTGCGCCGGGTCCGCCGCTCCGGTCGCGGCTTCGTCTGGCTCGGCCTGCACGAGCCGGGGCCGGAGGAACTCGCGCGCGTGGCAGCGCTGTTCGACCTGCACCCGGTGGCCGTGGAGAGCGCACTGCGCGGCGGCCAGCACCCGAAGGCGGAGCCGTACGGGAAGGGGCTGTTCGCGGTCTTCCGGACCTGCGGCTACGTCGACCACGAGCATTTCACCGCCACCAGCGACGTGGTGGACACCGGTGAGCTGATGGTCTTCACCGGGGACGACTTCGTGATCACGGTGCGGCACGGAAGCCACGGTTCGCTCGGTCCCCTGCGCGAGGCCCTGGAGGCCGACCCGGACCGGCTGCGGCAGGGGCCGGCCGCCGTGCTGCACGCCGTGGCGGACCGGATGGTCGACGCGTACCTGGATGTCGCCGACGCCGTCCAGCACGACATCGACGCGGTGGAGACCGCCGTGTTCAGCATGGACGCCGGGCGTGGCGAGGCGGGCCGGATCTATCAACTCAAGCGCGAACTGCTGGAGTTCAAGCGGGCCGTCGCCCCGCTCGACCGCCCTCTGCAGGCGCTCGCGACCCGCCCCATGCCGACCGTACCGCCGGAGATACAGCCGTACTTCCGCGATGTCGCGGGTCATCTGACCCGGCTGAACGAGCAGATGGCGTCCTTCGACTCCCTGCTCGACTCGGTACTCCAGGCCCATCTCGCCCAGGTGACGGTCGGTCAGAACGAGGACATGCGCAAGATCACGGCGTGGGCCGCGATAGTCGCCGTACCGACGATGGTGTGCGGGATGTACGGCATGAACTTCTCGCACATGCCGGAGCTGCGGTGGACCTACGGATATCCGTTCGCGCTGGGGCTGATGGCTCTGGCGTGCCTCGTGATCCACCGGGGCTTCCGGCGCAACGGCTGGCTCTGACCGGGGGCACCGGGGCCGGAGGCACAGGACCGGGGGCACGGGGCCGGAGGCACGGGACCGGGGGCACGGGGCCGGTGGCGTTGGGCGGCGTCCCCTGCGTCGTTCCCGCCCGCGACGCGGAAGAAGAGGTGGACGGCCAGGTGAACAGGGACCTGCGGCGAGCGGCCGTGGAGGCCCTCGGCGCACTCGGGCGGAGCGACGACTGGCGCGACCGGGCGGACGCCGGCGCCTGCCTGGCGGGATTCGCCGAGATGCCGGAGGCCGTCGGTCCGCTGCTGGAGCTCGTGCTGGACCGGGGCGACACCTTCGTCACCCGGCACACCGCGCAAGGTCTGCTCCGACGGCGGGACCGGGCGGGGCTGTCGGTCGTCGCGTCCGCGCTGGCGGTGGCCGGCCCGAACCAGGGCGACTGGATCCACACCGCGGTCGTCGACGTGTTCGGCGTCTTGGCCACGGACCATGCCGAGGCGCTACGACTCTGCGAGGAGCTGGTGCGGGAAGCCGACGAACGCACCGCCCTGGGGGCGCGTCACCTGCGCGAGGCCCTGGCGGAGATCGATCCCGCACTCCGCCCCGTGCGGCACGGGGAGGCGTCCTGAGAGCCTCGGGCCTTCCGTACGGACGGGCCCGGCTCGCCCCGGATCGCCGATGCAGGCGCATCATCGCGAAGCGGGGCAAGTCGGGCTCGACCGTCAGACCTTCGGGCTTCCGGTCCGTCCGACACGGCTCAAGCGGCGTCGGCGCCCGTGAGGATGGACTCGATGAGGGCGAGCTCGTCCGCGTCGAAGTCCAGGTTGCGGCCGGCCTCCACACTGTTCTCCAGCTGGGCGACGCTGCTGGCTCCCACCAGCGCCGAGGTGACGCGCCCGCCGCGCAGCACCCAGGAGAGCGCCAGCTGGGCCAGTGACTGGCCCCGCTCCTTGGCCACCGCGTCGAGGGCGCGCAGCTTCTCGACCAGCGCGGGGGTGACGGCGTCCGGGGTCAGGAACGGGCTGGAGCCCGCCGCCCGGGAGCCCTCCGGGATGCCGTCGAGGTAACGGTCGGACAGCATGCCCTGGGCGAGCGGCGAGTACGCGATGGAACCGGCGCCGACCTCGTCCAGCGTGTCCAGGAGGCCGTCCTCGACCCAGCGGTCCAGCATCGAGTAGCGGGGCTGGTGGATGAGGAGCGGGGTGCCCAGGCTCTTGAGGATGGCCGCGGCCTCGCGGGTCTGCTCCGGCGAGTAGTTGGAGATGCCGGCGTAGAGCGCCCGGCCGGAGCGGACGGCGGTGTCGAGCGCACCCATCGTCTCCTCCATCGGGGTGTCCGGGTCGGGCCGGTGGGAGTAGAAGATGTCGACGTACTCCAGGCCGAGGCGCCCGAGGCTCTGGTCGAGCGAGGAGAGCAGGTACTTGCGGGAGCCCCACTCCCCGTACGGCCCCGGGCCCATCAGGTAGCCGGCCTTGGTGGAGATGACCAGCTCGTCGCGGAGCCCCACGAAGTCGGTGGCCAGCGAGCGGCCGAGGGCGGTCTCGGCGGAGCCGGGCGGCGGGCCGTAGTTGTTGGCCAGGTCGAAGTGGGTGACGCCGAGGTCGAACGCCCGGCGCAGGATGGCGGCCTGGGTGTCCGGCGTCCGGTCGCCACCGAAGTTGTGCCACAGGCCGAGGGAGAGCGCGGGCAGCAGCAGGCCGCTGCGTCCGGTGCGCCGGTAGGGCATGGCGGAGTAGCGGTCGGCGGACGGAAGGTACATACGAAAGGCTCCGCGAGGTTCGGTTCTCGGACGAGGCACTCCGGTCCGGGGTGCCAGGGGGCTCGCTCCGCGTCGGGTGTCCGCGGGGGAGGTCCGCCCCCAGGCTGACGGAGAAAGATCCAGCAGTCCAACGGAAAGTACCTCTGGGATTCATCACCTAAAGTGATGAATCATGGAATTGCGTCAGCTGGAGCACTTCGTCACCGTCGCGGAGGAGCAGCACTTCACCCGGGCCGCCGAGCGGCTCGCCGTCTCCCAGTCGGGTCTGTCGGCGTCCGTGCGGGCGCTGGAGCAGGAGTTGCGGACACCGCTGTTCAGCAGGACGACCCGGTCGGTGCGGCTCACGGAGGCGGGACGGGCGCTGCTGGTGGAGGCGGTACGGACGCTCGCCGGGGCACGCGCGGCCCGGGACGCGGTGGACGCCGTACGGGGGCTGCTGCGCGGCACGCTGACGGTGGGGGTCGAGCAGTGCGTGGCCGGGGTCAGTCCGGCACGGCTGCTGGCGGCGTTCCACCGGGAGCATCCGCACATGGAGATCCGGCTCCGCCAGGAGGGCACGATGAGCCTGCTGGACGGGGTGGCGGACGGTCGCCTGGACCTGGCGTTCGCGGCGACGGTGAGCCGGGTGGAGTGGCGCGGGGAGCTGATTCCGCTGGCGACCGAGGAGATGGTGGTGCTGTGCGCCGCCGGACACCGGTTCGCCGGGCTGCCCGAGGTCGAGTGGGGCGCGCTGCCCGAGGAGTCGTTCATCGACTTCCACCCGGACTGGGGCCCCCGGCGGGCCGCCGACGCGGCCTTCGCCTCGGCGGGGGTGCGCCGGACGGTGGCCCTTGAGGTGAACGACGTGCACAGCCTGCTGGAGCTGGTCCAGGAGGGGCTGGGCATCGCGGTCGTCCCGCGCCATTTCGCGCGCAAGCCGGAGGCCGCCCGGCTGGTCGCCCTGGACCTGGTGGTGCCGGAGGCGTCCGGTCCCGGGTCCGGGGCGCGGCCGGTGCGGTACGAGAGCGTGGTGGTCCTCCCGCCGCAACGGGCGACGAGCCCGGGGGCGCGGGCGTTGGTCTCGCTGGTGACGTCGGCGCCGGAGCGGGGCGAGGAGTAGCCGGCCGCTCGCCCCGGGAGGGTCCGCGCCCGGCGGCCCCGCCCGCACCCCGCCGCCCGGCGGCCCCGCCCGCACCCCGCCGGCCGACGGCTCCGTCGGCGCCCCTCAGTCCTCGTGGCCGAGTTGGAGGTCGCGCTCGGTGCGTCCGCCGCCGGCGACCTGGAGCACGGTGGCCACCGGCGGGTAGCCGGCCGCGATCACGGTGTACTCGCCGGAGGAGAGGTCCACGAAGCGGAACGCGCCGTCCGGGCCGGTGGTGAGGGTGGCGACCACGTTGCCGGCGGCGTCGAGGAGGGTGACCCGGGCGTCCTCGACGAGCCGCCCGCCGGAGGCGCGTACGACTCCGCGCAGCACCGCGCCGCCGGCCAGTTCGATGTCCTGGCGGGTCTCGCGGGCGGCCTGCACACTCACCGGCAGGGCGGCGGGCCGGAAGGCGGCGGCGCCGGCGGCGAGGGTGTACTCGCCCGCGACCAGTTCCGCGATGGTGTAGCCGCCGTCGTGGCCGGTCCTGGTGGAGGCGACGACCTCGCCGCGTACGTCGGTGAGGGTGACGGCCGCCTCCCGGACGGGGGCGCCGTCCGGGGTGAGGACCCGGCCGGTGAGGCGTCCGGCGCCGCCGAGCACGATGTCGAGGGAGACGGGCCGCTCTCCGACGGTGACGCTGACGGCCTGCGGCTGGTGCCCTCCGGCCGCGGCGATCAGGACGTAACTGCCCGAGCCGGGCACGCTCAGCGCGTACCGCCCGTCGCCGTCGCTGGCACCCCGGCCCACCTGGTGCCCCTGGACGTCGATGAGGGTGAGCGCGGCGCGGGGCACCGTGGTCCCGTCCTGGTGCTGGACACAGCCGCGTACCGGCACCCCGGCGACGTGGGCGACCACGACGGGCGCGGTCGCGGGTACGGGAACGGTGACGGTGACGGCGGCCGGGGCGCCACCGGCGTCGGGGACGGTGCGGGCGGCGGGGACCGCGGTGGGCTCGGCGGCGGCTTCGGGGCTGTGGTGGGACACCAGCGGTTTCTCCTTGAGGAAGAAGGCGAGGACGAGACCGGTCAGCAGGACCGGCACCAGGTAGAGGAAGATCCGCGGCATCGCGTCCACGTACGCCTGGATGTACGCGTCGCGCAGCGCCGGGTCCAGCGTGCGGATCAGCTGCGGGGTGACGGATTTCGCGTCGGGCAGCCCGGCGCCCGAGGGCAGACGGACCGCCAGGGCGTCCGCGAGGCGTCCGGCGAAGAGCGTCCCGAAGATCGCCGCTCCGACGCTGCCGCCGATCTGCCGGAAGTAGTTGTTGGCGCTGGTGGCGGTGCCGAGGTCGGTGGGGCGTACGGAGTTCTGCACCGCGAGCACCAGCACCGGCATGACGAGGCCGATCCCGATGCCGAGCACGGCCTGGGCGAGGCTGTACTCCAGTCGGGAGGTGCCGAGTTCGAGCCGGGAGAGCAGCCACATGCCGACCGCCGAGAGGGCGCTGCCGACGATCGGGTGGACCCGGTAGCGGCCCGAGCGGGAGATCATCTGCCCGGAGACGACGGAGGCGCCCACGATGCCGCCCATCATCGGCAGCATGAGCAGCCCCGATTCGGTGGCGCTCACACCGTCGACCATCTGGAGGTAGGTCGGCAGGTAGCTCGCCGCACCGAACAGCGCCACGCCGATGACGGCGCCGACCAGTCCGCTCACGTTGAAGACGGAGTCGCGGAAGAGCCGCAACGGAATGATCGGTTCTGCTGCTCGGGCCTCGACGGCGACGAAGAGCACGGCGGTGACGACCGCCCCGACGGCGAGCAGCACGATGGTCCGCGATCCCCAGGCGTACTCGGTGCCGCCCCAGCTGGTCAGCAGCACCAGGCAGGTGGAGGCGACGGCGAGCAGCGCGGCGCCCAGCACGTCGAGCCTCGGGCGGACCTTGGGCCGGGGCAGTTTGAGGACGACGGCGATGACGGCGAGGGTCGCCAGTCCGAACGGCACGTTGATGTAGAAGCACCAGCGCCAGGTGACGTGGTCGGTGAAGAACCCTCCGAGGAGCGGCCCCGCCACGGACGCCAGCCCGAAGACCGCGCCGATGAGCCCCATGTAGCGGCCCCGCTGCCGGGGCGGCACGATGTCCGCGATGATCGCCTGGACGCCGATCATCAGTCCGCCGCCGCCGATGCCCTGGAGGGCGCGGAAGGCGATCAGCTGGTCCATGGTGCGCGACCAGCCCGCCAGGGCGGAGCCGATGACGAACACGATGATCGCGAACTGGAAGACGCCCTTGCGTCCGAAGAGGTCGCCGAGCTTGCCGTAGAGCGGCAGCACGATCGTGGACGCCAGCAGATAGGCGGTGACCGCCCAGGACATCTTGTCGAGCCCGTGCAGTTCGCCGACGATCTTCGGCAGCGCGGTGGCGACGATCATCTGGTCGAGGGCGGCGAGCAGCAGGGTGAGCATCAGCCCGAGGAAGACCGTACGGACCTGACGGGCGTTCACCTCGCCCTCGGCCACCGCCGGCTCAGCCGCAGCCGGCGTCTCCGGTGCCCGCCGTCCGGGCGGCCCGGCCTGGACGGGCAACTCCTCGGTCGGGGTGTCGTCCGGCGGGTACACGGGCGGGCGCCCCGCCCGGTCCTCCCGGTCCCCCGACCCGTCCGGCCCGCCTTCGACCAGCGTGCTGCCACCCACCACGGAACGCTCCCCTCGTCGCACTGCGCCGCACATTTCTCGCATCAGGCGGGAAGGCGGGGCAAACGGCTTCGAGGGGCGTGTACGCCGTGCGCGGAGGCGTATCCGCCGGTGGGAGCGGGGTGGGGCGCGCAACAGGTTGCCCTGGAAAACCACTCGTTCCGGTGAGGCGGCCGACGCGCCGAGTGCCGGGCGGCGTACGGGGAACGGGACCGGCGCGCGGACGGCAGCGGGCGGCGTACGGGGGCCGGCGCGCGGACGGTGACGGGCGGCGTACGGGGGCCGGCGCGCGGGGGCCGCCGTACGGGAAACCTCGCACGGGAAACGTCGCACGGGGAACGCCGCGCGGGGTAAGCCGTACGGGGAACCGGGACCGGCGCGCGGACGGTGGCGGGCGGGCCCACCGTCCGGCGACGGGTCCTACTTCGCGGTCTTCTCGACCTCGGTGGCGAGGTTCTGGAGCAGCTCGTCGTAGATGCGGGCGAGCCCCTTGGGGGCGAAGGTCCGCTCGAAGAACCCTCCGATGCCGCCGGCGCCGTTCCAGACGGTGGAGACGACGGCCTTGGAGCGGCCCTCCCCGGCGGGGGTGACGATCCAGGTGGTGACCATCGAGGAGTTGCGGTCCTTCTCGACCAGCTGGCCGTCGGTCGGCTCGGTCACCTCCAGGAGGCAGTCGCGCACCCGCTTGCTGGTGGCCTGGAGCTTCCAGTGGACGAGGGTGCCTTCACCGTCGCCGCCCTCGCGGACCTCGTACTCGCTGAAGTGTCCGGGCAGCACCTTGCCCCGCACCTCCTTGTAGTCGGCCAGCGCGTCGAACACCGTCTCCGCGTCCGCCGCGATGGTCCGCTCCGTCGTGGCTTCGACCTGCGCCATGGCTGTTCCTCCAGCAGTCGGTTGATGAAAGACCCTGACTGAGCCAACCACCCCGGGAGGGTCCGCTCAAAATCGGGCCGGTGAACCTCCGGCCACACCATGCCCTCCCCCGCCGGCCACGAGTCGGCCCGAAGTCCTCCGGACGCTCGCCGGAAGGGCGCTCCGCACGATCAAGGGAACATATGTTCTATTGTCGGATTCGAGCCACCGAGGAGGTGCCGATGCGCTGGGACCACCTGGCCGAGAACACCCCGAACGCCACGGATGCCGGAGACACCACCGGCCAGGACGCCGGACGGGCGGCCGGGAACGGGCCGCGCGCCGCCGCCCTCTTCGCCGCCGACGCGGTCACCAGCCGCACCTTCGACACTCCTGAGTTCCGAGGGATGACCTTCCACGAAATCCGCGCCCGCTCGCTCGTGAACAGGGTGCCCGGGGCCTCCCGGATGCCGTTCGAGTGGACACTCAACCCCTACCGGGGCTGCAGTCACGCGTGCGTGTACTGCTTCGCCCGCAAGACGCACAGCTATCTGGACCTGGACACCGGGGCCGGTTTCGACTCGCAGATCGTCGTCAAGATCAACGCGGTGGAGCTGCTCCGGCGCGAACTGGCCTCGCCGCGCTGGCGCGGGGACCACCTCGCGATGGGCACCAACGTGGACTGCTACCAGCGCGCGGAGGGTCGGTACGGCCTGATGCCGGGCATCATCGGCGCCCTGCGCGACCACGCCAACCCCTTCTCGATCCTGACCAAGGGCACCCTGATCCTGCGTGACCTGGAGCTGCTGCGGCAGGCCGCCGAGGTGACCGAGGTCGGTGTCTCCGTCTCGGTGGGGTTCGTCGACCGTGAGCTGTGGCGCACGGTGGAACCCGGCACCCCGGCTCCCCGGCGCCGGCTGGACGCCGTTCGCACCCTGACGGAGGCGGGCATCGGGTGCGCTGTCCTCATGGCCCCGGTCATCCCGTTCCTCGGCGACAGCCCCGACCAGCTGCGGGCCACGGTCCGGGCCATCGCCGAGGCGGGCGCCACCTCGGTGACCCCGCTCGTGCTCCACCTGCGGCCGGGCGCCCGGGAGTGGTTCATGGCGTGGCTGGGCCGCCACCACCCGCACCTCGTCGCGCGGTACGAGCGGATGTACGCGGGCGGTTCGTACGCCCCGCACTGGTACCAGCGGCAGATCACCCGGCAGGTGCACGAGGTGGCAGCCGAGTTCGGCATCGGGCCGCCCACCCGGGGTGCCGCCCGGCGGATCACCCCGCCCGCACCGCGGGCCGGCGGCACGACCGGGACGGCTCCGGGCCCCACCCAGCTCACGCTTCTCTGAGACGGGTCCGCCGGCGCCTCCCGTCCGGATCGTGCGGGGCCGGGCCGTCTTCGAAGTGCCGTCTGCCGGACGACGCCTGGTCCGGCCCGGCCTCCGGCCGGACGATGCCACTTCGAAGACACGCCCCGGCGGGCCCCTCGGCGTGGTGTGACGCCGACCGCCGCCCGCGGGGAGCGGCTCAGGGCGACGGCTCACCCTCCGACGGCAACGGCCCGGCAGCGTCCCGACCGCCTCACGCTGACGCCGACCGGCCGCCCGTACGGGTCAACTCCGGCTCCGCCGTGTCCCTCCCCCGTCGATCGCGGGGAGCATCCGGCCGAGGCTGCGCCCTGAAGCAGCCGCGATCCCCAGCCCAGGGAGGCCGTATGACGAACCGTGCAAAGATCCTGGTCGCCGCTGGTGCGGTGGTCGCCGGTCTGGTGACCGGCGTGCCCGCGCCGGCGACAGCCGACACCGGCGCCGCGCCCGCGCCGCTGAAGTGGACCTCGTGCGCCACGGACGCCCGGCCGACGCTCCAGTGCGCCACGGTCCGGGCTCCACTCGACCACGACCGCCCGGACGGCCGGCAGGTCACGCTCGCACTGACCCGTGTCCCGCACACCGCGAAGGCCTTCCAGGGGCCGCTGCTGGTCAACCCGGGCGGACCCGGCGGCAGCGGGCTGAACCTGGCCGGATTCGTGGCCACCGCCCTGCCCGCGAAGGTCGCCGCCCAGTACGACGTGATCGGCTTCGACCCGCGCGGTGTCGGGAGGAGCACCCCCAGACTCGACTGCGTGCCGGGGTACTTCAGGCCGGTGCGCCCCGCGTCGGTCCCCGCCTCCCCGGCCGCCGAGCGGAAGGGCCGCGACCGGGCCGCCTCGTTCGCCGCATCCTGCGGAAGCAAGTACGGCGACCTGCTGCCGTACATGGACACCGTGAGCGCCGCCCATGACCTGGACACGATCCGCGAAGCCCTCGGGGCGCGGCGGATCAACTACTTCGGCTACTCCTACGGCACCTACCTCGGCGCGGTCTACGCCCAGCTCCACCCGGACCGGGTGCGGCGGTTCGTGCTCGACTCCGTGGTGGACCCCGAGGGCGTCTGGTACGCGGACAACATCGCCCAGGACTACGCGTTCGACGCCCGCCACAAGGCTTTCGCCGCGTGGGTCGCGAAGAACGACGCGACGTACCGCCTCGGTACGGACCCCGACGCGGTCGAGGCCGCCTGGTACCGGATGCGGGCGGCGGTCGCCGAGAAGCCGGCCGGCGGCAAGGTCGGGCCCGGGGAGCTGGAGGACACCTTCCTGCCCGGGGGCTACTACAACGGATACTGGCCGGCCCTCGCCGAGGCGTTCGCCTCGTACGTGAACGACGCCGACGGGACGGCGCTGCTCGCCGCCTGGGAACGGTTCGGCGAGACCGGCGACGACAGCAACGGCTACTCCGTCTACACGGCGGTCCAGTGCCGCGACGCCGCCTGGCCCCGGGCCTGGAGCACCTGGCGCGACGACGCGCGGGGAGTGGCCGCGCAGGCGCCGTTCATCACCTGGAACAACGCCTGGTACAACGCGCCGTGCGCGAGCTGGCCGGTGGAGCCGCTCAGTCCCGTCCGGATCTCCAACGACGCGGTGCCGCCGATGCTGCTCTTCCAGGCGACCGAGGACGCGGCCACCCCGTACGCGGGGGGCCTGAGCATGCACCGCAGGATCAAGGGCTCCCGCCTGGTGGTGGAGGAGGGCGGCGGGAACCACGGCGTCACCCTGAGCGGCAACACCTGCCTCGACACCCATCTCTCGGAGTACCTCTCGACCGGCGCCGTACCGGCCGGGACCGGCGACGCGGACGCGGTCTGCACGGCCCGCCCGGACCCGGAGCCGCTGCCCGCCGGGAAGGCGCCGCGCGCGGCGGACAGCGGAGCCGTCCCGGGCTCCGGCGGCGGGACCCTGCACGGGCTGCTCGGCTTCCGGGGCTGACCGGCGCGGGCCCGCCCGCGTCCGCGCGCGGGGCGGGCGCGGGGCGGGCGCGGGGCGGGCTCCCAGGAGGGCCGCCGACCGGCGCGGGAGGCGTACGGGCAGCTCAGGGCGGGGCCGTACGGTCCCCGGTCACCGGCAGCCGGCCGAGGGCGTGGGCGGCGGCGCCGGAGAGACCGGGGTGCGGCAGCGCCGACTCCAGGACGGGCCGGGCCCGGTCGTCGCCGAGCTGCCCGAGCCCCTCGACGCACGCCAGCGCCACCCGCCAGTGCGGCTTCTCGGGTGCGAGCAGCCCCTCCAGGGTGGCGATCAGCGCGGGAACCGACTCCGGGGCGCGCAAGGCGGTCAGCAGGCGCACGGGGTGGAGGGCGTACGCGGAGCGCAGGGAGTTGGTGGCGAGCGCGGCGGCCGCGCGGGGCGTGCGCGGGTCGCGCAGCTCGGCGAGGGCGTGCGCGGCGGTGGCGCAGCGCTCGGGGTCGCGGTGGTTGAGCAGCAGCACGAGGGCCTCGAAGGCCCGGCGGTCCCCGGCGCACCCGAGCCGGAAGGCGGCGACTTCCCGGGCCCAGAGGGGGCGGCCGGGTTCGACGAGCACCCGGGCGAGCTCCTCGCGATCGGCGGTGGCGGCGAGTCGCGCGCACTCCGCCTCCCCCGCCGCGCCCGCTTCGAGCCGCAGCCGGTCCGTGAACGACTCCGCGAGCGAGTCCTTGAGCGGATCCATGGGTGCATCCGTGCGCCCGGTGGGCACCTCCGTGCGCGATCCCGGCTCCTCGTTCATGACGCTCAGCGTATCTTCGGACACGTTCCGTGCGGAAGGTGTCCACGGTCGCGCACACGGCCGGCTGTGAGCCAGGGCACAAGGGTTCCGGGCTGGCGCGCTCATTACCCGCCAGTTACTCTCATGTGAGCGGGGCACTCCCCCGCAGGCTCCGGTGGCCTGGTGACGCAGCCATCCGGAGTGCACGTCGGTTCGGCGGTCTTCGCGAGACGCGAAAACCGCCGCGTGACGCGACCCGGGACAGGGTCCGTCCCCCTTCTCCGGGCCGGGACGCGTATCGCGCGACCCGGCCCCGCAGGCCTCGTCCACGTCGTACGTACGCCTCGTTCACGTCGTGCGCCTCGACACGCCTTCCGCACGCGCGCGTTCCTCCGCCCCTCGTGCGCGCCGTGCTCCCTCACAGTCGTCACTCACCCTGGAGTCCCGTGATGGACACCCCGTTCACCACCATCGCCGTCGTCGGCCTCGGCACCATGGGCACCGGCATCGCCGAGGTCCTGGCCCGCGCGGGCCGCGAGGTCGTCGGCATCGACATCGACCCGGCGGCGGCCCGCCGTGCGGTTGCCTCGCTGGAGGCCTCCACCGCCCGCGCCGTGCGCCGGGAGCGTCTCACCGAGCGGGAGCGCGGGGATGTCCTCGCCCGTTTCCGCACCTTCTCCGACCTGTCGGCCGCCGCCGACGCCGAACTCGTCATCGAGGTGGTGCCGGAGTCGTACGAGATCAAGCAGCAGGTGATCCGGGAGCTGGACGCGGTCGTCGCGCCGGGCACGATCCTGGCGACCGGTACCAACGCCCTGTCGGTGACCCGGCTGGCCGCCGAGTCGCTGCGGCCGGAGCGCGTGCTCGGACTGCACTTCTTCAACCCGGCTCCGGCGATGAAACTCGTGGAGGTGGTCTCCTCGGTGCTGACCGCCCCGCCCGCCGTGGAGGCGGTGACCGGACTGGCGCGGGAGCTGGGCAAGGAGCCGGTCGCGGTCGGCGACCGCCCGGGGTTCGTGGCGGACGGCCTGCTCTTCGGCTACCTCAACCAGGCCGCCGCCATGTACGAGGCGAAGTACGCCTCCCGCGAGGACATCGACGCCGCGATGCGGCTCGGCTGCGGGCTCCCGATGGGGCCGCTGGCGCTGCTCGACCTGATCGGCATCGACACCGCCCGCACGGTGCTGGAGGCCATGTACGCGGCCTCGCACGACCGGCTGCACGCGCCCGCCCCGGTCCTCGGCCAGCTCAGCGAGGCCGGACTGACCGGCCGCAAAGCGGGCCGCGGGTTCTACTCGTACGCGGCGCCGGGCAGCCAGGACGTGGTCCCGGACGCGCTCACTCCGCACGAGGGCGCGGCCGGCGTCCCCGGGCGCACGGTCACCGCGGTCGGCGTCGCGGGCTCGGGCACGATGGCCTCGGGCATCGCCGAGGTCTTCGCGAAGGCCGGGTACACGGTGGTACTCGCCGCCCGGTCCCAGGAGAAGGCGGACACCGCCAAGGGCCGGATCGCGGGGTCCCTGGAGCGCTCGGTCACCAAGGGGCGGCTGACCGCCGAGGCCCGGGACGAGGCCCTCGCGCGGATCACCCCGGCCGGTTCGCTGGACGCGTTCGCCGAGGTGGATCTCGCCGTGGAGGCGGTCGCCGAGGACCTGCTGGTCAAGCAGCAGCTCTTCGCGACCCTGGACAAGGTCTGCAAGCCGGGCGCGGTGCTCGCGACCACCACCTCCTCGCTGCCGGTCGTGTCCGTCGCGCGGGCCACGTCGCGGCCCCAGGACGTGGTGGGGATGCACTTCTTCAACCCGGCGCCCGCGATGAAGCTGGTCGAGGTGGTCCGCACGGTGCTGACCGCCGACGACGTGCACACCACCGTGCGGGAGGTGTGCGCGAAGGTGCGCAAGCACCCGGTGGACTGCGGCGACCGGGCCGGATTCATCGTCAACGCGCTGCTCTTCCCGTACCTCAACAACGCGATCAAGATGGTCGAGGAGCACTACGCGACGCTGGACGACATCGACGCCGCGATGAAGCTCGGCGGCGGCTATCCGATGGGCCCGTTCGAGCTGCTGGACGTGGTCGGGCTGGACGTCTCCCTCGCCATCGAGAAGGTGCTCCACCAGGAGTTCCGCGATCCGGGGCTGGCCCCGGCGCCGCTGCTGGAGCACCTGGTCGCGGCGGGATGCCTGGGCCGTAAGACCGGGCGCGGCTTCCGCGAGCACACGCGGCGCTGACCCCGCCTCCCGAGGTGGTGTCCGGCCGGCCGTGCACGACCTCGATCGGCCGGACACCACCTCGGGAGCGCTCCCCCGCACCCATGGAGTACGTTCACACCATGTCCCAGCCCGCCAGGTCACCCCGTGCCACCGCCGCCTCCGACGCCCCGGAGAGCACGGCAGTCACCCGTGCCGCCGCGCAACGGCTCAAGATGCGCCGCGAGTTGGCCGCCGCGGCGATGGAGCTCTTCGCGACGAAGGGGTACGAGGGCACCACCGTCGACGAGATCGCGGGCGCCGCGGGCGTGGCCCGGCGGACCTTCTTCCGGCACTTCCGGTCGAAGGAGGAGGCGATCTTCCCGGACCACGACGACACCCTGGTGCGGGCCGAGGCGGTCCTGCACGCGGCCCCCTCCCACGAGCACCCGCTCGACACGGTGTGCCGGGGCATCAAAGAGGTCATGAAGATGTACGCGGCCAAGCCGGCCGTCTCCGTGGCCCGCTACAAGCTCACGCGCGAGGTGCCGGCGCTCCGCGAGGCCGAGATCGCCTCGGTGGCCCGCTACGAGCGGCTGTTCACGCGCTATCTGCTGGGCCACTTCGACGAGCGCGACAGCCACGTCGGCAACGACGACCCGCTGCTGGCCGAGGTCGCCGCGTCGGCCGTGGTGACCGCCCACAACCATGTGCTGCGACGCTGGCTGCGGGCGGACGGCAAGGGCGACGTGGAGAACCAGCTCGACCACGCCTTCGCCATCGTCCGGGAGACCTTCGGCACCGGCACGGGGATCGGCGCGGACCGGATCGTCGGCACCGAGCCGGCGAAGTCCGCGGCGCCGCCCGCCGCTTCGGTGACCGCGGACGGCGAGGTGCTGGTCGCGGTGGCGCGGACGGACGCCCCGCTGGACGAGGTCATGCGGACGATCCAGCAGGCGCTGAAGGAACGCTGAGTCGCGGGCCGGGCCCGCGACCTGCTCGCCGCCCGCCGTAGCTCAGGGGAGCGGCCACCCGGCGCAGCTCAGGGGAGCGGCCACCCGGCGCAGCTCAGGGGAGCGGCCACCCGGCGCAGCTCAGGGGAGCGGCCACCCGGCGCAGCTCAGGGGAGCAGCCATCCGGCAGCCCTGCCCTCAGGCGGGCTCGGGCAGTCCGGGCCCGCCGACCACCGCCGGCGACTCCCACGGCGGCGGCAGCGCCCCCTCGCTCCAGCCCGCCAGCGCGTCCGCGTCGACGCAGACGATGCCGCAGGCGGCCGCGTACTCGATGGCGGGCGCGGTGAACTCACCGGTGGTCACCACGATCGCCGCGTCGGCCCCGTGGACCGCGTAGCAGGTGCCGCCGAACCGCTGGAGATCCTGCGAGCCGACCTTGTTGGCGGGGCCGTAGCGCTTGCACTGGACGACGAGGCGACGGCCGTCCGGCGCGGTGGCGAGCACGTCGGCGCCGAGGTCCCCGGCGCCGCCCACCCGTTCGACGTCCCGGCAGCCGTCGCGCCGGCAGAGGTCCGCCACGGCCTCCTCGAAGGCGTACGGGTCGAGGGCGGCGAAGTCCACCGCAGCCGGCTCGTACGCGGGCTCGGGGACAGGCACGAACACCGGCTCGGCCCGCTCCGCCACGGCCACCGCCTCGTCGATCTCCGCCAGCGCGGTGTCCACCAGCTCCTCCGCCGCCTCGGTCACGGCAGCCGCGAGCCGGGCGGCGCGCCTGCGCCGACGGCGTCGGCGCAGCAGGGCGACCGCGCCCGCGAGGACGAGCAGGGCGAGCACGCCCCGGGCGACGGGATGGCCGCCGACGCTCTGCCAGGCGCCGCGGAGCAGCATCCCGCCGACCCCGAGCAGGAGCGCGGCGAGGGCGAACCCCACCGCCGTACGCCGGAGGCTGAAGTCCCCGCGGCAGCGCATCCGTGTGCGCCCGCGTATCGCTGTCGGCATCCCGTCCGCCACCCCTCGTCCCGTTCCTGTGCCCTGCGTCCTGCGCGTCGCGTGTCCCGCCGGCGCAAGATCATCTCCTTCCGGCGTCTGCCCGGGACGGAGTGATCGACGCGGGCGCGGCCGAAATTCGCTGGTCGGGGCCGTCGCCGTGTGATCGGGTACGCCGATGACTACGCCTGAACGACTTCTTGCCCTGTTCGATCACGAGATGCGGGAGAACGCCCGTCCCGACGGCCCCGGCGCGCGGGTGGAGCGGGACGGTCCGGTGGTCCGCCAGAGCGGCGGCGACGACTCCTGGAGCGCTGTCGTGTGGTCCTCGCCGACGCTCGACGAGGACGGCGCCGACGCGGCCGTCGCGGCGCAGGTCGCGTACTGCCTGGCACGCGGTGTCACCTCCTTCGAGTGGAAGCTCTACGACTACGACCGGCCCGCCAGTCTGGGCGACCGGCTGCGGGCGGCGGGGTTCGTCCCCGAGCCGCCCGAGACGCTGATGGTGGCGGCGGTGGCGGACCTGCCGGCCGACGCCGGGCCGCCCGCCGGGGTCGAGCTGCGCGAGGTCCACGACGAGGCGGGGGTGCGGCTGATGGCCGAAGCGCACGAGGCGGCGTTCGGCACGGACTCCTCGTGGCTGCGCGACCGGCTGCTGGCCCGGCTGGCGGCGGCGCCGGAGGAGTTCTTCGGGCTGGTGGCCGTGGCGGACGGGGTGCCGGTGAGTTCGGCGCGACTGGAGCTGTACCCGGGGACCTCCTTCGCGGGGCTCTGGGGCGGGGGGACGCACCCGGCGTGGCGGGGGCGCGGCATCTACCGGGCCCTGGTGGCGCACCGGGTCCGTACGGCCGCCGCGCGCGGGGTCGGGTACCTCCAGGTCGACGCGTCCGCGGACTCGGCGCCGATCCTGGCGCGGCTGGGCTTCACGGCGCTCGCCACCACGACGCCGTACGTGTACCGCATCGCGCCGTAGCCCTTCTCCTGCGGGACAGACCCCACCAGAACACCCATCGTGTTGCTCATGCGTGCCGACCGGATGACAGCTGAGAGAAATTTCTGGCACTCGGTGCCTTGTCAGCTGTCACGCAGTGCCATACGTTGAAGGCGTCCGGGCGGCCGGCGTACCGGATCTCACGTACGCCGGCTGTCCCCGAGGGCCGACCGTGCCCGCGCGCCCGGACGCCTGCGTCACAGGCACCCTTCCGCTCCACCGAGCACCGAGCACCACCCGCCGAACCGACGGCACACCTCCAGACCGCACCGTTTCCCTGTCCGCAGGGACCACCGAAGCGTTCCTCACCAGCGTTCCCCTGGCTCTCGGCCCGTTCGAGCAGGGGAGACACCATCCGCCGGAGGCATCACCGTGAAGGACATCCTGGACGCGATCCAGTCGCAGGCAAGCACCGCAGCCGACTTCGCGGCGCTGCCCCTCCCCGAGTCGTACCGCGCGGTGACCGTGCACAAGGACGAAGCGGGAATCTTCGAGGGGCGGGCCACCCGCGACAAGGATCCGCGCGAATCACTCCACCTCGACGAGGTCCCGGTGCCCGAACTCGGCCCAGGAGAAGCCCTGGTCGCCGTCATGGCCAGCTCGGTGAACTACAACTCCGTCTGGACCTCGATCTTCGAGCCGGTCTCCACCTTCGGCTTTTTGGAGCGGTACGGCCGGCTCAGCGAGCTGACCAAGCGCCACGACCTGCCGTACCACGTCATCGGCTCCGACCTGGCGGGCGTCGTGCTGCGCACCGGGCCCGGCGTGAACGCCTGGCACCCGGGCGACGAGGTCGTCGCGCACTGCCTCTCCGTCGAACTGGAGTCGTCCGACGGCCACAACGACACGATGCTCGACCCCGAGCAGCGCATCTGGGGCTTCGAGACCAACTTCGGCGGGCTCGCCGAGATCGCCCTCGTGAAGTCCAACCAGCTGATGCCCAAACCCGCCCACCTCAGCTGGGAGGAGGCGGCGGCCCCCGGCCTCGTCAACTCGACCGCGTACCGCCAGCTCGTCTCGCGCAACGGCGCGGGCATGAAGCAGGGCGACAACGTCCTGATCTGGGGCGCCAGCGGCGGTCTCGGTTCGTACGCCACCCAGTTCGCGCTGGCCGGCGGCGCCAACCCGATCTGCGTGGTCTCCAACGACCAGAAGGCGGAGATCTGCCGCCGGATGGGCGCCGGGGCGATCATCGACCGCAGCGCCGAGGGGTACAGGTTCTGGAAGGACGAGAGCCACCAGGACCCCCGTGAGTGGAAGCGGTTCGGCAAGCGGATCCGCGAGCTGACCGGCGGCGAGGACGTCGACATCGTCTTCGAGCACCCCGGCCGCGAGACCTTCGGCGCCTCCGTCTACGTGACCCGCAAGGGCGGCACCATCGTCACCTGTGCCTCCACCTCCGGGTACACCCACGAGTACGACAACCGTTACCTGTGGATGTCGCTCAAGAAGATCGTCGGCTCGCACTTCGCCAACTACCGCGAGGCGTGGGAGGCGAACCGGCTGGTGGCGAAGGGGAAGATCCACCCGACGCTCTCCCGCGTGTACTCGCTGGAGGAGACCGGCCAGGCCGCCCACGACGTCCACCGCAACGTCCACCAGGGCAAGGTCGGCGTCCTCGCGCTGGCCCCGCGCGAGGGCCTGGGCGTGCGTGACGAGGAACTGCGCGCGAAGCACATCGACGCCATCAACCTGTTCCGCGACACCCCCGCGGAACAGGCCGCCACCCCTTCCCGCGAGAACGTCTGAGGTCTCCCGATGACCGAACGTCACAAGGACCGTCCCTGGCTCATGCGGACGTACGCGGGCCATTCGACGGCCGAGGCGTCCAACGAGCTCTACCGGCGCAACCTCGCCAAGGGCCAGACCGGTCTCTCCGTCGCCTTCGACCTGCCCACCCAGACGGGTTACGACCCCGACCACGTCCTCGCCCGCGGCGAGGTCGGGCGGGTCGGGGTGCCGGTCTCCCATCTCGGCGACATGCGCCGGCTGTTCCAGGACATCCCGCTGGAGCAGATGAACACCTCGATGACGATCAACGCCACCGCGATGTGGCTGCTGGCGCTCTACCAGGTCGTCGCCGAGGAGCAGGGCGCCGACCCGGGCAGGCTCCAGGGCACCACGCAGAACGACATCGTCAAGGAGTACCTCTCGCGCGGGACGCACGTCTTCCCGCCGGGGCCCTCCCTGCGGCTGACCACCGACATGATCACGTACACGGTCGACCGCGTCCCCAAGTGGAACCCGATCAACATCTGCAGCTATCACCTCCAGGAGGCCGGGGCCACGCCCGTCCAGGAGATCGCGTACGCCATGTCCACGGCCGTCGCGGTGCTGGACGCGGTGCGCGACTCGGGGCAGGTGCCCGAGGAGAAGTTCGGCGCGGTGGTCGGGCGCATCTCCTTCTTCGTGAACGCGGGCGTCCGCTTCGTCGAGGAGATGTGCAAGATGCGCGCCTTCGGCCGGATCTGGGACCGGATCACCCGCGAGCGGTACGGCGTCACCGACCCCAAGCAGCGGCGGTTCCGCTACGGCGTCCAGGTCAACTCCCTCGGCCTCACCGAGGCGCAGCCGGAGAACAACGTCCAGCGCATCGTGCTGGAGATGCTGGCCGTCACCCTCTCCAAGGACGCCCGCGCCCGCGCGGTGCAGCTCCCCGCGTGGAACGAGGCGCTGGGGCTGCCGCGCCCCTGGGACCAGCAGTGGTCGCTCCGCATCCAGCAGGTCCTCGCGCACGAGAGCGATCTGCTGGAGTACGAGGACATCTTCGACGGCTCGCGGGTGATCGGGGCGAAGGTCGACTCCCTGGTGGAGCAGGCGCTCGACGAGATCGACCGGATCGAGCAGATGGGCGGCGCGATGGCGGCCGTCGAGTCCGGCTATCTCAAGTCCGAGCTGGTCGCCTCGCACGCCGCGCGGCGGGCCCGGATCGAGAGCGGCGAGGAGAAGGTCATCGGCGTCAACGTCCACGAGGCGACCGAGCCCAGCCCGCTCACCGCCGACCTGGACGGCGCCATCATGACGGTGGACCCGGAGAACGAGGCCCGGGTGGTGGCCGCCCTGCACGCCTGGCGGGACGGACGCGACGAGGCGCGCGCCTCCGAGTCGCTGGCGGCGCTGAAGAAGGCCGCCGCCGGTACGGAGAACCTGATGGCGGCGACCGTCGAATGCGCCCGTGCCGGGGTGACCACCGGGGAGTGGTCCTGGGCGCTGCGGGACGTGTTCGGCGAGTTCCGGGCCCCGACCGGGGTCTCCTCGGCGCCGGTGGCGGTGACCGCCGAGCCGGGAACCCCGCTGGCGGCGGTCCGCACGAAGGTGGCCCGTACCGCCGAGGACCTCGGCTGCGGGCGGCTGCGGCTGCTGGTCGGCAAGCCCGGTCTCGACGGGCACTCCAACGGCGCCGAGCAGATCGCCGTACGCGCGCGCGACGCCGGCTTCGAGGTGGTCTACCAGGGCATCAGGCTGACGCCCGAACAGATCGTCTCCGCCGCGCTGGCCGAGGACGTGCACTGCGTGGGCCTGTCGATCCTCTCCGGCTCGCACGCCGAGCTCGTCCCCGACGTGCTCCACCGGCTGCGCGAGGCCGGCGCGGACGACGTCCCGGTGATCGCCGGCGGGATCATCCCGCCCGCCGACGCCGACGCTCTCGTCCGGGCCGGGGTCGCCGCCGTCTTCACCCCGAAGGACTTCGGTATCACGGAGATCATCGGCCGTATCGTCGACGAGATCCGCAAGGCCAACAAGCTCGATCCTCTGGAGGTCCCCGCATGACCACGCCCACGCCCGTGAACCGGCTGCGTCCCCGCCGCTCGTGTCTGGCCGTGCCCGGTTCCAACCCGCGCTTCCTGGAGAAGGCCCAGGGCCTCCCGGCCGATCAGGTCTTCCTGGACCTGGAGGACGCCTGCGCGCCGCTCGCCAAGGAAGGGGCGCGGCACACCATCGTCGACGCGCTCAACCAGGGCGACTGGACCGGCAAGACTAGGGTGGTGCGGGTCAACGACTGGACCACGCACTGGACGTACCGGGACGTCATCACGGTCGTCGAGGGCGCCGGGCCGAACCTCGACTGCATCATGCTGCCGAAGGTCCAGGACGCCGAGCAGGTCGTCGCGCTGGATCTGCTGCTCACCCAGATCGAGAAGACGATGGGCTTCGAGGTCGGCCGGATCGGCATCGAGGCGCAGATCGAGAACGCCAAGGGCCTGGTCAACATCGACACCATCGCGGCGGCCTCGCCCCGGTTGGAGACACTGATCTTCGGCCCGGCCGACTTCATGGCGTCCATCAACATGAAGACCCTGGTCGTCGGGCAGCAGCCGCCCGGCTACGGCGCCGACGCGTACCACTACATCCTGATGCGCATCCTGATGGCGGCCCGTACGCACGACCTCCAGGCGATCGACGGACCGTTTCTGCAGATCCGTGACGTGGAGGCCTACCGAGAGGTGGCCGGCCGCGCCGCGGCGCTGGGCTTCGACGGCAAGTGGGTGCTGCACCCGGGCCAGGTCGACGCGGCCAACGAGGTCTTCTCGCCGTCGCAGGAGGACTACGACCACGCCGAGCTGATCCTCGACGCCTACGACTGGTGCACCTCGGAGGAGGGCGGCAAGAAGGGTTCGGCGATGCTCGGCGACGAGATGATCGACGAGGCCAGCCGCAAGATGGCGCTGGTCATCGCCGGCAAGGGCCGGGCGGCAGGGATGCGGCGCACCTCGAAGTTCGAAGCCCCGGAGGCCTGACCATGCAGTTCGGACGCACCTTCGAGGAGTTCGAGGTCGGCGCGGTCTACAAGCACTGGCCGGGAAAGACGGTCACCGAGTACGACGACCACCTCTTCTGCCTGCTGACCATGAACCACCACCCGCTGCACCTGGACAGCAACTACGCAGAGAACACGACGGACTTCGGCAAGAACGTGGTGGTCGGGAACTACGTCTACTCTCTGCTGCTCGGCATGTCGGTGCCGGACGTCTCGGGCAAGGCCATCGCCAACCTGGAGGTGGAGTCGCTGCGGCACATCGCGCCCACCTTCCACGGCGACACGATCTACGGCGAGACCACGGTGCTCGACAAGACCCCGTCGAAGTCGAAGAGCGACCGGGGCATCGTGTACGTCGAGACCCGGGGCTTCAAGCAGGACGGGACCGTCGTCTGCGTCTTCCGGCGCAAGGTGATGGTTCCCACGCAGGAGTACATCGAGGCGCGCGGTGGCGAACAGCCCGGCCGCCCGTCCCCCGTCAACTAGAGCGAAGTCACAGGAGAAGCCGTCATGAGCCGACTCGCCCGGACCGCCGGTCTGACCGACGTCCAAGAGGAAATCCTCTCCACCGTGAGGGACTTCGTCGACAAGGAGATCATCCCGGTCGCGACCGCGCTGGAGCACCGCGACGAATACCCGACGGAGATCGTCGAAGGACTCAAGGAACTGGGCCTGTTCGGGCTGATGATCCCGGAGGAGTACGGCGGGCTGGGCGAGTCGCTGCTCACGTACGCGCTCTGCGTGGAGGAGATCGCGCGCGGCTGGATGAGTGTGTCGGGGATCATCAACACGCACTTCATCGTGGCGTACATGCTCAAGCAGCACGGCACGCGGGAGCAGAGGGACACCTTCCTGCCGCGCATGGCGCTGGGCGAGGTGCGGGGGGCCTTCTCGATGTCGGAGCCGGCTCTGGGCTCGGACGTGTCCGCGATCACGTCCAAGGGCGTGCGCGAGGGCGACGAGTACGTCCTGAACGGCCAGAAGATGTGGCTCACCAACGGGGGGACGTCGACCCTGGTGGCGGTCCTGTGCCGGAGTGACGAAGGACACCCCGAAGGGACGCCGCCGCACAAGTCGATGACGACCTTCCTGGTGGAGAAGGAGGCCGGCTTCGGGGAGGTCAGGCCCGGCCTCACCATCCCCGGGAAGATCGACAAGATGGGTTACAAGGGGGTCGACACCACGGAACTCATCATGGACGGACTACGCATTCCGGCCAATCGGGTCCTCGGTGGCACGACCGGCCGAGGGTTTTACCAAATGATGGACGGAGTCGAGGTGGGACGGGTGAACGTAGCGGCGCGTGGCTGCGGCGTCGCTCAACGTGCATTCGAATTGGGCGTTTCGTACGCTCAGCAGCGTCAAACTTTCGGAAAGCCGATCGCCCAGCACCAGGCCATCCAGTTCAAATTGGCCGAAATGGCCACCAAGGTCGAAGCGGCGCATGCGATGATGGTAAACGCGGCCCGCAAAAAGGACTCCGGGGAACGTAACGACCTGGAGGCAGGGATGGCGAAGTACCTCGCCTCCGAATACTGCAAGGAAGTCGTCGAGGACGCCTTCCGCATCCACGGCGGCTACGGCTTCTCCAAGGAGTACGAGATCGAGCGCCTCTACCGCGAGGCACCGATGCTGCTGATCGGTGAGGGTACCGCCGAGATCCAGAAAATGATCATTGGCCGCCGACTCCTGGAGGAGTACCGCCTGCAGGGTTGATCGTCCCTTTCGGGGCGGTTTGGCCGCGAAGAAGATCACATCCAGTGACCCTGGGGCGGGGTCTCGGAGCCGTCCGACTCGGCTGCTGGCTTGCCCAGTTGTGGCCACCAACCGATAGCATCGACGGAAAGCCGCCGTCCCCCGTTGCCAGCGCGGCATCATCCGCTACGAAGGTCATTCATGCCCGACAGCCTTACCTCCGCACACCGCGGCGGGGTCCGCATCGCTCGCGGAGCATCGCCGTGGCTCCTCCCGACCGTCGCCACCGCGGCTCTCAGCCTGACCCGGGCGCGCAAGTCCGGCCGCTGGGCCGCCGTGGCCGTGCCCACCACCGCGCTCGCGGCGGGCATGCTGTGGTTCTTCCGCGACCCCGAGCGCGAGATCGCTCAGGGCCGGGTCATCTCCCCGGCCGACGGTGTGGTGCAGAGCATCATGCCGTGGAAGGACGGGCGCACCCGCGTTGCGATCTTCATGAGCCCGCTCAACGTCCACGTCAACCGCGCTCCGCTGGCCGGTACCGTGACGTCGGTCGAGCACGTCCCGGGCGGGTTCGTCCCGGCGTTCAACAAGGAGAGCGAGAACAACGAGCGCGTCGTCTGGCACTTCGACACCGAGCTCGGCGACATCGAGATGATCCAGATCGCCGGCGCGGTGGCGCGTCGCATCGTGCCCTACATCCCCCAGGGCACGAAGGTCGAGCAGGGCGAGCGCATCGGTCTGATCCGTTTCGGTTCGCGCGTCGACATCTACCTGCCGGAAGGCGTCGAGGTCGCGGTCGAGGTCGGCCAGGCCACCACCGCGGGGGTGACTCGAATTGACCGTGGTTGATCCGGACACCCAGGCCGACTGGGTGCCCGAGGCCGCCGACGAGGGTGACGGAGACGGCACCCAGGACATGCCCCTCTCACTGCGGCTGTCGATAGCGGACACCCTCACGCTCGGCAACGCCACCTGCGGGTTCATGGCGGTGTACTTCACCACCACGGGCATTCTGATTCCGCATCTCACGGGCAGTGACGAGTCGGGTATGGCGCGTCACTCCGCGGCCACCGCGGTGATCCTGATGCTGATGGCGGCCGTCTTCGACCTCTTCGACGGTCTGGTGGCCCGCAAGCTGCGGTCGTCGCCGATGGGCGCGGAACTGGACAACCTCTCCGACCTCATCAGCTTCGGTCTCGCGCCGGCGTACTTCGTCCTGGTCTACGGGATGGTCGCGGACGACGCGCACCAGCGGGTCTCGGCGCTCGCGGCGATCGTGGTGTTGCTGGCGGTGGTGCTGCGGCTTGCGCGGTTCTCCTGCGTGACCTTGAAGGACGGCATGTTCCAGGGCATGCCGAGCCCCTTCGGAGCGCTCACGGTCGTCTCGATCGTGCTCCTGGAGCTGCCCTTCGTGCCGACCCTCCTCGCGATCGTCGGGGTGGCGTGGCTGATGGTCAGCCGGGTCGAGTACCCGAAACCGCGGGGCGTGCTCGCGGTGGCGATGCTCGGCTGGATCGTGGCCGCGATGGGGCTCCTCGTCGCCTGGGCGTTCGACGCTCCGGGCGGTCAGCTGCTCCTCCAGACCGGCTGCGCGCTCCAGGTCGTGCTGGGCGCGGTGATCCCGCTCTTCGCGACCGCGCGGCGCGTGAACACCTTCCGCGGCAACCGGCGGGAGGCGCGCGCGGCGCAGCTGCCGTAGCCGTCGCCGCGCACGGAACGCCGAGAGGCCCGGATGCCCTGAGCATCCGGGCCTCTCGCACGTCCGGGCACGCTTCTGCCCCCGCTCCGGGGCGGTGCTGTCGGCTCGGCGGGCTCAGCGGCTCGGGACGGCGGCTTCCACGGCCTTCTTGATACGGAGTCCGAAGGCGGGGGCGTCCTTGCGCGCCGCCCTGGCCGCGAAGCCGACCAGGAGCTTGCCGATGCCGTGGCCTTCGAGGACGTTGTGGATCCGGACCCGGGTCCCGCCGTTCCCGGTGGCCTCCAGGTCGTACCCGCCCTCCGCCGCGGCGACGACGTTCTTCGACTTCTCCTGCCAGCGGACCCGGGTCGGAGCCACCAGTTCCGTGATGGCGAACTCCCGCTGGGTGGTCATTCCGGCGTCCTTGACCGTCGAGCGGAACGTGGTGCCGACGACCGTGGGGCCGGCCGGTGTCTTCTCGATCTTCTGCACCCGCGGGCTGAAGTCCCGGTCGTTCCCGCCGTCGGCGAGATAGGCGAAGACGTCGTCGATCGGACGGTCGATCTCGACGACCGCCTCGAATTGCGTGGCCATGGGTTCCTCCTCGGGGAATGCGCCCAGTCTTCGGCGCTCGCTCCCCCGGCGCACCCGGAACACCCGCCTCCGGGTGCCCCGGGGTCAGCCGAGCGCCTCGTGGCGGAAGCACCAGCGCCACTCCTCGCCCGGCTCGTGGGAGCGCATGACGGGGTGCCCGGAGGTCTCGTAGTGGGCGGTCGCGTGCCGCAGCGGCGAGCTGTCGCAGCAGGCCACCCGGCCGCACGTCAGACAGAGCCGCAGGTGCACCCAGTCGTCCCGGCCGACGGCCAGGCAGTCGGCGCAGGCGTCGGCGGGAGGGGCGGGGGCCGGGTCGGTGCCGGCGCGGTCCAGATCGTCGCAGAGAGCCATGTGGCGAGCGTACGACCGGGTCCGCCGGGCGGCAGGCCGGCGATGTGTGTGTGGGCGCGCCCGTGGGCGGGGCGGCTTCCGTCGGCGACCATGGACCACCGCCGTCGGATCCAGGACTTCCTGGTCCGAGTACGTCGGGCTGCCGGTCGCCGGACGCAGGCGGCGCGTGAGTGGTGCCGCCGGTCGCAGCACCTGTGACGGGCCGGACGGCCGGCGGGCGTCCGGCCGCTCGGGGCGGGCACCGTCCGAGGTGGGCCTGCCACCGGCCCCCGTCGACGCGTCCTGCCGGACTGCCGCACATGCTGGTTCTCTTATGAACATGGTCAATCAACCCCCTGCCGCCGACGCGATACGCGCGTCCGCGCCGACGTCGTCCGCGGCGACGCCGTCCGTGACGGCTCCCCTCCACCGCGGTATGACCCGCGGCCTCACCCTGCTGTTCGCGGTCTCCGCCGGTGCCGCGGTCGGCAACCTGTACTGGGCGCAGCCCCTGCTCGACACGATCGGGCGTTCCCTGCACATCGGCTCCGGCTCGGCCGGGCTGCTGGTCACCCTCACGCAGATCGGCTACGCCCTCGGGGCGTTCCTGGTGGTGCCGCTCGGTGACCGGCTCGACCGTCGCCGTCTCATCCCCGGGATCATGCTCGCGTCGGCCGTCGCGCTGGCGGGCTGCGCGGCGGCGCCGGGCTTCGTGGTGCTGCTGGTGACGCTCGCTCTGGTGGGGCTGACCACGGTGGCCGGTCAACTGCTGGTGCCGCTGGCGGGCGACCTGGCGGGCGACGACCAGCGCGGCCGGGTGGTCGGCACGGTCGTCTCCGGAATCCTCTCCGGGATCCTCGTGTCGCGGACGGTCAGCGGGCTGGTGGCCGACGCGTTCGGCTGGCGCGCGATCTACGTGGTGGCGGCGGTGCTGACGGTCGTACTCGCCGCCGTACTGGCGCGGGTCCTGCCGGCGGTCCCGCCCAAGGCGTCCATGGGCTACCCGGCGCTCCTGAAGTCGGTGCTCGGCGCGGTGGGCCGGCACCGGTCGGTGCGGATCACCCTCGTCCTGGGTGCCCTCTGCATGATGGTGTTCACCATGTTCTGGACCTCACTGACCTTCCTCCTCAGCGCCGCCCCGTTCGGCTACTCGGTGACCCGGATCGGGCTGGTCGGTCTGGTGGGTCTCGCGGGTGCGCTCGCCGCCCAGCGGGCCGGCCGGCTGCACGACCGGGGGTGGTCGGTACGCGGTACGGGTGCGGCTCTGCTGCTGGCGCTGGCCGCGATCGTGCTGGCCGGGTTCGGCGGCCGTTCGATCGTCGTCGTGCTGATCGCGGTCCTGCTGCTGGACATCGGCATCCAGGCGAGCAACGTCCTCGGCCAGACCCGGCTGATGGGTGTGGAGCCGCAGAGCCGCAGCAGGCTGAACACCGCCTTCGTCACCTGCAACTTCCTCGGCGGCACCATCGGCTCAGCGCTGGCGTCCGTGCTCTGGCAGAGCGGAGGGTGGGCCGGGGTGATGACCGGCGCGGGTGTTCTCCTCGCCGTCGCGCTGACCGTGTGGGCCTGCGCCCGGCGGACGCTGTCGGCGGTCTGAGCCGGGCGGGAAGCGTGGGCCCCAGCCGCGTACGTACGGCGCCGGCGGACCCGACGGTTCGGGTCCGCCGGCGCCGTAGGCACAGCGGTGGCTCCGTGCGGCGTACGGCTACTTCACGGTGTACGACTCGGCCGCCGGGGAGACCGCCGCCGGGCGGACCACCTTGAGGCCGCCCGGGACCTTCGCGTCGGGCTTCATGATGACGCTCTGCCGGGAGGAGGGCGCCTTCGGGTCGGTGAAGTCGTGGGACACTCCGAACTCGCCGCCGAAGCCCTTGATGGTGAGCAGCGCCTTGTCGACTCCCTCGCGGGTGAGGTCCTTGGCGTCGCACGCCTTCTTCAGCGCCTCGCCGTAAACGGAGGCGGCGATCCACCCGGCGACGACGCCGTTGTCGAGGCCACCCTTCGGGTACTCGGCCGCGTACTCCTCGGCCAGCTTCGACGGTCCGGCGCCCGGGTCTCCGATGGGCAGGGCGGGGGCGGCGACGTAGTAGTCGGCCAGCAGCGCGGGGCCGGCCGGGGTCGCGAGCAGCTGCGGGGCGAAGGCGGAGTTGTTGCCGACGACCGGGACCTTGAACCCCGTCGCCGCGGCGACTCCGACGAGCGAGGCTGCCTGACGGGGGCCCGCGCTGACGATGATCGCCTTGACCCCGGCCTGCTTGAGCGCGGAGACCTGCGCGGTCATGTCGTTGTCGGTGGGCTTGATCTTCTGCTCGACGACCGTGAGGCCGGCCTGCTCGGCCGCGTACTTCGCCCCGGCGAGGGCGTTCTCGCCGTAGTCGCCCTCGAAGTACACCTGGCCGATCTTGTCGCCCTTGGCGATGCGCTTCTCGGTGAGCAGGTAGTCGATCAGGTTGATCGTCTCGATGTCGTACGTGGCGCCGATGACGCGGACGTACGGGGAGCCGAGGAGGTTGGCCGACCATGCCTGCGGCAGCACCACCCCGTGGTCCTGGCCGTCGATGCGCTGCTCGACGGCGGCGACGAACGGGGAGCCGATGAACTGGGTGAAGCCGAGTACCTCGGGTTCGAGTTCGGTGTAGGCGGCGATGGCCTTCTGCGGGTCGTAGCCGTGGTCGCGGACGGTGAGCTCGATCTTCCGGTCGCAGATGCCGCCGGCGGCGTTGGTCTGCTTCACCCAGAGCTGCTGGGCCTGGGTGATGCTCGTGCCGAGCGAGGCGTACACCCCGGTCATGTCGGTCAGCGAGCCGAGGGTGATGGCCGAGTCGGTGACGCCCTGGCCGGTTTTGATGCCGCCCTTGTCCGTCTCCGTGTCCTTCCCTTCGGTGGCTTTTCCGCTGCACCCCGCGAGGGTAAGGGCGAGAGCCGCGACGACGGCTCCGAGAACACGCTTTCTCATTTCTTCTCCCCTGACTTCTTCAAACGCGTAAGGCCACCGGGCATGAACAGGACCACCGCGACGACCGCGGCGCCGTAGAGGTAGCGGGACGCCTCACCGGGTGCGATTCCGCCCGTGCCGGGGGCGGAGACCAGCGGGAGGGACTCGCTGTAGTGGGTGAGCACCTGCGGGAGCAGGGAGACGAAGGCGGCGCCGACCACGGCCCCGGCGACGGTGCCGAGACCGCCGATGACGATCATGGCGAGGTATTCGAGCGAGAGGGCCATGCCGAAGTACTCGGGGACGGTCCGCTGGAAGACCAGGGCGAGCAGGACGCCCGCGAGGCCCGCGTACATGGACGAGAGGACGAACACCCCGGCGCGGTACCGGGCCACCGGAACACCCATCACCCCGGCGGCGATCCGGTGGTCCCGGATGGCGTTGAGCGCCCGGCCCGGCCTGCCGCGCAGCACGCCGCGGGCGAACACCCCGCTGACCACGAGAGCGGCGAGGGCCACGTACCAGAGCTTCTCGGAGGACCCGAACGGCACTGCGGCCACGACGAGTTCGGAATCGTCGAAGGTAAGCCCGAAGACCGACAGCGGGGGGACGGCACGGCCGTTGAAGCCGCCGGTGAGCGGGCCCGCGTTGAACAGCACGTGCTGGCCGATGAAGATGAGCGCCAGGGTGGCGATGCCGAGGTAGGCGCCGCGCAGCCGCGCCGCGATCGGGCTGAAGATCCCGCCTGCCAGCCCGGCCAGCGCCACGGCGAGGACCGCGGCGAGCCAGGTCGGCAGGCCGAGTCCGGTGAGCCGGTGGCCGTTCTCGCTGCTCGGCTCGCCCGCGAGGACGCAGTAGCCGTACGCGCCGACGGCCAGGAAGAAGCCGTGTCCCATGGAGAGTTGTCCGGTCGCTCCGGTCAGCAGGTTGATCCCGATGGCGCCGATCGCGGCGGCCATGGCGAACAGTCCGGCCTGGAGCCAGAAGCGGTCCAGGTAGAACGGCAGCACCAGCATCAGGACCGAGCCGGCGAGCCAAAGGTACGGGCGCGGGCCGCGGAGGCGTTCGCCGTGCGTACGGGCCGGGGGGACCCGGGGGTCCGGGGCGGACGCCCTGGTGGGCGGGGTGGGTGCCCGGTCGGGCACGGTGTCGGGCGTGGTCTCAGACACGGGCCGGCTCCTTCGTGCCGAAGAGTCCGGCGGGCCTGATCAGCAGCACGATCAGCATCACCAGGTAGGGCGCGAGGTCGCCGATTCCCCGTCCGAGGAACGAGAGATCGCTCTGGTAGCCCGTGGCGAAGGACTCGGTGACGCCGACGAGGAGTCCGCCGGCGAGGGCCCCGGTGGTCGAGTCGAGGCCGCCGAGGATCGCCGCGGGGAACGCCTTGAGCGCGGCGAGCGAGGTGGCCCGTTCGAGTCCGGGGGTGGGGAACACGGTGAGGAAGAGGGCGGCGACGGCGGCGAGCGCCCCGGCCACCGCCCAGGCGGAGAGCGAGACCCGGCCCAGCCGGATGCCCATCAGGGCGGCGGTCTGCGGATTCTCGGCGGCGGCGCGCATCGAGACGCCCCAGGAGGTGAAGCGGAAGGCGAGCAGGAACACGGTGATGAGCAGCGCGGCGGCGACGAAGGCGGCGATCCTCGTCTGGGCGAGGGTCACCCCGCCGACGGTGACGACGCCGCTCCCCCAGGGGTCGCCCAGCGGCAGCACGTCGGTGCCCATGCGCCGGGTGAGTTCGGTGGTGAGGAGGATGTCGACGCCGATGGTGACGATGGCCAGCACGCTGTGGTCGCCGCCCCGGTAGCGGCGCATGACGAGGAACTCGACGGCGGCGCCGACGACCGCCGCGCCCGCGATACCGGCTGCGAGCGCGGGCCAGAAGCCGATGTCGTCGTGGAGCACCGCGGTCACGTATCCGCCGGCGAGCAGCAGCGAGGCGTGGGCGAAGTTGACGACCTCGGTGGCCTTGAAGATGACGACGAAACCGAGGGCGATGAGGGCGTAGACCGAGCCGATGGAGAGGCCGCCCAGAAGGAGTTCGACGAAGGTGGTCATTCCTGCTCTTCTCCCAGGTAGGCGCGGACGACCGCGGGGTCGTTCTGGACCTCGGCGGGGGTGCCGTCGGCGATCCTGCGTCCGAAGTCGAGGACGGTCACGGCGTCCGCGAGCCGCATCACCACGCCCATGTCGTGTTCGACGAGTACGACGGAGATGCCGAGGCTGTCGCGGACTCCGGCCACCACGGCCGCGGTCCGGCGGCGTTCGTCGGCGGTCATGCCGGCGACGGGTTCGTCCAGGAGCAGTACCTCGGGCTCCATGCAGAGCGCCCGGCCGAGTTCGACCAGCTTCTGCGCTCCGTACGGCAGGGCGCCGGCGGGCCGGTCCAGCTCGGCTTCGAGGCCGATGAACGCGGCGATCTCGTGGACCCGTTCGAGGTGGCGCCGCTCCTCCCGGGCGGCGGACGGCAGCCGGAGCCCGGCCGCGACGAATCCGGAGCGCATCAGCCGGTGCCGTCCGAGCAGCAGGCTCTCGGCGACGGTGGCGCGCGGCGGGAGCGCGAGGTTCTGGAAGGTGCGCGCCACGCCGAGGGCGGCGATCCGGTGGGCCGGCAGCCCGGTGAGTTCGGTGGTGCCGAGGTGCACGGTGCCGGAGGTGGCCCGGTAGACGCCGGAGAGCACGTTGAACGTGGTTGATTTTCCAGCGCCGTTGGGTCCGATGACGGCGTGCACGCTGCCGGGTTCGACGGTGAAGGAGACCGCGTCGAGGGCCGTGAGCCCGGCGAACCTGACGGTCACGTCGCGGACGGTGAGCGGGGCGGGCGGGGTGGTGCCCGGTGGTGCGGCGGCGGGGGTGGATGCGGTGGTCACGCCGACCACCTGCGCAGGGTGCGGTTGGCACCGGCCGCCGCGTCCGCGTCCTCGGCCGCCGTCTCGTCGACGACGCCGAGGTAGCGGCGGCGCACCTCGTCGGAGGCGGCGAGTTCGGCGGCCGGTCCGCCGAGGGCGACCTCACCGACGTCGAGGACGTACGCGGTGGAGGCGAGGCGCAGGGCGATGGCCGCGTTCTGTTCGACGAGCAGCACGGAGGTGCCGCCCGCGTTGATCTCCTGGACGGTCTCGGCGATCTTCGCCGCCATCAGGGGGGCGAGGCCGAGAGACGGCTCGTCGAGCAGCAGCAGGCGGGGACGGGCCATCAGCGCGCGTCCCATCGCCAGCATCTGCTGTTCGCCGCCGGACAGCAGTCCGGCCCGCTGGTGCGCGCGCTGGGCGAGCACCGGGAACAGTTCGTGGACGCGGGCGAGGTTGCCCGCCGCCTCCTTGCGTCCTCCGCGGGCTCCGAGGGCGCCGGCGCGCAGATTGTCGGCCACCGTCATCCGGGCGAACACCTGCCGTCCTTCGGGTACGTGGACCACTCCGGCGGCGACCACCTGTGCGGGCCGCAGCCCCTCCAGGGGGCGGCCGTCGAAGTGGACGGTGCCGGTGCCGCTTCCGCGGTGGAAGCCGAGGGTCCGCGAGACGGCCCGCAGCAGCGTGGTCTTCCCTGCGCCGTTGCCGCCGAGCACGGCGGTGATCGTGCCGGCCGGCACGTCGACCGAGACGTCCCGCAGGGCCCGTACCGGGCCGTAGCCCACGGACAGCGAGCGGATCTCCAGCGTTGCCATGCGTCCTCCTCCTTCCGCCTGCTCGTCGTGGTGTCACCGGGCCGTCCTGCGGCCCGGTTCTTTCCGGGTCCGGCCGGGTCCGTCGTGACCGGGGCCGCGCGTGGATCCGTGGTGGATCGGTGCGCCGCGCGTCCGGCAGGCGTGGCGGGCAGCCCCTGGGTTCCACAGACCAGCACCGGCCCCGCCGCGCGTCCACGGCGTACGGCGGACTCGATGCGGGCGACCAGTGAGGACGGCGCCGGGTTGTGCGCGCGCACAGAGAGGGCGCCCTCCTGTCGGCGGAAGGCGGGGCCGGTGTCATCCTCGCCACGACGCGCGGGCTCCCGGCTCGCGGGAAGGGACGAGCGGATGGCGCGGCGCGAGGACGAGCCGGCCCGGGCACTGCTCGGCGCGTTGCTGGCGGGGCCCGTGACACCGGAGTTCGCCGGGCGGGCGGTGGGCGCCCTGGACCTGTCGGCGCACGGGAGGTACGCGGTCGTGGCCTTGCCCGCGGCCGGAAGCCGTGGCCCACGAGGTGGATTCGACGGGCGGGGTACGGGCCAGGGGGGCGACCTGCTCCGGTGGCTCTGGCATCCCGGACCCGAGCGGGACTTCGCCGTCGTGGCCCTCGGTGAGCGGGAACCCGCTTTCCTGGCAGCCCTGTTGAACGGTCTGCGCGTGGGCCGGGCCGGGGTCGGACCGGCCGTCGAGGGGTGGGCCGGGCTGCCCGCGGGCCGACGGCTGGCCGAGGTGGCCCTGCTGTCCTGCCCGCCGGACGGGACGGAGGCCGTAACGCTGGAACGGCGCGTGCCCGCAGCGTTGTTGGCGAGTCAGCCGGAGCTGGCGGGCCTGCTGGTCACGGGCACGCTGGGCTCATTGCTGGCGCTTCCCGACGTGGAACGCGAGGTGCTGGTGGGGACGTTGGACGCGTGGCTGGAGTGCGGCGGGTCGGCGGAGCGGGCGGCGGCCCGGCTGCACTGCCATCGCAATACGGTGCTCAACCGGCTGCGGCGGCTGGAGCGGCTGACCGCGAGGTCGTTGTCGCGGCCGCGTGAACTGGTCGAACTGACTCTGGCGCTGGACGCGTTCCGGCTGGCTCCGCCGGGCGGGCCCGGTGCGGGCGTGCGGCGCCGCACCGGGACCCGGTGACAGTCCGTCGGTCAGCCGAGGTGATCGCGCGCGATGGACTCCGCCGCCCGCTCCAGCAGGGGTCCGGCCTGGGCCATGGAGACGGCGGGGTCGGGCTCGAAGTCCGCCAGGGCGTAGGCGCGCGCGATACCCGCCTTCTCCAAGTCGTCCATGGTCAGGGCCAGTCGGCCGCACACCGCGACGACCTCCACACCGGCGGCGCGGGCCGCCGCCGCGACACCGGCCGGAGCCTTGCCGTGCAGGGTCTGCTCGTCGAGCGATCCCTCGCCGGTGACGACGAGCGTGGCGCGGGCGAGCGCGGGGGCGAACCCCAGCACGTCGAGCATCACCTCGATACCGGGGCGGAACCGGGCCCCCAGCCCGACCAGCGCGCCGTAACCGATGCCCCCGGCCGCACCGGCACCGGGCAACGCGGCCTGTTCGGGGCCGAGCACGGCGGCGTAGCGGGCGAGCGCCGCGTCCAGGACCGCGATGTCCTCGTCGGTGGCGCCCTTCTGGCGTCCGTACACGGCGGGGGCGCCCTTCGGCCCGGTCAGCGGGTTGTCCACGTCGCTGGCGAGGACGAGGTCCACGGAGGCGAGGCGCGGGTCGAGTCCGGAGAGGTCGGCCTCCGCGATGCGCGCGAGTCCGCCGCCGCCGGGGCCGACCGGTGTCCCGTCCTCGTCCAGGAACCGGGCCCCGAGCGCGGTCAGCATGCCCGCGCCGCCGTCCGTGGTGGCGCTGCCGCCCACGCCGAACACGATGGTCCTGGCACCGTCGTCGAGTGCGGCCCGCAGCAGTTCGCCGGAGCCGTAGGTGGTCGCGGTGAGGGGGGCGAACACGCCCGGTGGCAGGTGCTGGAGCCCGGACGCCTCCGCCATCTCCACCACGGCCGTGTCGGAGCGCAGCGCGTACGCGGCATCGACCGGCTCACCGAGCGGACCGGTCACCCGGGCCGTTCTGCGCTCGAATCCGGCGGCGAGCGCGGCGGCGACCGTGCCGTCGCCGCCGTCCGCCACGGGCAGCGTCTCCACCTGCAGGCCGGGAACGACGCGTCGCAGTCCGGCGGTCACCCGCTCCGCGACCTGTGCCGCCGTGAGGGACCCCTTGAACTTGTCCGCCGCGACCAGCACCCGCGCGGTCACCATCTCTGCTGCTCCGTCCGCCACCCTGCATCCTTCGCTATCGAACAGGCTCTCGTGCCGCTCGACCCTATCCGCACCCTGCTGATCTGCCCATACTCCGGGCCCGGCAGCCATCGCGGTCCGGCCCGGAACACGCCCGACGGGCCGCGCGCGAGGCGTGCGGCCCGTCGTGGGAGCCCGTTCGTTCAGGCGGTTCCGGTGAGAGAGGTGAGGTGGGCGAAGACGACGACGTTGGCCGAGTAGCCGGTCTTCTTGTCGAAGCGTCCGCCGCAGGTGAGCAGCCGCAGCTCCGGGCGGTTCGTCGTCCCGTACACCTTGTCGTCGGGGAATGCGCTCTTCTTGTAGGTCTTGACGGTGTCGACGGTGAAGACGGCCGTGCGCCGGTCGGCGCGCCGGACCTTGACGACATCGCCCCCGCGCAGGGCGTTGAGGTTCAGGAAGATGGCGGGTCCTGTCTCGGTGTCCCGGTGGCCGACGATCAGGGCCGTGCCCGCCTCTCCCGGTGACGGCCCGTCCTGGTACCAGCCCGCCACTTTGGGCCGGTCGATCGGCGGGGCGCCCAAACGGCCCTGGGCGTCGAGCTTCAGGCCGACGAGCGGGGCCTCGATGTAGATGGCGGGGATCGCCACCTTCACCGCCCGGGAGGGGCTCAACGCGGGGTGGGATTCCGGGATGCGCTCGGGCATGCGGTGCGGCGCCCTCCGGAACGGCGGCGACCCGCCGCCCGCGGCATCGGAGCCACGGGCGGCGGCATGCGCCGTCGCATCGTCGGACGCATCACCGCATACATGGACGATGCCTGCCACGAGGGAGAAGGTCGTGCACAGCGTCAGAGTGAGACGGCATGCGCGACTCGGCCCTCGGCGCCGCCGTCGCGGAGCGTTACGCCTCGCCACGGGCGCGTCGGCGAGCCGCCCGGCGGGCCAGGACGAGTCCGCCGAGTCCGGCCACCCCCGCCGCCACGGCCGCGGTGGTCCCCGCGCCCGGGCCGGAGTCGCCGTCGTAGCTCGCGGTCTCCAGGGTGGCGACGCCACCGCCGCCCGCGGGGACCCCGCCGGAGGGGCGGTTGCCGGAGGCGGCGGCCGGGGTGTCGGCGATCTCGGTGTCGGCAGCCGTGGTGCCGGAAGCGGCCTGGTTGTCGGCGGCCTGACCGCCGGCCGTCTGGTTACGCTGTCCGCCGCGGCCACCACGGCTGTCGTCGGGGCAGTTGACGACGAAGGTCCGCTGCTTGGTCAGGCTGCCCGGGACGATCCACTGGAGCTGGTAGGTGCCGTCCGGCAGCTGGTACTGCGGGCTGCGGGCCCTGCCCTGCGAGAGGGGAAGCGTGCCGGCCAGCACGTTCCCGGGCGGGACGGTCAGCGGCAGCTCGGTGATGGTCCAGGCGACCGACTGGAGGGTCTCGAAGTTGTTGGCCGACAGCCTGAACTGGCAGATCGAGCCACCGTTCGCACGGCCGTCACGACCCGCGTTGCGGATCTCGACGATGTTGAGGTCGCCGCTGTCGCCGGGGATGGCGAAGGCCTCGGGGGCGCAGGTGAGAGCGATGCCGACGGCCGCCACGAGGGTGCCGGCGCGGAGGGCGTGGGTGCGGGTGGAGGCGGAGATGGACATGCGTGACTCCTCGAAGCCAGAACGATTGTCGTACTAATGGGAGGGGCACTCAAGGGATGTCACAGGTGATCCACAAGAAGGGAACGGCGTGACCGACAACCCGTCAGAAATCCCCCCACCGGCCCATTGGAGGCGGGGGTCGCCGACCGGCTGTGCGTGCGGCAGCCGTCATCGGGCAGGCCGTCGGCCGGCGGTGACGACAGCGGTCACGGGGCGGGGACGGCGGCCCTCTAATCTGGCGCGGTGACCACAACTGACGACTACGCCACCTACATCGCCGGCCTCCCCCGGATCCTGGCGGGCGCCGCCTGCCTCTTCCGCGACACGACGGGCCGGGTCCTGCTGGTCGAGCCGAACTACCGCGAGGGCTGGGCGCTGCCCGGCGGGACGATCGAGTCGGGCACCGGCGAGGGTCCCCGGGCGGGGGCGCGGCGCGAGACCGCCGAGGAGATCGGCCTCGACCTGGAGCCCGGGCGGCTCCTGGTGGTGGACTGGGTACGCGGCCCGGCACGCCCGCCGATCGCGGCGTACCTGTTCGACGGCGGGGTGCTGAGCGAGGCGCAGCTGGCGACGATCGTCCTCCAGGAGGAGGAGCTCCTGTCCTGGAAGCTGGTGGAGCGTTCCGCCCTCCCGGAGCACCTCCTCGGGTCGCTCGGCCCGCGGGTGGAAGCCGCACTGGCCGCGCTCGACTCGGGCACCGGAGCGGTGGAGCTGGAGGACGGCCGGCCGCCCGCCTTCTGAACTGCGGCGCACGCCGGGAAATCCGGTCGTCGGACGGACAGCCGATCCGTAGGCTCCCCCGCATGACTCTCGTGGCGATCCTCAGCGGTGCCGGCGTCTCCACGGACTCCGGCATCCCCGACTACCGCGGCCCGAACGGTGTGTGGACGCGGGACCCGGAGGCCGAGAAGCTCGTCACCCACGACTTCTACATGGCTGATCCGGAGATCCGCCGCCGCTCCTGGCAGATGCGCCGCACCAGTGCGGCGTGGAACGCCGAGCCGAACGCGGCCCACCGCGCCGTGGCGGACCTGGAGCGGTCCGGCACGGCGGTGCGGGTCCTCACGCAGAACGTCGACGGTCTGCACCAGGAGGCGGGGCTCTCCGCCCGCAAGGTCGTCGAGCTCCACGGCACCGCCCGCGAGGTGGTCTGCACCCGGTGCCACGCCCGCTCTCCCATGGCCGACGCGCTGCGCCGGGTGGAGGCGGGCGAGCCGGACCCGGCGTGCACGGTCTGCGGGGGCATCCTCAAGTCGGCGACGGTCATGTTCGGCGAGCGGCTGGACCCGGAGGTGCTGGCGAAGGCGGTGGCGATCGCCAAGGGGTGCGAGGTGTTCGTCGCGGTGGGCACGACGCTGCAGGTCCACCCGGCGGCCGCGCTCGCCGGTCTGGCCGCCGACCACGGGGCCCGGCTGATCATCGTGAACGCGGAACCGACCCCGTACGACGACCGGGCCGACGAGGTCGTGCGCGAGCCGATCGGTACGGCTCTCCCGGCCCTGCTGGAACGGCTGGCGGCGGGCGGGGCGGGCGGCGCCGGCTGAGTCCTCCCGGTGCGGGTGGGGTAGTGTGGAAGGCTGCGAAGGGGAGTAGCCCCGAAAACCGGTCGTCGACACACTGGAATCCCCGGATTCCCGGTGGCCGGGCCCGTGGATCACGGCGGGTGGGCGAGACCTTCGGTCAGGTATGACACACCCGCGCCCCGCGGGTGCTGCGTCGTGCCGGGCCGAGTGGTCCTCCGAAAAGCCCGTGCGGCGCTTCGCGAAGGCCCGGGGCCCGGCTCTCACAGAAAGCCACCCGGAATGCACCTCGACCCCCTGGCGATCATCACCGCCTTCGGGCTGATCTTCCTCGCCGAACTGCCGGACAAGACGATGTTCGCGTCGCTCGCCATGGGCACACGCATGAAGCCCCTCTACGTCTGGTTCGGTACGTCGTCCGCGTTCATCGTCCACGTGGCCATCGCGGTCGGCGCGGGTGGTCTCCTCGGGCTGCTGCCCGACTGGATCGTCAAGTTGGTCTCCGCCCTGCTCTTCGCCTTCGGCGCCT
This sequence comes from Streptomyces sp. NPDC008125, assembly GCF_042957125.1. Lineage (NCBI taxonomy): Bacteria > Bacillati > Actinomycetota > Actinomycetes > Kitasatosporales > Streptomycetaceae > Streptomyces > Streptomyces sp. NPDC008125. Next base: position 372,036 of record NZ_JBIBHR010000007.1, read on the forward strand.
TCATGCTGCTGCGCGGCGGGGGCGACGACGACGACGAGGACGAGGAGGTCAAGACCGTCACCGGTTTCTGGCCGGTCTACGGGACGGCGTTCATGGCCGTCTTCATCAGCGAGTGGGGCGATCTCACCCAGATCACCACGGCCAACCTCGCCGCGAGCAATGGTGCCTGGTCGGTGGCGATCGGTTCGGCCGCCGCGCTGATGTCCGTTTCGGCCCTGGCGCTGCTGGCCGGCCGGTTCATCGCCAAGCGGGTGCCGCTCAAGACCGTCCAGCGGGTCGGCGGGGTGTGCATGCTCGGGCTGGCGATCTGGACGGTGACCGAGATCTTCACCGGCTGACGTCGCCCGCACGGGCATGGACGCGAGAGAGCCCGGTGACCGCTGGTCGGTCACCGGGCTCTCTCGCGTCCATGCCTCAGAACAGCGCCGGGGTGTCGTTCTCCGTGCCGCGTTCGAACGCCAGCAGACGCTGCTTGCGGTCGAGCCCGCCGCCGTATCCGGTGAGGCCCCCCGAAGCACCGATGACCCGGTGGCACGGGACGATGATCGACACCGGATTGCGGCCGTTGGCCAGGCCCACCGCGCGGGAGGCACCGGGCTTGCCGAGCCGCCCGGCCAGTTCGCCGTAGGAGAGCGTCCCGCCGTACGGGATGCGCCGGAGCTCCGCCCAGACGGTCCGCTGGAACGGGGTGCCCTCCAGGTGCAGGGGCAGGTCGAACTCGGTGCGTGTCCCGTCGAAGTACTCCCCCAGCTGGCGGACCGCCTCGGCGAAGGAACCGGCGTCCACCTCCTCCCCGAACGTCTCGCGCGGCGGCTGGTGGCGGTGGTCGGTCATGTACAGGGCACTGAGGACTCCGTCGGTGGCGACGAGGGTGAGCGGGCCGTAGGGGCTGTCGAGCAGGGTGTGGGTCCTGGTGTTCGTGAGGGTGGTGGTGCTCATGGGCTGCTTCCTTCGGGAATCGGAGGGTCGGACGCTCGTCGGGGCCGGGATCACTCGGGCAGCCGGTTGACGGGGTGCCCGTCGACGGTCCACAGGTACTGCACGGCGTACGCCCGCCAGGGCCGCCATCCGGCCGCCCGTGCGGTGAGCGCCGCCGGGGTCGACGGCAGCCCCAGCCGCTCGGCCGCGCGCCGGATGCCCAGGTCGGTCGGGCAGAAGGCGTCCGGGTCGCCGAGGGCCCGCATGGCGATCACCTCCACCGTCCACGGCCCGAACCCGGGCAGCGCGGTGAGCGCGGCACGGGCCTCGCCCCAGTCGGTGTCGGCTGCGTCCAGCCGGAGCGAGCCGCCGGCGAGCGCACCGACGAGGGTGGTCAGCGTGGTGCGCCGGGAGCGTGGCAGGGCGAGCGCCTCGGGGTCCAGCCCGGCCAGCGCCTCCGGTGTCGGGAAGAGGTGGGTGAGCCCGCCCTCGGAGTCCTCCACGGGCTTCCCGTGCGCCGTGACCAGGCGGGCGGCATGGGTGCGGGCGGCGGCGGTGGAGACCTGCTGGCCCAGTACGGCGCGTACGGCGAACTCCGCGCCGTCCACCGTGCGCGGCACCCGGCGCCCGGGGGCCGCGTCCACCAGAGGCGCGAGCAGCGGGTCGGTGCGCAGCTGGCCGTCCACGGCGACCGGGTCCGCGTCCAGGTCGAGCAGGCGGCGGCAGCGGCTGATGGCGAGGGTGAGGTCGCGGGGGTCGGTGAGCTGGAGACGGCAGGCGATGTGGTCGGGGCGCGGGGAGAGCGCCACGATGCCGTGGCCGTGCGGGAGGGCGAGGGTGCGCCGGTAGGCGCCGTCGCGCCACTCCTCCACGCCGGGGACGGCGGTGGCGACGAGGTGGCCGAAGAGGTTGCTGGGGTTGAGCGGGGCGCGGTACGGCAGCCGAAGCGCTATCACGCCGGGTGTGGCGGCGGCCCTGCTGCCGCGTTCGGCGCGGGTGCGGAGTTCGCCGGGGGCGAGGGCGAAGACCTCGCGGACCGTCTCGTTGAAGGTGCGGATGGAGGAGAACCCGGCGGCGAACGCCACCTCGGCCATCGGCAGCGCGGTCGTCTCGATGAGGACCCGGGCGGTCTGTGCCCGCTGGGCGCGGGCCAGGGCCAGCGGGCCGGCTCCGAGTTCGGCCAGGAGCTGGCGTTCGATCTGGCGGGCGGAGTAGCCGAGGCGGGCGGCGAGCCCGGGAACGCCCTCGCGGTCGACCACCCCGTCCTGGATGAGGCGCATGGCGCGGGCGACGGAGTCGGCGCGGGCGTTCCACTCCGGGGAGCCGGGGCTGGTGTCGGGCCGGCAGCGCTTGCAGGCCCGGAAACCGGCCTGCTGGCAGGCGGCCGCGCTGGGGTAGAAGGTCATGTTCTCGACCTTGGGCGGCACGACGGGGCAGCTGGGACGGCAGTAGATCCGGGTGGTCAGGACCGCCGTGAAGAACCATCCGTCGAAGCGGGCGTCCTTGGACTGGACGGCCCGCACGCAGCGCTCGGTGTCGGTGTGCATGCTTCAAGCATCGGTCACCCGGGAGCCCGGGGCTGGCGGAAATCCGACATGGAGGTCGCGCGGGGTTCCGGCGCCCGGACGACCGGGTGGCTGCGGGCCTGCCGCTTCCGCCCGCACCCGACCCGGGACCGCCCGGGCCGTCGCTGAGCGGGAGGCGCGGCGGACCTGCCGGGGAGGGTCGGCGTGCGCGCGCCCCCGGTTCACCGTGCGGCGCGCAGGCTGCGCCAGACCGCCCGCGCGGCGTGGTGGCCGGACATGCCGTGGACGCCGGGGCCGGGCGGGGTGGCCGAGGAGCAGAGGAAGACCGCCGGGTGGGCGGTGGCGTACGGGACGCGGGCGAGCTTGGGGCGGATGACGGTCTGGAGACCGGCGAAGGCGCCGCAGGCGATGTCGCCCCCGACGTAGTTGGCGTTGTGCGCGGCGAGCTCCCGCGGTCCGGCGACGGCCCGGGCCAGCACCAGGTCGCGGAACCCGGGTGCGAAGCGCTCCAGCTGGCGCTCGATGACCTCGGTGGCGTCGCCCTCCCAACGTGCCGGGACGTGTCCGTACACCCAGAAGACGTGGTGCCCCTCGGGGGCGCGGGTGGGGTCGGCCAGGCTCGGCTGGGCGGTGATCAGGAACGGGACGCTGGGGTCACGGCCCTCGACCGCGGCGCGGAGCGCGGCGTCGATCTCGGGGGCGGTCGGTCCGACGTGGACGGTCCCGGCGCGCCGGGCCTCCTCGGCGGTCCAGGGGACCGGTCCGGAGAGCGCGTAGTCGATCTTGAAGGTGGCGGCACCGTAGCGGTAGTGGCGGTAGGCGTTGCCGAGTCCGGCGATTCTGGCGAGCGCGGTCGGCGAGGTGTCGAAGACGTAGGCGCGGGCGGGCGGCAGCTCGTCCAGGCGCTTGACCTCGATGCCGGTGCGGATGGTGCCGCCCTGGCCGCGCAGGTACGAGGCGAGGGCGTCGGAGATCGACTGCGAGCCGCCCCGGGGCACCGGCCAGCCGTTGGCGTGCGCGGCGAGCGCGAAGAGCAGCGCGATCCCGCCGGTGGCCACCCCGGAGGTGGGGGCGATGGCGTGCGCGGCGAGCCCGGCGAGGAGGGCGCGGGCCTTCTCGTCGCGGAAGCGGCGGGAGAGCAGCGTGGCGGGCTGGAGGGCGTCGAGGCCGAAGCGCACCCAGCGGTACGGGTCGCGGGGCAGGCCGAGCCAGGGGGTGCGCAGGAAGTCCTGGGCGAGGGTCTCCCAGTGGCCGATGTAGGGGGCGACGAGCCGGCGGTAGGCGCCCGCGTCCCGGGCACCGAGCGAGGCGGCGGTCTCGCCCACCGACCGGTTGAGGACGGCTGCCGTGCCGTCCGGGAAGGGGTGGGCGAGGGCGAGTTCCGGCTGGATCCACTCCAGCCCGTGGTCGGCGAGCGGCATTCCGGCGAACGCCGGGGAGCCGATGCCGAGCGGGTGGACGGCGGAGCAGGGGTCGTGGCGGTAGCCGGGGAGGGTCAGTTCACGGGTGCGGGCGCCGCCGCCGACCGTGTCGGCCGCTTCGAAGACCTCCACCGTGTGACCGCGGCGGGCCAGTTCGGCGGCGGCGGTCAGTCCGTTGGGCCCGGCCCCCACGACGACTGCGTCAAGCATCGGTGACACTCTGGGACTCCTTCGCGGGGCGGCGGGACAGCCCGTGGGGAACCAGGATATTCCCGCGCGCGGCCGGCGTACGCGTGGGTACCCTCCGCTCCGATGACTGACTCCGTGGAAAAGACCGCGTCCGCCGTCGCCGCCATGGCCGCCCGCCTGGTCACCGTGGACGGAGTCCGTGCCGTCGCCTTGGGCGGCAGCCGGGCCCGTGGCACCCATCGCCCCGACTCCGACTGGGATCTGGGCCTCTACTACCGGGGTTCGCCCGATCTCGACGCGCTGATCGCCCTCGCTTCCGAGGCGCAGGGAGCAGCCGCGACGGTGGAAGGGCCGGGCAGTTGGGGTCCCTGGGTGAACGGGGGCGGGTGGCTGCGGGTCGACGGCGTCGCGGTGGACTGGATCCTGCGCGACCTGGACCGGGTGGAAGCGGTCTGGGCCGACTGCCGGGAGGGACGGTACGAAGTCGGGGTGCAGCCGGGACATCCGCTGGGCTTCTGGTCGCCGTGCTATCCGGGAGAGGTCGCGCTCGGACGCGTACTCGCCGACCCCGCAGAAGAACTGACGCGCCTTCAGAATCAAGTCCGTCTGTATCCGGAGCCGTTGCGGCGGGTTCTGGCGGACGGAGCGTGGGAGGCGGAGTTCCTGGTGGGCTCGGCCGCGAAGTCCGCCCCGGCGGGCGACACCCTCCACGTGGCCCTCTGCCTGTCGCGGGCGTTCGGGATTCTCGCCCAGGCGCTGCACGGGCACCACCGCACCTGGTGCCTGAACGAGAAGGGCGCGCTGGCCGCGGCGGCGGCGCTGCCGGAGACCCCGCCCGGTTTCGCGGAGCGGGTGGCCTCCGCGCTGCGCGACCTCGGCCCGGTGGCGGTGGAGACGGCCCGGGACGTGGTGCGGGAGGTGCGGGAGGTGCTGGCGCGCGGGAGGGCCTGAGCGGGGGCGCGGTCGCACCGCAGGGCGCCGGGGGACGCCGTGTGGCGCCGTGTGGCGCCGTGTCGCGCCGTGTCGCGCCGTGTCGCGCCGTGTGGCGCCGGGGCGCCAGGGGGAGGCCGGGGTGCGTGGGACGCCGTGTGGTGCCTGGGGGCGTGCCGTGGCGTCAGACGTTGCTGAGCAGGGCCTCGCGGATGCGGGCGACGGTGGCCTCGTCCCGGCCGACCGCGAACGGCAGGTCGTTGTCGCCGGCCAGCCTGAAGCGCGCGCCGGACAGCGTGGCGTGGGACCCGCCGGCCTCGGCGACCAGCAGCAGCCCCGCCGCGTGGTCCCAGGCGAACTCCCAGTTGAAGGCGAGTGCGTCGAGGTCGCCCCGGGCGACGGCCAGGTACTCCAGCCCGGCCGAACCGCAGGCCCGGGCGTCGACGCCCTCGGTCCGCAGGCCGAGCAGGGCGCGCTTCTGTTCGTCGGTGGTGAAGTCGGGGTGGGACATCGCGACCCTCAGTACGGCGCCGGGCTCGGGCGAGCCGGACCGGAGCGGCGCCCCGTTGAGCGTGGCGCCCCTGCCGCGTACCGCGACGGCCATCTCCTGGAGCACGGGGGCGTACGTCCACGAGGCGATGAGCTCACCGTGGTGGGCGAGGGCGACGAGGGTGCAGAATCCGGACTCGCCGCGGACGAACTGGCGGGTGCCGTCCACGGGGTCCACGATCCACACCGGCGCGTCCCCGGACAGCGCGCCGTACACGGCCGGATCGGCGTGCACCGCCTCCTCGCCGACCACCACCGAACCCGGCAGGATGCGGGTCAGCGCGGCGGTGAGGTGCTTCTCCGCCTCCCGGTCGGCGCTGGTGACGAGGTCGTGCGGACCGCTCTTCTCGATGATGTCGTCGGCGGCGAGCTTGCGGTGGCGCGGCATGATCTCCGTGGCCACCGCCTCGCGTACCGCCTCCTCGACCAGCGCCACCTGCCCGACGCTCCCGGCGCCTCCGGTGCTCCCGGCGTTCCGTGCGTTCTCGGCGAGAAAGTCATCGATCATGTCTCCCAGCTAAGCACGGTCCGGCCGCACCCCCGAAAGCGGACAGGTTTCCGGGCCGTGAAACCCCCTGTCCGGGGACGAGCACGGGGGCGGGACCGCGCCGGGGTACCGGCGAGCCCCGCCCCGGGGCCCGTCAGGCTTCGAGCCTCATGTACAGGCGGGTGCCTTGCGGCCGGTAGCCGACGCGCTCGTACACGCGGCGTGAGCCCTCACCGGAGAACTCCAGCCAGACCGACTCGGCACCCCGGCCGAACATCGCTCCGGTCAGCGCGGCCGTGACCGCGCCGGCGATGCCCCGGCCCCGGAAGGCGGGGCGGGTGCCGACGCCGGCGAGTTCGGCGGTCCCCACCGCCGGGGCGGAGCAGGAGGCGCCGCCCGCGCAGCTTCCGTCGGGCGCCCGGACGAATCGGACGCCCCCGCCGCTCTCCTGCGTGCGCCGGAGCCGGGCGGTGCCGTGCGCGGTGGGGGCGAAGGCTCCCTCGAAGGACTCCGAGAGAGCGGCGTCGACCGCCGCGTACTCCTCCTCCGAGACCGGCGTCTCCACGAGCAGGGCGGTGCCCCCGCCGCCCGAGGACCGCGGGATCAGCGTGGCGGGGGTGCAGACCAGGTACGGGTGCACCTCCTCGACGGTGAAGCCGGCACCCCGCAGCGCCGCCTCCACGGCGGGGGCGGCGTCGGGTGCGAACTCCAGGCGCGGCAGCAGACCGCGCTCGCGGAAGGTCCCGACAAGAGCCCGGACATCGTCGGGGGTCGGCCGGGCGCCGGGCAGCGGGGTGGCGTAGTTGACGTAGGGGCTGGGTGTGGCCGGGTCGAATCCAGCGACGAATCCGCCGGTCTCCACGGCGACGGGACGGCGCCGGAGATGGGCGACGGCAAAGCTCTGGACGTGGGTGTCCATGATGGTGGTGACCTCACGAAGGTGACAGGGAGGGAACGCGTCGCGCACGGCCCGTGACGGGCGTGCGGAGCCGCGCTTGCTTGGGTGTCGTGCCTGCTCCGGGCAGGGAGAGGCGGCGGTGCACCGGGCACCGCATCGTGGGGCCGCCGTGTTGCGTGGCGTGGTACCGGCCCGCAGGTGCCGCCGGGGCGGACCTGTCAGTACCGACGACGGCCGCTGAGGGACGTCGTGGACAATTGGCTCATTCCTTAGCGATCCGCCTGTACGGGCCCGGAGGGGACCCGCACGCCGTGAGGCGGGGCAAGCCTGCCACTGCGCCTGCGGGCGCGCAATCTCTTTTCCGGGGCGCGCGGCCGCCGTCCCGGGCGGGAGCAGCACCGGTCCTCGCGGCCCTGCCCTTCCCGCGCAGGCACCACCGGCCGGCCCCGCTCGCGACTGCCGGTTGGCGTCATCGGCGGGGTCCGTCCTACGGTCGAGGGGTCGGCAACCCCCGACACGACCCCCACGACCCCGGAGATGTGCGACATGGCGAAGATCTTGTTTGTGGTGACGGGCGCGGACCACTGGACCCTGGCGGACGGCAGCAAGCACCCCACCGGCTTCTGGGCCGAGGAGGCCGTCGCCCCGTACGAGGCGTTCAAGGCGGCCGGTCACGAGGTCGTCGTCGCCACCCCGGGCGGGGTCGAGCCGACCGTGGACCGGGGGAGTCTCGCCCCGGAGGTCAACGGCGGTCAGGAGAACGCGGACCGGATCGCCGCGACGCTGGCCGGCATGGACGAGCTCCGTACGCCGCTGGCCCTGGACGACGTCCGGCTGGACGAGTACGACGCGGTGTTCTATCCCGGCGGACACGGCCCCATGGAGGACCTCGCCGTCGACCCCGTGTCCGGCGAACTCCTGACCCGCGCACTGGATTCGGGCAAGCCGCTCGGCGTGGTGTGCCACGCCCCGGCCGCCCTGCTCGCCGCGAAGCGCCCGGACGGTTCCCCCACGTTCGCCGGATACCGGCTGACCGGGTTCACCAATGCGGAGGAGACCCAGGCGGGCTTCGCGGACAAGGCGCGCTGGCTGCTCCAGGACCGGCTGGTGGAACTGGGCGCGGACTTCCGGGAGAGCGACCCGTGGGCACCGTACGTGGTCACCGACCGGAACCTGGTCACGGGTCAGAACCCGGCCTCCTCCGCCCCGTTGGCCGCCGAACTGGTCAAGAGGCTCGGCTGATCGTCCCGGTCCGTTCGGCCCGGCCCGGCTCGACCCGGCTCGGGCACCTGCCGCGGGGGGTGTCAGTACCAGTCGCGGTGGGCGGGCGGCTGGCAGAGCTCCAGGATCACGTCGCCCGCTTCCGGCTCCTCGGCGGGAAGCGGGCGCACGCGGGCGCCGACCTCCACCAGGTGCGGAGCGGCTCCGACCACTTGGCAGCGGAAGACGAACCCTTCCGGGAAGCGGACCAAGGACTCGTTGCGGGCGTCTTCGGTGTAACGGTGGACGACCGCGGTCCGTACGACGACCCCGTCACCGGAGCTGCGCTCCGGGGCGAAGTCGCTCGACGCACAGACCGGGCAGAGCAGCCGGCGGAAGGAGGCCGTCCCGCACCAGCGGCAACGCTGATAAGGCAGCCCCGTCTCTTCGACCACCTGGTGCGCGGTGCCACTTGCTGACTGGAACATGTCGGGACCCCCTGCGCTCGGCTCGAACGCGCCGCACCTCGACAGCGGCGCGTCCGCACCATATGGCACTCAGTGCCTGACGGTAAAGACACTGAGTGCCCATTGTTGCATTCGGTTGCCCCGGCCCCGCGTTCGGCCATGTTCTGTTCTCGCGTTCACCACTCCCCCACGGCCCCCGCGTTCAGCTCTCCCCCACCGCCGCCTCGATCTGCTGGACGACCCTCCACATCGGGGTTCCGCGCTGCGCCACCATGACGATCACGTCCCGCGCGGAGCTCTCCGCGCCCCCTGCGCCGCCCACCTCGAACACGCCCGGCACTGCGGTGCGCACTACCGGTCCCGCCGGGGCGGACCAGAGCTCGCGCACCATGTCGAGGGCGTTGTCGACGGCCGCGCGGGCATTCCCCTCGCCACCCGAACGCAGCCAGAGACGGAGGCCGTTGTTGTGCGCGGCCGCCACCGAGGCGGCGGCCACCTCGGCCCGCAGGACCCCGTCGGGCAGGGTGCGGTAGGCGTGCCGGAGGTAGCCCGCGAAGATCTGTTCGTACCGCCGCACGACGGAGAGCTCGTAGGCCCGCAGCCCCGGCACCTCACGGGTCAACCGGTAGCGCCGGACGGAGAATTCGGGCTTCGCCGCATACATGTCCAGCACGATCCGCGCCGCGTCGCAGACCGTGCCGATCGGGTCGGCGGCGTCCCGGCCGTCCGCGATCTCCGCGGCTTCCGCGGCGGCGAGGAAGGCGGTCGTCTCGGCGAGGCAGCTCTCGTGGTCCGGGAAGACCACGTCGTCCTTCGACGGGAAGTAGCGGAAGAACGACCGGCGTCCGACCCCGGCGCGCGCGACGATGTCGTCCACCGTGGTCCGTTCGAAGCCCCTCTCCATGAAGAGCTCGAACGCCGCCTCGGCGAGCGCCTCCCGCATGGGGGCCTTCTTCGCTGGTCTGCGCGCATCGGTCATGCCGCGCAACGTAGCACCGGACACCCCGATCTGGCACTGCGTACCTTTACAGAGGGTACTGAGTGTCATAATCTCGACACTACGAACACCACCAGGTAGGAGAGCCGTCGTGAGCTTGAGGATCGTTGTCTGTGTGAAGTACGTGCCCGACGCGACCGGTGACCGGGGGTTCGCCGATGATCTGACGGTGGACCGTGAGGACGTGGACGGTCTGCTGTCGGAGCTGGACGAGTACGCGGTCGAGCAGGCGTTGCAGATCGCGGACGCGGCGGACGATGCGGAGGTCACCGTGGTGACGGTGGGTCCGGAGGACGCGAAGGACGCGTTGCGCAAGGCGTTGTCGATGGGTGCGGACAAGGCGGTGCACGTCGAGGACGATGCTGTGCACGGCAGTGACGTGATGGGG